>NZ_JAQWOO010000061.1 GCF_029245835.1 Algibacter sp. | reverse complement strand
AGCACTAAAAAATGGATAATGCCTGTTAGAAATTGGGGAATTATACTCAACCAATTTTTAGCTATATTTGAAAACAGGATTAAACTATAAATAATTTAACCCTGAAATTTTGAACTTACACACTTTTTAGGATAGTGTCTTCAAATACCTTAAAAGTTCTGGTCCATTTAGCAGCCTTTCCAGGCTCCACTTTTATATCAAAAAATAATTCTGGACTAATAACATGTTTCCATCCCCAAAGATTTACTTTAGATGTTTTGAAGCTTCCTTTTTCGCTAATCCCTATTTTATTCTTAGTATTTATTAATTCCCAGCTAGCATCAACTTCATTACGACCAGCCAAATAGCTGAAAAAAAAAGGTTTTTTAGGGGTATTATTGAACGCTATTTCATTTGAGCCAATCTCAACTTTGTCCTCAGAGTTAAAGGTCTTTTCAAATAATTTAGGTTTGATTTGAAATGGTAACTTTAAGATATAATCACTACCTATAAACTCCTCGGTGATAGCTAAAAAATTATGAACGTATTCACTTGTTACAATACGTTTTTCACCCACGTTTTTTAAAACATATTTTATAACAAAACTACTTTCAAATAGTTCAATTTCTTTATTTAAAGTATAGGCATATCCATTAACGTTTTGAGATATGCAGTCAATAATTATTTTATTGGACATACTTTTAATATTAAACGTAGCAGGTTTAATATCGTAGCGTTTAGTAAAATCATATACTGTATCATCTTTTCTCAACAGGCCAACTCCTATTTTATGAAACCAATCACCTTCATTTGTTTCATTATATCCTATGGCTGTTTTAATTCCAAATTCATTATATAGACCTTTCCCATAATCATTCTTATTCTTAACATTATGTTCTTCAACTCCTGTCACAAGCATATTTTTATACTTTACAGAAGTAATCTTACCTGTCCAATCAAATCTTGAGAGATTATAATTTTCTAAGGGTGCGTCCATATGTATTTCAATATTTTTATTTTTAAGTATATACGTCATCTTTAAATTTTTTTTGTGCTGGCAACTCAACATAAGTGTCAACCATATAAGGAAATAAAAATTAGTTACTTTCATAACTCTAAGATATCAATCGTTATTTTCAACAACCTTAACCACATAAACAATTAAGTTAATCTTCTCTATTGCAACTATTAACGTTACATTAAACGAACACAAGACTCAACTTATAGAATCTAACTTTTAATATGGTTGTTCTCAAGTATTAAGAGATCTTCTTTTTTCTTTCTTTTAAAACTATTTGGAGCAATCATATTAAAGCTACCCAGCATAATATCTATATCGCCATCAGAATCAAAATCTCCTTTTTCCATCACTAATCAATTACCACTCTTAGTCTTTTCTGAGGTATATGAAGTGAACAAATAATTACTTGAATCAACATTTTCTAAATAAACAAAACCCTCTTCCAGACCTTTATCAAAATCGGAAAAGAACGATAATACAACAAATTCGATATCTCCATCCATATCAAAATCACCAACAGACACCCGTGTTGCTCTATTTATCGGATAAAACCATTCTTCATTAAATTCATTTTTACCATTATTTATAAATAACCATATGCCGTGATAGGACTTTAAGAATCTTGAATAATCTGCATTATTGCCATTGGCAAGTAGGATATCCGGATACCCATCATTGTTAAAATCTAACAGCTCAAACCAACTAGAACCAGATTCAGATGGCATCAATACTAAAGGCTCCACATTAAATTCTAGGTTGTCCGTTTGATAAAATACATAAATGCCTTCTCTTCCCTGTGCAAATAATGCCACTATATCTTTCTTACCATCTCTGTTCATATCTAAAACCTACACTTTTATACTACCCGGGAATACCAAGAGCATTTTTTGTCATAAGTTTCTTCATTCTTAACAAGTAATGATAATGATCCTGTAAGATGTCCAAATTCACATATAATAATTTCATTTTCACCATCGCCATTTAGATCGTTAATTTCAGAATAAACAGGGCTATGTAGCTCTATGCCAAGTGGTACTAAAGTATCAGAGTCCAAACTATATATAACACCCTTAGGAATTTCACTCGGATTCATAATTCCAATTTCCGTTACATAAAGCGTACTATCTATTAAAACACTAGAAACTATAGGAGAGTCAAAGGTTAACTTAATATCAGAGTTAATGTTTAATTGATACAACTTACCAAAAACATCCCCAACAAATAGGTTGTTTGATTTATTGTTAAAGGTAATATTTACAATACCAACTGCTCGTTTAACCGGATTTAAAGTTTTAAATGAAAATTTAAACTGGGTTCATTTAGAATTTCTTCCCTTTCTAACTGATGTATTTGGTACGCTTTCAGGCGCGATACTTAATATGTAATCAATTATAATTCCTGCCATTTCAAATTATCCAATAAAGGCAACTCAGGATACCCATTATTAAGTTTAATATGCTGTTTTTCTAAATCAGAATACCTCTGAGACCCATCGTTATAGCTCTTTAACCCCATTCTTTTTGCCATTTCTGGTAGCACTTTATTTTTCCATAACGATTTTGGAATGTTTTCTGGGTTAGGTACTAAATGGCAACTCCCACAATACACGTTATATTGATTTTCTAGATAAGCTTGTTCTTTTCTTTGAACGCCAATTGAAGTAATTAAAACGGCACTTACAACAATAAGCATGATGGTAATCATGAGCATTACTTTCTTTTTTTTGTTCTGAATGTTGAAGTTCTTTTTTGAGTCATGTCACTGATTATAGGCTTGTTTCAAAAGGTATAACAAAAAGAATTGTAAATCTTGAATATAGATAAACTAAAATTAATTGTTTATTTATACTACTAAAAACTAATTATGAGCAGGTTTTATATTTAATCCAATATTTGGTATATACCATAATCCCTTTTCTAAATCAATACCTCCACCCATTTGTTCTTGAACAACCCTATCAACAATAAACACACCTTTTTGTGCCATATTAGTAAAATTATCAATACCATTATTAGGAAAACTAACTCGTGTTCGGTGAATGTTAAATTTGTCAGCAAACTTTCTATTAAACGCCTTTTCTATACCATCCTTACCAATCATGAAACCCAATAAACCTCCCCATGTAGCAGTAGGGTTATCAGAATCCCAACCCATCAATGCACCAATTTTTATAGTCTCCTTTATATCGCCTTCACCATATAATACACTCACAATACTAGAGGCAAAGTTAATTCCAGAGGCAAAACAACCATTACAATATAAATTTTTAGACGTTATATTATACCCATCTTCTTGATTGACTTGATATTTTATATAAAGCTCATCTCTTACCTGCTCCCAAGGTATATTTTCATTAAATCTTCTTAACACGTAATCAAACATTTTTGCTGAAAAAGAATCATTAGGCAATCTTTTTCTAGCTTCTTGAGTCATCCATAGAATTTTTTCTTTCATTGAAAGGTCTTTATCAACATAAGATGCTAATGCATACATAATAACATAAAACTCTGATGCCCATTCAGCATTATATCTTGCAGTCGTTTGTATAGGTAAATGTGCCATTTTTAATGCAATATCGGGGCGTGCTGGAGCAAATAAACCAAAAATTTCTGTGGTCAATTGTGCATCTATCATCTCATACTCAGGGTTATTTTTAGGATTTCCCGTTTCGGGTGGCATCATGCCCTCCTGCATTAAATGAAATGCCTTTTCATTAGATACCCACAAATAATTTTCCTCCTCAGTCTTGATATGCGCAAGCCAGCCTTTTCGAATGTGCTCACCAGTTAACATTGCCGTTTTATTAGTAAATAATAAATCTTGATATATGTATTCAATATCGGTATCATCGTCTGACCCCCAGACATCGTCTTCATCCCTAAAAACAAAATCTATTGTAGCAGATAAATCACTCGGAACGCCCTCTCCCCAAATACTCGGTAGATCCGCTTTCCCCCAATTGTCTCTTGTATAAAAATCGCCCGTTTGGAATTCACCAATGTTTCCAACTTTATCCATTTCAGTAACCAAGCCTGTCCAATTTGCTATGCATTGCCCAAGCCAAAAACCATATAATTTATCTAAATATTTTTCTCTTGAAATCACGAGGTCTGATGCTTTTGGCGAATACTCTTGATAAATCAAATTTGAGTCCATAATAATATTACCTTTCTCTTTGTTATTAGTGTCCTTGCACGACAAGAAGGAAACAGAAATAATCATGAGCATCAATCTACTTTTTTTTATTCCCTTAAATTGAAAATATTTGATCATTAGTATTACGTTTTAAGAAAATAGGATTGCATCAATAATCAGTTTTTATATAGTATAGTATCCCTATTATTCATTCCATAAATCAGGAATTAATTCATATCCACATGGATTCAAAGGTATTTTATTATATGGCTCTATTTTATCTACATGAACATCATATATTCTTTTTGCAGTTTCTTTAATGGCCGTTACCATATGCTTGTAAGGTCTATCAGTAACATCTACCAAACCACAATTATAGTTTTCACCATCATAACCTCTACCGGTAAGATCTTGATCAGACCATTGAAAATAGCCAACCCCAATTAAACTAGGATGATTAAATGCTTGCTCTGTATAATACCTGTAGGCAACACCACGCTCTTTTTGGTTTTCAACCTGTACCAAGGCCTGCGCCATACCTCTATTCACAGTTCCAGCATGATATTCGCCTATAATCATTGGTAAGCCTGTTACATTCATAACCCTATCCATATCTTTTTTTGGAGGGGCTAATTCATAACAATTAAAACTGAAGACATCAAAAACTTCTTTACAAATTTCTAAGACTTCATTTTCAGGGATTTTTCCAAATCGGATTCCAAGGGTAAGATGGTTTGGATCATGTTTTCTTACTGCAGCCTCTACAGTTTGAAGAAAGGTTTTGAAGCTATCATAAATAAATGCTTTTCGTCTTTCAGGACTATCTCCATTGGCTAAATAATTCTTTAAAGCAGACTGAATAGGCATAGCGCGAGTTGAATTTAAAATTAAATCACACAATCTAGATTCTTGCCCTAACCATGATGGTTCATTGCCAGTAAAGTAACCTATAAGCCATGGATTGTCTTTGTATGGCGTTACATATTCTTGAACCGCCTTTTCTATATGAGATTGAAAATTAACATCATATACATCAGTAAGCCCCATAATGCTTTCGCCTATCCCAAGACCACGTAATTGTAACATAAATGGCTTTTGATTCATCTTTATTACTTCACTACTAGACCAATTCGCAATTGTGTTTAACCCCCAATTCGTCATTCTGCGTATAATCATATCATTAGATTTAGTAGGATAGTCTTCCCCAAACCGACGAAATAAATTCCAGGTTCCAAAAGACACTCTATTTGGCCGCTTTGGGTTTAAGCCCATGCCTTCAGGTGGTGCTTGTTTCATAAAATTCGATCTTTTGTCCAATCGATTAACGTTTCCGCCGTTACCCGGAGCAATACAATCTGAACCTAGAGACAAAAATTGATACCCGTCTGGATCTACAAACCACCAATTATTATCTACTTTTTGAGTTCTAAAAAATCCTGTAGCCTCCAATTTAGCATTCAAGTAACCGCCATATTTCGAGTAGTTGAAATCTTCATCTCTATTCAAACTTTCATCTTCCAAGTTCCACTCAGATTCCAATTGATTGATGGATTTTATTTTTTCTTCAAAATCAACCAAATTTGATTGACCAAACTCGTCAACAATAGGAGTTTTACCAAGATATTCGTCTCCTGGATCATTTTTATGCAAACTCATATTGCGTATTTCAATAGACGGATTTCCTATGGGAACATGCATTCTAATTCCAATAGAATCGACACCTTTTAGTGGTCCGCGTTTTCCTCCCAAATTAAACCAGCCTGTATACCGCGGTTGGTTCATTGTGCCAGCAATATCATTTGCTGGATCAGGTAATTGTGTATAAAACTTTAAGGGAATAGCTTGTTTAATCCATGCATTTGGAGCATAACTCATAACGCGAATTTCGTTGTATCCTTTATCTGTTGTGAATCCGACTTGAAAGCGTTGCGACGTCGTAACCTTCATTTCAAGAACAACAAAATTATAATCACTCCAGTCGGTTTCGAGTCCTGGACTTATATCTTTTATTGCAAATTTTTGTCCTGAGACCTTTTTAGTGTTATCAAATTGAATTTTAAAAATTTTGTCAGTTTCCTTATCGCAAGATTGACTCAATAAACACACTAAAACGAGATAGACAATTGCTGATGTAATATTCGTTATACACTTCATAAATTTTATTTTAATTTTTGAGAAATTATTGTAATTCAGTATAAGCCCATAAATTACTTACCGACAACGCTACTGCTTTTGCTAAATCTTCTTTTGCCTTTGATGATTTACCCAAGCCTTTATATCCCAAGCCTCTTAAAGTGTAAGCTTTGGAGTTCCTAAGGCTTTCGCTTTCTTTCTCGCCAAAAATGGCAAAGAAATCATCTGATACCTCCTCAGTATTATTTAATATTTTATCTCCTTCACCAACCAATACATTAAAAATAGCGTGAGCTTCAGTAATATTATTTAACTCTAAAAAACTTAATCCTTTATAATACGCCATTATGCTAGATTTGTTTGATGTTTCAGCATTGGTAGCCATATTATAATACTCATTTGCTTTTGATGTATTATTCAAGGCACTGTATGCTTTTCCAATAAAATAATTAACTTGAATATTTCTATTTCCTGATCTGGCACTTCCTGCTTCCTCATCAGGAACCTGAGCCATCAAAAAATGATCAAGTGCTTTTTGATACTCTTTTTTGGCCATATATTGTAATCCTAACGATAATTGAGCATCAATAATAACCTCACGAACTCTTGAATTACCCTCGCGATAACTAAAGACCTTATTCTTTAAAAGTTCAACAGATTTATCTGGTTTTCCTGCCAAAGTAAGCACCTTTATTTGACGAACAAAGGCATCATCACGGTTATTTATTGCTGCTTCATTTCCTTCAAATATTTTTAGCCTAGTTTTAATAGGGCTATTGTTTAACTCGTATAAATTATCGAGTTCAGTATATAAAATTGCGTCATTTTTGCTTAAGGCAAGCGCTTTTTCATAATAAGGGATGGCATTTTTAAAATTTTTAAAATGTCTGTAATGCCCCCATCCTAAATTACGATATGCCATGGCTAAATTGGGATTATTTTTTATAGCAACTTCCCAATATTCCATAGCTTTTTCGGGTTGTTTATTATAAAGAATATTACCAAGATAATAATTTGCTTTTCCGTCTTTAGGATTGTTTTCTAAAGCAACATGTAATATTTTAACCGTTTCTAATCGAAATGGAAAACAATAATCTGTAGAAAGGCTTTGGGCGCTTTTAAACAGTTTTATTGCTTCATCTTTATTGCCTAATTTGCTTTTAATGTATCCCAAATAATATTGAATAATAGGATCTTCACCTTTGTAGCGTTGCAATACGTCTTCTGCCTCCATTAACATGCCTTCATTCAAATAACCTACAGCCAACTCAAGATAATTTTGATGAAAATTCCTTGCTTTTTTTGTAAATGACACCAATGCTTTTTCTGCTGCTTCATTATTACCCGAAGCTTTTGCCACTAAATAAACTTCGTTGAGAATTCTAAAGTCAAGTGGGTCTATGCCAATAATTGTAGAAAGGGTTTTATTTGCACCATCAAAATCCTTCAATCTTCTTTGAATAGATGCTTTTAAACCAATGGCACGGGAATTTCTGGAATTAGTAGAAAGTGATTCATTTATTTGATGTAAGGCTTTTTTAAAATCTTTTTTAATAGATGAAATCTGTGCCAATTCAAAATACGCTGGCGAATGATATGCGTAATCCCAAGTGGCACGATATAAGGTGTCAATTGCCTCATCATACAGCTCTAAAGCTTTCAATGTTAACCCCTGAAGATATAGAGCTTCTGTATTTTTTGGACGGATATAATCCGTTGTTATTCTTTTTATTGCTGTAGAAAAATATTTTCTCGCCGTTTTATAATCGCCATTTTTAAGATACTGATTTCCAATTGCTGTGTTCGTGCGACTATTAGTTGGGTCGCGTTTAATGACTTCATCATAATAATCATTAGGGTTTTTATAAAATTGTTCAAGCCTGCTTCCTGTTATATATAATTCTTCCACGGTTTCCATATCTTCAGGTAACGGAGGTCTTTCAACTTCTTTAGGTAATTCTTTTGATATTTTCTTTTCAATAGGCTTATAAGATATAATGGTTTTGTTGGTTTTTATATCAACCATTTCTGTGTATAAATCTGTGAGATTAAAATTCCCTTTCAAATCAACTAATTGAGTAAATGCTTTTACTGGAGAAATTTGTACATCCTCTTGAAAAACAATATCTGCACCGTTTTTTAAAATAATTCGAGCATTATCCAATTTTTGTGTAGAATGGTAACCAATAAAAACGGAATTACCATCACGTTTTTCAAGATTAACCGCAGCATCTAAATTGGCGTTTTTAAATCCACCTATGTCCTTTACAGGATACCAATATTGTTTCCATCTTTTAACTTCGTAAGGCTTTATCCATGTATAATCTGGCTGATTATCAGAGTAAGCACCAACCATGATTTCCACATACGGGCCACTAGTTTCTGTTAACCTTCCTTCTGTAGCTTGTCCTCTTGGACCCGAACCCCATTCCCAACATTTTGCGCCTTTAACAATATTATGATCTCCTATATGCACCGTACCACTATTCGTTCCATGGTCATAACCTCCCATAAAATCTTCCTTTAAATCCCAAGCAAAAAATGAGGCAGATTGCTTTACATTTTTCCAATAGCTAATATCAACACCTTCGGTAAAATCTTGCTCTTTAAATACTTCAGTTGAAAAAGGCCATTGTGTAAAATCGTTTTTGGAATGAAATGTTGCGAATTCTATACTAGGTGGAAATATGATTTGATAGTTTTCATTGGTATGTGTAGCAACATTTGCCCAATACAAAAATGTATTGGTATATGGTGTTGGGTTATATATAGACATTTCTGCCTCGAAATAAGATTTGCCAGGACTAACAGTTACCCCCACTGTCCATCGCATACGATGACGGGGTTCGGTTTCGCCTATAAATATAGTTTTGCTACCATCTTCATTTTCTGCTGTACTATAATCCATGTCCAACATAGTTGATGGGCGATGATGATGAAATACGCACCATTCTATCCCGCCAGATGTCCAAGCCCCTGTCATACCAATGTTTGCAGGTTTTACCTCGTTATTTTTATATATGAAATTATAATCATTGGATTTATCGGTTGCATAATATAATTTTCCGCCCATTTCTGGGGTAATCCCTAATTCAATATATTCGTTTTCGAGCTTTAAGGTTTTCCATTCCTGGGTTTCCTTCGTATTAGAAATGACATCATTTAGCGCATAAGGATAAATAACTTTTCTAGCGCCCTGATAATTTTCTCCTGTGAAAAAGAATGGTGCCTTTTCTGAAGCTTCTACTTTGTAGGTTGGAAGCGTCCACATTTCTTCTGTCATTTTTACTTGTGAAAAAAGGTTAACTCCAATTAAGCACATGCAAAATATAATACCTTTTTTTATTATTCCTCTACTATTTTTCATCACTACTATTATTATAAGTTATTGATTCTTCAAAAAAAAATTATTTTTTCGACTTATTTCATTTGTTTTAAATGAACGCTAGCCCAGATATGAGAAGGTCTATAAGTTAAAACTTTTTCAAATTCAGCTTTAGCCTTAGTTTTATCGTCAAGACCTTGATATGCTAAACCAGCAAGATAATGTTGCGTAGCAGCTTGATCATCTTCAGACTGACCGCCTTCAAATTGAGTAAAAAAAGAGCTATTGTCAGTCCCTTGGGCATAATCTAACATTTTATTGAACAACACTGTTGAGGCTTTCTTCTCACCAGTCGCCTCCAATGCTAACCCTTGGTAATATGCGTATTCTGTATCTGCGCCTCTGAAAGGGATATTCATAGCTATCGCTTTTTGATAGTTTTCTTTAGCTTTATCCTTTTCTCCCATCTTATCATATGTAATTCCTAATAGATAATTGAATTGGGCCCACCGCGAACGACCAAACCTACCTACAGGATAGTCTATAATCTTCTTAAAATCTGCTTCTGCTTTACTTAATTGTTTTGAATTAAGGTACTCCAAACCTCTTAAAGTAGAAGCGCTAAGATAGGTGTCTTGCATCTCCCGTCCGCCTTCAAGCTGAGGGAAGGTGTTGTTTTCTATAATATCAATAGCCTCTTGATATTTTCCTACTTCCAATGCTCGGGTAGCAAAACGTAATAATGTTTCTGTTCGCATACGAGTCGTCTCATTATTGTCTTTTAATAGTTCATATTTTTTCTGTGAGGATACCTTATTTTTCTCGTATATTTTATCTAGTTCAAAAAGTAAACGTGCGTCTGTTGGATTATTAGCAACTGCCGTTTCATAACTGCTCATAGCCTTAGCATTATCCTGATTTATCTCTTCATAAGCTAAACCAAGATTGCGATGTACGATATAAAAGGTCCCATCTAATTCACGAGACAGTTCCCACATCTTAATCGCTTGATTTGGTTGTGGTTCGTAAAACAAATTACCAAGATAATAAGGTGCTTTTGCATCACTAGGGTTTAGCTTCATAGCGTGTTCTAGTACTGTAATCGATTCCGCACGGTAAGGGAAACAATAATTATGCGGCATAGTTGCTGCCTTTTTATAATAATTTAATGACCCACTGGTGTCTCCAAGCTGGTGACTGTAATACCCCAAATAATAGTACAGCATTGGATAGGTATTACCCTCTAACTCCAATCGCATTAAAACATCTTTAGCCTCTTTAAACAGTCCACAATTGCCATAACTAGTTGCAAGTTCTAGGTAGCCTTCTACCTCATTGCGCATGACCACTTTTAGGTTATCAAGAGCGTCTAGTTCATTTAATTCCTTAGCTTCCTTTTTGATAAGATATAATTCATTAAGCGCCCAATGATTAATCATATCTTTTGAAATAAGCTCCTGAAGCATTTCTTTTGCTGCGCTATAATCTCCTGACTTTCTTAATAATATTGACTTTAGTATTATCATATTATCGTTTTCAGCATTTGTTGTTAATGCACGATTTATATGCCCTAAAGCTTTGTCAAAATCACCTGTATTACAGTCCATTTCTGCGAGTTGGTAATAGGCTGCTGAATGCCATGCGGAACTCCATGTGGCTTTATACAAATTGTCATAAGCATCTTGTGTTTTTCCTAAGGCACGTTGTGTAATCCCAAGATAATAGAGCGCTTCGCCGTCTTTAGCTCGTGTGTAATTCATGGTAATTCTATCGGCGGCTGTTTGGAGGTAAGCTTCTGCTTTCTTCCAGTCTTTAGCCTTAATAGCAAGTATTCCCAACTGTGTATTTACTCTGTAATCATTAGAATAAAACACATTAATAGGAGGTCTTTCTTGTGCTTTTAACATTAAAAATGACCCCAATACAATAAAAAAAATACAATATTTAATATTTTTCACGTGTGTTTTAAGCTTGTTAAGTTACTAAAGTAGTTAAAACAGGGGTTAAAAACAACTATGTATAGTTTATGTATGGTTAATAATTTAGTAAAAAAAACATACTGAAATAATCAAAAACGAAAAAACCCTCAATTTAGAGGGTTTATAATTATGTATTTAGTAAATGATATTATTCTTCTACTTTCTTAATTCTTCCTCCTAATACTCGGCTTTCATCAATACGTTCAGGATTACCATATATAAAAATATCACCTCCAGCTCTTACTTTAGCTGATACTTTTTTTGTGGCGTTTACAAGGGCTTCGCCTGCGGCTCTAATAGACACTTCAGTGAATTCAGTTTTTAAAAGTTTTCCGTCGTAATCGCCTCCTGTATATATCGAAATATCTTGATGGTTAGCTGAACCTGAAGCTACAATATCTGCTCCTGTAACGGCTCTTACATTAACATACTTTACATCCAATTTTACATTAATTTTTCCGCCTTCTTGAGCATTTAAATCTATCTCAAATTGTTTAATGATATCTGCTGAATGAATATGTGCACCTTCGTTAGCATCAATAACATCAATGTTTGAGTAGAACAGTTTCACTTTGGTTTTATTCCCATCAAAAGCTTCTTCAAGCTTCATTTTAATTTTTAACGTCCCGTTTTTATTGTTTATTAAAACGTCATCAGCATTTTTTCCGGTAATAAAGATTTTATCGTTATCAGATTTAATAAGTTCTACTTCAATTAAGTCGTAAACTTTTAATTCGCTAAACTCTCCAATGGTTTTTTCAATAGGTTTTTGTGCAAAACATATTGTTGTTATACAAAGCACAAGTATTTTAATAAGTGTTTTCATTTAAAAGTGGTTTTATTGAGAAACGTAAAATTATCAATAATTATACCTTAGTTAATTTACTTTAAGAAAAGTTTATCATTATATCTGGACTTTTACATTTTAAAAAGCGGCTTCTTTTGCTTTATTAAGAACAATAGAAAACATGTTTACATTTTTTTGTGTTTTGAAAAAAAAGACGTTTTTATGTTGGTTGATACACTAGTAACAATACCTAAATAATACTATATTTTATGCGCTTCAATGGAGTGTGTTGTTGTTAATATTATGCTTTTATTTGTTTATTTGTTAGATGAATCTTTTATTAAATATAATTTAAAAATTTAAATAAAAGATTACTACCTTTACATGAATAGTAAATAAGTTAAAACTAGTAGTGATTCGCGTTAGGGATTGAAACGGCATCCTTTTTTAAAATGGTAAACATAGATTTTATTTAGAACTTTAACTTAACAGATAGCCACGACCTTTATCCTTACTATGACATATAAAAAAGATATAATGAAACATTTATGTTCATGAATCTAAAAATATTACATAGAAAAGCATGAGTAAAAGCCCGACCCTTGAGGTAATGCCGAAATAAAAAAAATTGAATTATTCTTGAGGCTTCCCTAGTAAATTAAAGTCTAAATGTTTCTTTACTAAATCGGTGTTTTTAACTTTTACTACCACTTCATCTCCTAGTTGGTATACCATACCGTTGCTTCTACCAACCATAGCATATAAGTCTTGATCGAAGGCGTAATGGTCGTCTTTCATATCGCGAACACTTACCATACCTTCGCATTTATTTTGAATAATTTCAACATAAATACCCCAATCTGTTACCCCTGTAATAACCCCTATAAATTCTTCATCTTTATGGTCTTCCATAAAACGAATTTGCATGTATTTTATAGAATCGCGTTCTGCACGTGTTGCTAAGCCTTCCATATTACTGGAGTGGTTACATTTTTCTTCATAAAGATCTTCATTGGCAGATTTCCCACCATCTAAATAATGTTGTAATAAACGATGCGCCATCACGTCTGGATAACGACGAATGGGTGATGTAAAGTGGCTGTAATAGTTAAACGCTAATCCGTAATGACCAATATTTCTTGTGGTATACTCCGCTTTACTCATACTTCGTATGGTTAAGGTATCGACTAAATTTTGCTCTTTTTTACCGGCAACCTCTTGTAATAAATTATTTAAGGATACTGTTGTACTTTTTCTATCTTTAAAATTAAGTTTGTAACCAAAGCGACCAACTACATTTTGAAGTGAAGCTAGTTTGCTTTCGTCTGGCTCATCATGCACACGGTATACAAATGTTTTTTTAGGATCTTGTTTTCCAATAAATTCTGAAACTTTTCTGTTTGCTAATAACATAAACTCTTCAATCAATTTATTAGCATCTTTACTGGTTTTAAAGAATACACCAGCTGGATTATTATGTTCATCTAAATTGAATTTTACTTCAACTTTATCAAAAGAAATAGCACCATCTCGCATACGTTGTCCGCGCATAATTTTAGCTAAATCGTCCATTTTTAATATAGCATCTGCTAATTTTTGATCGGTTTGATATGTTTTTCCTGTTAAAGATACCTCTGCAGGAATGGTGTTGATTTTAGATTCTATAACCGCTTGTGCTTCTTCGTAAGCATAACGTGCATTACTATAAATTACGGTTCTACCAAACCACTCGTTTTTAATTTCCGCTTTATTATTTATTTGAAACACGGCTGAAAACGTATATTTCTCTTCGTGCGGGCGTAATGAACAGGCGTTGTTAGATAATACTTCTGGAAGCATAGGAACAACGCGATCTACTAAATAAACAGATGTAGCACGCTCGTAAGCTTCATCATCTAAAATAGTGCCTTCTTGTAAATAGTGCGATACATCTGCAATATGAATCCCTATTTCGTATAAACCATTATCTAAAACCTCAAACGATAGGGCATCATCAAAATCTTTAGCATCTTTTGGGTCTATAGTAAAGGTTAAATCTTTACGCATATCGCGTCTATTTTTTATTTCTGCTTCTGTTATAGATGTATCAATACCATTTGCAAAAGCTTCAACTTCGTGAGGAAATTCATGTGGTAAACCATATTCTGCTAGTATAGCATGTATTTCTGTATTGTGCTCTCCAGGTTTACCGAGTACTTGAAGTACTTTACCGTGAGGGGAATCTGCTTTTTCTGGCCATTCTTCTAATGATACTAGTACTTTATCACCATCTTCGGCTTTATTTATTTTATTAATAGGTACAAAAATATCTGTGTACATTTTGTTGCTATCAGGAACTACAAAAGCAAAATTCTTTTTCTCATGAATTTGAATAACACCAACATACTCTGATTTTGCACGTTTAATAATAGTAGTAATTTCGCCTTCTGCTTTTCCTCGTTTTCTGCGTTTGTAAGCATAAAATTCTACTTCATCGCCGTGTAATGCTTTGTTAATATTGTTAGATGCTATAAAGACATCATCTTCAAAATCGTCACAAATTATGTAACCGTTTCCTTTAGCTGCTAAATCTAGCTTACCAATATGATACTCAGTATTTACAACAGCTTTAAATTTACCACGATCTACTTCTTCTATCTCTTTTTTAACTGCTAGTTTTGCTAAGGTTTTTATGATTTGATTCCGACTACTAGCATCATTAACACCTAATTTAGCAGCAATTTGTTTATAGTTGAATACTTGATTTCTTTCTTTTTTTAATATACTTAAGATTGTATTTGTAAGGTTGGAAATTCCTTTATTTTTGGATTTTCCTTTTCTATTTCTTGTCATTTAATTATTGTAATCATTTTCAATTCCTAAGATATAGGAAATTTTGTTATTTAATAGCATTGTACACGTGAAGAAATTGCTATTTGTTTTTACAAAGTTAGGGTTTTAATATTTAATCGTTTTTTTAAATTGTTAAATCAAAGTTATCCACATTATATATTATATAATTATTTTTCTTTTAAAATTTAAAAAAATAAATGATGGTTATTATAGCTTGTGAATAGCGGTATAACTTTTTTATCTTTTATTTTGATTTATATCTTATAGAATGTTGTTGATATGAAATGAACAATTTATAAATAGTTAACTCGCTTAAATTGAAGTTTTTTAATTTTTCTATTAACAATTGTTAGTAACCTACATTAACAACATTTTTTAATAAGTATTATAATTAATAAAACTCACAACTATATAATTTGATACTTATAACTTAACTAAAAATTTATGCTAACTAATTAGTAAATTAACTTTAGGTTTTTGATTGAAAATTTAACTGGATAATCCTAATAAAAGTTTTAATAAACGCTGTTTAGATATTAACAAGTTACTAATAATAGATACTATACTTCTAAACAATTTATTATTACTATTTAAAACCTTCTTTTATTAGTATATATTTAAGATGGTCTTTTTAATAAAAACAATAATCTAAATTCTTAATTTACTACCTTTGTATACTGATACAATAATATAAATAAAATGACAATTTCAATAGGAAACGATCACGCAGGAGTAGATTATAAATTTGCTGTAATAGCTTTATTAGAATCTAAAGGTATTACTGTTAATAATTATGGTACCGATACTAATGATAGTGCAGATTATCCAGATTTTGTACATCCTGTTGCTAAAGATGTTGCTTCGAAAAAAGCAGATTTTGGAATTTTAATTTGCGGTAGTGGTAACGGTGTAGCAATGACTGCTAATAAATACCAAGAGGTTAGAGCTGGTTTATGCTGGAATAAAGAAATTGTTCATTTAATTAGACATCACAATAATGCTAATATATTATGTATTCCTTCGCGTTATACAGCTATACCTCAAGCGTTAGAAATGGTTGAAACCTTTTTAAATACCGAGTTTGAAGGTGGTAGACACCAAAGAAGAATAGATAAAATTCCATTATCTTGTTAATATTATTATAAATGAATCACCATCATGGTCATAATCATTCGCATGGTCATGGCGACTTTAAAGGTCGTAATCTTCTAATATCTATTTTATTAAATATTCTTATAACAGTTGCTCAAGTTATAGGTGGTGTGTTATCTGGAAGTTTAGCACTTTTAAGTGATGCGCTTCATAATTTTAGCGATGTTATTTCTTTGGTTGTTAGTTATATAGCTAATGAGTTAAGTAAAAAGAAAGCCTCTTTTCAAAAAACTTTTGGTTATAAACGTGCTGAAATTTTAGCTGCTTTTATTAATGCAGCCACTTTAATAGTGGTAGCTATTTTATTAATTATTGAAGCTGTTGAACGGTTTCAAAATCCACAAGACATAGAATCAAACTTAGTGATTTGGCTTTCTGGAATTGCTATATTAGGAAATGGTTTTAGTGTAGTTTTATTAAAAAAAGATGCTGAAGCAAATATGAATATGAAAAGTGCTTATCTCCATTTATTTACTGATATGATGGCTAGTGTTGCTGTTTTAATTGGTGGTTTATTAATGAAGTATTACAAATTATTTTGGGTAGATAGCGTACTTACTTTTATCATTGCTTTGTATTTAATTTGGATGGGTTTTGATTTATTAAAAACATCTACAAAAGTACTCATGTTATTTACTCCAGATGCTATTCCAATAAAAAAAATTGTGACTGAAATTAACGCTTTTAGCAGTATAAAAAATGTGCATCATGTGCATGTTTGGCAACTTAATGAAGACGAAATTCATTTAGAGGCTCATATCGATTTTACTGAAGATATTACGTTATCAAAATTTAATAAAATACTTCATGAAATAGAAGAATTAGTATTTCATAAATACGATATTAATCATGTAAATATTCAACCAGAGTTTGGTAAGGATGATGCTAAAGATGTAATTGTACAAGATTAAAAAATGTTAGAAATTATAGTTAAAACGTTTTCAGAATTAAGTACTCAAGAACTTTATGATTTACTCCAACTACGAAGTGAAGTTTTTGTTGTAGAGCAAGACTGTGTGTATCAAGATTTGGATGGAAAAGATGAAAAAGCACTTCATGTTTTAGGATTTAAAAATAATAAAATAGTGGCTTATACACGTATTTTTAAAGCAGGCGATTATTTTGAATTACCAAGTATCGGTAGAGTAGTTGTTGCTAAAAACGAAAGAGCTTATAAATATGGTATAGATATTATGAACGCTTCCGCGGAAGCGATAAAAAAATATTTTAATGAAACTTCCATAAAAATATCAGCACAAGTATATCTTAAAAAATTCTATAATAGTTTGGGATTTAAAAAAGTAGGCGAGGAGTACCTTGAAGATGATATTCCGCATATTGCTATGATAAAAAAATGATTTAAAACTTTTGAAATTAATGAGGTTTCGACTGCGCTTAATCTGACATAAATATTATCGTTTTAAAGCAAAATAGCCACGTAAAATGTCGCGCGTGTTTAAAACAATTTCATACCAATAACTGTCACTACTTAATAATTCGCCATTATAAGTTCCATCCCAACTAGTAGCGCTATTAGATAAAAACTTTAAAAGTTTTCCGTTTCGATTATAAATAGAAATATTATTAATCAGGTTTAATTTATCATAAACTTGCCAAACATCATTAGTACCATCATTATTTGGTGTAAAAAATTTTGGAATAAAAAAATCTTCATTATTAATAACAATAACAAAACTACTTTCATTACTATTACAAGTGGTTTTATTAAAAATATAAATGGTTTGTGAACTTGTAATAATATCTCCAGAATTTAATGATAATCCCATACCATTAGATTCAGTAAAATAATTACCATTATTAAGTACTGGTAATGTGTAACTTGTTCCAAATACGTTTTCTAAAGTATCAATCGGTATAAAATTACTGCATTCATTTTGAGATTCAACATAGTTTAAAAATGAGGCTGGTACCCAAGAGGAATAATCTCCATTAGCATTATTAACTACAACACAATTTAAATCTGGATTAGAATCAAAATTAACAGTTGTAATTATATTGTTATTTCCGTTATTCAGATTTAATAAGCATAATTGATTATGACTACAATTTAAATCGGTTAAGTCCGGGTTTTTTGAAAGATCTAATTCACTAATTTGATTGTTAAAACAGGATAAGATTGTCAGCGCATTATTGTTTTTAAGATCTAAATTTGTTATTTGATTTTGTTCACAGAATAAGATGGATAAGTTTGTATTAGCACTAACATCTAAATTAGCTAATTGATTATTTCCGCATTGAAACCTTCTTAAACCCACACTATTTGAAACATCAAGCATGGTTATTTGATTTTGTTCGCAGATTAACACATTTAAATTTGAATTGTTAGATGTATCGAGATTCGTTAAGCGGTTATCTTCACAACGTAAAGAAATTAAACCTGGGTTTTGAATTGTATTTAGACTTGATAATTGATTACTAAAACACCACAACCTTACTAGGTTAGAAAGACTTGTAATATCTATATTGGTTAATTGATTTTCACTACAATACAATTCTATAAGGTTGGTGTTTTGAGTGATATTTAAAACCGTTAATTGGTTATTAGAACAGTCTAAATTAGTTAAGCTTATAAAATCTTCAATACCGGTTAAATCTGTAATATTTCTATTCGCGATATCTAAATCTGTAATCCCGATAATATTTAAAGTCAGTACGTTATCATCTAAAGGCGGTGTATCTAAACCAAAATCGATTAGAGCTTGTTCAAAATTATCATCAGGAATAAATGTATTTTGGGAGCGGCTGTTTATAGTAATTAAACAGAAACTAATTATGATACACTTAGTTTTGGAGCACATGGAAGTTTATTTAGCTTGATTACTCACATAGGTAATGAGTATTTCTACGCGTCTGTCAAGTTCTGGATCGCCACCTAACGGAAATTTTCTTCGCATACCTATGGCACGCATACGTTTTTTATCTATGCCTTTATTTGCAAAATAATTGTAAACATATTGCGCTCTCGCTTCTGATAGATTACGTTTTTTCGTTTTTCTATTAACAGCATCTCTTGTGTTTTGTGTGCAACATACATGGCCTTGGATGGTAAAATAAATATCATCACGTTGTAAAAGTGCTTTTGCTATAGACTCGAGTATTTTTTTAGATTTTGGTGTTACAGATGCATAACCCGTTTTAAATAGAATATTTTTAAATAATATTTTATCTCCTTTATCCCCATCTTTTATAAGCTCTAAAACACTTTTTTCCTTCGGTTTAGCTGGTTTTTCTATTACTTTTTCAACGATAGGTTTAGGTGTTTTAGGTTTTACGATAATTTCCACTTTTCGGTTTAAACCTCTTATTTTTAAAAGGTTTTCTTCTTCCACTATTTTAAGAAGTATCTCGCCTTTACCATCAACATTTGTTATTAATGTTTCACTTATTTCATTATTAGCAAAAATGGCTTTTATAGCATCTGCACGTTGTTGAGATAATACCAAGTTATAAGAGTCTGCCCCTCTATCATCACAAAAACCAAATATGGAAATGGATTCAATATCTATATCGTTTAAAGTAGAAATAAAGAGTAATAATCGATTTTCTTCGGTGTTAGGAACCTCGTATTTATCTGTATTAAAATAAACTTCATGTGTTAATTCTTTTTGAGAAAAAGCAAAACCACTACTTAAAGCGAATAATAGTAATACCAATAATTTATTCATAAAAGGATTTCAATAGGTTATAAATATACTATTTTTAATCTAAAATCATGCCAGAAGCCAATATGTATGCGGTTTTGTATGATGTGCTGATAGTATTAAAGTTACGTATTTATTTCAAATAACCTTGATAAGTTGATGGGTTGCTAAGTATATCAGTTGCTTTTTTTATTTCTGGATCATGCATTTCTAAATATTCATATAAACCTTCTCTATATACATAGCGTTTCACGATATCTTTAGTTAATAACTCTAATAAATACTCTTTATTTTCATCAATAATATTAGTTTTAGAGGTATTTAGATTAGAAATTAATGTATTAAAATCACGTTCTATATTATCATTTAATTCTTCTTTTTTAGACGTTTCAAATGCTTTTTTTAGCGCCTTTTCTGTATCCGTTTCAAATGAAAAATTATTAGTTTGCAAGTAATTTTTAAAACTAGAGAAGTCTTTATCTGAGAGTTTTAAAGTATTAATATCATCAAATTTATGATTGTAATAATACTTGGTAGCGTAATCAAAAATCATATCATTATTTACAATAGCAGTTGTAATCGGTGATATTTTGTAAGACCCAACCGGAACATCTGGAAAAACACCGCCACCATCAAATACTTTCCTGCCATTTTTAGTTTTAAATGCGTTATAATTTTCTTGTTTGATTTTTACAGCTTCGCCTTTTTCATTTCTATTCCAATAATCTTGAGATTGAATATATCTTCCTGAGGGGGTATAATATCTTGAAATTGTAATTTTAACTTGTGTACCGTAAGTCAAAAGTTTTGGTCGTTGCACCAAGCCTTTACCAAAGCTTCTAGAGCCCACAATAACAGCACGATCTAAATCTTGAAGCGCACCAGAAACAATTTCACTTGCCGATGCGCTACTGCCATCTAAGAGAATAACTAAAGGGATTTTAGTATCAATAGGCTCATTTTTGGTAAGGTACGTCCGGTTATATTTTTTTACTTTAGATTTTGTGGTTACAACTAACTGCCCTTTAGGCACAAAAAGATTTACGATTTTTATAGCTTCATTAACCAACCCACCAGGATTTCCGCGCAAATCTAAAATAATGCGTTCTGCACCTTGCGCTTTTAAATCGCGTAAAGCATAGTTGGTTTCGGCATGTGCTTTTCTACTAAACCTGCTTAAAACAATATAACCTGTTTTATCGTTTATTAATGAGAAATGCGGTACAGCTTTAATATCAACCTCTGCACGTTTTATAGTAGCGGTTTTAGTTTCCCCTTGGCGTTTATAGGTTACTTCTACAGAAGAGCCTGAGGCGCCCCTTAGTAAATCACCCGCATGATCATCATAATCTTTAACTAAAATAGTTCCTACTTTTATAATCTCATCACCTGCTTTCAAACCTGCTTTATCTGCTGGATAATCTTTATAAGGTTCAATAACAACCAACTTTGTTTTTAAGGTTTTTATTCTTGCGCCAATACCTGTATAATCACCAGTATTATTAATTCTAGCAGCTTCAACATCTTGCTCGTTCATAAAATTAGTATATGGATCTAAATCTGCTAACATACTTTTAATAGCAGTATCCATTAAATCTGCAGGGTTGGTTTCATCTACATAATTCATGTTTAATTCTTTAAACAATGTGGTGAAAATCTCTATTTGTTTAGCAATTTCAAAAAAATCATTTTTAAAAGCTGTTGTTGAAAAGAAGATAACACTGGCCAGTATAGGAATTATGATTTTCTTTTTTAGTAATTTTTTCATAGTTAATTATTTATCAGAAGTTTTGCTAGAAAACTTTTCAAATAAGGCTTTCATTCTAGTTTCTACTTGTGCAAACGTGGGCTTATCTTTTCCAATGTACAAAATCATAAACGCATGTTGTGTTTTTAAATTGTTAAAAAAGTGAGCTTTATTTAGTCTGTAAGACTCTCTTAATAAACGTTTTATTCGATTTCTATCTACGGCAGTTTTAAAGTTTCGTTTACTTACAGAAACGCCTGTTTTAGCAATAACATCATCTTCAAACGCTGTGGATAAATAAACGAGTCGTAACGGAAATGCAGAAACTGATTGCCCTTCAGTAAATAACTGGTCAATCAGCTTTTTGCTTTTAAGCTTTTCTTTTTTTGAATAGGTTGTAGACATATATAGATTTACATCTACAAAAATAACAATAACAATTAACACCAAAGCACTTGAGATTCTATATGATAAAAATCATATTTAAAATGTTTATATTGGGGTAATTTAATCCATTAATAATAAAAAAATATGTTGTTATGGGAGATTTAAATGTGTCTATACTCAATACAAAAAAAGACAGAGCTAACTATATCCATCATTTATTAAATGATATAGAAGCTTTGGATATCATGATTGAAAACAACATGATTGAAGAGGGCCCCTTTCGTATTGGCGCCGAACAAGAATTTTGTTTAGTAAACGATCAATTTTTACCAGAAAGTAGATCGTTAGAATTATTAGAGGCTATTAATGACGACCATTTTACAACTGAAATAGGTAATTATAATTTAGAACTTAATTTAGACCCTCTCAAGCTTGATGGCACTTGTTTTTCTGAACTACACAAGCAATTGGAAGCCTATTTAAATAAAGCGAAAAAGGTAGCTGCAAAAAAAGGAATAAAAATTATTTTGACCGGTATTTTACCTTCATTATCTGTAAATAATGTAGGTGAAGAAAATATGACTAATGTCGAGCGTTATTCCGTTTTAAATGATGCTTTTAAACAATCACGAAGAAAAAGTTTTGATATTCACATTAAGGGTGTAGACGAACTCAATTTATTACACGATTCTGTAATGTTAGAAGGTTGTAATACCAGTTTTCAGATGCATTTACAACTGAGTCCAAAAGACTTTGTAGATAATTACAACTGGGCACAAGCTATTGCAGGACCTATTTTGAGCGTATGTACAAATTCGCCAATACTATTTGGAAAAGAATTGTGGAGTGAAACACGAATTGCATTATTTACTCAAAGTATTGATACTAGAGCAAACTCTTATTTACTTAATGAGAAACAATCTAGAGTTAGCTTTGGTAACGATTGGGAACGAGGTACAATTACTGATATTTTTAAAAACAACATATCAAGGTTTAGAAGTTTTTTAACTACACATTTTACACGTAATAGTGTAGATATGATTAAAAACAACGAAATGCCAAACCTTAAAGCATTACAGTTGCACAATGGTACGGTATATCCATGGAATAGAGTCTGTTATGGGGTTATGGACGGAAAAGCAAGCTTAAGAATTGAAAACAGATATATTCCTTCCGGCCCAACAACTGCTGATGAAATTGCGAATATGATGTTTTGGGTTGGTGTGATGATGGGCAAACCTAAGTCGTTAAAAAATATTCATGAACAATGGGATTTTAAAGACGTAAAAACAAATTTCTTTAATGCAGCGCGTTATGGTATGGCAACACAGTTCTATTGGAATGGAAAATACGTATCAAGTCATAAACTAATTTTAAACGAACTCCTTCCTATGGCTTATAAAGGCTTATACCACGTTGGAGTAAGTCCAAAAGACGCCGAGTATTACTTAAAAATTATTAAGGACAGGGTTAAGGGAGATAACGGCTCAGAGTGGATGGTTAGAGGCTACAGAAACTTATTAAAATCCCACAAACGTTATGAGGCTATGCAAATATTAACTGCTAATATATATGAAAAACAAGAAAAAGGCTATCCAGTTTCGGTTTGGGGGATGCTGCATCATGCAGGTGAAATATCTTTTAAGGCAAAATATGTGGTAAAGCATCTTATGAATCGAGATATTTTTTCAGTTGATAAAGAAGATAGTATCGATTTGGTATTGCATATTATGATGTGGAAAAAAATTCATCACATGCCTGTAGTAAATCATGAACGCGAATTAGTAGGGTTAATTTGTTGGTCCGATCTTGAAAACTATTTAGACGATTATGAAGGGAAAGAGAATAACGTTGGAAAATTGATGAAGACGGATATTATTACAGTCGATCAATATACACCAATTGAAACAGCAAAAAAACTAATGGAAACTCATGCCATCGGTAGTTTACCTGTAGTTAAAAACGGTAAGTTAGTGGGCTTAGTTACAAAAAGTGATTTTAATGTATGATTAAAGTATATAATAAAGCACTCGATAGCAGTATAAAAATAAACAGAATATTAGGTAAAATTGAAGGCGCTAAACCAGGACCTACTGTGGTTTTTTTTGGTGGTATACATGGAAATGAAACCTCAGGTGTATTTGCTCTTAAAGATGCATTGGCAGGTGTAAATGGGGCTTATTTAAAAGGCACTATTTATGGCATTTCTGGAAATTTAAATGCACTTAAAAAGCACCAGCGTTATATTGAGGAAGATTTAAACAGAATTTGGACAAAACAAAATATTGAGGCTATTAAAAATAAAGCTAGTCTAAATGAAGATGAAAAAGAATTACTCGAGTTGTTAGATCTTTTAAATACTATTTTAGAAACTAATAAACCTCCTTTTTACTTTGTAGATTTACACACTACTTCTAGCAAAACATTACCATTTATCACTATTAATGATGCTATAATTAATCGAAAATTTTCAGAACAATTTCCTGTACCTATTGTATTAGGGATAGAAGAATATTTAAATGGACCATTATTAAGTTATATAAATCAATTGGGTTATGTGTCTTTAGGGTTTGAGTCTGGCCAGCACGATGAGTTTTCTGCCATTACCAATAGTATTGCCTTTGTATACCTAACTTTGGTTTATTCGGGGGTGTTAAAAGAAGAAGCAGTGATTAATTTTTCAAAATATCACGAACAATTAAAACAACAAGCAAACCACACTAATGATATATTTGAAGTTGTATACCTTCACAAAATCAGCAAAGGTGAGCGCTTTAAAATGCTCAATGGTTTTGAAAGTTTTGAACAAATAAAAAAAGGGACAAAATTAGCGGAAAGTAATTCTAAGGAAGTATTAGCGACTATTAGCGGTAATATATTTATGCCTTTATATCAAAAAAGAGGTGCAGAAGGCTTTTTTATAATAAAACCTATTAAACCTATTTTCTTAAAATTATCAGCAGCCTTAAGACGTATAAAAACAGATACGTTATTGGCGTGGTTACCCGGAATAACTTGGATAAATAAAACTGAAGGGATATTACAAGTTAACTTGACTACTGCTAAGTTTTTAGCGAAACCTCTATTTCATTTATTAGGTTATAGAAACAAGCAAATAACAAGCACACATTTAAGACTAAATAATAGAGAACGTGTGGCAAAAACTAAGATTTATAAAAAAGAACCTTGGTATTAATATTTAAGTTATGAGTAAAAAATCATTCTATTGCTAAAATTCAGTTATCTGATTTTTAGCAATAGAATGATAAAGCTTGCAACTTTAAATTAATTATTTTTTAAAACAGAAGTAATCAATGCTGACCCTTTTTAAAGCCATAAGTGTTTTGTCCTATAAAATCATGTGGAAATTTATCATCGCCTTTAAATCCAATCTCAATAGTCCCACTATCTTCAGGAATGTAATTGGTTTTAAAAATATAGTCCCAGAGGCTTAAACTAATACCATAATTCACGCCATGTTTTCCCTCAGGTAATACATAAGCATGATGATATAAATGCATTACTGGGTTATTGAAAATATACTTTAATGGTCCCCAAGTAATTTTAATATTTGCATGGTTCAAATGACCAATAGCAATGGTTATAAAGTGAATAATAAAGGCTTGTTCGGGCTCAAAACCACCAATTATCATAACACCAAATGTCTTAAGCGGTTTATAAAATATGTTTTCCATCCAATGGTACCTTAAATGTGCGGCAAACCCCATTTCTTTCACACTGTGGTGAACTTTATGAAACTTCCATAGAAAACCATATCTATGTAATAATACATGCGTAAACCATTGCACAAAATCTAGTATAATAAAGAATACAAACAATTGTAGAGCAGGTGCCCATTCTGAGATGTCAAAAAGCGCTAAACTTTTTGCCGTAATATTAATTTCACCAAAAAGCAACCCTAAAATCTCATAAACACCACTGATGACGATTGAGAAAATGAAAAAATTAAAGAACATATAAAATGCGTCTAACCAAAAGTCTTTTCTAAAAATAGATTGATCTTTTCGCCACGGAAATGCGATTTCTAAAAGCCATACAACTATTGAGATGGCAATAAGTCCCCAAAAATAATTGGTATACCATGGCACTTCAAATAATATAGATTTCCATGTCCAATTTAATGTGCCTTGAAAGGCATTGATAAATGCGTCTAAATACTTTTCCATAATTACTTACTTAAATTGTTATATTATCTTTTTCAATTGGTAAATCATTAAAATAACTCCACTCAGTCCATGAGCCATCATAATTTTTTACATTTTTATACCCTAATAATTGTGTAAGCACAAAAGTAGTATGTGCTGAGCGCACGCCACTATGGCAATACAAAATAATAGGCTCGTTCTTTTTTATATTTAATTTACTATATATTATTTCTAAATCTTTTATTGATTTAAAGCGCATATCACCATTATAGTTTATAGCTCCAACCCAATCAATATGAACACTACCTGGTATCCTTCCTCCTTTAGTAGCGCCTTTTTTTTGTCGTTTACCCGAAAACTCATCATCACTTCTAGTATCCAAAATCACAGTATTGTTACTTAAAGCTTTAAGCACCTGTTCTTTTGATACATAATAGGGCATCTTTGATTTTTTAGTCAGTTTAAAAACAGCTGTATTTACTTCTGGTATTTGAGTGGTCACCTCCCCATTATTTGCCTTCCATTCAGTAATTCCTCCATGTAATAATTTTATATTTTTAAAATCATAATTTTGCAATATCCACCATAATCTTGAAGCTTCACATAAACCATTATCGTCATATATTATAATGGTATCATCAGTTTTAATACCTAACTTTCCAAATAAAGTTTCTATTTGTGTTTTACTTGCCATAATTCCTGGGTAAGCATAAGAGGAGTCCTCAATATCCGTTCTCCAAAGATTTATAGCACCAAGTATATGTTCACTTTCATAGATTTCTTTTTTTCTGAAATCAATTATTTTAATGTTTTGTTGTTGGGCAATTATTTTCAATTCATTGGCCTCGATTAAATATGTCGTTTTAGCTTCTGATAAATTATTTGCGTTATCGTGTTTACATGCAGAAGTGATTAATAAAAGCAATATGATATTAATCCTCCAATTCATACCAATCGATATCTTTTAAAACCATTCGCCTTCCTTTCGCTATTGGCGGATAGTTTGTAACTAAATAATTAACAATAACCTCTTGATTACGGCCTAAATCCCAAAGATTTTGTGTTTCCTGCATCCACTTAATTGTCGCATTCCAACGTTCAGTATTCATTCTGTTTTGGGTTACTAATTTTGAGGAATGACAATTGGTACAATTATTTACAACAATCATTAA
Source organism: Algibacter sp. (assembly GCF_029245835.1). Classification (GTDB taxonomy): domain Bacteria; phylum Bacteroidota; class Bacteroidia; order Flavobacteriales; family Flavobacteriaceae; genus Algibacter_B. The sequence continues at coordinate 33,354 of NZ_JAQWOO010000061.1, read as the reverse complement.
CCCTTCGGCATCAACCAAACCAGTTCGTACATGAATTCCGTTTTCAATCCTATCTTCGTCAATTTCAACAGGCGTTAACACAACCGTTTCAGGCTTTAACAAAAAATCAAAAACATTAGGATTTACCATGTAATACATCAATCCACCTCCAGTAATTACAAACAATGCAAAAAGCAACATCAATAGACGATATACCTTTCTCACTTGAGCTCCAAATGCTTCTTTTTTGTTCATTTATTTAACTTTAACAGCTATTCTATGGCATGCATTATTTAAATATCCTTTTGGGTTCCAGCCTGGTAAAAGCATTGGTTGGGCAATACCATTGGTATCTGTAGCTCTTGCCCAAACTTCGTAGTAACCAGATTTTGGAAAATCTACTGTGGCCGAAAAATGTTGCCATGCTAAACGGTTTGCTGGTTTTTCAATGCTACAAGTACTCCAAGTAGAACCAAAATCTATCGAATATTCCATTTTATCAACCTCTAACTCTCCTGCCCATGCATGACCTCTAATAGTTAATGCCTTTCCTTTTTGTATCATGGCGCCAGTTTTAGGATAGGTAATCAATGATTTTACAGGCATAGACTCTATGATACACATATCTTCATCTTTCACTTTTTCTCCTGGTGCCACGGGTTCGCAAGGCACTCTATAAGCTGTTCCAGTCATTTTTGTACCATCATGTACTTGGTTACGAATACTAATTCTATCAACCCACTTTCCCGAAACCGAAGCTGGCCAGCCACCTGCAACTAAACGTAACGGATATCCATGAATTAGTGGAATATCTTCACCATTCATTTTAAAGGCTAAAAGTGTTTCATCTTGTAAGGCTTTATCCATTGGACAACCTCTGGAGATTGGTTCTTTTTTAGGGTCCAAACTAAGATGCTTATCAATAGCATGGTACCCAATATAAACCGCATTACTTTTAATACCTGCATCTTCTAACACATCACGTAAACGTACACCTGTCCATGAAGCGCAATGTACGGCACCAATAGTCCATTGGTTTCCTTTTGCCGGTGGATCAAATTCAGCACGTCCATTACCACCACATTCTAATGTTAATTGATAGGTATGCTGCTCGAACTTAGATTTTAGATCAGAAAGCGTGTATGTTTTTTTGTTTTTAACCGATTCGCCATCAATTGTAAGTGTCCATATATTGGGGTCAACGTTTTCTGGCACTAATCCGTTATTTCTTATAAACATGCACGAATTAGGTGTTATTTTATCATCTAACAAATGTGCTTGCGCTTCAATATTCCATGGTTTATCATTGAGCACAACCATGTCTTTGTGCTTATTAAATAACTTAAAAGGATCAGGGTCCTGCAACGCTAAAGGGGTATAACCATCAAGCATCTTAGCCCCATAAACAAGCTCTATTCCTATTATAGCAGTGAATGAACTTAGTGTTGATTTTTTTATAAAATCTCTTCTTTTCAAAATATTATATATTAGTTTATAATAACTAACTTCCTAAAGTACAGTTTTTAAGTATCTTTTAATGTAACTAAAGTTACATTAAAAGAGTGTGTATAATGCTAAATTGCATAATTACTTAAAAATATACAATGATGAATATCATGACAAAAGATTTTGAAACTAAATTTACAGGTTGGGCATTTATTGTAGCTGCCTTATTATTATGGTTAGGTTGGGCTTTATCTCCTCATCATATTGGTGAATACATAGTAGCTTCAGATTTTGAAGCCATTGGGGAAAGCGTTTGGACGTGGATTTGGATGTATCGTATTCATATCTTTGGTTGGGTTACCATGGCAATTGCCATATTTGCTTTAGTATCGGTAACAGCTAGAAAGCCATATCGTGTACTCATTTTACCCGGTGCTGGTATGTTAATTATAGGCACATTTACCTTAGCTATCGCAAACGCTTATTTTTATAATTTTGGTGCATGGGGTGTTGGTCAAACAGCAGGAAAGACAGTTATTGAAATTCAAGCTTTTGTAAATGATATTTTATATACCAATCAATACGTGACTTGCTTTATTCGTTTCGGTCGTGTGTTCTCTGGTGTTGGCTTAGTTTTATTAGGTTATGGATTTATTAAATGGCACATTGTTGCTAAATGGTTGGGCTGGTTTACCGTACTCTTAGGTCTTGCAGCTATGGGTGTTGTTATGGGAATTCCAGATAATTACGAAATCTACAAACCCCTATTTCATATTAAAGTGATTTGGTTGGTAGCCATGGGTGTAATGGTGCTAGTGAAGGGTGTTCATTTACCAAAATTTGAAGCATAGCGCCTTAAATTTTAATAATTTTTGAGGTGAATGATTTGAGATTACACTCTATTCTATATTGCGAATATTTTATTGTTTTGTTGACTAATATCTGATTTTAAATGACTTTAATTTTACTCTCACAAAATGTAAGTTCGATAAATCAAAAAAGCCACCTCGTTTAAGCGAGGTGGCTTAAATTTTTATAAAAATTATACTATTTTTTATTATTTGTTTTATCAATATCAGCCATTAAACTTTTAGGATCAATTTCAACACTTTTTATAGTTTTTGACACATTAAAAGTATAGGTTGGATATGCCCAAGCCCAATCTTTAATGGTGGTAGCTACCGTTGGTTTTTCACCACGCATCATTTGTAATGGGATATAAAAATCTTCAGTAGTACCATCTGCGTAAGTTACTAAAACATCAATAGGCATAGGCATTAAACCAATACGCTCTAACGTAACCGATTTATTATCAACGCTTTTTACAGCATAATCAATGGTATTTGTGGTTTGCGTCCAATCTATTAAATACCAGTCTAACTCTAAACCAGATATTTTTTCTGCGGTTCTAATAAAATCTACTGGTCTTGGATGTTTAAAAGAAAAATCTCTAAAATATTGTTTTATTGTTTTTTCTTGGTTTTCTTGACCAATAACATAAGCCAATTGTTTTAAAAACACATAACCTTTATAATAAGCCGATATAGAGTACGACTGATTAAAGTTGTACCTATCTGAATGCGTTGATTGTGGTTGCTCTTTTCCAGATTTTGCTAAATAAGTATAAACGTCATAAACGCGTTTTGAAAGCGCTTCAAAATCTTTATTAAAAATATGGCTTTCAGCAAGAGTACCAATATATTCTGTAAAACCTTCATCCATCCATGAGTGTCTAAGTTCGTTACTTGCTAAAATAAATTGAAACCACGAGTGTCCCATTTCATGAGCCGTAACACCAAATAAACCTTCAAAAGATCCTTCACCTAAAATCAAGGTGCACATGCCGTATTCCATGCCGCCATCACCACCTTGAATTACTGAATATTGTTTATAAGGATACTGGCCTACGTTCCCGCTAAAAAACTGCATTAATTCTACAGCTTTTGGCTGCAAGTTTTTCCAATTTTCAAGTTTTTCCTTTGGCATGGTACTTTTGTATAAAAAGTGCAATAGTGGGCCGTTTGGTACTTGCTTTGTATCGTGACTATAATCTGGGTCTGCTGCCCAAGTAAAATCGTGAACTTTAGGCGCCACAAAATGCCATGTTAATTTATCAGAATTAGGACGATTTATAGTTCCTGTTTCATAACCATAACCAATTTCGTTTGGGTTTTGTAAATAACCTGTGCCACCAATGATATAATTTTTATCTATAGTTAGTTTTACATCAAAATTACCCCAAACACCATGAAATTCTCGACCTATGTATGGGTCGGCATGCCAACCTTCAAAATCGTATTCTGCTAATTTTGGATACCATTGCGCCATAGAGAGCGCAACACCTTCTTTATTGTTTCTCCCAGAACGACGAATTTGAACAGGGACTTGCCCATCAAAAACCATATCAAAAGTTACGCTTTCTCCCGGTGTAATTGGTTTTGCCAGTTCTACCTCTAGAACGGTACCCACGGTTTCGTGTATTAAAGTAACACCGTTTTGTTTTAGAGAATTAACTTTAATATAACCAATTTCATTAGGCTTTAGTTTACTGATTCTATCTTTAACTCTTCCATCTGGGTCTGCGATGGTAAGCGAGCGTACATCCATTTCGCTCCCAGGTTGAAACGCATTAAAGTATAAATGATAAAATACCTTATTTAAAACGTCGGGTGAGTTATTGGTATACACTAATTTCTGTTTGCCTTTATATTGATAGGTATTTACATCCATATCAATATCCATTTTGTAATCTACATGTTGTTGCCAATATCCTGATACAATATTTGATGGTGGTACTGGAGTTTGTGGGGTTGAAACCGCAATATCCTTTTGGCTATGACATGACAATAAGAGAAATGATAAGCTGAAGACTGAAATAAATAAACGATTCATAGAAATTTTAAATTAAAAAAAGGGTGTTTGACGAGCCTAAGCAACATACAAAAAACCTCAATTTGTAATATATATTATTTAGATAATTTAGCAGCCATAATTAAGGCATTGTAAGCATTTACCATTTTTGCAGATTTACTTAAATCTGCAAAAGGTCTAATATCTTCTGAGTTTCCACCAACAATAACTTTAGTTTTTAAAGCTAAACCAGAATCCATAATAATTTGTTTTACCTGTGCAGCACTTAAATTTGGAAAATAAGAACGGATTAAAGCAGCTATTCCAGCAACACCTGGAGCTGCCATTGAGGTTCCTCCTTTGGTATCATATTCGTTTTCTGGTGTTGTAGAATATACGCTTGCTCCAGGAGCAAAAACATCAACATTTTGCTTTCCGTAGTTAGAAAAACCAGCAATCATTCCAGAGCCGTATTTTGGAGCCAAAGCACCAACTCTGATATAAGAATCTGAAACTTCTACGCCATTTATATTATCGTCTGGAAAATTAGGTTTCTTATCTACATCATTACTATCATTTCCTGCGGCATGAACAAAAACAACATCATTCTTTCCGGCGTAGGCAATAGCATCACGAGTCCAATCGCTATGTGTTGAGAAGCTTTTTCCAAAACTACCATTTATAACTTTTGCACCATTATCAACTGCGTAACGAATAGCTAAAGCTACATCTTTATCATATTCATCACCATTAGGTACCGTTCTAACACTCATAATCTGAACATTATTTGCCACACCATTAGCACCCTTTCCGTTGTTGCGTTCTGCGGCAATAATACCTGCTACGTGTGTACCATGACTTTCTGATTTTTTAACGGGTTTTACATTACCGTTTCCGTAAAACTTTGTAGACATATCATCTGGATTATCACCAGTAACACGTCCTTTTAAGTCTTTATTTAAGTGGTAGTTTAATCGGTCATTGATGCTTACTAAACTATTTTCAATTTCTTTTAGGGCATCAGCCATAGATTCCGTACCATTGCTAAACAAGTAGTTTGCAATTTGTTGGGCTTGTGCTAATGCCTCATCTTCAGTTTTAATGGCTGCGACTTCCTTTTTAGTATAATCTTTTTTACCAAAGTGTTTTATTAAGGTATCATCAGTAGTTTTAATTTGTTGGAAAATTTGATCATATTGTGTTTTTCTGCCTAACCATTTTTGATATTCTTTATCATATTCTGCTTTGGCTTTTGCATAGTCTGGGTGACTCGTATTTCCAGTTGCTAAGATTCTAACAAATTCTAATTGCTCATTGTAACCATCACCTAAAAAATTCCAACCATGAACATCATCTACATATCCATTTTTATCATCATCTTTTCCATTGTTTGGAATTTCACCTTTATTAGTCCAAATGACATCGTTTAAATCTTCATGATCAATATCAATTCCACTATCAATCACGGCTACAATAACTTTTTTACCTTTTTTGTTTTTAATAATTTCAGCGTAAGCTTTATCTACACTCATTCCTGGTATAGTGTCTTTTACCAAGTCTAAATGCCCCCAATTGTTTTTTTCAGCGTCTGTAAGTTCAGATACTTTTAGGGGTGATGTATCGATATTTTCAACAGGTGTTGATAAAATGGCTGCGGTTCCTCCACATCCAAAAAGTAAAACTGCTAAAAAAGCAGATGTTACCATGGTTTTAATTGTTCTCATTGTATAATTTGAATTAGTCATTTAAAATTTTAATTGAATATATCTTGAGCGGTATAAACATCTTTTAATCGAACCCCTTTTTCTGTGTTTTGTACTGTGATAATTTCGTTATGGGCATCATGTTCTAAAAATAAATAGAAATTATGTTTTGCAGCCATATTTAGAAAGTACTCTTTCTCATCGATTGTTAGTAGCGGTCTGGTATCATAACCCATAACATATGGAATTGGAAGATGCCCAACCGTTGGCAATAAATCAGCCATAAAAGCAATGGTTTTATCTTGATATTTGATAAGCGGAATCATTTGCTTATCGGTATGTCCATCTGCAAAAAAAATATCAAAACCCAACTCAGAATTTTTAAGAATTTTATCTTCTGGAAGCGGTATAAATTTTAGCTGCCCACTTTCTTCCATAGGCATAATATTTTCTTTTAAAAACGATGCGCGTTCTCGTCTGTTAGGTTGTGTTGCCCATTGCCAATGGTCTTTATTACTCCAAAAATGAGCATTTTTAAAAGCAGTCTCAAAACCTGTTTTATTTTTGTTCCATTGAATACTACCTCCGCAATGATCAAAATGTAAATGTGTCATAAAAACATCAGTGATATCATCTCGATGAAACCCGTATGATTTGAGCGATGTATCTAAAGTAAAATCACCCCAAGGATGGTAATATCCATAAAATTTATGGGATTGCTTATTACCCATACCATTATCAATTAATGTAAGACGATTGCCGTCTTCTATGAGTAAACAGCGTGTAGCAATATCAATCATATTGTTAGCATCTGCTGGATTGGTTCGTGTCCACAATGTTTTTGGTACAACACCAAACATAGCGCCTCCATCAAGCTTAATATTACCAGCGTTTATAGGATATAAATTCATATAGATGTAAAATTAAGAAATCTATTGCAAATCCTTGAAAATGTTAAGAATATATTAAGAAATGATTTAGGTTATTTTTATAAAATTTAACTGGAAGTAATAACTTGTTTTAAACGCTTACCGAAATCGTATAAAGCTTTTATTTCTTTAATACTTGCCAAACGTTCTTTTCCAAAAATAAGTAGTGCGTTTCCGTTAGATTCCACATGATAATATGGATTACTTTCAAAGAAATGCGTGACATCGTCATTAAAAAATTTAGCAATACCTACTTCATTTTCACCTAGCAAATAGAAACGTTTAGAAAAATCGTCATGATTTTCAATAGGAATATCTTTAAATCCTGCAAAAGCAGAAACTTTTTCTAGAAACCCTTCTTTATCTAAAGTGAATTCTGGAATAGCAAATTGTAAATCGATATGAAGCATGGTTTTACGAACCTTTTCTTTAGTAATAAACTCGCCTTCTGAAAACTCAATGTCAAACAGTGTGATTGCATTATTTTTTTCTGATAACTTATTGTAAATGTGATTAATGTGCTTGGTTCCAAAAAATGAAAAAGTATTTAGAAAAGTGACCTCTTTTTTCTTTTTAGGACTGTATTTTAAAATGTAATTTTCAGCTAAACTCTCCATATTTGTTTGGCGCCTTGTTAAGCTGTTTTTAATAATTTTTGGAACAGGAAGTAAGCGTCTAGAAGCAAAAGGATGTTTGGTTTCTGTATCATGCATATCGAGTCCAACCACATCAAAATGACCACCACGTTTAGCAAATAATTCTTGGTAGCTATGGATGTTTTCTAAAACGGTGTCATCAACAAAGTTACACAATGAAAAATCTACAATAACATCTTTATTTTCTGGAATAGCATCTAAATGCTTTTTTAATCTGAAATAGTTTATAAAGCTGCAAAAGTGTTTGACACTCACATAATAATTATTTTTATTACCCTGTTCTTTGAACATTAAAACATTAGGTTTTATTAGATTTCTGAAAAATAAACCATAACCAAAGCTTCTATTGATAATAATATGAATAATAAAAGCGGCTAAAACACCTGCAATAATACCTGTAATTAATCCTATTTTTAAGGTTACAATTAATGTTATAAAAAAGATGATAAGCTGCTCCTTACCAATAGAAAACATTTTAGTAATAATTTTTGGAGAGGCTAATTTATAGCCTGTATAAACTAAAATAGCCATTAAAGCAGGAAGCGGAATACGGGTAAGTTGCGTGCTAAAAAACACAATAAAAAACACCAAAAATAAAGCATGAAAAAAGTTTGAAGACCGATTGCTTCCGCCTTGATTTACATTAACCGAGCTACGCGCAATTACGGTAACTACATTTAACCCCCCTAACAAACCACTACCAACGGTTGCTAAACCAAGCGCTTTTAAATCTCTGTTTACATTAGAGCGTCGTTTTTCTGGGTCTAATTTATCAACAGCTTTAATACTTAATAATGATTCTATACTTGAAATTAGTGTTAAAGCTAAAACACTTCCCCAAAAGGAAAAACTCCAAATACCACTAAAGTTAGGTTTTGGTAAATCTGCAATAATTTCTTGAATGGTTGGAATACCAGAAATCATATATTCTGGTGAAATAGGGTTAGGTTCGTGTAATCCTATTTCAAAATAGTAACTAAAGCCTATGGATAATATCACAATCCACATAGGTGCTGGGATAAGCTGTAAATATTTGTTTCTAATTTTTGAATAGAAAAGCATAATAGTTAAACTCAAAATGCCAGCTAATGCGGCAAAAATTAAACCTTTGTTTTCGTAATGAACCGCATCATTTATGGTATATGGAATTTCTAAAAGGTAGTCAATTGTATCTGCTCTTTTAATTTTATGAGCAAGCATAATATGAAACTGTTTTCCTAAAATAATTAAACCAATGGCGGCTAGCATACCTTGTATCGCTGAAGACGGGAAAAAATCAGCGAGTGCGCCCATTCTAAAAAAACCAAGTAGTAGAAGTAAAACCCCTGAACAGACAATGGCTATGTAAGCATTCTGTAATCCTAAAGTGGTTATTGCTACTAAAAGTACGCCAACTAATCCGTTTCCGGGTCCTACAATAGTTACATGGCTTCCGCCTAAAATAGAAACCATAATACCACCAACAATAGCGGCAATAATACCTGCAATTGGTGGCGCATCACTTGCCATAGCAAGTCCTAAACCTAGAGGTAATGCAATAAGACTCACCACAAAACCCGAAAAAATATTTTTAGGTAAGACTTTAAAAAAGGCTTTTATATTATTTTTTTTCGGACTCATTGAAGGATTAACACATCGGTTGGTAATTCGGTTAAAATATGTTCTATATCATGCGGAAATAATCTATCCCAAAAAGTCATTTTTGATGGACCATTCATAATTAATAAATCGGCGCGAGAAATTTGTGCATAATGCCCAATGGAATATCCCCGTTTTCCAAAAATAGGCTGCAATTTAATCGTTTTATTTTCAGTGAATGCTTTAGGAATATGGCTAATAATTTCTTTAACTCTTGAGTTTTCTCTTAGTTTAATACGCTCTTTTACAATATTAGCGCGTCTAAGCGATTTATCATCATCAACTTTTACATGAATTTCATCTTGCTCAATTTCTTCTACAATAGTTATTTTTGAAGATTTAAGTTGTTTGGCAACATAAAAAGCCGAGGTTATGGTCTGTTCTGTTTTAGGGTCTTTCAAGCCGTTAACAACAATATGTTGGCAGGGTAAACGTTCAACAGAGGGTTTTATTAATAATAAAATAGAGCATTTTGCTCGTCGTGTAATTTTTCTAGCAATAGAACCCACATAATATTTTAGAATGCGTTCTCGCCTTACAGCTCCAAGAATAAGTAAGTCTATTTTTTTGTCTTCTGAAATAGATAAAATAACATTAACAGGATCACCAGTTTTAAAAACAACCTCAAAATCTAAATTATCTTTTTCAAAACTTTTAAGAATGATACTTAGCATATTAGTTTTCTCTTCTGATGGGTCGCCAACATGAATTAAAAATAATTTAGCTTCAAAAAAAACAGATAACCTTGCCGCCTCAAAGAGGTTAGCTTTTAAGTTTGGGGAATATGCCACCCCAATTCCAATACTTTTAAAAGGTTTTAAAGACACAGGTTTTACTATATTTTTTTAGTCAAAGTTGAAAGATAACATTTTTTAAAAATAATAAACCGTACGTTTTAACTAAATTAGTGTTTTTTAAAAAGCGAAAGTTGTTATGATTGAGTTAGCAGGAATTATTATTTTAGGAATATTAGCCCAATGGGTAGCATGGAAGTTTAAAATCCCAGCTATTTTACCTTTAATTTTAATTGGTCTTTTAGTTGGTCCAATTGCTGCGGCATATTTAAGTGAAGATGGTACCAAATGGATTGAACCGATTTGGAACGGTAAAAATGGACTATTTCCGGGTGAAGGCTTGTACTATTTTGTGTCTTTAGCTATTAGTGTTATACTTTTTGAAGGTGGCTTAACTTTAAAACGGGCTGAAATAAAAAATGTAGGTCCTGTGATTACTAAGTTAATTACACTTGGTTCTGCGGTTACTTTTTTTGGTGCGGGGGTGTTAGCGCATTATATTTTTGGATTAAGTTGGCGATTATCATTTTTATTTTCAGGACTTATAATAGTTACGGGACCTACAGTAATTACTCCTATTCTTAGAAATATTCCACTTAAAAAAGATATTTCAACCGTTTTAAAATGGGAAGGAATCTTAATAGATCCTATAGGGGCTTTAGTAGCCGTATTGGTTTTCGAGTTTATTAGTGTTGAAGGCGATAGCGGTTTTACAAAAACAGCATTAATTGAGTTTGGAAAAATTATTCTTTTCGGAACTACATTTGGGTTCACCTTCGCACATGCATTGGCTTTTGCAATCAATAAAAAATTGATTCCACATTACTTATTAAATGTGGTCTCTTTATCAACCGTTTTATTAGTTTTTGTGGAGTCTGAAATTTTTGCACATGAATCGGGTTTACTAGCTGTTGTGGTTATGGGCATGGTTTTAGGAAATGGCAAACTTCAAAATATAAAAGAGCTATTATACTTTAAAGAATCACTTAGTGTATTACTTATTTCTATATTATTTATTCTCTTAGCAGCCAATATAAATATTGAAGATATGTTGTTGCTTTACACCTGGAAAACAGCAGTACTTTTTGCAGCAGTTGTATTTTTAATAAGGCCAGTAGCTGTTTTTTTAAGTACTATGGGCTCTAAACTAAAAACTAATGAAAAAGTATTTATTAGTTGGGTTGGTCCTAGAGGTATCGTTGCGGCAGGGATAGCCTCGCTTTTTGGAAGTAAACTTTTAAAACAAGGTGTTGAAGGTGCAGAATATATCACACCGCTTGTGTTTATGATTGTGCTAGGAACGGTTTTATTAAATGCCACTACGGCTCGTTTATTTGCAAAAGTAGTTGGTGTATTTCTTAAAAAATCTGAGGGGATCTTAATTGTTGGTGCTTCAAAGATCTCCAGATTGTTAGGGCACTACCTAGAAGCTAACGGACGACATGTTGTACTAATTGATAGCAACGAAGGCAACATCGAAAAAGCCAAAGAACTAGGTTTAGAAGCTATAAGTACCAATATTTATTCTGAAACATTAACAGATAATATTGAGCTAAATGATGTAGGGTATTTAATGGCGTTAACAGGAAACTCAGATATTAATAAGTATGCTATTAAAAAGTTTGGTGAGCAATTTGGAGAAAACGGATCTTTTAGATTAGTGACTAACGAGGAAATGCTAGATGAGACCAATAACCCAAAAGAGGGCTTGTTTTCTCATAAAGATGATTTTAACAGACTGTCTGAATTAACAAGGAAGCATCCATCAATTCAAGAAATTGATTTAGAAGATAAGACACATTATGAGGAGTTAATTACCATTTCGAATCACGATGAAGATATCATTCCTTTATTTGTAAAAGATAGTGAAGGTGAGCTTCATATTATATCGTCTTATAATTTAGAAGTTAAAAATATTGAGGAAGGCTGCCAACTTGTTTATTTGGGAAAACCTTTTGATGTTGACAATGTGCCGACTGTTGAGACTAAGGGTTCTAATGAAGAATAGAAGTTATCGTTTTATGAGACGAATTATGGAGTTTTATTTATTTTTTCATAAACTGAACAGTAGTAAAAAGTTTAATTAGATTAAAAAGCCTCACTTTTTTAAAATGAGGCTTTAATAATTTAATATTTATTTATTTTTTAAGCCATAATATGAAGTTCTGTAAACTCTTTAGTGAGTACTAAAGTATTATCGCCATTAAGTTTAAGATCTTTAAACGGTATAATAACATTATCAATTTCAACTTTAGAAATTTTAAAGGGTAAACCATGTAGGTTTAGCTTGAACGTTTTATAAGTGGTTATAAACTTACCAGATTTGTGTTGCTGAATAATCAACTCCTTTTTCTTTCCAAGTAGCTTAAAAGTTCTTAAACTATATCTGCCTTTAATATAGTCATAACCATCTGTAGCGTCTTCGTAAACTTCAGAGATTTCTTTACCTTCTTTATAATAAACGTCAAGTAATAACTCATCAATAGTTTTTTCCCCTACATATTGTTGAATAGGATATTTAGGGATAATAGCACCTTCTTTAACAAAAATGGGCATACTATCTAAATCTGCATCAACCCACTGTTCTGTGCCACCTTCAACAACCTCATCACTCCAGAAATTATACCATTTACCAATCGGGATATACATCCGTCTTCCTTTTTGGTTTGGCCCTGTTATGGGGCAAGCTAGTATTTTTTCGCCAAAAACAAACTCATCATTTCTGTAATGTGTTTGTGGATCGTGTTGATCGTATAGCACAAGCGATTTTAAGATTGGCACCCCTTCTTCAGCATATCTCCAAAATGCTGTATATAGGTAAGGTAGTAATTGATATCTTATTTCAATAAACTTTCTAACAACATCTGTAATGGTTGTGCCAAAAGCCCAAGGTTCTTGATCGCCGTGATCTCCAGAAGAGTGTGTTCTGCAAAAAGGGTGGAAAATACCTAACTGAATCCAACGTGCATATAATTCTCCATTTGGTTGTTCAGCAAATCCTCCAATATCAGATCCTATAAATGAGAATCCAGACATACACATACGCTGTGCTTGAAGGTTTGCTATGTTTAAATGGTCCCAGGTTGCAACATTATCTCCGGTCCAACTTGATGTATAACGTTGTGTCCCAGAATAAGCAGCTCTTGTAATTACAAAAGGTCTTTTTGGGTAAGAGAATTTTTTTAAACCTTGGTATGTAGCACGGGCCATTTGCATGCCGTAAATGTTATGCGCTTTTCTGTGGCTACATTGATTCCCATCGTAATCGTGTCTTACATCGTCAGGAAAGGTTTTTCCAGGAACGTCCATTACTGCTGGTTCGTTCATATCGTTCCAAACACCTTTAACACCAATATCTTCAACAAGTTCTTGAAATAAATTAGACCACCATTCTCTAACTTCTGGATTAGTGAAATCTGGGAAGTAACACTCACCAGGCCAAACTTTACCTTTCATATAAGGACCATCTGCACGTTTACAGAAGTAATCTTTTTCAAGCCCTTCTTTAAACACAGAATAATCCATATCTATTTTAATTCCTGGATCAATAATTACAATGGTTTTAAAGCCATCATCAGCTAATTCCTTAACCATTCGTTTTGGGTCTGGAAAATGATCTTTACTCCATGTAAAGCACCTAAACCCTTCCATATAATCAATGTCTAAATAAATAGCATCACAAGGAATTTGTAACTCTCTAAACTTAGAGGTGACTTCTTTAACGTTTGATTCTGGATAGTAACTCCATTTACATTGGTGATAGCCCAAGGTCCATAGTGCTGGTAATTCATGGGGCTTACCAGTTAAATCGGTGTAGTTTATTACCACATCAGACATTTCGGGGCCATAAATAAAATAGTAATTCATTTCACCACCTTGTGCCCAAAAACTTGTAATATTTCTTCGTTCGTGGCAAAAATCAAAAAATGAACGAAAGGTGTTATCAAAAAATATACCGTAAGATTTTTTGTTATGTAATGCAGTGTAAAATGGAATGGTTTTGTAAATAGGGTCTGAATCTCTGCCGTAAGCATAAGAGTCTGTTACCCAATTTTCAAAACGTTTTCCTTTAAGATTGTTATCAACAGGCTTATCTCCTAAACCATAAAAACTTTCACCAGGTTGAGATGTTTTAGACATTTTTACAACATTACCACCATACTGATAACTTTCTTCCCAATGGAAACCAAGTTCATCTTCGCAAATTAAAGATTTATCTATAGCATCATAAATAGATGCACGTAAGTCTAGTTTTGAAATATGACAAATAAGTTTTGATGTAGTAATAATATAATCATCTTCATCTTCAGTAACTTCAAGATGATTGTATCCTCTACTTGCATATTTGGTAATGGCATAAGAGAAATCATTTTCAAAAATACCAGTTGTTGTAAATCTAAATCGAAGAATACTATCTCTTCTTACTGTAACTTCCAATACCACACCGTTAGCGGTTGTAAAAGAGAGCACATTTAGGTTTTTTTCGTATGAAATTATTTTTGATGGGAAAAGATTTCCTTTATATTCTAATTCTGTATTTAAGATCATAAAATGACGTATCAAAATTAATTGACGAAATTACTAAATTTTTAAACGTCTGTTATGTTGATTTTTATTAAAAAAACGTATAAAAAATTACATTAAATATAAAGAATTAGTTTATTAATTATAAAAAATCTAACGTATTGAGAATCGTCAGTATTTTAGTGTCTTAATTGACATTTATTTTACTAGAAAAAAGTATTTTTTCTATTCAAAATGTGGAACACTTTTAAATTGTAAATACGGGTTTTTAAAACGAAGTTTTTTCATAATTTATAAGGGATTAAATATTGACTTTTTGAATAGAGTCAATATTTAATCCCTTATAGAGTGCCTAAAATAATAGACTAAGATTTTATTGAAAAAATCGTTACTGCTAAAGGTGGTAAGGTGATTTCAGCTGAATAATCTTTACCGTTCCAAGATTCTTTTTTAATGGTGGTTTGTTTTTTATTTTCAATACCACTTCCTCCAAATGCTTCAGCATCACTATTAAAAATTTCAACTAATTTTCCTTTTGCTGTAACACCTATTTTGTAACTCTTCCTAACTGCAGGTGTTAAATTACAGACAACAACAACGTTTTCTTTTTCTTTGTAACCTTTTCTTATATATGAAATGACACAGTTCTCGTGGTCGTCATAACTAATCCACTCAAAACCTTCCGCACTAAACCCTTTTTCATAAAGTGCAGGTGTGTTTTTATAAATAGCATTAAGCGATTTATAATAGTTCTGCATATCTTTATGAGGCTTAAACTCTAATAAGTTCCAGTCTAAACTTTCTTGGAAGTCCCACTCGTTATATTGTCCAAACTCACTACCCATAAATAATAGTTTTGTTCCTGGATGTGTAAACATATAACCATATAATAAACGAAGATTAGCAAAACGTTGCCATTCATCACCTGGCATTCTTCCTAAAATAGAATTTTTACCATAAACAACTTCATCATGGGATAGTGGTAACATAAAATTTTCAGTAAATGCATAAGCTAAACTGAATGTGATTTCATTTTGATGGTGTTTTCTATATATGGGGTCTTTACCAAAATACTCTAAAGTATCATGCATCCAACCCATCATCCATTTCATTCCAAATCCTAAGCCACCAACAAATGTTGGTTTAGAAACCATAGGGAATGCTGTAGATTCTTCAGCAATAGTTTGTACATCTGGGAAAGAGGCATAAATTTCTTCATTTAATTCTTTCAAGAAGCTTATTACTGCAAGATTTTCTCTACCACCGTACATATTTGGTTCCCATTCTCCATCTTCTCTTGAATAATCCAAGAATAACATAGAGGCAACTGCATCAACACGTAAACCATCGGCGTGGTATTGATCCATCCAAAATGCAGCGTTACTTATTAAGAACGAGCGTACTTCATTACGTTCATAATTAAAAATTAAACTCTTCCAGTCTTGGTGATAGCCTTTACGTTTATCTGGATGTTCATATAAGTGTGAACCATCAAAGAAACCTAATCCGTGAGCATCTTCTGGGAAGTGCGATGGTACCCAGTCTAAAATAATTCCAACTCCAGCTTGATGTAATTTATCAACTAAATATTTAAATTCTTCTGGATAACCAAAACGTGATGTTGGTGCAAAATATCCGGTAACTTGATAACCCCAAGAAGGGTCGTAAGGAAATTCCATAATAGGCATGAGTTCAACGTGAGTAAAATTCATCTCTTTTACGTAAGTGACTAAATCATCAGCCAGTTCAAAGTAAGACAAAAAACGGTCTTCTTCAGCGTGTCTTTTCCAAGATCCTAAATGTACTTCATAAACAGAGTAAGGTGCGTCTATAGCATTATGTGCTTTACGCGTTTTCATCCAATCTTTATCCTTCCACTTATAATCATCATCCCAAACTATAGATGCTGTTTTGGGGTTATGTTCATAACGTCTTGCGTATGGATCTGCTTTTTCGGTTTTTATGTCGTTATTATGACTTTGTATTTTGTATTTGTATGCAGCGCCCTTTTCTATAAGTGGAATAAAGCCTTCCCAGATACCACTAGAATCCCAACGAACATTTAATTGATGTTCACCTTCCATCCAAAAATTAAAGTCGCCAATTACAGATACTTGTTTTGCTGTTGGCGCCCAAACCGCAAAATATACACCATCAATACCGTCTACGGTTGTAAGGTGAGAACCGAACTTCTCATAAAGTCTAAAATGTTTTCCAGCTTTAAAAAGGTTGATATCGAATTCTGTAAATAGACTGTGAACTTTTACTTGTGCCATTAGTTTGTTTATTTATTGTTATTTAGCGAATAGATGCTAAAATTATTTATTTATTTTAAAAATATGAAAAGGCATTGTTGGGTGAAGTTCTACAAAACACCATTCGCCTTTCCAGTTATAACGACTATCTGTAATCAAATCATGCATTTCAAGATTATGCCCATGATGTACACCTATATCGTTAAGAGGAACTTGTACTGTCCCTTGTTGTGAATTGTGATGGTCTAAACTGATAATAATAAACACCTCATTTGTTCTATCATCATTCCATTTGTAAAATGCTATCAAGTTATCGTTATTGATGTGGCAGAATTTAATGTTATTGGTTTGTTGAAGAGCTGGATTGTGATGTCTTATATAATTTATTTTTGCTATGATAGTTGTTAGCTTGTTCTGAATGTCCCAATTATAATGTGTAATTTGAAATTTTTCTGAATTTAAATACTCTTCTTTTCCTAGTAAAGAATTAGAAAGCATATATTCAAAAACAGGTCCATAAATACCGATACTAGAACTTAAAGTTGCTGCTAGCGCATACCTTTGAATATGTTTAGATTCGTTAGCACCTTGCAAATGATAGGGGTTAATATCTGGTGTGTTTGGCCAGAAATTAGGTTGCATATATTCACTTAGTTCACTTGTGGTTAGTTCTTCAACATATTCAATAATTTCATGCTTACTTTCACGCCAAGTGAAATAGGTATAAGACTGTGTGTAACCCTGTTTAGCTAGCTGTTGCATCACTTTTGGTGCTGTAAATGCTTCTGCTAAAAAAATAACATCTGGATGTTTTGCTTTTACTTCAGTAATAATCCAATTCCAGAAGTAAAATGGTTTGGTGTGCGGATTATCTACTCTAAAAATATTTATACCACAATCTATCCAATGGAATAAAATATCTAAACATTCATGCCATAGGTTTTTATAGTCTTCACTTTCCCAATAAATAGGGAGTATGTCTTGATATTTTTTTGGTGGATTTTCTGCATACTGCACGGTACCATCTGGTCGCCATTTAAACCAAGACGGATGGTCTTTAACCCAAGGGTGGTCTGGAGCTGCTTGTAGCGCATAATCCATGGCAATTTCAAGATTGTTTTCTTTAGCCCTTTGAATTAATGATTTAAAATCATCGAGAGAACCTAATTGTGGATGGATATCTTTGTGTCCGCCGTATTGAGAACCTACACCCCAGGTTGATCCAACATCACCTTCTTTTGCTTCAGTTGTATTATTTTTACCTTTTCGGTTTACTTCTCCAATAGGATGAATAGGCGGTAAATACACCACATCAAACCCCATATTTTTTATACGCGGTAATAAGCACTCACAATCTTTAAAGGTGCCATGAACACCTTGTTTTTCTGAAGCTGAGCGTGGGAAAAATTCATACCAAGTACTAAACCTTGCTTTTTTTCTATCCACATAAACCTGATATTCTTTAGATGTGTTTACTAGGATTTTTAAAGGATTTTTAAAGAAAACTTGATACAGTTTTTCAGTTGTTGCTTCTGTAATAGCTTCACCATAATCGTCTTCATTTTTGAATAAACGATGAAGACGCTCTAGATACGCTTTGTCTTCTTTTGAAACTTTATCAATTATCGCTTCAATATGTTCAGCGCCTTCAAGTAATTCTGAACCTACGTGTTGTCCATCATTAATTTTTCTAATTAAACCATAACGCCAGTTTAGGGCATAATCAACCCAAGCTTCAACTTTATAAGCATAAAATCCTTGTTGATCTACAGTAAAAGAAGCTTGCCACTCATCATTAGAAACTAAATGCATTCTAGCTTCTCTCCAAGCTCTTCCTTTTTCAGGTTTATATAGAATAGATGCGCCTAAAACATCATGACCATCAGCCATAATATGAGCATCTACATTAACAATTTCATTTACTACACGTTTTATATAAAACTCACCACAATTAACACTTGGTGAAACATGGTCAATTACAACTCTTTTTTGGTCTTGCATTTTGGTTGATTATATAAGAAGAATAAAAAGTTTAGGTAATTATTTAATGATTGTTCCTTTAGGAATTGTTGCTCCTTTTTTAACAACAACAATGCCTTGCCTAATCATATAGGTTTCAGTTTCAAAATCCTCTAAATGTTTACCTCCATTTATTCTAACATCGTCTCCAATTCGGCAATTTTTATCTAGAATGGCATTTTTTATAAAGCAACGCTCTCCAATACCCATAAGAATTGGAATATGTTTTCTGTCTATATCATCCAATGATTCATAAGAATCACTTCCCATCATATAGGTATTTATTACCGTAGATTCATTTCCTATTCTTGAACGAATACCAATAACTGACCTTTCAATTTTTGCAGCACTTACAATACACCCTTCAGCTAAAACAGATTTTTCAACCATAGTACCAGCTAATTTGGTAGTAGGTAACATTCTAGCTCTGGTATAAATACGTTTTTTCTTATCGTATAAGTCAAATTTAGGAATATCATCGGTTAACCCAATATTGGCCTCAAAGAAGGAATCAATATTTCCTATATCTGTCCAATAACCCTCGTATTGATAACTAACAGTTTTATGTTTTTCTATGGCTTGAGGTATAATTTCTTTACCAAAATCATTGGTATCTGGATCCTTCATTAAATCGGTTAACAGCTCTCTGTTAAAAACGTATATACCCATTGATGCTAAATAGTGTCTTCCTTCTCCTTTCATTTCATCACTTACATCAGAAGTCCAATCTGGTAATAAACTGGCGTCTGGTTTTTCTATAAATGAAGTGATTACATTTTTATCATCAGATTTTAGAATACCAAATTCAGTAGCGTCTTTAGCATTTACAGGAATAGTAGCAATAGATATTTTAGCGTTACTTTTCTCATGTTCATTAATTAAATGCTCATAATCCATTTGGTATAATTGGTCGCCAGAAAGGATTAAGAAATATTTAAAGTCGTGTCTTAAAAAATGATGCATACTTTGGCGAACAGCATCTGCAGTCCCTTGAAACCATGTTTTATTATTTATTGTTTGTTCTGCAGCTAATACATCAACAAAAGCAGAACTAAAAAAACTAAAATGATATGTATCTTTTATATGACGATTTAACGAGGCCGAATTAAATTGTGTTAATACAAACATACGCTTGATGTCTGCATTTATACAATTTGAGATTGGAATATCTACTAATCTGTATTTCCCTGCAATTGGAACTGCTGGTTTTGACCGCTCTTCTGTAAGCGGATAAAGTCTTGATCCTTGGCCTCCTCCTAATATTATGGCTAATACATTATTATTTATCATAACTAGATTTTTTAGTTTATTGTTTGGTTAATTATATTAATGATTTGTATAATTCTTCTACTTGTTTTGCAATGGCAATCCAATCGAAGTAATCTTCAACACGTTTTCTACCATTTTTAGCCATAGTTTCTCTTAATGACTTATCTAAAATTATCTTATTTACGCCATTGGCTAAATCTCTGGAAAACTTATCTGGGTCAATAGGTTCAAAAGGGGCTACTTTTTGTTGTTCTAGCGGAATCAATAAACCTGTTTCTCCATGTACAACAACTTCTTTTATACCGCCAACAGCACTTGCAACAACTGCTGTATTACAAGCCATAGCTTCAATATTTATAATTCCGAAAGGCTCATAAATTGATGGGCAACAAAACACATCGGCATGCGAGTATAGTTGAATGATTTCTTCTTTAGTCACCATTTTATCAATCCAAATTACATTATCACGCGTCTTTTTTACTTCGTTAACAGCTTCTTCCATTTCAATACCAATTTCTTTAGTATCTGGTGCGCCAGCGCAAAGTACAATTTGTGTGTCAGGGTCAATATATTTTATAGCATTTACTAAATGAATAATGCCTTTTTGTCTTGTAATTCTGCCAACAAAAAGCACATAAGGCTTTGTTTTGTCAACGTTATACTCATCTAGCGTGGAAGTCTCCGGTGTTGTTATGTACTGCTGAAGATCTATGCCGTTGTATATAACATGTATCTTGCTTTCATCAACATTAAAGTGTTTAATAACATCCTCTTTAGTTTCTTCAGATACTGCAATTAGGGCGTCTGCCATTTCTAAAGCCGTTTTTTCAACCCAAGAAGAAGCATCATAACCTCTGCCTAATTGCTCACGTTTCCAAGGGCGTAATGGCTCTAAGGAGTGTGTTGTTATCACTAAAGGTGTTCCGTAGCAAAGTTTTGCAACAATACCTGCAAAATGGGCATACCAAGTATGACAATGTACGACATCTGCATCAATTGGAGCTGCATTCATATCTATGCAGGCACTCAAGGTTTTAAAAACAGATTTTAATTTATCGTCAGAATCTTTAAAAATAGGTTTATCATCTGTGAATCCTTTAACTGTTAAATTTGGCAATTTATCATCTTGATCCCCAAAGCACCTTACGTCTATTTCCATTAGTTTGGCCAATTCGCCTGCTAAATATTCAACATGAACCCCTGCTCCACCATAAACATGTGGTGGAAATTCCTTAGTGTAAAAAAGTGCTTTCATAAATTTGTTTACTTATCATTTGATTGATAAAAATCTCCTCTTAAAAATGTTAATGTCAAAATCTTTTAAAAGATTTAACTAGACATAAATGTATTTTATCACACTTAGTTGTAAGACTAAAGTATGTTGGTTTATTAATTGTTAATAACTTTAATTAATTAAAAAAACTGAAATAAACGTGATAACATCAATAATAGTGTAGGGTAAAGCCTGATTTAGTTAGTTTGTCTGAATGATTTTTACTATGTTATAAACATACAAAAATTATTCTAAAAAAATTTAAAGTCGATTTATTTTTATTGAAAAAAAGGCTTTTTTCCAATTAAAGGAAATTATCAATAAAAAAAATAGAGAAAAGAACAACTTTGGTTTTAATCATTCAACCAAAAATGCAAAAACACCTAGTTGGTTATTTTAGGCTTCTATATAAAATAAGCATTTAGCAAGCATGTTGTTAAATTTCAATAAGCTAACAAATGGAAAGGGTGAGTTTATTTTTAATCATTTAATTTTAAAACGGCCATAAACGCTTGCTGAGGGATTTCTACATTTCCTACTTGACGCATACGTTTTTTACCTTTTTTCTGTTTTTCAAGAAGTTTTCGCTTTCGCGAAATATCACCCCCATAACATTTAGCAGTTACATCTTTACGAAGTGCTTTTATGGTTTCGCGAGAAATTATTTTGGCACCAATTGCGGCTTGAATTGGAATATCAAATTGCTGACGCGGAATTAATTCTTTAAGCTTCTCGCACATTTTTTTACCTATATGGTGTGCATTATCAGCATGAATTAAGGCTGAAAGTGCATCAACCGTTTGCGCATTTAATAAAATATCTAAACGCACTAGTTTTGATACTTTCATACCTATTGGAGAATAATCAAAAGATGCATAACCTTTTGAAACTGTTTTTAAACGATCATAAAAATCGAAAACAATTTCAGCTAAAGGCATTTCAAAAGTTAATTCAACACGCTCCGTAGTTAAATATGTCTGGTTGGTAATAATGCCACGTTTTTCTATACACAAACTCATGACATTACCAACAAAATCAGATTTTGTAATAATGGTTGCTTTAATATAAGGTTCTTCAACACGGTTTACGGTTGAAGGTTCTGGTAGGTCAGAAGGATTATTTACTATAAAAGCTTCTTCTGGATTTTTATTGGTGTAAGCATGATATGATACATTGGGTACAGTGGTGATAACCGTCATATCAAACTCCCGTTCTAAACGTTCTTGAATAATTTCCATATGAAGCATGCCTAAGAATCCACAACGGAAACCAAAGCCCAATGCTGCAGAACTTTCTGGAACAAACACTAACGAAGCATCGTTTAGTTGTAATTTTTCCATGGAGTTTCTTAGCTCTTCATAATCTTCAGTATCAACAGGGTAAATACCTGCAAAAACCATGGGTTTCACATCTTCAAAACCTTCAACAATATTGGTAGTAGGTTTTGCGAAATCTGTAATTGTATCACCTACTTTTACTTCTTTAGCTGTTTTTATACCTGTAATAAGATAGCCAACATCACCTGTTTTTACACTCTGTTTTGCAACTTGATTTAGTTTTAGCGTACCAACCTCATCAGCGTAATAATCCTTATCCGTAGCAACAAACTTTATGTGTTGTCCTTTTTTAATTTCACCATTAAAGACTCTAAAATAGGTTTCAATACCTCTAAAGGTGTTATAAACAGAATCAAAAATTAAGGCTTGCAATGGCGCATCTGGGTCTCCTTTGGGTGCTGGAATACGTTTTATAATGGCTTCTAAAATATTATCAACTCCAAAGCCTGTTTTTCCACTAGCATAAATCACTTCTTCAGGCTCACAACCCAGTAAATCTACAATGTCGTCGGTAACCTCTTCAGGATTAGCACTTGGTAAATCAACTTTGTTTAAAACAGGAATAATCTCTAAGTCGTTTTCTAAAGCCAAGTATAAATTAGAAATGGTTTGTGCTTGAATACTCTGTGCTGCATCAACAATTAATAAAGCACCTTCACATGCTGCAATAGATCGAGATACTTCATAAGAGAAATCCACATGACCTGGTGTATCAATTAGGTTTAAAATATATTTTTCCCCTTCAAACTCATAATCCATTTGGATGGCGTGAGATTTGATTGTGATACCGCGTTCGCGTTCTAAATCCATACTATCTAGTAACTGCGCTTGTTGTTCTCTAGCGGTTACTGATCCTGTTAAATCTAATAAACGGTCTGCAAGCGTACTTTTACCGTGATCAATATGTGCAATAATGCAAAAATTTCTAATGTTCTCCATAGTCAACAATCTTCATAAAAAAGATTCCGCAAAGATAGTTTAATTATTTTATGCTAAAAGGATGTGATTAATCGTATTTCAAGTGCTCTCTTAAAAATAATAACAATTAAATTATCAGTATATTTATTTAAAAAGTTAATTATGATTAAATCCAAAGAAGACTTTATCAATAAAATCCACTTGATTATTTCTGTTTTAATTGTTGTGCCAGTGTCTTTTGTTTATGGATTTAACCCCGATTCGCAATTCGATATTCATTTAAATACCATCGATGAGCATAGCTTTTTTAAAGCCATAATGGGTTTGTATTTAGGGTTTTCAATAGTGTGGATTTTAGGCATTTTTAAAGCGAATTATTTGAAGTTAGCTTTAATTACAAACCTCATTTTTATGCTAGGTTTAGGTTTTGGAAGGCTATTAAGTTTATGGATTGATGGTACACCCACTTTTGGGTATCTTTTCGGGACTTTTGCAGAATTATTTTTAGGGTTTTATAGTGTTTGGTTATTGAGTAAGTTTAATAAAAAACCTTAATTTTGCCACAAATAAAAAACGCTTGGTAAAAATAGACAATATAGAACTTCCTGATTTTCCGTTACTTTTAGCACCGATGGAAGATGTTAGCGACCCGCCATTTCGAGCCTTGTGTAAAGAGCAAGGTGCCGATGTAGTTTATACTGAGTTTGTATCTAGCGAGGGTTTAATCCGTAACGCTGCAAAGAGCGTTATGAAATTAGATATTTATGAAAAAGAGCGACCCGTAGGGATTCAAATATTTGGAGCAAATTTAGATAGTATGCTACAAACTATTGATATTGTTGAGAAATCTAAACCAGATATTATTGACATCAATTTTGGTTGTCCAGTAAAAAAAGTAGTGAGTAAAGGCGCAGGCGCAGGTATTCTAAAAGATATCTGTTTAATGGAACAACTCACTGCCGAAATGGTAAAACGTACCAACATCCCTATTACTGTAAAAACCCGTTTGGGTTGGGACCACGATTCTATAAGAATTGTTGAGGTAGCAGAACGTTTGCAAGATGTAGGTTGTAAAGCGATTGCTATCCATGGGCGTACCCGTGCGCAAATGTATAAAGGTGATGCGGATTGGAAACCTATAGCACAAGTAAAAAACAATCCCAGAATGCATATTCCTGTATTTGGAAATGGGGACATAACTAGTCCTGAGCGTGCTATGGAAATGCGTGATGAATACGGATTGGATGGCGCCATGATTGGTCGTGCTAGTATTGGAAACCCTTGGTTTTTTAAACAAGTAAAACACTTTTTTGAAACCGGTGAACACTTAGCACCCATTTCTTTAGAAGAACGTGTAGAAGCAGCGCGCAGACATTTACAAATGGCAATTGATTGGAAAGGTGAAATTCTAGGTGTTTTTGAAACTCGACGCCATTATACCAATTACTTTAAAGGGATTCCACACTTTAAGGAACATCGAATGAAAATGGTAACTTCTGACCAGTCAGAAGATGTATTTGCTGCTTTTGATGAGGTGTTAGAAAAATTTGCTGGGTATCAATTTACGGAGTAGTTTTAGAAACGAATTTATTAGTTTCTTAGAATACATATTTTTGTTTTTAAGAACGAAGATTCTTGGTTTTGTTTGTCCCCTTGAGGGGACTTTAGGGGTGTTTTTCAGATATCTTTAAACTGAATTTTTCTCCTTTTTATTTTGCCTTGATGCAAAACGAAATAAAAAATCAAATCGATTTATTAGGAAATTTCTACTTATCATTCGTTAACACATTATTTTTTTAGTTTGTTTTTCCAAGTAAGGATAAGCGCAAATAGATTTGGAGTTAGTGAAAAACTAAATTTTACGGATAAACCCGCGATAAGGATTGTAGCGGCATCCTTTTTTGTTTTTCTCAAAAAAGATATAGCGAAAAGCCTGACCGGATTTTTCTTCGGGGATCGTCCAAATAATTTATAAATTCTGAATTAAAGATTTTGTAATTCGCGCTGATGCAATTTTTGAAGCAATAACCCCTAAAACAGAAATGGTAATAAAAACAATAAAGAAGTTCTCTAATTTTATGGTTATGGGGTAGGCTAGTGTTGGGGTTATCATGACGAGGTTAAATACTTTTTGTAGCGCTGTGATGATGAGTGCGACGCCTAACCCAATGAGCCCGCCAAATACACTCATTAAACTGCCTTGGTAAAAAAATATTTTTCGGATGTCTTTTACAGTAGCACCAATGTTAAATAGGGTACTTAGGCTTCTTTTTTTATCGAGCATCATCATAATTAATGAGCCAATAACGTTGAAAAACGCTATGATGAGCACAAGTGTAAAGATGAGGTAGACGGCTAAATTTTCGGTGTTTAGCATTTTGTAAAGCGCATCGTTAAGTTGTGCTCTGTTTTTTAATATCACTTTATCGCCCAGAATGGCTTGAATGTTTGTTTTGGCTTGTGTTTCATCTACACCGCTTTTGAGTTTAAACTCTATTGATGTAATTTGGTTGGGTTGGTAATTAAGTAAATTCCTAGCTAAATCTATCGGTGCATAGACATAAGTGTCGTTTAGAGTTTCGTTAATATAAAACACGCCAACGTTTATAGCACTTATAGAATTAAATGCATTTTTTGTGGATGTTATTTGACCTTTTCCTGGTTTTGGAACATAAATATTTATGGGTTTTGTAAAATCTAAAACACCAAGGGATAAGCTATTGGAAATACCCCAACCTACAACCAATTGATTGGTTTTTTGTTCTATCCAATTCCCATAATCTAAAGTAGAATCGATGGCCACTACACTTTGAAACTTTTCGTCAACACCCTTTATAATAGCTAGTGTGTTTTTGTCTTCAGAGGCTAAAAACACACGTTCTTCTACAATTTTAGAATAGCTAGCAATAGCTTCTAAATTATTGAGTTTGTTGGTCTCATCTTCGGTTAGGATGAATGATTTTCCTATGGAAGTTTCGGCTTTTAAGTCGGGGTCTACCTGACTTGAAAACTGAAGTGTAAAATCTTTTAAACCTGCAAAACCAGAAAGTACAATAAATAAAGATGCAGAACCTAAAATAACACCAATAATAGCTATGTAAGTTATAAAGTTAATAGCATTGTTAGTGCTCTTTGAGCGTAAGTAACGTTTTGCTATGTATAGAGAAACATTCATAATTTATAATATTATGAAAATATAATGACAAAATGAATGTTCAAGCAGACCATTAAAAAACCAATAAATATTATCTGATTAAAAGCTCAATTAAAAAATTAAGATTTTTTTCTTTTTTCTAAAATTGTAGGGTCTTTTATTGGATTTTCTTTCCCTTTTAAAGACTTTTCTATTTGGTCGATATACTCTAAAGAATCATCAATAAAAAATTCTAAATTAGGCATACGGCGTAGTTGGTGTCTAGTACGTTGTGCTAATTCATGACGAATTGCTGGCGTGTTAGATTTAATGCCTTCCAGTAATTCTTTACCTTTATCATTAGGAAAAATACTTAAATAGACTCTTGCCACACCTAAATCTACAGTTACTTTTACTTTAGAAACAGATATTAATACACCTCGCATACCGCCCTGTGTAGCAGCGCCTTGAAGAACTTCAACTAAATCCTGCTGTAAAACGGTTCCTATTTTTTTTTGTCTTTGACTTTCCTCTATATTACTCATTGCTTAATACCTGTTAAAGGTTTAGGGCACAAAAATAACGGATATTTAAAGATTATGTTACTTTTAAAGTGATTTTCGTATTTTGATATGGAATTTAAGAGATTTCCGCCTTTGCGGAAATGAAATAATTAACTTTTTCAATGAATAAAATTGAACATATAGGAATAGCTGTAAAAAGTCTAAAAGATTCTAATGAATTGTTTTCCAAACTCTTTGGTGAACCGCATTATAAAACTGAAGAAGTAAAAAGTGAAGGTGTAAAAACTTCTTTTTTTAAAGTTGGCGATAATAAAATTGAACTCCTTGAGGCTACAAAAAAAGATAGTCCAATAGCAAAATTTGTAGATAAAAAAGGCGAAGGGATTCATCACATTGCTTTTGATGTTGATGATATTGAATCTGAAATTAAGCGACTTAAAAAAGAGGGTTTTAAGGTATTAAATGAAATACCAAAGCGGGGTGCCGATAATAAGTTGTTTGTTTTTTTACATCCAAAATCATCAAATGGTGTTTTAATTGAGTTATGTCAAGAGATCAAAGAATAATTTTCACAGGTTTAAATTTTTTAGTTTTAAGTGAAATAAATTAAAAAAGTAAGAACTTGCGTAATCACTATGTTCTCGTATTAAATATTTTAAACTTTCTTAAAAAGGAAATATTTTTTAAAATTTATTAGTGTTCGTTTCTTGCTAACAATTAAAATAAGTAGTAATATTGCACTCCAATTTCGGTCCTATAGCTCAGTTGGTTAGAGCACCTGACTCATAATCAGGGGGTCGAAGGTTCGAGCCCTTCTGGGCCCACGATAGCCTCCACAGATAGTGGGGGCTTTTTTTGTTAGAATTTACTGACTCAAAAAGACTAAGCTAAGTCTAGGTTTTTTGGAATAGATTTTATCTGATTAATTTCCTTTTTAAGTTGTTTTATCCACTTATCAACTCTTTCAAAAGTTAAGTCAGATTCATTATCTTCATCAATAGCTAATCCGTAAAAGTAATCTTCGTTAACCAAGGCTTTGGATTCGTCATAATCATAGTCTTTAGTTGGCCAGTGCCCAATTATATTCCCTCCATTATGCATGATTACTTTTGCTAAAACCCCAATTCCATCAACAAAATATTCGCTATATCCAATTTGATCGCCAAGACCAAATATAGCCACTGTTTTACCTGTAAAATCTATTTGAGTAAATTCGTCATAATAATCTTCCCAATCACTTTGAAGATCACCATCATACCATGTTGGTATTCCCAAAAGTATAAAATCTTCAGTATCCCAGTCTTTAGGTTTTAAATTATGCACTTCTGTTACACTAACTTCAAATGGATCTAATAAATTAATAATATAGGTGTCTACCACGTAATCTGTATTACCGGTATCGCTTCCAAAAATTAGTTTTATTTTCATAGATATAATTTACTGCAGAAATTTCAAGCAAATAAAAGCCTATTATTTATAATAAATCTTAATAAGTAAAATTATATTAAATTTATGGAATGGATAAACTTGTTTTAAATGTTTTTTAAACAAGACGAAACAGATTATAATAATTGATTTATATTATACCCTTTAAATTAACAATTCGAACACTTTTAAGATGAAAAACATTTTATATGCATCACTTTTTATTTTATGGTTTTCTCCCATAAAAAAGGTGAATTCTCAATATTTAGTTTCTTGCAATTACGTTGAAACGACACTATCTTTTATTCTTAGTACATCAACAGGTTTAAACTTGCCTTTTGATGTTGACATGTATAAAATGATTTACAATACTGTTGATGCTCATGGTAATCCTACGATTGCTTCTGGTGCTTTTTTAGTGCCAACCAATACTACCTGCTTGGATTTCCCAATGGCTGTATATCATCACGGTACGTCTTTGAAGAAAGTTGATGTCCCCTCTTATAACATACAGGAAACATTGATTGGAAAAGTGTTTTCAGCTGGCGGCTATTTTACATGTATGCCAGACTATGTTGGCATGGGAGAAAGCCCTGGATTACATCCCTATGTTCATGGAGAATCTGAAGCAACGGCTTCAATCGATATGATTAGAGCAGCAAGAGAGTTCATCTCAGACAGCTTAGGTATGATTGACAATGGTGAAGTATTTATTACTGGTTACTCGCAAGGAGGTCACGCTTGTATGGCTACTCATAAATACATTAACGATAATGGTTTATCAAATGAATTTGATATAATTGCTTCAGCGCCTTGTTCAGGACCTTATGTACTGTCCATTACAATGGCGGATAGTTTAACCTCACTTACCCCTTATTCAAACCCTGGATATATCGCTTATTTATTGGCTTCTTATGAGCATGTTTATGGCAACATATTTAACAGCTGGTCTGACATATTAAAATCTCCATACGACACTATTGTGCCTCCCTTTTTTGATGGTAATAATACCACATTAGGCATGGGACAATTAAATGGTTTGCTTCCTCAAGTTATGGACTCATTGATTATTGATAGTGTTCTAATGAATTTTATAAATGATTCAGTAAATAAGACTCACCCTCTATGGGTAGCTCTTTTGGACAACGATAATTACGATTGGACTCCTCAAGAGCCTGTCAATATGTATTATTGTACGGCAGACGAACAGGTGGCATATACCAATGCTTTAGTTGCAGATTCTGTAATGAACACTAATGGTGCTCCATATGTTCAATCGATTAATTCAGGTTCAGGCTTAAATCATAATGCATGTGTTTTCCCAGCGCTTACTACTGCATTAGATTGGTTCCAGTCGTTAAAAACGCCTTGTAGCGCAGCTTCAGTTGTGCAATTTGGTGAAAATCCTGTCAAAGCATACCCCAACCCTTTTAATAACGAAATTAAACTCGAGGTTTTTGAAAGTGGTCTGGTAAGTATTTATTCTATTGCTGGAAAATTGGTGTTTCAACAAAAAATAGACAAAACAAGTATTATCCAAACAGAAAACTGGTCTACAGGGTTATACTTGATACGGTTTGATGGGTTAAATAGTAGTTCTCGAACTGTAGTGTCCAAGTATTGATTTAGCTTACAAAAGCTAATAAAGTCTAATTAAAGTAAATTGTTTAATAAACGATCACAAACAAAATAGTTAGTCCCACTATATTAACTAATCTTCTTAAGAGAGCTTTCTAAGTAAAATAATAAAGACAAATTATTACTATATTAAGAACTCTAATTTTGATTATAAATTAAAATGGCACAAAAAGATTTTTTTGTAGATATACATTGTCATCCTACAATGAGGGTGTTTCATAACAATAAAGATGGAATAACTAATCTTTGGGATGAAAACGAAAATGCATTAATAAATAATTTTATAGGAAAAAAAATAGTCAAACTTTCTGATTTTATTTCAAAAGTTTCACAATCCAATTTTTACCATTGTGTAAACGGTAATGTCCGTGTTATTTTTGACTCCCTTTACCCAGTAGAAAGAGGGTTTATAAACTACAAGCCCATTCCTAAATTTCTACTAGGGGAAAAAAATGTTGAAGCTATTGTAGTTAACGTTTCAGGAATAAATAAAGGACAATACCATAAATATAAATCAAATGAAAATTATTATGAAGACTTAAATGAACAATACGATTTCCTTATAAACAACCAAGGACCTTCCCCTTGTGGAAAATACAATTATAAGGTTGTAAGAAACTTTGCTGAATTAAATAACTGGCTAGAAAAAGATCCAGGTAACATAGCAATAGTAGTCACCATTGAAGGAGCACATGTTCTAAATTGTGGAACCAATGAATCTCAACAATTAAATGACAAACAACTTGAAGAGTTGCTGTTAGACAATGTTAAAGCCTTAAAAAAACGAAAGTACCCACCCTTTTTCATGACCTTTGCTCATCATTTTTGGAATCAATTATGTGGTCATGCCACATCTCTTTCATCAGCCACTCGGGTTACTTGTGACCAAACAAAAGGACTTAATTTAGGGTTTACATCTGTCGGTAAAAAAGTAATAAGCGCTTTATTAAGTAAGGAAAATGGAAAGAGAATACTTATTGATACAAGACACATGAGTGTACAATCAAGAATGGAATACTATGATTTAATAGAAAAGCACAACATAAATAATCCAGCAGATATTATTCCTACAATATCTAGCCATACAGCAGTAAATGGATTCAATAGTTTTGCAGAATCCGTCAAAAGAAAAGACAACGCTCACAAAACAAAAAAGTCTACTTTTTATTCTTGGAGCATAAATATGTGTAAAGAAGAAATTACACACATACATCGTTATAAAGGATTAATAGGGATTATACTTGACAAGGGAAGGCATTGCGGAAAAGCCACTCAAGAAAAAATAAATGCCATTAAAAATCCAATTAAAAAAAAAGAAGCCTTTATCCAGCTAATTCTTGACACAATCTTTTTTTATGTTGAGTCTATTGGTGAAAAATCGGCCTGGGATATACTTACCTTAGGGACTGATTTTGATGGTGTAATTAATCATTTTGATTGCTATGAAAATATGTCAAAAATGCCGGTTTTAAAAGAAGATTTGACAGTGTATTTAAACATCAATAAGTATAGAAAAGATTTATGGTTTGACTTATCTCCAGAAGAAATTTTAGACAAAATATTCAGGTTAAACGCCATGAATTTCTTAATAAAAAATTTTAAAGATGATACGTTATGAAAAAACCTAAAATTCAATTTCCAAAAACAGGTTCTAGTAAAGAGCAACTTTTATCATCTTTAAAAAAATATCGTTCAAAAGACGTTGACTGGAGAAAAGGGAAAGCTTTTTGTTTGGTCTATTATCCGGGTGATGAAAAAGCTAAACTTATCAAAGAGATATACGATGAATTTTATGCTGAAAATGCGCTGAATCCAAGTGCTACACCAACGCTTTCTAGAATGGAATCTGAAGTAGTTTCTATGTGTGCCGATTTATTTAATGGAGATATTAATGTGAGGGGAAATATTACCTCAGGGGGAACAGAAAGTATTTTATTAGCTGTAAAAACAGCTAGAGATTGGGCAAAGCAGCATAAGCCCGACATAAAAAATCCAGAAGTAATTATTCCGTCATCTGCTCACCCTGCCTTTATTAAAGCATTCAAGTATTTTAAACTTGATTTTATTGTTGTCCCGGTTAAAGACTATAGAGCTGATGTAAAAGCAATGGAGAAGGCAATTTCAAAAAACACGATTTTACTTATTGGGTCTGCTCCATCATACCCCCATGGGTTGGTAGATCCAATTCCTGAAATAGCAGCCTTAGCAAAAAAGAACAATTTATTATGTCATGTAGACTCCTGTATTGGAGGGTTCATTTTGCCTTTTGTTAAAAAGTTGGGGTATCCATTGGTTGATTTTGATTTTAAAGCTGATGGGGTAACTTCTATTTCTGCAGACATGCATAAATATGGTTATTCACCAAAAGGCGCATCAATAGTACTATACAAAAATTCAAGTTTAAGAAAGTTTCAATTTTCTGTTTACACCAAATGGAGTGGTGGAGTATACGGCTCTCCAACTATTTTAGGGACAAGACCTGGAGGCTGTATTGCTG
This sequence comes from Algibacter sp., assembly GCF_029245835.1. GTDB lineage: Bacteria > Bacteroidota > Bacteroidia > Flavobacteriales > Flavobacteriaceae > Algibacter_B. Next base: position 547 of record NZ_JAQWOO010000061.1, on the reverse strand, counting down.
GAGCATGGGCAGCATTAAAAGGAATTGGTGAAAATGGGTATTTAGACATGGCCAAACACACAATGAATGCAACAAAACAAATGATAGCGGGGATTGATGAAATTAAAGATTTACAGCTAATAGATCAGCCAGATATGAGTATTGTATCTTTTCAATCTTCCACAATTAATGTTTATCAATTGGCAGACATTTTAAATAAAAAAGGATGGCACTTTGAACGTCAGCAGTTGCCTCCAAGTTTACATTTTACCATTAATTACATTCATAAAGACATTATTGATACTTTTTTAGAGGATTTAAAAGCATCTATAAAAGAGGTCAAAAAATTCAAGCTCAGCAAAATAAGTGACAAGCTTCAAATTGGCTTAGTTAAAGGGGTTAAAAACATTCTTCCAGAAGGCTCAATATCGAAGTTCCAAAAATCGCAATCTAGTTCTAATGACATATATAAAGAGAACACATCGCCAATGTATGGGATGATGAATGTTCTTGCTGGAAGCGATGAGTTAGACGATATTGTTCTTGATTTCTTAGATAAAATCAATAG
>NZ_JAQWOO010000043.1 GCF_029245835.1 Algibacter sp. | reverse complement strand
TTACAAACTACGCCTAGTTTATCACGATGTGCTTTAAAGTGAGCGATACAAGAAGCTTCACTATCAAAATTTGCTGTAAAACTGAAGATATTCATATGGTGGAATTTTTAGCTAATTTATGAATAAATTTTTAATTGTGATGTATTACGGATATTAAAAAATTACTTACACTAAAATTAATAATAAGCTTTAAATTTGAATTATGAACCAACCCTCTAGTACCAGAAAAAATAGAAATGATAACCCTTACCTTTAATGAGCACCTAGATCTTCTCAAAACAAAATTTAAAGCAGATATTTACGCAAAAGATATTTTAGATTACATAATAGCGTTTAAGAACAATACAACTTATCCTCGAAAATTAAAGGGTATAATAGACGCTAGAGACTCCTCCTTTAAATTTTCCTTTAGAGATTTAAAATCCTTCAATGATGCAAAAACTGAATCTTTAAAAAGTTACGACATTGTTATATTTGCTATTCTTATTAATAGCCCTGCAACAGCCGCTATAAGCACACTGTATGAGGCTATAGCAAACAATGAAAAATATAAATTCAAAGTTTTTTCAACTGAAGAAGCTGCTTTAATCTGGGTAAAAGGCTTTTAGTGCTTTTCTGGGATAACCTTTTTACGAAATTATGTCGCTGGATTAGGAATTACATTATGCACCTCGTTAATCTGTGTCAACACCTCATCACTTAAAGTAACTCCAATACTTCCAATATTTTCTTTGAGTTGCTCAAGTTTTGTAGCACCAATAATTGTGCTAGTTACAAAAGGTTGTTGATTAACAAAAGCTAAACTCATTTGAGCCAAAGTCATATTATTGTCTTCTGCTATTTTTAAATAACGTTTTGCTGCTTCAGTTGATTGCTCACTACTATATCTAGCAAATCTTGGAAATAATTTTAAGCGAGCTTCATCACTAGCATTTCCTTTTATGTATTTACCAGACAATACACCAAATGCCATTGGCGAGTAAGCTAACAAGCCAACATTTTCTCTTAACGCCACTTCTGCTAAATCGGTTTCAAAAGTTCTAGTAAGCATTGAGTACGCATTTTGTATGGTTGCTACTCTTGGCAAATTATGTTGTTTAGATTCTTCTAAGTAACGCATGGTTCCCCAGGAGTTTTCATTGGATATACCGATATTCCTAATTCTACCTGCTTTAATTTCAGTTTCTAAACTGTGAAGAACTTCTTTAAAATTATCTTCCCATTTGGTATCTAATTTATAATTTCTAACCCCAAACCTATTCGTATCGCGCTCTGGCCAATGCAATTGAAATAAATCAATATAATCAGTTTGTAATCTTTCTAGCTCTAAATCGATGGCTTCTTTTATAGCGTTAGAGCTAAATCCTGTGGTACGGATATGTGCTGTATAATCGCCACCTCCTGCAATTTTTGATGCCAAAACAACTTTATCTCTATTACCTGTTTTTTTTAACCACGTTCCTATGATTTTACTAGTTCTTCCACTCATTTCTGCAGTGGCTGGCACAGGATATAATTCGGCTGTATCAATAAAATTAACACCTTGATCTATGGCATAATCCATTTGACTATGCCCTTCGGCTTCGGTATTTTGATTTCCCCAGGTCATAGAACCAAGGCATATTTTACTAACTTTTATGTCGGTATTTGGAATTTTTGTGTATTTCATCAATTTATCTTTTTTCATTTCCGCGAAGGCGGTAATTTTTTTTAATTAAAACTTGACTATTTAATATTTGTTATTACAGAAATCTTTTATTCATTTTAGTTGTAAATACCCCCCCTAAAGGTTCCTCGAGGAACAACTATAATTCACAAAAAATATTAATTCGTAAATATAAAAAACCTATAAACCTTTTTTGAATTGAAAAACCTAAATCTATGTTAATCCCAATAAAAAAACCTTTAAAAGTTTTAATAGCTTTTAAAGGTTTTTTTATGCGTTAGTGATTGTACTCCTTCTACTGCACTCAGCGTAAATTATTAGATTTTGCCGAGGCGCGCATCGAACCAAAACTATGAACGTAAAGCGCGACCCTTGTGGCAAAACGCGAAAACTACTCGCTTAACAACTTTGAAAGTTCATCTAACTTAGGTGTTAAAATGACTTCTATACGTCTGTTTTTAGCTTTACCTTCTGGTGACACGTTTGAGGATATTGGCGCAAATTCGCCACGTCCTGCAGCGGTTAAATTTTCAGGGTTTATATTGCTATTCTCTCTTAAAATATTTACAATTGCTGTTGCGCGTTTAGTTGATAAATCCCAGTTACTGGTTAAGATACCGTTACCTTTATAAGGTACATTATCGGTGTGACCTTCTATTAAAACGGCAATATCTGGATTGTCGCCAAGTACATTACCCAGTTGCTTAACCGCTCTAGTACCTTCTGAACCAACGGCCCAACTTCCTGAGCTAAATAACAACTTATTTTCCATAGATACATACACTTTTCCGTCGCGCTGCTCTACGGTTAAACCTTTACCTTCAAAATCTGTTAAGGCTTTTGAAATGGCGTTTTTAAGCGCTGTCATAGCCGCATCTTTTGAGGCGATAACTTGCTCCAGTTCTGCCACACGATTTGAACGATCTTCTAACTCTTTTTTAAGTTTTGCTAGTCTTGCATTTTCTGCTGCTAAGGCTTGTTCTTTGGCTTCTAGCTGCGCTAATAATTCTCTATTTTTTTGAGAATTAGCTGCAATGGCTGCCGAACTGTTTTTCTCTAAAGCATTATAAGACGCCTTTAAGTTGTCTAAATTTGATTTTGCTGCATTATATTCGGCTTGCAATTTATCACGTTGCGCAACGGCTTCATCATAGGCTGATTGCAATTGTTTTAATTCGTTTTCGGCCGCTGTTTTAGCACTTAAAAGTGCTTCGTTATTTGTAGACAGGGTTCTGTTTTCCTTTTTTAAATCGGCATATTTTGCTTCAAGTTCCTTATACACTTTTGGCGATACGCAAGAGGCTAAAACTACTAGCGTAAATACTGTAAATAGACTTTTTTTAATCATTTTGTTTGGATTCATTTGTTGTTAATTTTCTAGTTCTACTAGAATAGGACAATGGTCGCTATGTACTGCTTCAGACAATATAACGGCTCTTTTTATGTTTTCTTGTAATGGTTTTGAAACCATGGCGTAGTCTAATCGCCATCCTTTGTTATTAGCACGCGAATTAGCACGGTAACTCCACCAACTATATTGTTGTAATTCTGGGTTTATAAACCTAAAAGAATCAATAAATCCGCTGCCAATGAAACTACCTAACCACTCGCGCTCTACAGGCAAAAATCCTGAAACGCCTTTCATTTTAGGATTATGAATGTCCATTTCTTCATGACAAATATTGTAATCGCCACAAATAACAAGATTTGGAATATCTTTTTTAAGATTATTAATATACTCTTGAAATAAATCCATATATTCTAACTTATGGTTTAATCTGGCATCATTTGTTCCTGATGGCAAATACAAACTCATAACTGAAACACCATCAAAATCGGTACGAATATTACGCCCTTCAAAATCCATCGATTCAATACCTGTTCCATATTCAATATGATTAGGCTCTGTTTTACTTAAAATAGCCACACCGCTATAGCCTTTTTTTTGAGCACTATACCAGTAATTATATTTATAGCCAGCTTCTTCAAAAAGACTTAAATCTAATTGCTCTTTCATCGCCTTGATTTCTTGCAAACAAACAACATCTGGATTTGCAGCTGTTAACCAACCAATAAAATCTTTATTGATTGCTGCTCGAATGCCGTTTACGTTATAGGATATAATTTTCATTAATTTTTACTTAAAGTTTGAAAAGGTCATGATGTTTGTCAGGATCGATTTGTTTTCAATAGAAAACAAATCGAATTTCAGCTAAAATAAATAATGCATTACTTTTACACCATTATTTGTAGCAGGAGTTTTAACGAAGCTATTAACAAAATATTTTAAACGATTTACAGTTTAAGTATCTGATGAAGTTTTTTACATGCATTCTTATGGTTTTAATTTGTTTTTGCGGGTTTTCGCAAAGTCAAAACTCGAACTATAAAACAAAAAAAGTTGCAGTAAAGGATTCTATTCAAATTGATAGTGTGAGTATTAATCCCCATTTCTTTTCCATTAAAAGAAAGGACAAAACGCTTATCGATTCTACTTATTATTCAGTTGATTTTGCTAAAGCTATTTTAACCTTTAAAAAAACTATAGAAACCGATTCTATAATTATAAACTATTTAAAGTTCCCAGAGTTTTTAACGAAAACCTACAAGCAACTAGATAATAATATTATTGTTGAAAACAGTAGTAATAGTCAAACCTTATACAAACTAACTCAATCTAATACCGATAGAAATTTTATTCCTTTTGATGGTTTAACAACTTCAGGAAGTATTTCGCGTGGTGTTACAGTTGGAAATAATCAAAATTCGGTTTTAAATAGCGAATTAGACCTTCAAATTACCGGTAAACTAAATGATAAAGTTTCATTAAGAGCATCGATTCAAGATGCTAATATCCCGTTACAAGAAAGTGGCTACAGCCAACGTTTAGATGAATTTGACCAAGTATTTATCGAATTGTTTAGTGACCGCTGGAATGTTCGTGCTGGAGATATTGATTTATTAAATACCGAATCTTATTTTGCCAGTTTTTCTAAACGTGTACAAGGATTAAATTTAAATTTAAAATTGGGTGAATCTGATACGCAAACCAATTTATTTGCTGCAGGTGCTATTGTTCGTGGGCAATTTACAACTAGTCAATTTATAGCACAAGAAGGTAATCAAGGGCCTTATAAACTTCAAGGACCAAATGGCGAATTATTTGTGCTTATTGTTTCTGGAAGTGAAACCGTTTATGTAAATGGTATTCCTGTAAAACGTGGCGAAGATCAAGATTATATTATTGATTATAATGCCGGTGAAATCATTTTCAATGCTACATTTCCTATCACTTCAGAAATGCGAATTACTGTTGATTATCAATTTAGCGATCGAAATTACTCTAGATTTGTAGCTTATGGTGGTGGAAATTATACGAGCGCTAAATTTAGTATTGGTGTTTCAGTATATTCTGAAAACGATGCTAAAAATCAACCTTTACAGCAAAATTTATCTGAAGAACAGGTTGAAATTCTTGCAAATGCAGGTGATGATAGATCGCAAATGGTTGCTCCGTCTGAAATTCGAGAAGAACTAAACGATAATAGAATTCTATACAAGAAAGAACTTGTTAGTGGTGTTGAAACTTTTGTGTTTTCTAATAATCCTGATGACGAATTGTATCGCGTAACGTTTACATTAGTTGGAGAAAACGAAGGTGATTATACGCTGAGTAATATTAATGCTATTAATAATATCTATGAGTTTGTAGGTATTAATCAAGGTAATTTTGCACCAGTTGTTCAACTTGTTGCGCCTACCAAATTGCAAATAGCTGTTTTGAATGGAAGCTATAAACCTTCTGAAAAAACGAATATTAATTTTGAAGCTTCTGGGAGTAAAAATGATTTAAATTCATTTTCAAATATTGATGACGATAATAACGATGGGTTTGCTGGAAAAATAAACATCAATCAAACGCTGATAAAAAAAGATAGTCTTTGGAATATGGATGTTTATTTGGATAGCGATTTTATAAGCTCTGATTATCGAAATATAGAAGGCTTGTATAATCCAGAATTTAACCGAGATTGGAATTTAGACCTTAGCAACACGAATGGGATTGGACTTAATTTAGGAAATCAAATACTCCTTAATTCTGGTTTCAAATTATTTCATCAAAAAAAAGGAGTTGTAAATTATCAATTTGAACACTTAAATTTTTCTGATGGTTTTAATGGAAACCGACATATAGCCAATGCAAATTTGTTTTTAAATAAATTAAGTATGTCTTCATTCTCTAGTTTTTTAAATGCGGAATCTAATATAAACACATCAACCTTTTTGAGATCTTATAACCGTGTTACTTATAGCATGAAAAGAAGTTGGGTTGGCACAAGAATAGCAATTGAAGATAATGAACAACGTAACATTTCTAGCCAAGAACTCACTGCTTTAAGCCAGAGATTTAAATCGTACGAAGTGTTTTTTGGTGTTGGAGATAGCACTAAAATTTTCACTGAAATAGGTTATAAACATCGAGTAAATGATAGTATTAGAGACAACCAGTTACAGAAAGTAAACACATCAAATACGTTTTATTTAAATTCTAGAATTATTCAAAATAAAAACACAAATCTTTCCTTGTATGCGAATTACAGAACTTTAAAAAACACAGATAATACTATTGAAGATGAAAATTCAATAAACTCTAGGCTACAGTTTAATCAAAAGCTTTTTAATCAAATTGTGCAATGGAATACCATTTTTGAAACAAACTCTGGACGATTGCCACAACAAGATTTTACTTATGTAGAAGTTGAAGCAGGACAAGGTACTTACACATGGAATGATTACAATGAAAACGGAATTCAGGAACTTGAGGAATTTGAAATTGCACCGTTCCAAGATCAAGGGCGCTTTATACGTGTGCTTTTACCAAATCGGGTATTTATAAAAACGCATCAAAACAGACTAAGTCAAACATTAACATTCAATCCTTCACAATGGTCAATTTCAGAAAATAAATCCAAAAAATTCTGGTCGCATTTTTACAATCAGACTAGTTATTTAATAGATAGAAAGATAAAACGAGTGGGTAGTACTTTTAATTTAAACCCCTTTAACAATAATGAAGAAGACCAATTGGGTTTACAATTAAATTTTAGAAATGTATTGTTTTTTAATAGAGGAAAACAGCATTATACAACCTCTTATACATTTTTAGATAATATAACTAGAAATTTACTATCTGTTGGGTTTATTGAAAATAGTTTAAAAAGTCATCAACTTAATTTTAATCATAAACTATCTGAAAATTGGTTAGTTAACATGCTTACAGCTTTTGATAATAATGAAAGTATTAGTGAGAATTTTGCTAGTAAAAACTTCAATTTTGATGAATCTAGATTCAACCCGAAACTTTCTTATTTATTTAATGATAACTCTAGTTTTGATGTGTTTTATCAATACGCAAGTAAAAACAATACTGTTGGCGATATGGAATCTTTAAAACAACATAACTACGGCATGTCATTTACTTTAGCTAGTAGTCAACAAAGCGCCATAAATGGTGAGTTTAATTACTTCTCTAATAATTATAAAGGAAATCCAAATACACCTGTTGCATACCAAATTCTGGAAGGTTTACAACCAGGAAAAAACTTTACTTGGAGTTTATTAGCTCAAAAAAAATTGACTAAATTTTTAGATTTGAACCTGAGTTACTTCGGACGAAAAACAGAAACTAGTAAAACAATTCACTCAGGATCTATACAGCTTAAGGCCTATTTTTAAATAATTACCTTTATTTGCTTTAAACTATTGCTTTAACAAAACACATTTACTAATTATAACATTAATAAATATTACAGTTTTTAATATTATTAAAAGTTTATCTGAAAAAAAATTAATTTTGAATTCTGAAAATGTAAATTTGCTTGTCAATATTTTAATTTAATCTGAATTAAAATTATATTTATAGGCATAAGAGTATTAATAGCATATCATTTAAAACAAATTTTAAAATTTTTATACTGACTTTAAAAGAAGTAATATTTCGAGAGGATATAAAAACCCCTTTGCAACCATTAATATAAATTCTTTTGAGTAAAATAATCAATAATTATAGAATATAGGTGCTCGTAGATAAATTCGCACTTCATATTTAATATAAACAGCTTTAAATGTTTCCAGTGACACACTCAGTGCTCCATGTTGTTAAAAATGAAAGTTTTAAACCTTAAAAAAATATATGAACGATTTAAAAATTGTTAACATAGAATTATTCAAAGTGCCACCACGGTGGTTATTTCTTAAGATAACTACTCAGTCAGGTATCATCGGTTGGGGTGAGCCTGTTGTTGAAGGCAAAGGTGATTCAGTAGCTGCATGTGTAAAAGAATTAGGGAAACTTATACTTGGTCGTAACGCTAATGAGATAGAAGATATATGGCAGGTTTTATACCGTGGTGGATTTTATAGAGGAGGCGCTATTATAATGAGCGCTATCTCAGGAATTGACCAAGCTTTATGGGATATAAAAGGTAAATACTTAAATGTACCTGTTTATGAACTGTTAGGAGGTGCTGTTCGTAATAAAATGAAAATGTATTGTTGGATTGGTGGAGATCACCCAGAGGTCGTCTTAGAACAAGCCCATGAAAAAATGAAAGCTGGTTACAAGGCAGTAAAAATGAATGCCACTGGAGCCATGGATTGGGTGTCTTCTATAAAAGACCTTAAAGCTATCGCTAATAATATTAAACTATTAAGAGAAGAGTTTGGCTACGATTTAGATATAGCTTTAGACTTTCATGGTAGAGTTCATAAACCAATGGTAAAGCGATTGATAGACGAATTGGCCCCTTATGAACCCATGTTTATTGAAGAGCCTGTTTTAGCAGAAAACAGTGATGCTTTAAAACACATATACGGGTACACTAGTATCCCCATAGCTACAGGAGAACGCATGTTTTCAAGATGGGATTTCAAGGGTATATTAAACAAAGGTGTTGTAGATATTATTCAACCAGATGTAAGTCATGCAGGTGGTATTTCAGAAGTAAGACGCATTGCTATTATGGCAGAAGCTTATGATATTACTCTAGCTCCTCACTGTCCTCTTGGTCCAATTGCATTAGCATCTTGCTTGCATGTAGACTTTGTTTCTGCAAACGCAATCATTCAAGAAAGTAGCATAGGTATACATTATAACCAAGGTTATGATATTTTAGACTACATGTCTAACCCAGAACTGTTTGATATTAAAGATGGATATATAGAACTGTTTAAAAAACCAGGCTTAGGTGTAGATATAGATGAAGTTGAGTTACGAAAGGCACAAAAAATAGGACATGATTGGTCTAACCCTATTTGGAGACGCAATGACGGAAGTTTTGCCGAATGGTAATGTTCTAACTCGTTTTAGTTTCTTTTAATTAAGCAATTGAATTACGACTTTCTTGCTCTTCAATAAGGAAAAATGAACAAAAAAACATCGTTGGGCCATAAATAAGCTCTAATACAAGAGCATTATGAAGATTATTTATTTTAGGAAATAGTCAAAATAGCGCTATATATAATGAAGTAGTTCCTTCTCAAATAATTAGGGCGTAAATACAAACAAGCTTGTAGCTATTCAAATTTCGGAAAGCTTGAAAGTAGAAAAAAAATCACCTAGAGTTTATTGGCTCAAAAAAACTGACTGAATTTTTAGATTTGAATTTGAGTTATTTCGGAAGAAAAACGGAGACTAATAAAACGATTCACTCCGGCTCAATTAAGTTAAAAGCTTATTTTAAGATTTCCTAAACAAATAGGAAGTATTATTTTTTGTAATATTGTTATTAAGATGAGCAAACTTGTTGTAATATTTTATTCTTTTTTGATTCTTATTCAAAGTTTCAACATAAACATGGAAGATATTTCAAAATTCGATGCTTTACTCCAGCACGCCAACTATCATCAAGAAATGTATGGCGATACTTTTTTTGAGTTTTTATCTGAACATTATGGAGAGCAAATGGCTTCTCATCAAAACCAACACGATGAGCATGAGGATTTGCCCTTTAAAGATTCTCAACACATGTTTTCGCATATAAACACATCTTTTACTTTATTTAAATCAGTAATATATTCTACCTATACCTCTTTTTCAATTAAAGAACCTCTTAACTTTTCTTACACAGAACCTTTTTCGCTATTTGAAAAACCATCCGTTTTTCAACCTCCAAAATCAGCTTAAATTTCTTCAAATTTTATTCTATTTAACTATTCAAATAACTCATTTTGAATAGCTATTATTAATTATTTATCAATCCTGTCCTAAATAAATTTTAGGCACACTAACATTCACCATTTTACTGATTTTATCCTTTGTTTTATTGTTTTTTCAAAAAAGAACCCCCTGTATGTATTTATCTGGCGGAGGTTGCTCTTTCGCAAAAGGATTA
>NZ_JAQWOO010000042.1 GCF_029245835.1 Algibacter sp. | reverse complement strand
TTATAGCGATGGGGCTCACCTCTTACCATTCCGAACAGAGAAGTTAAGCCCATTTGCGCCGATGGTACTACATTTGTGGGAGAGTAGGTCGTTGCCTTTTTTAGAGAGTCTAATTACATTATGTAGTTAGACTCTTTTTTTGTTCTAAACTGAAATACTAGTATTTATATGATGACTTTTGAGATTGATCCCTTATTTTTTTGGTTTTCCTTTAAAACTTTAGTTATTGTTCCTTTTTCAATAATTAAATAAACATTTATAAAAGTCTATTTTTGTATATTCGCACCGCGAAAACGTTATCGTAATTCGCTTCATTTAAAATAGCCAATTAATAATTCAAAAAAAACGACGCCAATGCCTAAAATTATTTATACCAAAACCGACGAAGCACCAGCTTTAGCAACACGTTCCTTATTACCCATTGTACAAGCATTTGTTAAATCTTCTGGCATTAATATTGAAACTAAAGATATTTCTTTAGCAGCAAGAATTTTAGCTGTGTTTCCCGATTTTTTAAATGAAGATCAACGTATTTCTGATGATTTAAGCATGCTTGGTGAATTGGCAAAAAAACCTGAAGCTAATATTGTAAAATTACCAAATATTAGTGCCTCCATGCCACAACTAAAAGATGCGATTAAAGAATTGCAATCTAAAGGTTTTAACATTCCTGATTATCCTGAAGACCCCAAAAATAATACGGATAAAGACATTAAAGGACGTTACGATAAAATAAAAGGTAGTGCTGTAAATCCTGTTTTGCGTGAAGGTAACAGTGATAGACGTGCACCAAAAGCAGTAAAGAATTATGCTAAGAAAAACCCGCACGCTATGGGTGCTTGGTCTAGAGATTCTAAAACGCATGTTGCTACCATGAGTGAAGGTGATTTTGCTCATAATGAAAAGTCTATTACTTTAAAAGATGCTACTAACATAACGATAGAGCATCTAGATGGTAATGGTAATACTAAGGTTTTAAAAGATAGTTTTGCCTTACTTAAAGGGGAGATTATTGATGCAACGGTTATGAGTAAAAAAGCTTTAGTGAGTTTTTTAGACAAACAAGTTGATGATGCTAGAGATAAAGGCATTTTGTTTTCTCTTCACATGAAGGGTACTATGATGAAAGTTAGCGACCCTATTATTTTTGGTCATGCTGTTAAAATTTTTTTTAAAGATGTTTTTGCTAAACATAGAGATACCATTGAAGCATTAGGTGTTAATGTAAATTCTGGTCTTGGAAATCTTTTAGACCATCTACAAGAACTACCAGAAGGTAAACGTAAAGAAATTGAAGCTGATATTCAATTAACATATAACAATGGTCCTGGTGTAGCCATGGTAAACTCAGATAAAGGGATTACAAATTTACATGTACCAAGTGATGTTATTATTGATGCATCTATGCCAGCAATGATTCGTACCTCTGGACAAATGTGGAATGCTGAAGGTAAACTTCAAGATACAAAAGCGGTAATTCCAGATAGTAGCTATGCAGGTATTTATTCCGCTACTATTGATTTCTGTAAAGAAAATGGTGCTTTTGATCCTACTACTATGGGTACAGTTCCTAATGTTGGTTTAATGGCTCAAAAGGCTGAAGAATATGGTTCTCACGATAAAACTTTTGAAATTCCTAAAAACGGAACAGTAAAAGTTATTGATGCCCATGGACATACGTTATTAGAGCATACTGTTGAAGAAGGAGATATATGGAGAATGTGCCAAACTAAAGATGCACCAATTCAAGACTGGGTAAAATTAGCTGTAACACGTGCCAGAGCATCTCAAACTCCTGCTGTTTTTTGGTTAGATGAAAATAGAGCTCATGATGCTGAAATAATCAAAAAAGTAAATACCTATTTAAAAGACCATGATACTTCTGGTTTAGATTTAAGAATCTTATCACCTATTAATGCTACAAAATTTACTTGTGAACGCCTTATAAAAGGAGAAGATACTATTTCAGTTTCTGGAAATGTTTTACGTGACTATTTAACCGATTTATTTCCTATTTTAGAAGTTGGTACTAGTGCAAAAATGTTATCTATAGTTCCATTAATGAATGGTGGCGGTTTATTTGAAACTGGTGCCGGTGGTTCTGCCCCAAAACACGTTCAGCAATTGCTTAAAGAAAACCACTTACGTTGGGATTCTTTAGGAGAGTTTTTAGCATTAGCCGTTTCATTAGAGCATTTTAGTGAGGTTAATAACAACATAAAAGCTAAAATTTTAGGTGAAACTTTAGATGATGCTACCGACAAATTATTAGAAAACAAAAAAGGGCCATCTAGAAAAGTTGGAGAGCTAGATAATAGAGGAAGTCATTTTTACTTAGCCTTGTATTGGGCTAAAGAATTAGCTAATCAAAATAAGGATGCAGCTTTAAAGGCTGAGTTTAAGCCAATTGCAAAACAATTAGCTGATAATGAAGATGCTATAGTAAAAGAACTAAATGATATCCAAGGTCAAGCTACAGATATTGGTGGCTATTATGAACCAAATGAAGCACTTATAAATAGTGTTATGAGACCGAGCGAAACATTCAATGCTATTTTAAGATAAAAATAATATTAATATATATTTTGAAAAGCTCCTTTTTAGGGGCTTTTTTTATACTTTTATAAAAAAAAAGCTATTAAATGAAGACCCCCTTAATATGGTTTATTTGTGTGTTATATATTTCTTTATGGCCATTAAAAGCTCAAGAAAAATTCACGATTAGTGGAACTATCTCTGAAGAAAAAAGTAACGAAACTCTTATTGGTGTAAATGTCATTTTTCCAGAAATTTCTGCTGGAACAACAACTAACGAATACGGCTTCTATTCCATAACACTTCCAGAAGGCAACTATAATATGATTATTAGTTACTTAGGCTATTCAACAATATCCGAAAATATTATGGTCTCAAAAGACATCTCAAAAAACTTTAGCTTAAAAGATGCTTTGGAAAGTTTAGATGAAGTTGTGATTACCGGAAATATAGAAAAGCTCAATATTAGAACACCTCAGATGAGTGTCAACAAACTCACTTCCGCTACTATCAAAGACATTCCGGTAGTACTTGGCGAATCGGATATTATTAAAGCAATAACTCTACTGCCAGGGGTTACTACTGCTGGTGAAGGTGCTTCTGGTTTTAATGTTCGCGGTGGAGCAGCAGACCAAAACTTAATCCTTTTAGACGAAGCTATTATTTATAATTCATCACATTTATTTGGTTTCTTTTCTGTTTTTAATCCAGATGCTATCAAAGATTTAAGATTGTATAAAGGAGGTATTCCAGCGCGTTATGGTGGTCGCGTTTCTTCTGTTTTAGATATCTATCAAAAAGAAGGTAATAGCAAAGAGTTTCATGCTAACGGCGGTATTGGTATTGTATCTAGCAGATTATTACTTGAAGGCCCGCTTAAAAAAAACAAAGGTTCTTTTCTCTTAGGAGGAAGATCAAGTTATGCGCATTTGTTTTTGCCTCTTTTTGACCTTAACAACATCGCTTATTTCTATGACTTAAACACCAAATTAAGCTATAAACTTAACGACAGAAATAGTATTTACCTTTCCGGATACTTTGGAAGAGATGTGTTTAGAATTGAAGATACTTTTGAAAACACCTATGGTAATTCCGTTTTGAACTTTAGGTGGAATCATTTATTTTCAGATAAATTATTCTCCAATTTATCTTTAATCTATTCTGATTATGATTACGATTTAAAATTAAATTTTGTTGAATTCGACTGGGTTTCAGGTATTCAAAACTTCAACTTAAAATACGATTTTAAACACTATCTAACTGATAAAATAAAGCTACAATACGGATTAAACAGTATTTACTACAGGTTCAATCCTGGAGACATTAAACCTACTGTAGAGACTTCAGGCATAAACCCATTTAAACTCACAGATAAATATGCCTTTGAAAATGCTATTTATTTAGATGCTGAACATAATGTCTCAGATAAATTAGCTTTATCATACGGACTTCGTATTAGTAGTTTCCATCGTCTTGGGCAGGACGAACTAAATGTTTACGAAAATAATCAAGCTGTTCTTTTTAATGAAGATTTTCAAATTTATGAAAAAGCACAACCTATTAGTACTGAATCATTCAAACGAAGTGATGTTATTAAAAGTTTTTATAATTTAGAACCTAGAGCATCATTAGCGTATCAACTAAATTCTAAAAGTTCTGTAAAATTGAGTTACAATCGTATGAGTCAATATTTACATCTTTTGTCTAATACAAACTCCCCCACTCCTTTAGATATTTGGGCTCCAAGTGGTAAATATATAAAACCACAATTACTAGATCAATATGCTGTTGGCTATTTCAAAAATTTCAATGACAATAAATACTCTTTAGAAATAGAAAGTTTTTATAAAAACGTTAAAAATAGAATAGACTACATTGATGGGGCAAATTTGATTGCCAATAATGCTATTGAGCAGGTTATACTAAATGGAAGATCAAGAGCCTATGGATTAGAAATGCTATTTAGAAAAAATGAAGGTCGCTTTAAAGGATGGTTAGCCTATACATTATCAAAATCTGAACAACAAACTCCGGGAAGAACAGCAACCGAATTAGGAATTAACAACGGTAACTGGTACAAAACACCTTTTGATAAGACTCACGATATTTCGTTAACAAGTAGTTATGAATTGAATAAAAAATGGAAAATCAATACTAATTTCCTTTTTCAAACGGGACAACCTGCAACATTTCCAAATGGACAATATGAATATAACGGCTTAAATATCCCTAATTTTAGTGGTAGAAATTCAGATAGGCTTCCAAGTTACAACAGGCTAGATGTTTCTCTAAACTATATACCAAAACCAAATAAAACGAATGGCTTACAAAGCTATTGGGTTTTTGGTATTTATAATGTTTATAATCGAAGAAATGCGGCTTCAATAAATTTTAGTCAAAACCAAATTACAGGAGCAAACGAAGCCACACGTTTAGCTATTTTTGGAATTGTTCCATCAATATCTTATAATTTTAAATTTTAGAATTATGAAAAAAATAATTAAAACATGTCTTATCGCTATAGTGTTAATATCATGTGAAGATGTTATAGACGTTGATCTTAATAGTGCAGAACCAAGATTAGTTATAGATGCATCTTTACACTGGATTAAGGGGACAAATGGGGCAAATCAACTCATAAAACTTTCGCTTACAGCACCCTATTTTGATAATAATATTCCTCCAGCAACGGGTGCTAACGTTACAGTTTCAGATTCAAATAATAACACCTTTATTTTTACTGAGGAAAATAATAGTGGAATTTATAAAACCGAAAATTTCCTGCCCGTAATTAATGAAGTTTACAATTTAAACATCGTTTATGATAATGAAAATTACACAGCTACCGAAACGATGATTCCTGTAGTACCTATTGAATTTATTGAACAAAAAAATGATGGTGGTTTTTCTGGTGACGAGATTGAAATAAAAGCATACTATACTGACCCTGAAAACATTGATAACTTCTATCTTTTTGAGTTTTTATCACTGGACTTAAATAGCTCAACGCTAGAAGTGTACGACGATGAATTTACAGATGGCAATCAAATTTTTGCATTTTTTTCTGATGAAGACCTTGAAACTGGTAATCAACTTCTCATTAGAAATTCTGGTGTATCAGAGCGGACATATGAATTTTTAAACATTCTATTACAACAAACAGATGAAGATTCGGGTGATCCATTTCAAATTCAACCCGCTACTGTGAGAGGGAATTGCATCAACCAAACCAACCCAGATAATTTTCCTTTAGGTTATTTTAGAGTTTCAGAAACAGATGTCTTCACATACATTGTCGAGTAAGTTCTTTTTTGCTCATTACATACTATTTTGGGTATATTATAATAATGATAGTAATGCATTGAGTTTTTTAAGATGATATTAACTAAAATATATGCTTTCAAATAAGATTTTTCTCTACTTTTAAGGCTCATCAACAAAAAAAATAATCACATGAATAAAAAAAGAATAGCCTACATAGTAGGTTCAATCATTTTATTATTTATAATTTATTTATATTTCAATTCTTCAAATGATAAAGATGTTTCACTCACAGCTAAAGTAATTAAAGGCACTTTTTTAAATGAAGTCTATATTTCAGGTGAAGCGCAATCTACAAGTTCAAAAGAAATAAACGGACCGAGTAATGCCAGGCGATTTGGCATCTACAATATAAAAATTCAAGATTTAGTTCCTGAAGGAACCGTTGTTAAAAAAGGCGGATACATTGGTAAACTTGATGTATCTGAACTTAATGGAAAAATACTTGATGCACAATTAAATCTTGATAAAGCACAATCTAGATACATACAACAAGAGCTTGATACAACTTTAACATTAAAACAAGAACGAAATTCTATAAAAGACTTGCTGTTTAATATTGAAGAAGATAGATTAGAATTAGAACGCTCCATATATGAACCCCCAGCAACCATTAGATCCTTAGAAATTAAAATAGAAAAAACCGAAAGAGATTTAAAAGAAAAAAAAGCAGATTATTCCATTAAAAAGAGACAAGCTAATGCAAAAATGATAGAGGTTGGTACTGAAGTTTCAAAATATAAAAAACGTATTGATGATTTATTAGAACTGCAAAAAAAATTCACTATTTATTCTGAAGATGAAGGAATGATTACTTATATCAAGGAACGAAATGGTACTAAAAAGAAAGTCGGCTCTACAATTTCACCTTGGGAACCTGCTATTGCCAGTTTGCCAGATTTAACTAAAATGGAATCAAAAACATACAGCAATGAGGTTGATATTAGAAAAATAAAAAAAGGATTAACAGTTAAAATTGGCTTTGATGCTTTTCCTGATATCGAACTAAAGGGTGTTGTAACTGATGTAGCTAACGTAGGAGAAACAAAAGCAGGATCAGACATTAAACTGTTTCAAGTTTTAATTAAACTAAATGAAACAAATAAGAATATAAGACCAGGAATGACTACTTCTAACAAAATACTTACAAAACAACAAGAAGATGTTTTGATGATTCCGTTAGAAGCTGTTTTCTCAAAAGATACTATTAGTTATACCTATGTTAAATCAGGATATTCTATTGATAAAAAACAAGTAAAATTAGGGTTGTCGAACAACGAAGTGGTAATTATTGAAAAAGGATTAAATGAAGGTGATGTGTTATACTTAAATAAACCAAAAGACTTAGTGGATAAAAGTATAAAGCTATTAGAATAAGATGATAGATAAAATACTTTTAGAAAAACTTAAGTCTAATTTTACTGAAGCTTTTTGGTTTATTAAAACCAATAAAGTCAGAACTTTTTTGACAGCGCTAGGTATTATTTTTGGTGTGGCCTCAGTTATTACCATGTTGGCCATAGGTAATGGGGCTGAAAAAGAGATACTTGCACAGTTAGAATTAGTTGGTGTAAATAATATTGTAGTAACACCTATACCAGATGAAGAAGATGAAAACGAGAATAAAAATGAGGAAGAAAACCTAGAATCTGAATCTAAACGTTTCTCCAAAGGCTTAGATATATTAGATGCCAATAATATAAAAAAGTATATCCCCAGTGTAAAACTAGTGAGTCCGGAAATAATTTTAGACACTTATGTTATAAATAACGGTAAACAAAATTCAGTAAAACTTATTGGGATTACACCATCATTTTTTCAAGCATCCAATATTGATATAGAAAACGGAAAAGGGTTTTCAAGCTATCAAATAAAAAATGCTTTACCTGTTTGTATTATAGGAAAAAAAGTAGAGAAAAAATTGTTTACTGGAGAAAGTGCTTTGGGAAAGCATATTAAAATAAAAGACGTATGGCTGCAAGTAATTGGAGTAATCGAAGAAAAATTAATTTCAGATAAAGCTCAAGAAAATCTGGGTATAAGAGATTTAAATCAAGACGTATATATTCCTGTAAATACTTTTTTAGTTCGTTATAGAGACCGAAAAATAATCTCAGATAAAGTAGGCGTTAGAAACCAAAACAAAAATGGTCCAAAAAAGAAAATTCCAAGAGGAAATTATCATCAAATTGATAAATTAACTGTTCAAGTTTCAAATTCAAATGAACTAAAATCTACTGCTGAAGTTTTAAGTAAAATGCTAAAACGAAGACATAATGATGTTTTAGATTTTGAAATAGAAATTCCCATTCAGTTACTTAAACAGCAACAAAAAACAAAGCAAATTTTCAATATTGTTTTAATTATAATAGCTGGTATATCATTACTTATAGGAGGAATAGGTATTATGAATATTATGCTTGCTTCAGTTTTAGAACGAACAAAAGAAATAGGAATTATTAGAGCTATTGGTGCGACCCAAGAAGATGTGATTTTGCAATTCCTATCAGAATCTATACTTATAAGTGTTGGAGGGGGAATTGTTGGAATAATTTTGGGTATTATTGGAGCTTATATTATAGAATTTGTTTCGGGCATAGAAACCGTTTTAACATTTAACTCTATTATGATATCATTTTTAATTGCAGTAATTGTTGGGTTAGTTTTTGGAATATTCCCAGCTAAAGCTGCTGCAAATAAAAGACCTATTGAAGCATTAAGATCTGAATAGTCAACTATGAAAAAAACACTTCTTATAATTCTGGTTATTTTTCCTTTAATTATTTTTTCTCAATCAAAGAAATTAACCCTTGGTGAAGCTATTGATATAGCACAAAAAAAATCTCCTGATTTTAAAATTAATATAAATAGAAATCAAGCAAATTATTGGCGATTTAGACGCTACAAAGCAAGTTTTCTGCCAGAACTTAGGCTTAATGCTACATTACCTGAATATAGAAATGCAGTACGTAGAATAACAAATGATACAGGTCAAGATATTTTTGTAACACAAAATCAATTACTTGTAGAAGGAGGTTTATCAATTTCCCAGAGTGTACCATATACTGGAGGTACTTTGTCTGTAAACACCAACTTAGAACGCGTAGAGCTTTTTGGTCTTGATGATAATATTGGTTATTCTGTTATTCCTTTTTCGATTAATTATTTTCAAAATTCAATTTTATTCAATGAATTTAAATGGGATAAAAAAATAGAGCCCTTAATTTATGAAGAATCTAAAAGAGATTTTATTGAAAATATGGAACAAATATCTGTTAATACTTCTCGTAGATATTTTGAGTTACTTAAAGCCCAAATGCAATTAAATATAGCTGAAACAAATCTATCTAATCAAGACACCTTATTTCAAATTGCAAAAGGTAGATTTAAAATGGGTAAAATTGCAGAAAATGAATTGCTTCAAATGGAATTAAGGCTTTTAAATTCTAAAAATAGAGTTACAACAAATACAGTAGAGTTAAAAAGAACCTCACAAAATTTAGCGCGTTACTTAGAATTAGACACTGAAAATTTAGAATTGGATGTTCCTGAACAGCTTCCACTTTTTGATGTCGATGTAGAAAAAGCATTAAATGAAGCACAGTCTAATAGAAAAGCGGTTATTGAGTTTAGAAGAAAACGGTTAGAAGCTGAGAAAGACGTAGCTTTTCAAAAAGGAAATAATAGGTTGCAACTGGGTATAAGAGCTAATTTTGGAATATCTCAAAATGGTGATGATTTCAATAATCTTTTTAACAATTTTAATAAACAACAAAACGTTTCAGTATCTATTGGACTTCCAATATTTGATTGGGGGGTATCTAAATCAAGGCGAAAAATGGCAGAAGCAAATTTAGATTTAACTAACAATAATATAAACCAAGAGAAACAGGAGTTTGAACAAGAAATTTATTTACATGTATTAAACTGGTCTAACCAAAGAGATTTTTTAATTACCGCTGAAAAAGCTAAAGAAGTTTCAATGAAGCGTTATGATATTTCTAAAAAGCGATATGTACTAAATAAAGTAACTATTACGGATTTAAATATTGCCTTAGAAGAGAGAGATAAGGCTGTATTTGAATACTTAAATTCTCTCGAAAAGTTCTGGAGAGATTACTACATATTAAGACAATTGACACTTTATGATTTTATAAATGACAAAAAAATAGAAGTTGAAGACATTCTTTATGATTAAAACTACTTAATAATTCCTATTTTTGAACCATGAGTTTTATTAAAACCACAGAGCAAGATTCTAACCACAACCATTTGGATAAAATGAGTGTGTCTGAGTTGCTAAAAAACATCAATAAAGAAGACAAAACGGTTCCTAATGCTGTTGAAAAAGTATTACCTCAAATTGAAGCATTGGTTTTTCAAATTGTTGAAAAGTTAAAAAAAGGTGGTCGTTTATTTTATTTGGGAGCAGGCACAAGTGGTAGATTAGGTATTGTTGATGCTTCTGAATGCCCACCAACTTTTGGAGTGTCTCACGATGTAGTTATCGGTATTATTGCTGGTGGTGATTCTGCAATTAGAAAAGCGGTAGAATTTGCAGAAGACTCAACAACTCAAGGCTGGAAAGATTTACAAGACTATAATATTAACCAAAATGATGTGGTAATTGGTATTGCGGCCTCTGGAACAACACCTTATGTCATTTCAGCATTAAAAGTTTGTAATGAAAATCAAATTATTACAGGATGTATTTCATGTAATAAAAATAGTCCGCTTTCAAATGTTTCTAGATATCCTATTGATGTTATTGTTGGTCCTGAATTTGTAACAGGTAGCTCAAGAATGAAAGCAGGAACTGCTCAAAAGTTGGTACTTAATATGATTACAACATCTACCATGATTCAATTAGGTCATGTAAAAGGAAACAAGATGGTAGATATGCAATTAAGTAACCATAAGTTAGTGGATAGAGGTGCTAAAATGATTATGAAGGAAATAAATGTTTCCGAAAAAGAAGCTTTAAAATTATTAAACAAATATAAAAGCGTTCGTAACGCGGTAAATAAATATCAAGATGGAAGACAGTAAAACAGATAAAGTTATGCTTTTTCAAGGTGTAAAAACACTAATATTCGCAGCATTAAGCCTCCTTATGGGACCCGTATTATTAAGTTTTGCATTTAGTAAACCTGATGACAAACTTTATATTCCACTCTTAATTATAGGGTGTTTAATTTGTGCCTTTGCCATATTTTTAATCTTTAAAGGCATTAAATTGATTATGAATAGTATGTTCAAAAACAAATAACGTTTATTAAAAGTCGAGCCCAGTAGAAAACGCTTTGCTTTATAAAATAAAAAATCTAATTATTCTTCAGAAACTTGTTTTGGCGTCGTAGGATTATAACCAAATTCTGCATCGTTAATATCAATGCTTAAACTATCAAAAATATAGTTGATAATAGCATAATGATGAATCGTATGACTATTAGCTTGTGCCAATAAAGAACCATAAGTATATGGTATCTCAGTTTTACCTAAACCTAAATCATCAATAACTAAAACGGAACCATTAATATCAAAAGAGGCAGAGTCTAATCTCCCAATAATTAAATTCAGGTAATCTTGAGCACAACCGCAATCAGATTCAATATCCTTATTTCTACTTCTTGCAGTTAAGTCAACTCTATTTTCAGAATCCTTAGTAAAAATACAATCATAAAAATCTAAAATGTGCCTAATATGCGTTCCAATACTTGAATAATAAGGAGATACAGAAGCATCACACAACTGATTATTAGACAAATGATCTAATAAAACTTGAGATTTTTTAAGTGTTTTTAGAGTAGAATGGATAATGATATTCATGAACACGAATTTAACTAAATATTTTAAATTTAATAACGGTCTCACATTTAGTCTTAACACTTCAAAATCCTTACAAATCAAAAGAGACCTGTTGTTAGATTGAGGCAGCTAAAACCTATAAATTAACAACGCACACATTTTACTTATTCAAATCCTCCAACACCAAACGCAACTCACTATAACTATATTTTTCATCCACTTGATGTTTCAAATCAGATAAATTTTCGAATTTTAATTTTGGAATAATACTTTTAAGTTCTTCATAATATTCAACTGGCATTAAATCTGTAGCCTTTATTTCTCCAGTTTTAATGAAGCTTGCCAAATGGCTAGTAATAGTACTCGGAACATAATTTCTTTCTTTAGCAATTTCAAAAATTGTTTTTCCAGATTTAAACATATCCAAAGAAACCTTCATACTATCTCCTTTTTTAGTTTTCGTGTTATTTGATTTCTTTTTTGGTTTTTGGTCATTAAAAATCTCTACATCCTCAGAAGTTTCAATATCATGCGCATCACAATATGCTTTAATCACTTTCAAAATAGCAGTACCATATTTTTCAACCCGGGTTTTCCCCATACCATTTATCTTTAACAACGCTGCTTTATTAGTTGGTAAGGTTTCGCACATTTCATAAAGTGTTTTTTGTGCAAAAATCTGATAATGAATTAAATCTTTCTCTTCAGCGATATCATTTCTCAATATACGCAGTTTTTCAAATAACTCCACATTACTAGTCCCTTCAACTACCGTTTTTCTTAGTTTCTTAGGTTTTTCTTTCCCCATAAAAACAGACTTCGCTCGTAACTCTAAAATCCTTTCCGCAGTAAAACCAGTTTCTAAACCTTTAAAATAAAGTAACTTCACAGATAATAATTCCTCAAAAGCATCTAGATGTTTAGTAATCTCACTACCTACAGCTTGATTATCTGTAGTAAAAGCAAATGTTTTTAAAGGTGATGTAATTTTAGTTTCTGTTTCCATTTTAAAATACCCAATACCCTTTTTAAAACGCTCTTGAATAAGAGTACTCCGTTCTGGTAATTCATAACCTTCTTCAGAAATTTGTTTCAACTGAGCGTTAAACCCATTTGCCACTTTCAAGAAGTTAGTAATTGTATTTTTAATAGGTAAAAACGTGTCCTCAACAGGGCCTTCAATAACCGTTCTGTTCTTATAATAAATATCTAAAATCCGATTCAAAGGATATAAAAAATTATAAAAACCAAACACTTCCGCAATCAAATCCAACTGAAAATCCTTTTGTGAATCCTCCAAAACCTTTTCGTCGGGTGCATTTTGCTCCGCATTTTCATTAAATGTCCTTACATTACCATCACTTATAATTTGACTGGAATGAATCTTACTCTTCAATACCAAACCCTCTAAAGATTTACACCTACTCAACGCTACATAAGTTTGTCCATGTGCAAAAGCCCCTTGTGCATCAATAATAGCCTTTTCAAACGTTAAACCTTGACTTTTATGAATTGTAATACTCCACGCTAATCGCAACGGCATTTGGGTATATGATCCTATAATATTTTCCTTAATTGCTTTCGTTTCGTTATCAACCGTATAATTGATGTTATCCCAAAATTCGGGAGTTGTTACAATATTAAAATCATCATCAGGGCAATGCACAACTACTTCATCAGCATCCATTAGAATCACCTTTCCTATTTTTCCATTAAAATAACGTTTTTCAGAACTACTATCATTCTTAACAAACATCACTTGAGCCCCTACCTTCAATTCTAAAGTTTCTTTATTTGGATAAGCATACTCTGGAAACTTTCCTTTAATTTCAGCCTTATAAGTATGTGTTTTGGTGGTTAACTTGTCTAACTCTATCCTATTAGTAGTTTCGGCTTTATTGTTATGAGTCGTTAACGAAATATACCCCGAATCAGGTTCAGGCGTAAAATCGGCTACATATCGTTTATTCAATTCAAAAGCACTAGCTTCAGTCAAACAATTATTTCTAATCTCATTAAGAATCTGAATAAATATCGGATTCTCCTGTCTATAAATATGTTTCAACTCAATAGTAAGCGCATCACATTGCTTAAATGCATGACTACTAAAAAAGAACCCATTGCTATACACATGTTTCAACAAATCCCATTCCTGCTCCTTAATAACAGGTGAGAGTTGTTGCAAATCTCCAATCATCAGTACTTGCACACCACCAAACACTTTATTTCTATTTCTAAAACGGCGCAATGTTCTATCAATACCATCCAACAAATCGGCACGAACCATACTAATCTCATCTATAACCAATAAATCCATCGACTTGATAATATTGATTTTCGTTTTGCTAAACTTCCTGTTAAATCCCTTAGAAGCATTTAAATCTGTATCTGGTAGTATAGGACCAAAAGGCATCTGAAAAAACGAATGTATCGTTACCCCTTTAGCATTAATAGCAGCAACACCCGTAGGCGCAACAACTACCATACGTTTTAAACTGTTCATTTTTAAGCGGTGCAAAAAAGTCGTTTTTCCAGTTCCCGCTTTACCAGTTAAAAATATAGATCGGTTTGTATTATTAACAAACGCCCATGCCAGTTCTAATTCCCTATTTTCAGCCATCAAATATTTAATAATTAAAAATTTCAAGATAATAATTTGAAAGATTTTTTGGGCGGGTTTTAAAGAAAAATTAAAACCGCGCTATCCAAAATATCTTTTTATCAGGTCATTGCAAGAGAGAATGGCGTGGTAATCTCATAGGTCTTTAAGTGGTTTATAAAAATTTGAACAGTGAAATTATTAAAATTCATCCAATAGATAACTTATTTGGAAACTATATTATTAAATAAAGTATTAATATTCCTATAAAATATCAATCCTGTCCTAAATAAATTTTAGGCACACTAACATTCACCATTTTACTGATTTTATCCTTTGTTTTATTGTTTTTTCAAAAAAGAACCCCCTGTATGTATTTATCTGGCGGAGGTTGCTCTTTCGCAAAAGGATTA
>NZ_JAQWOO010000040.1 GCF_029245835.1 Algibacter sp. | reverse complement strand
TTAAAAAGTAAATTTAATTTTAGGTTGCTAGTTGATGATGCTCATGGCTTTGGGACATTAGGTGCTACTGGAGCTGGAGCTGGAGAAGAACAAGGTGTTCAAGATCAAATAGATGTGTATTTTGCCACATTTGCTAAGTCTATGGCAAGTACTGGAGCTTTTATTGCTGCCGATAAAGAAATTATTGATTACTTAAAATATAATTTACGTTCTCAAATGTTTGCAAAATCTTTGCAAATGCAATTAACGGTAGGGGCTTTAAAGCGTTTAGAAATGCTTAAAACCATGCCTGAGCTAAAAGCAAATCTTTGGAAGATTGTTAATGCGTTACAATCTGGTTTAAAAGAACGCGGTTTTGATATTGGTACAACGCAAAGTTGTGTAACACCGGTCTATTTAAAAGGAAGTATTCCTGAAGCGATGGCTTTAGTTAGAGACTTGCGCGAAAATTACGGAATATTTTGTTCCATAGTGGTTTACCCTGTAATACCTAAAGGTTTGATTTTATTAAGAATGATTCCTACAGCGACGCATACTTTACAAGATGTATCAGAAACTTTAGATGCTTTTGATGCGATAAGAGAACGATTAGATAATGGTACTTATAAACGCCTTTCTGCAGCTGTAATGGCGGCAATGGGTGAGTAGATATCTTAAGGGTTTAAATAAAAAATCCGATTCAATTTTGAATCGGATTTTTTATTACACGATATTTTTTCTAAATGTTTTTCTACGTTTATAAACTTCAGGGAAGAAGTGTTTCCATATTTTTTTAATTGCCTCATTATCTTCTAATTCTGGTGTTCTATAACATGTTTCAATGCCTTTTTCTTTGAATGTTTCGTAGTATTCGTTAAATATTACAGCATGAACACCCTTATTTTGATAATCGGGGTGAATGCCTATTAAATAAAAGATAACGTCCTTACTGTGTTTTTTCGCATGCATAATATGTCTAAACCCAAAAGGAAATAACTTACCATTCATTTTTTGTAAAGCTTTAGAAAAAGCAGGCATAACGATGGCAAACCCAACCATATTGTCATCTTTATCAACAACAAATTTGATGTATTCTGGGTTTATAAAACTGATAAACTTCTTTTTGAAATATGCTTTTTGAACATCATTAATAGCAACAAATGAAGATAATGATGCGTAGCTTTCATTGAATAAGTCAAACATTTTATCTGCATAAGGCATAACCTCCTCAGTTTTTGTAAGCTTTAAAGGCGTCAGTTGATAACGTCTTTTAATAAGCTCTTGTGCTTTTTTAAAAAACTTTGGCTTTACATTTTCAAAAGGAAATTTACTTTCAGAATAGGATTTCTCTACGTTATAACCGGCGGCTTCATAATGCTTTACATAGTACGCGTGGTTGTACCAAGTAACCATAGATGCTATAGATTCAAAGCCCTCTGTCATAACACCAACTTTGTCTAGATTAGAAAATCCCACAGGACCTTCAGTGTAATCTAAATTGTGTGTTTTTCCAATTTCTTCAACTTTGTTTAAAAGTGTTTTCGATACTTCTAAATCATCGATAAAATCAAACCACCCAAAGCGCATTTTTTTTTGATTTTGCTCTTTTACCTCCAGCCAATTAACTATAGTTGCAATTCTACCAACAATAGCCCCATTTTTATAAGCTAAATATAAAATGGCATTGGCATCATTAAATACGGGATTCTCCTTTTTACTAAAAGTCTTCATTTCTTGACTTATAATAGGAGGAACCCAATATTTAGAATCTTTGTATAGTGTAAATGGAAACTTTACAAAAGCTTTTAAGTCTTTGTTAGTTCGAACTTCTTTAAGTGTTATCATAGTGTATTGATGCAAGTTGATGGTTGGTTATTCATCAAAATCTGTGTCTTTCTTTTTTTGTTTCTTAATTTTGTTTTCTAAAACGTCTTCTTTTTTGCGCTTCTTTTTATTTTTTCCTTTTCTATTGAATCTTCTTTGACCTTCATCTTTCGCAGAAGTGCCATTGTCTATTTCTTTGTCTTTGTGAAAATCTAAACGGTATGAAGCCCCAAAATTTACACTAAAAACCGAAGGTGTGTCTTTTGTGTTAAAAGTTAGAGCTGTATCTAATTGGAAATCTTTACTCCATAAATAGGCACCACCAAACCTAAAAAGGTTATCCGCGTAAAAATCACTTTTAATGCCTTGAGTTTCTCCAAAAATAACCCATTTAGGACTGAAAGAGTGTGTTAGGGTTAGTATGTATTGAAAATCTGATTGATCAGTTCCTATTCTATCTTTAATTAAGTTCATTACAAAAACCCAGCCGCCAGAGAAATTATTTTGTGTCGCAATCATGACTTTGGGGCTAAAACCTTCAACTCCTGAAAACGTATACGGGTTTGGTTTCGAGTCATAGTTAGCGCCTAAATACACTGAAACAGCAGGTATTAAAGATTTCCATTTAAACTGTCGGTTTGCTTTCCAGCTATAAAGATTAGGTTTATCTTCTTCAGCATTTTTATAGGGGTCGAAAACTAAATACTTTGCACCAATAGCTAGGAATCTGAAATTAGCTCGACTCTCTTCATTTGAAAAATTTGAATTAAATGTTTTTGTATCATTTTGGTAGGTCCCTTCAATATTCAATTCTAATTCTTCAAAAAGCAATCCATAACGCGCGGCAAAATCTATTCCAAAACCTGAAACTTCATAGGCGACAGCTGGCGTTCTCTCTTCTTTAATACTATATGGGCCAATTTCAAATTGAGCAACATTGGTTCCGACAGAAAAAGCACTTCTAGAAACGCCTGGTCGGTTAGAGTTTATAACATCAGTATATTGGCAAAATGCTTGAGAGGTAGCTAAACATAGTAGGAAAAAAAGTGTATATTTAATTGGGGTCATAATTCTGGGTTTAAAACTTTCTTTAAGAAAATGTAATATTCAAATATAGATATTTTATATTTTTTTTATCATTCTTGAGGGTTTTTTAAACAGATAGAATTGTATTTTTGTAATATATTATAATAAAATCTTAAAAATGGGTTTATTAAGAACCATACTTATAATTGCCTTAGTTTATTACGGAATTAAAATACTTTCAAGAATATTTGCGCCTTTTTTACTAAAATACGCTGCAAAAAAAGCCGAAAAACGTTTTGGAGATCAGTTTGGACAATTCAGTAAAGGGCAGAAACAAGAACCTCTAAAAAAGGAAGGTGAAGTTACTATAGATAAGATTCCTAATACTAAAGCTTCAAATAAAGATGTTGGGGATTATGTAGATTACGAAGAAATTGACTAATTTTCGAAATCATTTTTCATAAATCAGGTTCATGCAATTTTCAATTAAAAAATTATTACCTCACGTACTGGTTTTACTAGGTTTTGTAATTATTTCTCTGGCGTATTTTAATCCTGTTTTAAAAGGAAAAGCGATATATCAAAATGATATCGTGCAATATATCGGCATGAGTAAGCAGCAAACCGATTTTAAGGCTGAAACTGGAGAAGAAACCTATTGGACTAATAGTGCTTTTGGAGGGATGCCAACGTATCAATTGGGGGCAAGATATCCGCATAACTATATTAAGAAACTAGATTCAGCGTTACGTTTTTTGCCAAGACCAGCAGATTATTTATTTCTATATTTATTGAGTTTTTATGTGTTTTTATTAGTGCTCAAAGTAGATTTTAAACTTGCAGTGCTTGGCGCCTTAGCCTTTGGGTTTTCAACGTATTTAATTATCATTCTTGGTGTTGGACACAATAGTAAAGCGCATGCTATAGCTTATATGCCACTGGTTTTAAGTGGTATTTTATTGGTGTTTCAAAAACGATATATTGTTGGTTTTTTATTAACGACTATAGCAATGGGGCTTGAATTGGTTGCAAATCATTTCCAAATGACTTACTACCTAATGTTTTTAGTGATTGTTTTAGGTATTGCTTATTTAGTTGATGCTTATAAAAAGCAGATGCTTACACACTACTTTAAATCTATTGGTGTTTTAGTTGCAGCTGTTGCTTTGTCAATAGCTTTGAATGCTACAAATTTTTTGGCAACAAAAGAATATGTAAAAGAAAGCAAACGAAGTAAAAGTGAACTCACAATAAATCCGGATAGGTCGCCTAAAGAAGTTACTTCTGGATTAGATAGAGATTATATTACCCAGTTTAGTTATGGTATTACAGAAACATTTAATTTGTTTATTCCTCGATTTACAGGAGGGGGGAATGCTGAAGATGTTGGAAAAGATTCTGCAACCTATGAAGCGTATAGAAAATTAGGGGCTACAACCACTCAAGCGGCTCAAGAAGTTAAACGTGCACCAACCTATTGGGGCGACCAGCCTATAGTTGAGGCACCAGCTTATGTAGGTGCAGCTATCTTGTTTTTGTTTGTCTTTGCCTTATTTTTAGTAAAAGGCCGATTAAAATGGTGGCTCGTTGGAGGAACGCTATTTTCTTTGTTATTATCTTATGGAAAGAATTTAGGGTTTTTAACGGATTTCTTTATTGATTATATACCGTTATATAACAAGTTTAGGGCAGTAAGTTCTATTCAAGTGATTTTAGAGTTATGTATTCCTGCATTAGCGATTTTTGGTCTAGTTAGATTGTTTAATGATTTTGAAAGTAAAGACGATAAGCTTAAAGCTTTGAAATATTCAGCGATTATAACTGGAGGAATAACATTGGTGTTTTTGTTGTTTAAAGCGTCATTATTCGATTTTGTTGGTTCCAATGACGGTTTTTACCGTCAGAGTTACGGACAAGATTTTGTGGATGCTTTAAAAACCGATAGAAAATCATTATTTACACAAGATGCCATTCGAACGTTAATTTTAGTATTACTATCTGCTGGAGTTATTTATTTATTTATAAAGGACACACTAAAAGAGCGACTGGTTATTGTCATTTTTGGTGCTTTAATACTCTTTGATTTGGTTGGTGTTGATAGGCGTTATGTTAATAATGATGACTTTGTTTCTGGAGTAAAAATGAGCAAGCCTTTCCAAGCTTCGGAGGTAGACAAATTTATTTTAAATGATAAATCACATTACAGAGTTTTTGATTTGGTTTCAGGACCTTCAAAACCGTCGTATTATCATAATTCTTTAAATGGTTACAATGCTGCAGAATTAAGACGTTACAGAGAAGTGTTTGATTTTTATATCGCTCAAAATAATATTAATGTGTTGAATATGTTTAATACAAAATATATTGTAGCGCAAGATGAAAAAGGAAATGCTTATCCTTATGAAAATGAAACAGCAAATGGCAATGCATGGTTTGTGAAATCATTAAAAATGTTGGATTCTGCTACTGAAGAAATTAAAGCCTTAGATAGTTTAGATAGTAAAAATAAGGCTGTTTATTCACCGCATAAAGCTCTTGAGTATTTTAAAAACATTAAAAATGATTATGTAATTGATTCTTTAGCAACTATCAAGCTTACAGAGGTTAAACCAAATTACTTAAAGTATCAATCTAATAATACAAACAAAGGTTTTGCTGTGTTTTCAGAGATTTATTATCCTGATGGCTGGAAAATATTAATTGATAATGAAGAAGTGAATCATATGCGTGTGAATTATATTTTACGTGGTATGGAAGTTCCTGCAGGAAAACACACAATAGAATTTAAATTCGATCCAGATGTGGTTAAAACAGGGAGTAAAATAACTTTAGCGAGTTCTATTTTACTTGGGCTGTTGTTGATTAGTGGATTGTTTTATGAGTTCAAGCGAAATAATAAACCATCAAAAGTGTAGTTTGCATTCCTGCGAAGGCAGGAATCTTTAAAATCCAAACGCTCTTAAAAAGATTCCCTTTTTCAAGGGAATGACAAAAATGGATAAAAAAAAAGTACTCATAATCACTTATTATTGGCCACCAGCAGGAGGTCCTGGGGTACAGCGTTGGTTAAAGTTTGTAAAATATCTTCCAGAATTTAATATCGAGCCAATAGTTTTTATTCCTAAAAACCCAAATTACCCCATAGTTGATGAAAGTTTAGCTGCTGAAGTTTCTAAAGCTATTACTGTAATTAAGCATCCTATAAATGAACCATATAAATGGGCTAAATTTTTATCTAAAAAATCATCCAAAACCATTAGTAAAGGCATTATTTCTGATAAAAAAGAGCAATCCTTTATAGAAAGAGCGATGCTTTATGTGCGGGGTAATTTTTTTATTCCAGATGCTAGAGTAGGCTGGGTAAAGCCTTCAGTATCTTTTCTTTTAGATTATGTTGAAAAAGAAAATATAGAAACTATTGTTACAACAGGTCCGCCACATAGTGTGCATCTTATAGGTTTACAATTAAAACAGAAACTAGGTGTAAAGTGGATAGCGGATTTTAGAGACCCATGGACAACTATTGGTTATCATAAACAATTAAAGTTGACGCCAGCTTCAAAAGCAAAACATAGGTCGCTTGAGAATCAGGTGTTAAATGTTTCGGATCAAATGATAGTCACGAGTTTTACTACTAAAAAGGAGTTTGAAAAAATAACAAATACACCTATAGAGGTTATTACAAACGGTTATGATAACGAAACTGATGTGAATTTTAAAATGGATTCTAAATTTACATTGTCGCATATCGGGTCGTTGTTATCAAAACGAAATCCGGAAGTTTTATGGCGGGTTTTGAGTGATTTAGTAACTGATTATGATGGTTTTTCAAAAGAATTTCAGCTTAACCTCATAGGTTCTGTTAGTAACAAAGTATTAGAATCTCTTGAAGGTTATAGTTTAATAGATTATGTAGTTAATGTAGGTTATGTTTCTCATAAACAAGCTGTTGAATTTCAAAAAAAATCTCAATTATTACTTTTAATTGAAATAGATTCAGAAGGTACTAAGTGCATCATTCCTGGAAAATTATTTGAGTATATGATTTCTAATAGACCTATTATTGCTATTGGACCTAAAGATTCAGATGTTGAAAAAATCATCAAAGAAACCAATACCGGCCAATACTTCAATTACTATGATTACGACTCGTTAAAAAGAATTATCTTAGACCACTTTAAGGCTTTTCAGAATAAAACATTACAGTCGCATCCTATAGGTTTGCAAAAATACCACAGAAAAGCGCTTACTGAATCATTAGCTAATTTATTATAATGGGAGTCGTTGCCTCACAATCCTTTAAAAATATCATTTCTACCTATTTAGGGTTTTTTATAGGCGCCATTAACACCTTATTTCTATACACGGAATTCCTAAGTGATGAGTATTACGGTATGGTGGGCTATATGCTATCCTTGGCCTATGTAATTATGCCGTTAATGGCTTTCGGAGCGCATAATACTTTAGTTAAATTCTACTCTTCTTTTAAAACCAGAATCTCGTTAAATAGTTTTTTAACGCTCATGTTGTTTTTACCAATATGTGTCATAATTCCATTATCACTTATTATTTATATGAGTTATGACGTTATTGCTGGCTTCTTATCAGAGAAAAATGAAATCATAAAAAACTATTTATGGCATACCGTAATTATTGCTATTGCATTAGCTTATTTTGAGGTGTTTTTTGCATGGGCTAAAGTACAAATGCAAACGGTTTTTGGGAATTTTATGAAAGAAGTGTTTCATAGAGTGGGCGCTATGTTATTATTGTTCTTATTGCATTTTGAAATTGTAAACCTTGAGCAATTTATGTTAGGGCTTGTAATGATTTATGTGTTAAGAACTCTTGTAATGAGTATACATGCATTTAGTGTAAAACTTCCAGTTATTATTTTTAAACGAGTAGCTAATTTGCGTAATATTCTAAAATATTCAATTTTAATTATCATTGCAGGCTCAGTAGCTACTATACTTTTAGATGTTGATAAAGTGATGTTAGGGCAGTATATTGATATTAAAGAGATTGCTTATTATAATGTGGCTATTTTTACGGCCTCAGTAATAGCAGTTCCTCAACGTTCTATGCATCAAATATTATCACCATTATCTGCTAAATATCTAAATGAAAAAGATTTTGATGCTTTAGAAGATTTATATAAGCGTAGTTCATTGAATCTATTTATAGTTGGGGGTTTTATTTTTTTACTGATAGTTTTAAATATTAATCAGCTTTATTATATAATTCCAGAAGAATTTAGTAGTGGTTTATTGGTGGTTTTTATGATAAGCTTTACAAAACTTTATGATAATGTTTTAGGGAGTAATAATGCGATTTTATTTAATAGTGATTATTACCGAATCGTTTTAGTTTTAGGTGTTTTTCTTGTAATTTTAATGATATTATTAAATGTTATTTTCATACCTATCTTAGGAATCAATGGTGCTGGTATTGCTACTTTTATTGCCATTTTTGGATATAACTCTATAAAACTATTCTTTGTTTATAAGAAGTTTAAAATGTTCCCTTTTACAAATTCTACTTTAAAAATTGGTATACTGTTAGTAGCGACTGTTTTATTCTTTTATTTCTGGGAGTTTCCGTTCCATCCCATTATTAATATAGGCTTAAAGTCTACGCTAATTACTTTAATTTATGTGTTTGTTGTGTATCGACTTAATTTTTCTGAGGATATTTCGATTTTGATAAAGAAGTATTTGAAGTTGAAATAAAACTATTTGCAATTCCGCACTTCGACTGCGCTCAGTGTAAACTGTGAAAACCTTAAATTAAAAGTTATTTTAAAAAGAGATTTCCGCCTACGTGGAATGAAAAAAAACTCTAAAAACGAAAAACCCCGCGATGCTGCTTTGAGGCATACATTTCGCAGGGCTTTCCTAACTAACCAACCAAAATTTTTATGATCGTCTTCTTGTTGAAGTTGTCGATCTTGTATTGTTGCTAGAACTACTTCTACTTTGTGTTGCTTTAGGCGTTCTGCTTTGCGTAGACCTTGTAACTGTGCGTTGTTGCGTTGTTCTTGGTTTACTTACAGTGCGCTGTGCAACTTGCGTATTTCTAGTATTATTATCACTTCTTTTATATGTACGAGTATTTGTGCTTTTTGGTTTTTGAACCGTTCTAGTTTTTTGTTCACGTTTTACCTCAATGGCTCTTGTATTCGGTGTATTGTTACTTCTATTAACCACTGCACGCGTTTTTCTAGTATTATTTATTTGAGAATTATTTTCAGAGGAGGTTCTTCTTGTGCTTGTGTTTTTCCTTTTTGATGCATCTCTGTTAACAGTAGATGATGTGGTTCTTCTGGTATCTCTATTAATCGAACCATTATCGCGTCTGGTTGTTTGTCTTTCTCCAATTTTATTATTAGTTCTAGTACTTCTATTTGTAGTACTATTGCCAAGTCTTGAAGTTGAGTTATTACTAGCAACAGCTCTTCTAGAGTTTGCGCTTCTGTTAACTTGAGTTACGTTTCTCGTGCTTCTATTTACTGTAGTATAACTTCTGTTTCTAGAAATTGTGTTTCCGCTTCTGGTAGCAATAGCTGTTCTAGGTCTATAATTATTATAAAACGGCCTATTATAAGTGTAACGAACTGGGTTGTAAAACTGTCTGTAAGGCCTGTTATAAACCACGCAGTAATTGCGAGCAGGAATGCTATAATATCTGTGCCAAGGTCTAAAAACATAAGCTCTGTTATAGATGTTTATAAATCCAGTATAATGGGAAAAAATGTTGTTTCTATAATATACATTTAAGCCTCCAATGCGGTTTATATGGCCAAAGTTGTTGTAGAAAATGTTTACGTTTCCAGCTTGACTAATACGTCCGTAATAATCATAATAAATAGGGATATTTTCAATCTGAATAATGGCTCCAAATTCATCATACTGCACGTAAGCATTATAATTGTAACCCGAGTTAAAGCTGATGCTTGTGTTTCGAGAATTAAAATTAACGCCAAAGCGCGAATTGTTTCTCAGGATATTAAAATCGAATTGTCCATCTCTAAACACAGAAAACTCAATACCATCTACATTAAATATAAAAGAGTTTCCATAACCTCCATAATACGTTGCTACTGCATTTGCGTTTGCCTCTATGTTGGTTGTAGTTGCGTTAACAGTGAATCCTGTGAGGACTAAACCTGCTAATAAGAATATAAACTTTTTCATAATTGTAAATTTTAAGGGTTACTGTTTTAGTATCTACAAACAGCGTGCCAAAAAAATGAAATAGCCTTTAAACCCTTTTGTATAAAAGGAATTTAGTTGTTGACTTTTTTTAAGTTGAAAAAGGAGCACTTCGAATTTGTAAGAAAAAAACAGCATTTCGTTTAACTCTATAATAGTTATTCAATAAAAAGTTATGCTTAAGAAGAAATTAGTGTTCGTATTATTAATGTTCAATTTATTTAATTTAACAGCTCAAGTAAATCAGGGTATAAAACTGAGAATAGAACCAGGAGTTCTCATGTTTTCAGATATAGAAAATTTAGGATTATTACTGAATATTGAGCCGAAACTTGAAATTTCAGATAATACTGCCATTGGAATGCGTTTTGGGGTTGTTTTAAATGCTCAACAGTTTAAAAAAATTAGTTCTGATTTTTTTTTAGACGATGAATCTGATAATGCTGTTATTTCGTTTACACCTACTTTTGATTATTATTTAAATAATGATAAACATTGTCCTTATTTAGGTTTGGGTTTAAGGTATTATGTGTTTAGTTATGTAGATCTTTTGCGTAGAAACGGTTCTTCAGAAGAACTGGAGGGAAGTATGAATAACAAAATAGGCTTGCTTTTAAGAGGTGGATTCGAATCAGGTAAGACAAGAGTTGGATTGGAATACAACTTTATTCCCAAAGCTGATATTGAAATACAAAGTGGTGAAAAATTGGAACAGTTAGTAGTGTCTATTTCGGGCTCTGTATTGGATTTATAATTTGAGCTCTCCAGCTTTAATTTGTGTCCCTAAGTATTGTATTTACGTAGCTTCTTTTAAAATTACTTCCATAATAATAATGGCTCTGGTTAGAATTGGTATTAAAATCAAATCTTCTATCAGGAAAAAATAAAAACTCAATACCACATTCCATTAACATAATGGGTTGTGTGAAGTGATAGTTTTTCTTTTTTGCTAGCTTTATTTTTGTTTTAGGCTGTTTAATTCTGTTGCTGATTACAAGTACTAGTAATACTCTTTTCTTAATCATAAAGATTTTATTTTGCCTTCTCTATAGTTTTTCAGATTTCATTTTGTTAACTGGTTTTAATAAGCATGCTAAAAGTGTTAGTGTTTGATTATAAAACTTATAGTTCTTGCCGAATGTTAAATCTTTTTTTTACTTTTATAGAAACCAATCTTTTTTTATGTCTAACCAATTAGAAACTTGTAAAAATTGTGAAAAGCAGTTTAAAGAAAGTTTTAAATTTTGTCCGCATTGTGGACAGCAAGTCAAAGACGAGCTCACTGTTAAGGTGTTGTTTTATAACACAATAAGCAATTATTTTTCTTTTGATGCGCGGTTTTTTAAAAGTTTTCTGCCTTTACTTTTTAAACCAGGCTTCTTAGCTAGCCGATTTATAGAAGGGAAACGTTTATTGTATTTGCATCCAGCGCAAATGTATTTGTTTATTGCCGTGGTGTTTTTCTTTTTGTTTTCATTTGTTCAGAGAAGTCAGGTTCAGAGTTTAGATAATACGATTGCCAAAACACTGAATCAACATAAAGTAACTGATACGATTAGAAATGATTTTGTTAAACATTCTATTAATGCCATACAATTTTCTAAGCAGAAAACAGAAGATTCTATTACTAGACTCGAAATTCGAGAAACTCTAGAGAAAAATAAGTTTATCCATGGATTTTCTGATGAAAAAACTGACCCGCTGGTTGAAGTCGAAGATTTTAGAAAGAATGACATTGTTAGTTTTGATGTCGCTACTAAAACTATAGATTCCTTAATAGCTATAGATGCACCAGATGAAGTTATTTTTACAACCATGGGGATGGATGCCGATGCGGGTGCTTTTGAAAGACGATTTGCTAAACAGGCATTAAGGTTTTACAAATCGAGAAAGGGTGGAAGTATTCTGCAAACGTTTTATGATACCATACCAATTGCGATGTTTTTCTTATTGCCAATTTTCGCGCTTATTTTGAAAATTTTATATAGAAAACAAGGTTTGTATGCACACCATTTGGTGTTTAGTTTTTATTTTTTCTCGTTTCTATTTACTGTGTTTAGCATCATTCTTGCAGTTAATTTTATTGTGGATATCCCAGATTGGATTGATTGGTTGGTCGCGTTGTCTACCTTTGTGTATTTATACTTAGCATTAAGGCGCTTTTATCAGCAAGGGATTTTCAAAACCTTTTTTAAAACTAGTATGACGACGTTTCTGTTTTTATTATTGGTGGCGCCATTAACAACGTTTATTTTAGGGGTGTTTGCGTTTATGTTTTATTAAACTTTAACGATTAGTTTAATTGATGCTGTATGCTTTTTTGCGTTAGGGATTGCAGTGGCATCCTTTTTAATGCATTAACGCAATAAATAAGATTTAGTACTAAAATTAGCAGATTGCCAAGTCGCTCGCTCCTTGCAATAACACTTTAAAAAGATATAACGTAAAGCCCGACCTTTAGGTAACGCCCAAATAATTATTGTTATTAAACTACAGTTTTTCTTTTAAATACGTACCAGTTTCGGATGCTTTTACTTTTATAATGTCTTCGGGAGTTCCTGAAGCCACTAAGTTTCCGCCTTTTTCACCTCCTGTAGGACCGAGGTCTATAATGTGGTCTGCACATTTTATTAAATCGATGTTGTGCTCTACGACTATAATGGAATGGCCTTTGGCGATTAAAGCATTAAATGACTTTAAAAGTTTTTGAATATCGTGAAAGTGTAAGCCTGTTGTGGGTTCGTCAAAAATAAATAGGGCTTTATCTTTATTATTCCCTTTGCCTAAAAACGAAGCCAATTTAATACGCTGCGCTTCGCCACCAGAAAGCGTAGAGGAGCTTTGACCTAAGGTAACATAACCCAAACCTACGTCTTGTAAGGGTTGTAATTTATTTTTAATTTTAGTTTGCTCTGTAGTTTCAAAAAAGGCAATAGCATCATCGATGGTTGAATTTAGAATATCGTCAATATTTTTATCTGCAAACATCACTTCAAGCACTTCTTTTTTAAAGCGTTTGCCTTTGCAGGTTTCACATTCTAAATGCACATCGGCCATAAATTGCATTTCAATGGTTACTTCACCTTCGCCTTTACAAGTCTCACAACGACCGCCATCTACGTTAAAAGAAAAGTGTTTAGCTTGGTAATTTCTAATAGCACTTAATTTCTGTTTTGAATACAAGGCACGAATATCATCATAAGCCTTTATATAGGTTACTGGATTAGATCTGGAGGACCTTCCGATTGGATTTTGGTCTACAAATTCTATATGTTTTATATTGCTAAAATTGCCTTCTAAAGCTGTAAATTGACCTGGTTTATCTCCAAAATCAGTTAGTTTTTTTTGCAATGCAGGGAATAATATTTTTTTTACTAAGGTGCTTTTTCCGCTTCCTGAGACACCAGTAATTACGGTAAGCATGCCTAACGGAAATGTAACATCGATGTTTTTTAGGTTGTTTTCGCGCGCTCCAATAATATCTATATGATATTTTGATGTTCTTCTTGTTTTAGGAACTTCAATTTTTAGTTCTTCATTTAAGTATTTTGCTGTTAACGATTCTGATGCTAGAATATTGGTATAAGTACCATCAGCAACTACGTGACCACCAGATGTTCCAGCTTCAGGACCAATATCAATAATATATTCTGCGGCTTTCATAATATCTTCATCGTGCTCCACTACAATAACTGTATTGCCTAAATCGCGCAACGATTTTAACACCGAAATTAAGCGTTCGGTATCTTTTGGATGGAGGCCAATGCTGGGTTCGTCTAAAATATACATAGAGCCTACCAAACTACTACCTAAAGAGGTTGCTAGATTTATACGTTGGCTTTCGCCCCCTGAAAGCGTGTTTGATTTTCTGTTTAACGTTAAATAATCCAGACCAACATTAGTAAGAAATGATAATCGATTATTAATTTCCTTTAATAATCTATTGGCGATTTGGGTGTCGTAATCATTTAATTCTAATTGATTAAAGAAGTTTGCTAGCTTATCTATAGGCATTTCAACTAAATCGGTAATTGTTGAACCTGCAATTTTTATATAATTAGATTCAATACGCAAACGCTTACCGTTACAGACTTTACATTTTGTTTTTCCACGGTAACGTGATAGCATGACACGGTTTTGAATTTTGTAAGCTTTAGATTCTAATTCTGCAAAAAATGAATTTAATCCTTCGAAATATTTATTTCCTGTCCAGATTAGTTTTTTTTGAGCATCGGTTAATTCGAAATAGGGTTTATGAATTGGAAAATTGAATTTATGGGAATTATTAACCAATTGATCTTTATACCAGCTCATACTTTCTCCGCGCCAAGGGAAAATAGCGTTTTCGTAAACAGAAAGTCCTGTGTTTGGGATTACTAAATCGTCATCAATTCCAATAATATCACCATACCCTTCACATTTAGGGCAGGCACCATAAGGGTTATTGAAACTAAATAAATGGACATTAGGTTCAAGAAAAGTGATGTCGTCTAGCTCGAACTTACTGCTAAAAGACCGTTGTTTTGTGTTGCTTAAATCTTCTATGACACACTCGCCTTTACCTTCAAAAAAAGCGGTTTGTATGGCGTCTGCTAATCGATTAAAATAATCTTCTTCATTTTTCGTGATGATTCTATCTACAACCAATAAAACGGTATCTTTTTTTGAAATAGATTCTGCTTCATCAATTCGTAAAATAGTATCATTAACTTTTATTCTAGCATAACCTTGTTGATTTAATGTTTTTAGTTTGTCTTCTATAGTGCGTCCTTCTTCTAAGTGAATAGGAGCAAGGAGCAGGAGTCTTTTGCCTTCAGTAAATGTTTTTAAATAATTTAAAACATCTGTAACGGTGTCTTTTTTTACTTCTAAACCAGAAATTGGCGAATAGGTTCTGCCAATTCTAGCAAATAATAATTTTAAGTAATCATAAATTTCTGTGGTTGTGCCAACTGTTGAACGAGGGTTTGTAGAATTTACTTTTTGCTCAATAGCTATAGCGGGAGAAATACCTTTTATATAATCTACTTTTGGTTTATTTAATCGCCCTAAGAACTGGCGTGCATAACTCGATAGGCTTTCAACATAGCGTCGTTGGCCTTCTGCGTAAAGCGTATCAAAAGCTAAGCTAGACTTTCCAGAACCTGATAAACCCGTAATAACTACTAATTTATTTCTAGGAATAACAACATCTATATTTTTCAGGTTATGCAGTTTTGCACCTTTGATAATGATGTTTTCTTTTGCGTTTACTTCGGAAAGAATAGTGTTCATAGATTTTTTAAGGGAATAATTTGCAAAGATAATACAAGTCAACGAGCATAAAAAATAACCATTTGTCGAATAAATTGTTAAAAAAAATGCGATTTATTGTTTTTTAGGAACGATTGTTGTTATATTTGAAACTTATAATAACTTCATAAACACGCATCTATAGTATAAAATTACTTTTAAACTTAATAACCCCAAGCAACGAAGACTTACTTCTTGCACTTAAAAGTAAATATTATGCAACGACAACTTATTACAGATGCTACCTTAGTTAGTAACTACATTAAAGGAGACGAAAGTGCGCTAGAAATTTTAATTAAAAGGCATAAACAGAGAATTTATAGCTTCATTTATTCTAAAGTATACGATAGAGACGTTGCTGAAGATATTTTTCAAGATACTTTTATAAAAGTGATTCGCACGCTAAGACGTGGCGCTTATAATGAAGAAGGTAAGTTTTTGCCATGGGTGATGCGTATTTCGCATAATTTAGTAATTGATTACTTTAGAAAGAATAACCGTATGCCTAAATTTCATAATACAGGCGAGTTTAGTATTTTTTCTGTATTAAGTGATACGACATTGAATGCGGAAAAAACGATTATTAAAGAACAGGTTGAAAATGATGTAAGGCGTTTGGTAGACGAGTTACCTGATGATCAAAAAGAAGTTTTGATGATGCGTATTTATAATGATATG
Source organism: Algibacter sp. (assembly GCF_029245835.1). Classification (GTDB taxonomy): domain Bacteria; phylum Bacteroidota; class Bacteroidia; order Flavobacteriales; family Flavobacteriaceae; genus Algibacter_B. Next base: position 22,402 of record NZ_JAQWOO010000040.1, on the reverse strand, counting down.
AGTTTTAAAGAAATATCTGAAAGAACGGGCGTTAGTATTAATACGGCTTTAGGAAGAATGCGTTATGCCTTAATTAACTTGCGTAAGATTATTGAAAAGCATAATATCGTTTTAACTAATTAATACAATAAAGTGAATTTTGCTTCGTTATTGGTGTAAATAATCCCTTAACTAAAAAAAATGGCAAAAATTTACTCTGAAAATTCTATTAAAAAAATAGATAATCTCGAACCGCGAGAAGAAACGGTTAATTTTCTTCTAAATTATTCTAAAGCTTTAAGTGTTATAGATTATAATAAAATGAAGTTTGAAGCGCTTCTAAATTAATTTTTTAAAAGTCCTGATTTTGTAAAAAAAAATCAGGACTTTTTTAATTTATAATAATTGTCTAGGATAGTTTGCCTACCAATAGTTTTAGTGATAATATCTTTTTCTAAATCCCAGCCTCTTGCTGGAGAGTATTCGCGTCCGTACCAAATAATTTGAAGATGTAAATCATTCCATAACTCTTTTGGGAATAATCTTTTTGCGTCTTTTTCGGTTTGAGCTACATTTTTTCCATTGGTTAAATTCCATCGGTACATTAATCTGTGAATGTGGGTATCAACAGGGAATGCAGGAATACCAAATGCTTGAGACATTACAACGCTAGCAGTTTTGTGGCCTACAGCAGGTAATTCTTCTAAATCTTCAAAGCTTTGAGGGACTATACCATTATGTTTTTCAATAAGAATTTTTGATAAACCATAAATGCCTTTACTTTTCATAGGTGACAATCCGCAAGGTTTTATGATTTCCTTTATGTCGTCTACAGATAGTTTTGCCATATCATATGGGTTATCTGCTTTAGCAAAAAGAATAGGTGTTATTTTGTTTACTCGAACATCTGTACATTGTGCAGATAACAATACGGCAATTAATAAGGTATATGGGTCTTTATGATCTAGCGGAATCGGGATTTCAGGATAAAGTTTATATAATGTATTAATAACAAAATTTACCTTTTCTTGTTTAGTCATAAGTTGTATTTTTGATAAAAATCAAAGTTAAGATTATGAAATGAGCATAACTAATAATTTATGTGTGATAAAAAATTATTGTTAATCGAATTCCATTTGACGAGCTTAAAAAATTAAATTTGCAAATGAAAACATTAAAACAAGGGGATGCTGTTCCTAATTTTACGGCAAAAGACGAACAAGGAAATACCATTTCGTTAAGTGATTATAAAGGAAAAAAACTAATCGTGTTTTTTTATCCTAAAGCAAGTACTCCAGGGTGTACGGTAGAGGCTTGTAATTTAAGAGACAATTACAAAGAGTTGCAAGCTCAAGGTTATGAGTTGCTTGGTGTAAGTGCAGATTCTGAAAAACGTCAAGCTAATTTTAAAAATAAATATGAGTTCCCTTTCCCGCTTCTAGCAGACGAAGATAAAACTGTTATTAACGCTTTTGGTGTTTGGGGGCCAAAAAAGTTTATGGGTAGAGCATATGATGGAATTCACAGGATGACATTTTTAATAAATGAAGATGGTGTTGTTGAGCGTGTTATTGAAAAAGTGAAAACTAAGGAACACGCAGCTCAAATATTGGCATAAAAAAAATCGGCTATCCTAAATTAAAATAGCCGATTTTAAAAATTTATTTTTTCTTTTGAGATTTTCTTCGGTTAAGTGTTAGAGGTCTTCGGGTATATCCAAATAACCTATAATCCTTTATTAACTCAGCAGTTCCTTCTGGAACCATCTCTTCCCAACCACTTTCTCCATTCGTAATCATGCGTAATATATCTCTAGAAAATATATTCATAATACTTTCGTCGTAATCTATAATATCAATAACTTTCCCATTGTATTTGAAGAATTTATATAATTCTTTCATACGCGGATAAACTTTTAAGTTTTCGCTAGTAATAAGTTCGCCTGTTTTGGCATCATTCATAGGGTATAGATATACTTTTAAGTCTTTAAAGAATAATTTACCAAACGCTTCTAGTATCCCTCCACTCATATGGCGGTAATATTTTTCATCAAAAATATCTACTAAATTACTAACACCCATGGCTAACCCCATGCGTGCTTTTGTGTAGTTTGAAAAGTACTCAACTACCTTAAAGTATTCTTGGAAGTTAGATATCATAACAGACTGCCCTAAAGAACATAACAAGTCTGCTCTATCTATAAAATCTTGTTCGTCGATTTCGCCTTCAGCTCTTAAATTTGAAAGGGTAATTTCGAAAACAACGACAGTTTTCTTTTCATCAACCTTGTTTTCTTTAATAAACATTTCGTATGATTTCTCATACATAGCCATATTTACTTTTGTTACGGGTCTAAAGCTACCTCGAAGTGCTAAAATGTTTTTCTTGTAAAATACGCGAGCTGGTAAAACATTTGTTCCGTCAGGGCCAAACATTACGGCATCAGTCATGCCATTTTTAACCAATTGTAAGCTCATCAATCTGTTATCAATGTTTTCAAAAACAGGTCCGGAAAAGTTTATAGTATCTATTTCTATTTGGTCCTTGTCTAAATGATCATATAAATAACGAAGTAATTTCTTGGGCTCGTTATACTTGTAAAAAGCGCCGTAAATTAAATTTGTTCCAAGTATACCTAGGGTTTCTTGTTGTAATCTGGCGTCAGTTTCTTTAAAACGAACGTGAAGAATAATTTCATTATAATCAGCGTTTGCTTCTACTTGATATTTTATTCCAACCCATCCATGACCTTTAAATTGTTTTGCAAAATCTATAGTAGCTACAGTATTAGCATAAGTAAAAAATATTTTATTTGGATTTTTTTCACGAGTTAACCTGTTTTCCATTAAGTCCATTTCGTGTATAAGCATTTTTCTTAAACGGGCTTCGGTAACATAGCGTCCATCATCTTCGGCTCCGTAAATGGCATCGCTAAAGTCTTTATCGTAAGCAGACATGGCTTTAGCAATAGTTCCTGAGGCGCCACCAGCTCTGAAAAAATGACGACAAGTTTCTTGTCCAGCACCAATTTCAGCAAATGTTCCGTAAATATTCTCGTTTAAGTTTATGCGAAGGGCTTTTGATTTTAATGAAGGGATGTCATCAAATTTTTTATCTCCTTTAATGGTAATTTCCATATTCTTTATAGGTTACGTCTTGTATTTACAAAGGTATCAAATAAGTATAGCAAACAAAAAAATAAAGTTATTTTTGTACAAAACTTAAGATATTTGAAAATTACATTTTTAGGTACTGGTACATCTCAGGGGATTCCTATTATTGGGAGTGATCATCCAGTTTGTTTAAGTGACAATCCAAAAGATAAGCGCTTGCGTGTTTCTGTTTTAGTAGAATGGGATAATTTTGCTTATGTAGTAGATTGTGGTCCAGATTTTAGGTATCAAATGCTAAGGGAAAATGTAAAAAAAATTGATGGTATTGTGTTTACGCATGAGCATTCTGATCATGTTTTAGGTTTGGATGATATTAGGCCTTTCTATTTTCGACAAGGTGATATTCCTATTTACGCACACAAACGTGTTTTAAAATCTATCAAAAAACGTTTTGATTACGTGTTTAAAAAAGAAAATAGATATCCAGGAGCGCCAGAAGTGGTCACAAATAGGGTTAAGAATAAACCTTTTAAGTTAAATGATTTAGAGGTAATACCTGTGAACGGAAAGCATAATGAGCTTCAGGTATTCGGATTTAGATTTAAGGATTTCGCATATTTAACAGATATGAAAACAGTTTCTGATAAAGAAATTAAAAAAATTAAAAATGTGAAAGTATTAGTAATTAATGCTTTGCGTATTAAGCCGCATCAATCACATTTTAACTTAGAAGAAGCTTTGGAGTTTGTAGAGAAAGTAAATCCAGGAACGGCTTATTTGACACATATTAGTCATTTGTTGGGTTTTCATGAAGAGGTTGAACGATCATTGCCAAAACGGGTGTTTTTGGCTTATGATGGATTAAAAATAACAGTTTAAATTTTAAATATAATGAAGCAAAGAATTTTTATGTATTTGTTTGTTTTTGCAGCACTATTGGTCGTTTTTCAGTATGTAAACTCGAAACGTATTTTTGAAGCCATAAATAAAAAGTTAGAGACTAGTAATTCTCAGCTTAAAATTTATAAAGATTCTGTTGCTGTGTTGCAAAATGATATTTTAGAAGTGTCTCATTTTAATTTGAATAGAAACGAAGATGCTATGAGTTATTTTGAGAATGAAGGCTATAAAATAGATGAACTCATTCCTTTTATAAAAGACGAACTTTATAAGTTGAACGAAGCGAAAGGAGAACATCCTATAATTCCTTATGCTGCTAGTGAAGGAAGAAAAATGTTGTTAAACACCGTAAAAATGCTAAATCATAAATGGATAATTGCAGATTTCTCTGATGGTCAATACTGGGGTGAAATTTTTTTAACTTATGAAATTACAAACAAAAAGGAATTGAAGTTTAATTTAGTGGATCACTTCTTATATCCTATAAATTAGAATTATTTAATTCTATAAGCAATACCTTTTTCTTTTCTTTTCTTTTCACCTTCGTTAAAGGATGCTTTAGCGTATTCAAATGTATACGAACTATCTGTTGTGGTTAGTATTTTCATGTGAATAGGGTCTTTTTCAGAGATAGATTTGGGATTTATCTTATATAAAATAAATTCACAATCATTTATCCATTTCACTTCAGAGCTATCAGTTTTTCCGTCATAAAAATTGATGCTATAGCGCTCTGTTCTTTTAAAATCTCCGCTTTTAGCAACTCCGTCTACATTATAATCAAAACGATATGCACCGGTTTTATAGTCATTGCAGTTTCTGGTTGTTTCGTAGCAGCTAGAAAGACTTAATAAGGCAAGGCAAAATAAAAATCTCATAAAAAAAAGTATTAAAATGCAAAGCTAAGAAACTATATAATCAATTGTCATAGTTTTTAAAACTTCCGTCAGAATAAAAAATAACAATACGGTCAATAGTTTTGTCTTTTTTAACTTCTGCTATCAAATTTTTATGATTGGACTCAGGAGGTGTTATATCTTCTATGGTGTCTACAGTTTTTTCTTCGGAAGGGAATTTGCCCTTGCCATTAAATAACCAATACAAATCTACTTCAGGGAAGGCGGAGAGGATCTTCAAAATAAAGTCTAAACTAGGTTTGTTTCTGCCTGACAAAATATGAGAAATACTTGAGCGTTGAACTCCAATTTTTTCAGCGAAAGAAGAAGCGGATTCGCCATAGTAATCAATGATTTTTTGGAGTCTTTTTATGAAGTCTTCAGTGTTTATCATTGTGAATTTAGGTTTGGGCTTTTTTAGTGTTACAAATGTAACAATATAAATTAAAATAAAGAAATTTAGTATTATGATTTGGTTGTTTATGTAATATTTTTAGTTGACATAGTTGTATTTAATTAATTGATTTATAAATATTTAAAAACATTTTTTTATTTATATAAAAAAAATAAAATGTGGTTTACAATTCTAGATCAAATTTGTTTAATTATGTAAACAAAACCTTAAAAATAATTGTTTACAAATGTAAAAAAGTAAATGTTTACATTTGTCTACATAAATAATTAGTATGCAGATAGAAGATTTAAAAGCGTTGTTTTCAAGGTATAAAGAAGGGCGCATATTTCATAGATACATCACCAATAAACACATAGAACCTTTGTTGGATGATTTGGTAAAATTTATAAATTTTGAAACCATAGGAGAATCTGTTTTAGGTAATCCTATTTATGGATTAAAAATTGGTAAAGGTGAAAAGAGAGTTTTAATGTGGTCTCAAATGCACGGAAATGAATCTACCACAACAAAGGCTTTATTCGATCTTTTAAATACCCTTTTAGATTCAAAATCTAAGCTTACACATATACTAGATAGTTGCACTTTATATATTATCCCTATTTTAAATCCCGATGGCGCTCTGGCTTATACGCGTATAAACGCAAATGAAGTAGATTTAAACAGAGATGCACAAAATTTAACACAGCCAGAAAGTAATGTTTTGCGCAAAATATTTGAATCGTTTAAGCCTCATTATTGTTATAATTTACACGGACAACGTACTATTTTTAGCGCTGGAACAACAAATCATTCTGCAACAGTTTCATTTTTATCACCAGCACAAGACGATGATTGTACTTTAACGCCTAATAGAAAGGTTGCGATGGAAATAATAGGCGTTATGAATATAGCCTTGCAAAAAGTTATACCAAATCAAGTGGGTGTTTACGATGATGCGTTTAATCTGAACTGTGTAGGAGATACGTTTCAAAATGAAAACATACCAACTATACTTTTTGAAGCTGGACATTTTGATGATGATTATGAACGGGAGCAAACAAGAGAATTAATTTATATGTCTTACTTGATTTCCTTAGATTATATCTCAAAAAATGAGATTAACGGGAGTGGTTACAAACCCTATTTTGATATTCCTGAAAATGACAAATGTTTTTTAGATATCATTATTAGAAAAGCGAAAGTCAATAATGAATTGGTGGATGTAGGCATTCAGTTTCAAGAATATTTAAATGGCAATACCATTGAATTTATGCCAAAAGTTATTAAGATTGAAAGATTAGATGGTTTTTATGGGCATAAAGAGATTGAAGCTAATGGTTTTGAGGCTTTAGGTGTAGGTGGAGAATTATTAAAAGAAGGTTACGAAAACGTTTGCGTAATATTGAATAATGAAAAAGTAATGCTTTTATCGAAATAAAACATACAAATTTTACTATATTTCTAATGAAAATGTATTAATTTCGTCTCTTATTTAAGAATAGTGAATTATGGGAAAAATTAAATTAGACGAAATCGATCATCAAATTCTTGACATGTTAATAGATAACACAAGAATTCCATTTACTGATATTGCTAAAAAATTATTAATATCAGCAGGTACAGTTCATGTACGTGTTAAGAAAATGGAGGAAGCAGGTATAATAAAAGGCTCGTCATTGATGCTAGATTATAAAAAATTAGGATATTCTTTTATTGCTTATGTAGGCGTTTATTTAAATAATACCTCTCAAACAAAATTTGTTTTAGAACGTATAAACGAAATTCCTTATGTTACTGTAGCGCATATTACAACAGGTAAGTTTAATATTTTTTGTAAAATTAGGGCTAGAAGTACAGAGCATGCTAAAGAAGTTATATTTTTATTAGATGATATAGAAGGTGTTTATAGAACCGAAACGTTGATTTCTCTTGAAGAAAGTATAAATGATAAAAAGCGTTTGATGCATTCTATATTTAATGATATGTAAAGTTTATTTCAAATAAATTATTTGTAAAAGCCCTAATTCGGGGCTTTTTTTATATTACACACTTAAAACTTGTTAGTTGTATAACTATTATATATTTTCAATTTTAAATTATTTTTTATTATTAGTATAAATTTATATCGGTTGTTTAATTCGAAAATATTAGTTAAAATTTAATGAATAATCTTGAGGTAATTATATTAACAAAGGGTAGTCTTAAAGAAGCCGTAGCTGAAAATAAATTTTGGGGTGACTCCTACGAACCTCCTTTTTCTTTGAATAAAGCAAAATGGATGTTGGAAAACACGCGAGCTGATAATGAAGATGTATTTGCAGTTCTAGGTTATGAAAAGCATACAATAATAGCTTTTGTTTCATTAATGCCAGATTTTATTAAAAAAGGAAAGGGTAATTTAAAAAAAATATTTTGGAGCCAAAGATGGTGGATTGCAAATAATTATATGAATACAGTGCTCCCAACTTATATAAAAAGTAATTCTTTAACCGAAGCAAAAAATCAGATTATTGTAAGATTTTTGGGTGATGATACTAAAGCATATTATGAAAAACAGCCTTTTACGTTGTTTTCAGAGAGAATGCGGTATGTTATTGTTTTTAATTTAGATCACAAAATTTTAATTAGTAAAAAAAGTGGACTAAAAAAAGTAAAGACTCTGTTGAGATTCCTAGACAAAACGTCTAAAAAGATAACATTTTTAATAAACAGTTATAAAAGTAAAAAAAGAACAAAAAAAATATCCTATAGATTCATATCTAATATTAATAATAAAGACTGGGCGTTTATCGAAAATTTTTGTGTTACTGATATAGTGCCCAAAACACAAAAATACATAGATTGGCAAATAAGTAATAATCAGTATCATGTTATTACAGAAGGAGAAGTAAGGCCAAAATATAAATGCTTACTCGAGAGTGTATCAAATAAGATTCATAATTTAAGTTTTATGGTAGAAAAAGAGGGCGAAACAATTGGTTTTATATCGGGTTTAGTAAAGGGGGGGAGATTTGTATTGCGCTACTTCCTAGCAAATCAAGATGATTTTAATCACTGTATTGATGCTCTAATGGCTAATTTAATAAAATCAGAATGTACATTACTTCAAACCGAAAACACTGTTTTAGCAGAGCGTTTAAAAAACAGATACTTAATTGTTTACGCCGATTCAAAAAAACTATTATCTCTAGTTCATAATGATTTAGATATGAATTTTCAAGATACTATTTTAAACGATGGAGATGGTAATTTCTTATAAAACAAAGCTTTATGAATTTAATTCGCAGCCTATATAAGTCATTTAATGAAAATAATGAGAGGAATGCTTTTTGTATAAATGATACTTTTTTTACTTACCAAGACGTATTAAACAGTATCACTAAAATACGCAGTGTTATAGTTAAAAATATAGATTTTGATGAAAAGCATATTGGATTAGTTACAAATAATGATTTAGAGACTTATGCTACAGTATTAGCGTTGTGGATGGAAGGAAAGGCATACGTACCAATAAATTCAACAGCTTCAAAAAGTAGAAATATAGATATTTTAAAATTAATTGATGTAACATATATTTTTGATTCTTCTGATAAAGATGATTTTTCTGATTTTAAAATATTTAACCCAAATCATACAGAATTTAGTAATAATTCAGAATTTGAAACTATAAATTTTAACGAAACTAATATCGCTTATGTTTTATTTACCAGTGGTAGTACAGGCACACCAAAAGGTATTCCTATTAGTTTTAAAAACTTAAACGCATTAGTTACAGAATTAGATTTAGATAAGGAATACAAATTGAATTCATCCGATAGGTGTTTGCAAATGTACGATTTAACATTTGACGCTTCATTAACAGCACTTTTACCAGCGCTTTTAGTTGGAGCTTGTGTTTACACCGTACCTTCAAATGCTATAAAATATTTATATATTTATAAACTTTTAGAAAAGTACAAACTAACCGTGCTTAAAATGGTGCCATCAATAATCTATTATTTAAGACCTTATTTTTCTGAAATAAATGCTCCATCAGTAAGATATTCTATTTTTGGCGGTGAAAAATTATATGAAGATGTTGTTAAAGAGTGGCTTAACTGTATACCCAATAGTGTAATTTTAAACCATTATGGACCAACTGAGTTTACTGTATGCAGTAATTATTATAAGTTTGAGCAGGACACCAAATCACATAAAGGTGTAATATCCATAGGAAAACCTTTTAAAAACGTTGATTGTCTTATCTTGGATGATTTAGGAAACATTATTGGCGACAATATAGAAGGTGAGTTGTGCTTATCAGGTAATCAATTAACTTCTGGTTATTGGAAAAATGATGAACTAAATGCCTCGTCTTTTTTTTTACATAAAACAGATTCAGCTGAAATAAAAAGATTTTATAAAACTGGAGATTTATGCTTTAGAGATGGCGACGGGTTTTACATGTACGTTGGAAGAAAAGATTTTCAAGTAAAAATAGGAGGCTATAGAGTTGAGTTAGGTGAGATTGAGTATCATGCTAGAAATCATATATCTATGAAATCTAAAAACAATTTGGTAATAGATGTTAAAAATTCTAGTAATAATGATGAACTTGTACTTGTTATAGAAAGTTTTAAATTTGATACTAAAGATTTAATGGACTATTTGAGTACGAAGCTTTCAGATTATATGGTTCCTAAAAAAGTCTTTTTTATTGATAATTTACCTCATAATAAAAACGGAAAAATAGATAGAAAACAACTAAAAAGCTTGATAATAAATGAATAAAGAAGAAATTTTAGTTTCAATAAGAAAATCTTTTGTTAGAGTTCTAGAGCATGATAATTTTGAGTTAAATGAAACAACCACTGCAAAAGATGTTGATGGATGGGAATCCATAACACATTTACTTATTATGAATGATGTTGAGAGTGCTTTTAATATTAAATTCAAATTGATGGATTTAATGTCTATGGAGAATGTTGGAGACTTAATTAATACTGTAATGAAAGAAATACAGGGATAAATATTAAGGGTGGAATGTCTAGTTTTGTTGGTACGATTTTAAGTGAATAAATTAATCTATAAATTTTATTTCTTGAATAAGAGAATCACTTGTTAATATATATATATTATCAGCATTATTTACCTTATATAATTCTATGTCTTCATAAGGCTTTACAGCAAGATATAAAAAAGCGTATACATGACTTTTTAAAAAATTATAATTTGTATTTTTTCTAATATCTATTAAACTTAAATTTAAAGAAGTATCTAATTTTTCCAGATTCTTTACTTCAATTTTTTCTTTTAATTTTGATTTGTTTTTAAGCCGGTATGTGAATTTATGAAATTTAGTATTGAAATTTTTATTCCTTAAGTAAGTTTTAAATTCAAAGAAATTATAATAGCTAATAGCTTTTAATCTTGATAAAAGAGATGATTTATCATAAATAATATGGTACTCAAAATCATATTCAAGTGTGCACATTCGTTTTTTGTAATCAAAATAGCCCTTAGAAAAATCTAATACTTTTAATTTATTATCAAAACACCAATTAAGGAGCTTTAAGTTATTTATATAGCCTAAATTAAACTTAGAATAATCAATATCAAAAACCGTAATTGCATCTATTAAAGTGTCTTTTGTATGGTAGTTGTAAGTGATTGCAATAGGTGTGTCATTGTCATAAACAACAAATAAAGATGCTTTCTTTTCTAATATTAATGGATAAGCAACTTCTTTATAAAAACTCCATTCTGATGATTGCATGTTATTATATGAAACTTGTTTATCTGAGTATCGTTTTTGTAATAAAACCAAAAAATACTCAAAAATTTTGTCATATTCATGTTTATCAATATTTCCGTAAAACATTTTTGTAGATATCTCAAAACACGCACTTAAACGATTAGTGAATTTCCGCATTTTCATTCTCGTATTTTTACTAAACGTATTTAAAAGGTAGTCCTCAATGTTTTTAAATTGTTCCAGATGTATTAAAAAACCAGGATATTGTTTAGATTTTAAAACCCCTATATGTTTTGGTAATGTATTTGTTTTTTTAATGAGGTGTGGTAAAACGTCATAAATAACAAGGGTTTTATTTTTATAATCGGTATGGTTATTTAAATCATAATTAGTCCCTTTAGTTAAGTTTTTACCAACATTAAAAAAAACTGAAAATTTGTTTTTATAAAAACGTATACCATCTATAAATTTAAAGCGCTCTATTTTTTTATTTGAAATGAAGTGTTTTTTCCAAATATTTTGAAAATAATTTGTAGTAAAAGGGCTGTTTTTTGATTCCATTAAATAATTAAACTATCGAAATTAATTAGCCTTTTTGCAGGCTATGTGAATGTGACCAATCTTATCTGAAGAATTTATTTTGCTTTTAATTTCAATAATTGAAAATCCATTATTTTTTAAAATTTCTAAAATATGCTTTTCTTTAAACCAAAGATTATTAGGTTGGTTTTTATTTAAAAAACGCCAATTAAATTTTTCGTTAATATTTAGCCAAGGTAATTTGTATTTGTTTATTTTTTCAATTCTTAAAATTCTTAAAAAATTAACTAATACACTTAAAATAGGATTGTATATTTTAGAATCCCAGTTTAGAAACGAAAATATATAAAGGCTTTCTTCTTTGCCTATTCTGTGAGCTTCTTTTAAAGCTTCTGGGAGCTTTTCTTTATCAATAAAACATAGTACTTGTTGTAAATAAATAAGATACTCAAATTCTTCTGTTTGGTATTCATTTAGATATGTAGCGTCAGCAGTTTTAAATTTTATTGAAGATTTTAAATGTTGTTTTTTGTTATTACAAAAACTAATCATTTTTTCTACATAATCAAAAGCTTCAAGATTAATAAACCCAAGTTTCTCAATTTCAAAAATTATTCTACCTCCTCCAGTTCCAGCTTCAAGAGTTTTTGCTTTTTTATTGGAAAAATATTTTTTTATAAAATAATCTTCAATTGGAAGTAGTTCTTTTTTTTCAGACCAAACCTTAAATAATTGTTCTGAATAGAGCGTTTTATTTAAGTTTTTCTGCATTATTTTTAATGTTAGGATTTTAGTAATAATTGGAAGCCAAACAATAAATTGCTATTCATTCAACCGGTACATTGGAAAAAAAGTAGAGCTTTTGTAATTTATTTTATTTTTTTTACAAATCTCTTTATATGCTGTAGCATTGGTAATAAGTTTCCAAACAAAAAAAGGATGATATTCGTCCGAGAAAGAGGCTTTAAATCTAAATAAAGAATCATTTTCATTTGCTCCTAAACCACCACCAAGGTTGAAATTATTATAGCCTTCATTGCTTGCTTTTATTCTCATTTGGTCGATAAGGAATTTTATACCATTTAAATGTAAATAATTTTCATCTGAACCCGATAAATGATATTGTACCATGGTGTTGGTTTTTACAAACATGCAGCCTGCTATAATTTTTTTTGTTTCATTATCAATAGCAAGTAAGACTTCTGTTTTAAAGTCCTTAGAGGTATTAAATTTTTCAAAATATTCATCACTAAAAAAATAACTTTCCCTAGCTTTTACGCGTTCCATGTTTTTGTAATATAATATTTTAAAATGTTGAAAATCTTCTTTCGTTTCAGCAATTTTTAATGTTAGAAGTCTGTTTGCTTTATTAATATGAGTTTTTAATCTTCTTTGGTACTTTTTTCTTTGAGATTTTAATGGTTTAGAAGTATTAATATTAACTATTTTTCCTAGGTAACACAATTCTCCAAAATAAAATGACTCCCCTAAATTAGAAAAAAGAATATTTTGGAATGTCAAATATGGATTCAGCCTAACAAAAACGGTAACAATCTTTTTTTTATTAAAAAAATCAAGTAAAGTTTTCTCGTAATTTAATTTATTGAAGTTTAAAGGCGTTCGGCTTCCTATAGGCCCAGAATACCCATAAACCGATATGGCGTCATAATAATCAGTGCTTTTAATCTTTCTTATTAATAGGGGGAGACCTATGAAAATTTCACCATTTGTGTATTTAATCAAAACAGCTTCATCTGATTCTGATTTAGAAATATGATGATAATCGAAAGTGTGATAAAAATCATAATCATCTACACTTTGTAAAAATTCATCCCATTCTATTTTTTCTCTTAGAATTTCTATTTTCACTATTTTTTTTTGCTATTAATCATTAATTTTTAAATACCTTTTATTCGTTTTTCTCATTTAGGGAAAATAAGATTTACTTAAGTATTTTAATGCTGAATTTATTCTTAAGGTTTATGGTATGCTAAATAATATTAGGCTATTTATTACCTAAAAATGGAGCCATGTTTAAAGATTCACTAGCATTCACGTCTTTTCTTAACAACACTTTCTTTATCGTTAATATTACAATTTTTAAATCAGTTTTTAATGATATGTTTTTTACATACCAAACATCCATTGCAAATTTTTCGTCCCATGAAACAGCGTTTCGTCCATTAACCTGTGCCCAACCTGAAATACCTGGTTTTACATTATGTCTTTGCTTTTGAAAATCATTATATAGTGGTAAGTAACGAACCTCTAAAGGTCTTGGGCCAATTAAACTCATATCGCCTTTTAAAACATTGATAAGTTGAGGTAATTCATCCAACGAGAGCTTTCTTATAAAATCTCCAGTTTTTGTAACTCTCATGTTATGTGGTAATAAAACGCCATTCTCATCGGTTTTATCATTCATAGATTTAAACTTTAAAACCTTAAATATTACACTATTTTTTCCCGGTCTTGGATGTAAAAAAAACGGATTGCCTTTAAAACTAATGCTTAAAACAATTATCAAAAAAATTATAATGGGTGAGAGGATAATTAATCCAACTATAGCAGCAACTATATCTAATAGTCTCTTAAAATAATTTTTATACATGTTAATTTTAAATTTTTAGAAAGCAAATGTACATTTTCGTGATTGTAAAACTAAATTTTTTCGTTTAAAAAGATCAAACTGCATGTAATGTGTAAATAATAGCAATATATTATCTTTTTATATGAATAGACTTCAATTTTAATAAGAAAAAATTTCATATAAATAGCTTCGAAAGCATCATTATTATCCATTATTCATAAATGCCTTTTTTACACATGAAAGAATTAGATTATTAATTTAATAGTCTTTTTTGATATTTATATTTAATTATTTTTTTAATTTTAATAACTCTTTTAAACGAGTTTAATTTCGTTATATAGATTAAATAATTAGTTCTAGTATTAAATAAATTAGATTTGAACTATGCTAAAATTAAATAATATTATTAACTAAACATATTTATGAAAACAGTAATGATTTTAGGAGGAACCAAAGGAGTAGGTAACGCGGTACTTGAATCCTGTTTAAAAAAAGGTTATAATGTTGCTTTTTGTGGTCGAAATTCTAGTGAAGGAAATAAGATTATCGAATCTTTGCAAGCAGAAGATAAGCTCTATTTTCATGAAATTGACTTAAATTCAATTAGCGAAATTGAAAATTTTTTCATTCAGACAATAAAAAGATTTAAAAGGATAGATGCTTTAGTTTTATACTCCGGAATAACTCCTATTGCTTCTATTACTGAAACTGAAGAAGATGTTTATGATAGCGTTTTTAATGTCAATCTTAAGTCTCAATATTTTCTGCTTAAACATGTATTAAAATCTATGATTGAATTCAAAACAGGTTCTATAATATTTTTTGGTTCTGCTCATATGGATTATGGTATGAAAAATAGGGCGGCATATGCGCTTACCAAAAGTGCGCTTTACACTTTGTCGACTCATTTAGCACATCATTATGCTGAGCATGGTATTCGATCAAATTACGTGGTTATGGGTTGGACAAATACAGAAGGAGAAATTGAATTAAGAGATTCAGAAGGAATGACTGAAGAAGAATTAAAACGCAAAGCCGCTAAAATTCTTCCATTGGGTCGTATTTGTAATCGTTTTGATCCTGTGCCTGCAGTAATGCATTTAATCTCTGATGAATCTGCAATGACAACAGGTTCATTGATTAGAGTAACTGCGGGTCAATATATATAATTAATTTTATGATTCCATCTTTAGTTTTTTATTCTAGTTCAGAACTTTTAGAAGGTCCTGTTTTTGATAAAGAAAACAATTATCTCTATTTTGTTTCTATTTTGGATTGTTTGGTTTATTGTTATAATCCTTCAACTAAAGAAATTTTAAGTATGAAACTAGATTCTCCTGTTAGTTGTGTTTTTTTATTAAAAAGAAAAATAATTTTAGTGTCCTCTAAAAATGGTTTTTTCGAAATTGATTTCAATACATTACAAAAGAAATTAGTTTTTCAAATTGATATAGATAAATCGGTGAGATATAATGATGGAATAAAAGACCCAATCGGAAGAGTTATTATTGGAACAATGGGGTATCCAGAAGTTAAAGAAAAAATAGGAAGGGTATTTTCTTATTATAAGGGTGAGTATAAAACAATTATTAAAAACACCACTATTTCAAATGGTTTAGCCTTTTCGCACGATGGTAAATTTCTTTACTTTATTGATACACCAACAAAAAAAGTAGCGAAGTATGCTTATGATTTAAAAACTGGAGAGGTAAAGTTTAAATCAAACGTCATTGAATTTACAGGTGCTGGTAATCCTGATGGTATGTGTATTGATAAAAGCGGTATGCTATGGATTGCTGAATGGGGCGGTGGATGTATATCTAAATGGAATCCTTTAAACGGTGAAAAGATAGAAGAAATAAAATTGCCTTGTAGTAACGTTACCTCATGTTGTTTTGATAATTATTCTAACTTATATATTACAACAGCTAAAGAAGACTTTAAAGAAGATATTTACGGAGGCGGATTGTTTTACTTAGAATTAGATAAAATTTAAATTTATGATTACTGTTCAAATTAGCGTAATAGTTCCAATTTTTCGAATTGAAAAGTATTTACCTGAATGTATTGATAGCCTTTTAAATCAATCATTCTTGAACTTTGAACTAATTTTGGTAGATGATGGTAGTCCTGATAATTGTCCAAAAATTTGTGATGATTATTCGAAAAAAGATACTAGAATAAAAGTTATTCATAAAAAAAACGGCGGGTTATTAAGTGCAAGAAAAGCAGGTTTAAAAGCCGCTAAGGGCAAATATATTTCTTATGTTGATGGAGACGATTGGGTAGATAAGTTTTATCTAGATACGTTATTTAAACTTGCCGAAGCAAATAATTCTGACCTAGTTGAGACAGGTCGTTTTAGAGAATTTGATGGAAAAATTGAAACTATTAAACCGAAAATAGCAGGGATTTACAATGAGAATGAAATCAAATCTTCAATTTTACCAAATGCAATTTATAATGGTGATTTTTGCGAACACGATATATCTACATACGTTTGGAATAAGCTTTTTAAAAGAGCATTATTAAATCAAGTCCTTTTTGATGTTCCAAACGAAATTATTATGGGTGAAGATGCGGCAATAACCTATTCTTACCTAGCCATTTCAAAAAGTTTAGTAATAAGTAGAATTCCACTTTATTATTACAGACAAAGGCATGATTCCATAGTAAAATCTATAGAAAATCCTAAAATTGAATATTACAGATTAGGTTTACTGATGAACTTTTTAAAACTAAAACTAAGTCATGTGCTTAGTCAAGAAAATCTAAGTAAACAAATTAAATATTATTTATACTCACAAATTTTGATTAGATCTGGAGGATTGATTGAGGATCCTTCTGGTGGTATTTTATTCAATCCCTTTTTGAGGTTAGAACAGGGCTCAAAAGTCGTAGTTTATAGTTCTGGTTCTTTCGGACAGCATATTTTATCGACTAATAAAAAAGTAGGTTTTTTTCAAATTGTTAAGTGGATTGACGTTGATTTTCACGATTTAAATATAGATGGAAATACTGTTGAACCCATCAGTTCCATTAACAACAATGACTTTGATTTTTTAATAATCGCAACTATTAATCCAACTACTTATGCTTCAATTAAAACCGAATTGGATTTAATGGGTATTGATAAAAATAAAATTGTAAAAATAAATTCTAACGAAGAAGAAATAAGTAACCTATTATCTCATTTAGGTTTTGATGAAGATTTTAAATACGTTGGAATTAATTGAGTAGAAAAAATTAATAAAAATATCATTAAATACAAATACAAATGAAAAAACTTATAATTCTTGGAGGAAACCCTGAAACTGCTGTTTTGGTAGATATTGCAGAATCAATGGGCATACACACTATTGTTATTGATCCAGTTCCTGACACTCCTGCGAAAAAAAGAGCCTCTGAAACCTATGAGATAGATGGTTTTGATGTTGATGGAATTGTAGCTGTTGCAAGAGAAAGAAATGTGGATGGTATTTTAGTTGGGGTTGCTGATATTTTAGTCATACCATACCAGAAGATCTGTGAAAAGTTAAACATGCCCTGCTATGCAAATGAAAAGGCTATAGATGCATTTTGCAGTAAGGATGGATTTAAACGTTATTGTGAAAAGTACGATATACAGGACATCCCTGGAATTTATTTAACAAAAGATTCTGAAATAGAAAAACCAAAAGACATTAGTTATCCTTTAATGGTGAAACCAGTAGATAGTGGTGGAGGAGTAGGAATGAAGATTTGTAGAGATGATGAAGACTATATTGCTACCGTGCACAATGCATTGAAACATTCTAAGAAAGGCGTAGTCTTGGTTGAAAAATATATGGATACAAATTGTGATGATATGGCGGTGTATTATACTTTTAGAAACGGCACCCCCTACCTTTCAGCAACTTATGACAGGCAACTAACAAGGTTACAAGGTGATTCCAGTCCAATTGCAACAGGTACAGTATATCCTTCAATGTATACCGAATTGTTTTTAAAAGAAGTGCATCCTAAATTATGTGCGATGTTTGAAGGACTAAATGTTCCGGCTGGAGTACTCAATATTCAGTTTTTTATTGAAAACAATAATTTTTATATATATGACCCAGGATTTAGACTACAAGGCGAAGCGCCTCATATTCATCTCGCTCATATTAATGAGTTTGATCACAGAAAAATGCTAATAAACTATGCATTTACAGGTGTTTTTGGGGAAGATGATTTTCCCGAAAAAAATGACTACATGTTTAGAGGTAAAGCGGCTTGTTCTGTTTGGGTTCTTTTAAAAGCAGGAAAAATTGATTCAATTGAAGGCTTGGATGAAATGAAAGCGCATAAGAATGTTCATTTTGTTGTAGAACGCTTTCATGAAGGTGATACTGTGAAGGAAGATTTTATTGGTACAGAAAGACAGGTTTTATTCAGAATTTATACTGCTGGAAATTC
Organism: Algibacter sp.; assembly: GCF_029245835.1. GTDB lineage: Bacteria > Bacteroidota > Bacteroidia > Flavobacteriales > Flavobacteriaceae > Algibacter_B. The sequence goes on along the minus strand of NZ_JAQWOO010000040.1, from coordinate 3,819 downwards.
AATTTTTGAGATTAATCAAACTATTGAAGACATTCAAAACTTATTAAAAATTACTGACCCTAAAGGAAACGATATGGTTTTGGAATGGGTAAAACCATGGAATACAGAGGATTATATTTTTGATAAAAAGTAATTTATTCAGGAATTAACAAATAGATAAAAACAAAACAAAATCCCTTTATTTTGAAATATAAATTATAGGATTTAGAAATAAAAAACTAAATAATGCAAAATATTTTAGAACAGTTTAAGTTAACAGGAAAAAAGGCTATTGTAGTTGGAGGAGCAGGTGATCTTGGAATAGCTATGGTTGAAGCAATATCTGAAGCAGGTGCCCAAACTGTAGTTATTGATTATGATGATCGCGTATTTGATATGTGTAAAGATCTGGTTGATAAGGGACTTAATGTTAGTCCTTTTAAAGCAGATGTAAGTAAGATTGAACAAATTAAAGATTCCTATAAAGCTGCTTTAGAAATTTTGGGAGGTACTGTAGATATTTTAATAAACTCTGCAGGGATTCAAAGAAGATATCCTAGTGAAGATTTTCCAGAGGAGGAGTGGAGTAAGGTTATTGCAATAAATTTAGATGCTACTTTCTATTATTGTAAATATGCAGGCAATACCATGATAGAAAATGGAGGCGGAAAAATAATAAATATAGCCTCTTTAATGAGCTTTTTAGGAGGAATCACTATTCCAGCTTATGCTGCTTCTAAAGGAGGTGTTGCACAGTTAACCAAAGCCCTATCCAATGATTGGGCAGATAAGGGAATTTGTGTTAACGGTATAGCTCCTGGATATATGGATACGCAGTTAAATACGGCCTTGATAAATGACAAAAAAAGAACAGAAGAAGTGTTCATGAGAGTTCCTATGAAAAGGTGGGGTAATGGAGAGGATATAAAAGGATTAACAGTGTTTTTAGCATCACCAGCTAGTGATTATATTACGGGTACTATTATCCCAGTTGATGGGGGATATTTAGGAAGGTAAAATAATTTATTATGTCGTTTATAATAAACGGTTTGTAAAAAAAACTTGATAACGAAATCACAAAGGAAAAAAACCAAAAAATCAAGGATACTTAAAAAGTTCTGTTAGACTAAAAGATTAATTAAAAGGAGTAGAAAGCAAAAATTTCTGCTCCTTTTTTTTGAATCTTAAAATGGTGAATATATGTCGTTTTAGGTATTTTTTTAATAACAAAAAATTAAATACAAGTATAGTTCCTCAAAACCTGAGTTCGACTTAATAAAGATATTTTTTTGAATAAAAAAAGTAGGATATTTAAAATTACAAAATATGATTTTTAATGTTTTAAAAATATTATGCTTTCTATTTCTAAAGCTAGAAAAGTTAATATTTCTTTTCTCGAATGCATTATTTAAAATATCATTCTGAACTTGTAGGGGTTATAATAAGTGTAACATGTTATGTAACTTGAGGTTTGGTAAAAATCGAAAGTTTTCTACAGTTTCTAAAAAAAAATTAATTCTTAAAATTTTCTTCTGAAATGTTAACGGAACACTCTTTATTTGACGGTATGTTTTGATTATACTATACGTATCATATTGCTTATTGTACAACTATATATGTGTAAGATAAATATTATTTGGTAAATGATATTTATCAGTTTTAATTCTATTAACATTTTATAAATTGTTTATATAAATCTTTTGTTATGAAAACCTTTAGCATAATTTTAACTTATTAATTCACTTTTTAAAGTATTGATGCTTTTTGCTGATTTGATTTAAGTACCCATGAGAATTTACTTAATCAAATATGAAACATAACAGAATAAATTAAGTTGTTATGAAACAGAATTACAAATTATTATTAGCTGCAAGTCTTAGCTTATTTGTTAGTTACATTTCATTAAGCCAAACTATCATTAGAGGCCCTTATCTTCAAAAAGGCACACCAACAAGTGTTATTGTAAAATGGAGAACAAATTCTAGTACATCGTCGATTATAGAATATAGTACGGATACAAGCTATAATTTATCTTTGAGTCAAACAACTCCTAAAACTGATCACGAACTAGAAATTACAGGATTATCACCAGGTACAAAATATTTTTACAGGATAGGAACAGGCGGAGCTTTACTAAGTGGCAGTACAGACATTTACTTTAAAACGCATCCTACTATTGGAACATCAAACCCATACACTTTTTGGGTTGTTGGAAATGCAGGTCGCGGCGGTAGTTCCGCAAGACAAGATGCAGAAGAAGTTAGAGACGCCTACTATTCTTATATTGGATCTAATGAATCGGATGGAATACTTTTCTTAGGAGATAATGCAATGAATAGTGGTACGGATTCTGAATATCAGGAGAAAATTTTTGACACCTATGATTCTCAATTAAAAAATACAATTGCCTGGTCTTGTTTAGGAAATCATGAAGGTGAAACAGCAAACTCAGGATCACAAACAGGACCGTATTACGATATTTTTACATTTCCTACATCAGGAGAGTCCGGAGGGATGGCATCTGGGACAGAATCATATTATTCCTTCGATTATGGTAATATACATTTTATTGTATTGAATTCTTTTGATGAAAATAGGGCAGTTGGAGGTGCTATGTACGATTGGGCTGAAAATGATATTCAGAACACAACTCAACAATGGATAGTGGCATTATGGCATCATCCACCTTATTCAAAGGGTTATCATGCTTCTGAAGGTTTTGATGGCGATGGCAATCCTGCTGGAATTGAATTAAGGGAAATGAGGGAGAATTTTGTTCCTATGCTCGAAGATAATGGAGTAGATTTAGTAATCGCAGCACACAGCGTTTCTTATGAGAGATCTTATTTCATTAATGGTCATTATGGATTGTCAAATACATTTGATTTAGCAACACACACAGTTGGTCAAACGGGTCAAGGGGATGGTAAAATTAATGGTGACGGGGCATATAGTAAAACAAGTGTTGGAGAAAATGCTGGATTAGGTACTGTTTATGTGGTAACCTCCACGGCTTCAGACGAAACAGCTGCTAGTTTAGATCATAATGCCATGTATTATTCTGTATCAAACCTGGGATCTTCAATTCTTGAAGTGAATGATTATAACATTACTCTAAAATTTTTAAGGAAAAATGGAGATATAACTGATTATTTCACTATTGAAAAAACCAGAACTTGGTATCAGGATTTGGATTCAGATACTTTTGGTAATCCTTTTGTGACTCAAATTTCAGCCCCAAAACCATCAGGGTATGTTGATAACAATACCGATTGTGATGATACGGATGAGAATGTCAATCCAGGCGCAACAGAAATTGTTAATAATGGTATTGATGATGATTGTAATCCAGCGACTTCTGATGGCTCAGTAGTTATCGATGCTGATGGCGATGGCTATACAGCGAATGGCGGCAATCTTTTTTCAGATAATTTTAATAGAACAGATTCTAATGATTTAGGTCCAGACTGGACTCATTCTACAGGACTTGGAGGAGGCGCTGCTGGTATAGTTTCAAATACAGTTGAAAATATTGAGACAGGCGGAGGAACATTTGCTGTAGCTTTCCGTAAGGGAACTTTTGGTGACGACCAATGGGCAGAAGCTACTTTTGCAGGAGGTGGCGTTTCTTGGTCGGGTATAGCACTTAGATGTGATGCAACATCGAGTGTAGTATGGCAGTGTAGTGGTAGTGTAGTACAGATGTTAGTTATGACTAACGGTTCAGTAAGATCTATAGGTAAAGTTAATTATACCGTAGTAGAAGGTGATGTCATACGAGGAGAAGTTAGTGGAACGACTTACAAGGTTTTTATAAATGATAATTTAGTACACACTATA
>NZ_JAQWOO010000034.1 GCF_029245835.1 Algibacter sp. | reverse complement strand
GAGTTTGGCGATATAGAAATCGCTTTGCTCTATTTTAACAACATTATTATTTACTATTAAAACAAAGAGCGTCAAAATAAAACCTAAATGACCAAAAATAAAAAGATCGCCTAAATTGTTTTTAGACGACCTCTTTTTTGTGATCTCAATTAAACCAAGTGCCTACTTAGTATTATAAAAATTATTTATGTTTTGCATTTAATATATAAATAAAAACACATGAAATATTTTTTTAAAATTTGCAGCGTGATATGAGATAATAGGCTCAAATTATTTAAACAACCAAAAACGATTTTTATTTATTATGGAAAGTAATCATCTTAGTCAGCTAAACAGCAAATCGCTACTATCAAAAATATTAATCCCACTTACTTGGGGTATGTTTTTGATTAATGCATATTTATTAATTTTTTATTTTTCTGAATTTCCTTCTTGGACTTACGAAAACTTAATTCAAATTAACGGGTTCAGTATTGTTATTTGGACGGTCGTGTCATTTTTTACCGCAATCATTCAAATGTATTCGTCAAATTACATGAAAGGTTTTAAGAAGAAGAAAAGCTTTTTATTGCTTTGTCTTGCATTTTCATTATCAGTCATGCTATTTGTAATCTCAAATCATGTCGTGCTACTAGTTCTATTTTGGTTCTTAATGGGATTAATTATGTCAAAACTCATTGGAATTGATTCAGATTGGAAAGAAGCACAGCATGCATCAAAATTTGCCAGAAGTAATTATTTTGGAGGGGTTTTATTTTTCACAATAGGTATAGCACTATTGGCATTTTCAACAGATAGCTTCACTAGAACAAATATCTTATCGAATTTGGCAAGTAGTCCAAAGTGGATCCTAACACTCGCTTCACTGTTTATAATTGTTGCAGCGATAATTCAATCCGCAATTTTCCCCTTTCACAGATGGTTACTATCAGCTATGACCGCTCCAACACCAGCATCAGCACTTATGCATGCGGGATTTGTAAACGGGGCAGGTATACTTTTAACCCTTTTTGCTCCTTTATTCTTTGAAGCAAATGTTTTATTACTCATTTTTATAATAGGTGGAGTAACCGCCATTGTAGCTCAGTTTAGTAAATTACTTCAGGTTAATGTGAAACAAAAATTGGCATGTTCTACAATAGCTCAAATGAGCTTTATGGTTATGCAATGCGGATTAGGGTTTTTCACAGCAGCTATTACACACCTAATACTTCATGGTTTTTATAAAGCGTATTTATTCTTATCCGCAGGAGAAGAGGTTAAAAATTCACTGCCAAAACCATCAGCAAAAATGGTTATTAAACCGCTACAAGCTCTTGTAATTACTGTTTCAGCTATTTTAGGAGGATTACTTTTTGGACTAATAACAGGAAAAGGTTTAGGCTTAGACAGCGGATTATTCTTAACATTTATAGTTGCCATAACTGTTGGGCAAGTGGTTTACAACATCATCAACCACGCTAATATTTCAGCACTAAAAAAAGGAATTATTACACCACTATTAATAATTGTTGGAATTGGAGTGTATGCACTAGTTTTTAATGGTGTAACCTTATTAATGTATGATATGCCAATGGCTAATGTAGCTATTGCTTTAACACCAGTACACATCATTTTTGGTATCGTTTTCTTAGTCGCATTTCACATCATGTTGTCTGGAGTTTACAGAAAAATTCCATGGCTCTATGTTAAGTTAATGAACATATCTCAACCCTTAAATAAATCAGTAGTTTCCTTTAAAACCAAATAAGTTATGAAAAAGAGAGAACAAATACTTTTAAGTTTAGAAGCCGCTTCGCAACGCATAGGAACCACATGGCCTTTATATTCTTTTGTGGCTTCAAACCCCTTATCTGGTTATGAGAAGTTACCTTTTGAAGATGCTGTAAAGGAAGCTGAATATTATTTAAAATCGAAATCATATCCTAGCGCTTCTGTTTACAGAACTGCTTTAAAAAACAATGATATTGATAGAGCCACTTTAGATGAATTTTTAAAAGAAGCCGAATATTTTGAAACTCCAGAAGTGTACTTAAAACAAATGGAAGTTGCCGATAATAAGCCAAAACCGGAACAGTCAAAATTGGACGTTATTATGACGAAGTGGTTGGCTGCTTTTATGGATGAAGGTATGGCTGAATGGCAAATGCCAAATAAAGAAAAAGGGTTTTTTAAAGCTTGGAAAGCACTAGCAAGTTATGATAAAGACATTGGAAGTCCAAGTTTAAAACACCTGCCAGAAACCAGTATTGAAACTTTAGAACAAGTTTTAAGCGCACACCATATTAGAAATTACAACAACGTGTTTTCTGCACACCTTTCAGCGTTACCAGGATGGACGGGTTACATAAAACATCGTGTAAATACTAATTCTGTTTGGCAACAACAATTTCCTATATCTATTGAAGATTATTTAGCAGTAAGATTAACTATTGCAAATCACTTAGGGTTTCCCTTAGAAGTTTCAGAAAAAAAGATTGAAAAATCTTTGAATGAAGACTTACAACAACTTTGGTTAAGAGCTTGGGAAAAGACCTTCCAAAATAGATTAACATCAATTTTAGCAGAAAGTAGTTCTAATGAAAACTTGAAAGCAGAAGTAGAATTACCAGATGCTCAAATGGTATTTTGTATTGATACACGATCAGAATTAATCCGAAGACATGTTGAAGCTTCAGGAAATCATGAAACTTTTGGTTATGCAGGATTCTTTGGGATTGCTGCAGATTATCAACACTATGAAGAAGACATAAGCATAAAGTCGTGTCCTCCAATTGTTGGGTCGCCTTATAAGATTTCAGAACGTCCAGTTGAACATGTATCTAATAAAGACGCTGCCTTTAAGCAGAATAAAAAGGTAGAGAAATCTAAAAATCTTATCCTAAAACGATTAAAAAATATGCTACCATCATCTTTCGGCTTTGTTGAAGGTTCAGGCGCATTTTATGGCGTATCGCTTATTGCACGATCGATTGTACCGAAAGCATTTTTAAAAGTTAAAAACAGCAACAAGCCTGATTATGAGTCTTTTTGTGAACCACAAATCACTTATAACGATGATAAGCACAATACCATAGCCCTTAAAGAAAAAGTAGCTATTGTAAAATCTGGATTCGATTTGATGGGATGGAAACATTTTGCGCCACTAGTGTTGTTTGTTGGTCATGGAAGCAAAACGGCAAATAATCCATTTGGATCTAGCTTGGATTGTGGCGCATGTGCTGCAAACCCAGGGAGACATAACGCCAGATTATTAGCATCTCTGGCTAATGAAAAAGCTGTACGAGCCATTTTAGCAGAAACACACAACATACAAATTCCTGAAAACACAGTGTTTATCGGTGCAGAACATAATACAACTACTGATGATATTGTATTGTTTGATAGTCAAGTGCCAGAAACGTTTCATGATAAAATAAACGTATTAAAAGAAAACCTCAAAAAAGCTCAAGAAACCGCCACTTCAGAGCGATTAGGTGTTACTTCTGGAAGTGTAGCATTGGCAGAATCTAAATCTATCAACTGGGGAGAAACAAGACCAGAATGGGGCTTAGCTAAAAATGCCGCTTTTATTGTAGGTTCTAGAAAACTAACAGCATCAAATAATTTAGATGGAAGATGTTTTATGCACTCATACAATTGGAAGTTAGATCCTGAAGGCAAAGCTTTAGCAGGTATTATGGGAGGCCCAATGGTAGTGACTCAGTGGATTAATAATCACTATTACTTTAGTACAGTAGATAATAATAAATTTGGAGGAGGCTCTAAAATAACACATAATGTTACAGGGCATTTTGGAGTGGTTCAAGGTAATGGAGGCGACTTGAAAATGGGATTACCATTGCAGTCTTTAAAATCTTCGGATACCGAAATGTATCATCAACCACTACGATTAACAACAATTATTCATGCGCCATTGGAGCGCGTAGAATCTATAATTAGAGACAACAAACATATTCAAATGTTACTAGATAATGAATGGATGTATTTAAAAGTAATGGATGCGAGTAGTGACTCAAACACGATTAGAACCTATACCAAAAATTTTAATTGGCACCCAGAAGTTTCAAATCACCTCGACAACATTAAAAGCTCGAGAGTAAATGTTTATTAATCTAAAAAATTGTTATGAAAAACAACAAGTATAAAATATTAGTGCTTTCAGATTTAAAAGAAAAGTCAGTTCAAGCGTTAAGCTATGCTGCTAAATTATCTAAGGAGATTGATGCGAATGTTGAGTTCTTTTATGTGAAATCCGCAATAGAGGTTGCACAAATAGAAAACCCGTTATCTGCCATACGATTAATAACTGATGTTGGTAATCAAACAGATAAAAAAATAAAAGATTTAGTGACCCCAATTTCAAAAGAAAATAATATTAAAATTAAGAGAACTTTTGCGTTTGGGAATGTTAAAAATGAAATCCAAAATTGCATAAATACGTCTCAACCAGATATCATTATTCTTGGAGAAAGAAAGCAGAAAAGATTCAATTTCCTTGGAGATAACATAACCCGTTTAGTTCATAAAAATTATGCCGGTGTTGTTTTTGTAGCTACAGATAAAAATATTTTTGATTCTAGAGGTAAAGTGTCTTTAGATAATTTAGGACTAAAAAATAGTATAGCTAATTATAATATAAAACCTAAAAAAGAATTGATGGCTTAGATTAAGTTTTTCAAATTATTTTTCAACACCTTCATGTACATAGAAATTATGTTATGGAGGTGTTGCTGTTTTAGTTAATTTCTAAATAAAGTTGTAGTCTCGATTTTTAATATTTTAAAAATTAAGTTAACTTCGGTGAATATTATATATAAAAATATGAAGAATTTATTCTCTAATATAAAAGGTGATGCCTTTGGAGGAATTACAGCTGGTATTGTTGCATTGCCATTAGCGCTAGCCTTTGGTGTGTCCTCAGGCTTAGGTCCTACAGCGGGTCTTTATGGTGCTATTTTTATAAGTTTCTTTGCAGCACTTTTTGGTGGCACAAACACCCAAATTTCTGGACCTACAGCACCAATGACTGCTGTAAGTATGATAGTTATTGCAGGTATTATTGCTTCAAATGATGGTGATGTTTCAAAAGCATTACCTGTTATTCTTACCGTATTTTTGTTAGCTGGTTTAATGCAAATTGGTTTAGGTATTTTAGGGCTAGGAAAATATATAAGATATATTCCTTACCCCGTAGTTTCTGGTTTTATGACGGCCATTGGAGTTATTATTTTGCTAACACAAATTTTACCATCATTGGGTTATTATCCAAAAGAAGATATGGTGTTTGTTGAGACGTTTAAGCCGCAAGCAGAAGAAGTCATTTTAGAAAACATATTGAAAGAAGAAGCTGGAGAAGGGATTTTAGTACTTGAAAATTTTAAGGAAACCATTAATCGTGCGCAAGAAATTTCACAAGCAGATATTTTAAAGGAATCTCAAACTTTGGCGGCGAAAGAAACTGCGGGTGCTTTAGGTGCTATTAAGGCCATTCCAAAGGCGCTACAAAATATAAACTGGCTGGAGTTAATTTTAGCGTTGGGAACTATCTTGATTATTTATGGATTTAAGAGAATTACAAAAGCCGTGCCTAGTACTTTGGTAGCATTGGTAGTCATGTCGGGAATCGCTGTGGGTTTCGGGTTAAATTACAGACCTATTGAAGAAATTCCAAGTGGCTTGCCAATTCCCAACCTAGAGATTTTTACGAGTTTTAGTATAACGAGTATAACACCTTATGTTTTTACAGCATTAACTTTAGCGCTTTTAGGAGCTATAGATTCATTGCTTACAAGTGTGGTGGCAGATAACATGACCAAAACTAAACATAAACCAAATAAAGAATTAGTGGGTCAAGGTATAGGTAATAGTATTGCTGCAATTTTTGGTGGTATTCCGGGGGCTGGAGCAACAATAAGAACAGTTGTGAATATTACGTCTGGTGGGAAAACAAAACTTTCAGGGATGATTGCTGGTATCATGTTATTAATTATTCTTTTAGGATTAGGACCGATTGCTTCTCAAATTCCTGCAGCAGTATTAGCAGGAATATTAATTACAGTAGGTATTGGCGTTATGGACTATAAGGGCTTAAAAGCCATTCCTAATTTACCAAAAGATGTTAAAATTGGTCCAATTAAATTTAGTATGGAAGTTTTAATTATGTTGATTGTATTATTACTCTCTACATTTTGGAACTTGGTTTATGCTGTAGGCATTGGTTTAATAATAGCCTCATTGATGTTTATGAAAAAGATTGGAGATTTAACAGCAGAACGTTCTATTGTAAAACCTCTCAAGGAAGAGGCTTGGGCAGATGAAGGAGCATTTCCTTCAAACTTAAAAGAAGAGGTATTTATAAAACACTTAAAAGGGCCTTTGTTTTTTGGTTCTACTAGCGATTTTCAGCAACTTACGGCCCAAATACCAGATACTGCCAAAATTGTTATTTTAAGATTAATTCGTATGCATTATATGGATCAGTCTGGTTTATATGCCATAGAGGATATGCTTCAGGATTTAAAAAAGAATAATGTTGAAGTATTATTTGTAGGTTTACAAAAACAACCGCGTTATATGATGGAACGGATTGATATTATTCCAGATTTTATACCAAATGAACATATTTTTAAAGATTTTGAAGCGTGTATGAAATGGGTTGTAGTTAATGTAAAAGACGAATATTAATCATAAAAAATACAGAATTATGAAAAATACATATTATCATCAGCTATTGGAAAATAATAAGGATTGGGTACAAGCGAAGATTGAAAATAACCCATCCTATTTTGAGGAATTATCTAAAGGTCAAAAACCACCAGTTTTATGGATTGGATGTGCCGATAGTAGAGTGCCAGCAAATCAAATAACAGGGACTCTTCCTGGGGAAATTTTTGTGCATAGAAATATTGCAAATATGGTGGTACATACCGATATGAATATGTTAAGTGTGTTAGATTATGCTGTAAATCATCTAAAAGTAAAACACGTTATTGTTTGCGGGCATTATGGATGCGGAGGTGTACAAGCTGCGATGCAGAATAAATCGTTAGGTTTGATTAATAAGTGGATAAGAAATATAAAAGAAGTTTATAAAGACAACTATACAGAGCTTAAAAAAATACCTGATGATAGAAAACGTTTTGACAGACTGGTTGAGTTAAACGTAATTGCACAAGTATACGATTTAGCAAAAACATCTATTGTGCAGCAAGCTTGGAAAGACGACACGGGTTTAGAAATACACGGTTGGGTGTACGGTTTGAATGACGGTCTTATAAAAGATTTAAGAGTTTCTATGGACAGTGCCGCACATCTTGATGATATTTTCACGTTAGATTTAGATTAGTATTTTCTATAAAAAAGCAACATTTTTTAGATTTAGCTTTAGGTCATTTGAATAAAAGCGTAATAAATAGGCAATCCTAGAGTGATATTGAACGGAAATGTTATTCCGAGAGCCATAGGAATATAAATACCTGCATCAGCCCTTGGTTCTGCAAGCTTCATGGTGGCAGGTACAGCAATGTAAGAAGCCCCAGCACCTAGTATAGCAAACAATAACCTATTGCCTTCACTATCTGTTATAAACCCACTTAAATAGGCTACTATTAATCCGTTGATTAATGGCACAACAATTCCGAAGGCAAACAAAAAGAAACCATACTGCTTAAATCCTTTGATTCGCCTTGCTGTTACCATTCCCATTTCTAGTAAAAACAGCGATAAAAAGCCTTTAAAAATATCTGTTGTAAAAGGCTCAATACCTCTGGCCTGAGTGGCGTCGGCAACTAATCCAATAACCAAACTTCCAATAAGCATTAAAACACTACCACCTGTTAAAGAGTGTTTTATTAGAGAACCCATTGATTTTTTTTCTTCACTCTTTTTTCCAGCATCATAAAGCATAATTAAAATAACTCCAACTATAATTGCCGGAGATTCCATAATAGCCATAATAGCCACCATATGACCTCCAAAGCTAATACCTTGGTTTTCTAAAAACGAAACCGCAGTTACGAAAGTTACAGCACTTACCGACCCGTAAGCAGCAGCAATAGCTCCAGCATTAGGGACACCCACCTTTTTCTTTAAAGCAAAAAATGTGTAAATAGGAACTAGGCTTGATAGCAGTATAGCAAATATTATCGAGTATAAAATTTCAGAATTAAATTCGCTGTGTGATAATTCTTGCCCGCCCTTAAATCCAATGGCAAACAATAAATAGAGAGAAATAAATTTCGAGGAGTTTTCAGGAATTTTTAAATCACTTTTTAAGACTGTTGCTAATATCCCTAGTATAAAGAACAAAAGTACGGGGTTGGTTAAGTTGCTAATAAGTACATCTATATTCATGTGGTTGGTTATTTTTAATTCCGCGCAAATTTATATCACCTCATTCATATATTTTTATTTAAATTTGTTATTACAAGTATTAATATTTTTTATGAATTTTACATTGCACCAATTAAAAGTCTTTAGTGTTATTGTTCAAAACAAAAGCATCACTAAAGCTGCCGAAGAGTTAAATATGACCCAACCAGCGGCATCAATTCAACTAAAAAATTTTCAAGACCAGTTCGATATTCCACTTACAGAAGTGATTGGAAGGCAGCTATATGTTACCACTTTTGGAATGGAAATTTATGAAACAGCAGAATCTATTCTTAACAAAGTAGGCGCCATAGCCTATAAAACAGAATCTTTTAAAGGGCTGTTGTCTGGAAAATTAAGAATTTCAGTAGTATCAACAGGTAACTACGTAATGCCTTATTTTTTAAAGGGTTTTTTAAAAAAACACCCACAAATTGATTTGGTATTGGATGTATCAAATAAAACCAATGTTATAAAAGATTTAGAGCAAAACGAAGTCGATTTCTCTTTAGTAACTGTAAGTCCAAGACACTTAGATTTGAATGAAGAACCTATTATGACCAATCAACTTCACTTGGTTGCTGCATCAAGTCATGATTTAAATATTAAAAAAATTGAAGATAAATCTATATTCAATAGAATCCCCTTAATTTACAGAGAGGAAGGTTCTGGGACACGCTTTACCATGCAACAGTTTTTTACCGAGGAAGCTATAAAACCTAAAATAAAATTAGAATTAACTACCAACGAAGCTATAAAACAAGCTGTGGTTGCAGATATAGGAATGTCCATTGTATCGCTTTTAAGTATCAAAAATGAACTATCACAAAATGAATTAAAAATTATTCCTGTAAAAGGCCTACCCTTAGAATCTACATGGAAACTCATTTGGCTTAAAAAGAAAAGTTTATCACCAGTAGCATTGGCCTTTTTAGATTATGTAAGACAAGAAAAAGATCAGGTTTATAACGAATTTTTTAAGTGGATGGAAGTCTATTAATCGTTAGTTTTAGAAGCATCATCTTCCGTATTCTCTAATATATTCGGAAAAATCATTGGCACCAAAGATTTTACATGTGTATAAAGTACAGATTCCTGTTTGGTATCCTCATCCAAAAGTGTAATAGTATTATTCAGTTTATCAAAAACATTTAAAACCACACTTAAAATTAAGGCAATTTTCAAGGCTCCAAAAACACCTCCAGCGAGCTTATTTATAATTCCTAAAGCAGCAAAATTGGCTAATTTAGTCAATGCTTTTCCAGCAATCCCAATAGCTAAAACAATGATTACAAAGGTTATAGCAAAAGCAGTAATGTTAATGGTTTTCTCATTCCACTCTGTTCTAGTTTGCAAAAATTCGGCGACAAAATTGCTAAAATGAATAGCGCCATAAACACCCGCAACCAAAGCAACTAAAGAGGCAACTTCTACAAAAAGCCCCTTCATCAACCCACGAACAAGCCCAAATAAAATTAACGCACCTAAAACAATATCTATAATACCCATAAATAAAAAAATTTAAACAAATATACTAACACTTAGGTTTATTAACTTTGCTGCTTTAAAATTAGTTGAACTCATCCCGATTTAATATCTGGATCTCATTATAATTATAATAACTTTAATGGCAAGAGACGAAGAATTAAAAGCCCGTTGGGAATCGGTAGTAAAAAAACTATCCAATCAATTTGCAGATGGAGACACTTTAGATCTTGATGCCATTATATACCTCATTGGCGTGCAGGAGTTAGGTCAGTTAGAAAGAGCATTTAAAAAAGACCAAAAACTAGACCTTATGCATATAGCTATTTGTAAGCTACTTACACCTTATGGCTATTACGAACTCGATTTTGTAGATGATGAAGGCTGGCCACATTTTAAAACGCTAGAAGCTTTACCCCATTTAAAAGCAGGCGAGCAAAGTGTTTTAATGAAAGAAGCCATAGTAAACTACTTTTTAGAAACCGAATATATCAATTAAAGTAATTTGGGCGTTACCACAAGGGTCGGGCTTTCGGTAGTCGCTTTTTTGTGTTGCATAGGTGCAACAACACAAAAAGAGCTTCAACAATACCTTAATCCCTAACGCAGAAACGACTCTCCTAAGTCATTGCGAACCAAATTTTTGAGTTGCTGTGGCAATCTGTTTATTTTTTGACAGATTACTTCGTCGTTTCCGCCTCCTAATGACAATATTTTGATTAAATTTGCCATCATTTTAAGGATCTCATGATAGATAAGATAAACCAACTCATAACAGAAGCTGAAGCTTTTAAAGCCGAAACCAAAGAAGAGGTAGAAGCATTTCGTATAAAATATCTAGGTAAAAAAGGATTATTAAACGATTTTTTTGCGGAGTTTAAAAATGTAGCAAACGACCAAAAAAAGGAATTTGGTCAAACCATAAATACCCTTAAAAAAACGGCTGAAGATAAGGTAAACGCTTTAAAAGAAGAGTTAGAAAGCAAAGAAGAAGTAAAAGGCGTTTATGGCGATTTATCTCGCCCAGGCGAGCCTGTTCAAATCGGTGCGCGTCATCCTATTTCTATTGTAAAAAATCAAATTATCGATATTTTTTCACGTATAGGTTTTAACGTTAGTGAAGGTCCAGAAATTGAAGATGATTGGCATAATTTTACAGCATTAAACTTACCAGAATACCATCCAGCACGAGATATGCAGGATACCTTTTTTATTCAAACAAACCCAGATATATTATTGCGTACACACACCAGTTCGGTACAAGTACGTTACATGGAAAACAATAAGCCACCTATTAGAACCATTTCTCCAGGTAGAGTTTATAGAAACGAAGCTATTTCAGCACGTTCGCACTGTTTTTTCCATCAAGTGGAGGGCTTGTATATTGATAAAGATGTAAGTTTCGCAGATTTAAAACAAACACTGCAACATTTCACTACTGAAATGTTTGGAAAATCTAAAATACGTTTACGTCCATCATACTTCCCGTTTACAGAACCAAGTGCTGAGGTAGATGTGTATTGGGGTTTAGAAACCGAAATTGACTACCGTATTACTAAAGGTACAGGTTGGTTAGAAATTATGGGTTGTGGTATGGTAGACCCTAACGTATTAGAAAACTGCGGTATAGATTCTAAAGAATACTCAGGTTTTGCTTTTGGTATGGGTATAGACCGTATTGCTATGTTATTACATCAAATTGGTGATATCCGTTTATTGAGTGAAAATGATGTTAGATTTTTAGAGCAGTTTAAATCTGCTTTGTAGTTTTTCATTCCTGCGAAGGTAGGAATCTTTCCAATTGAATTTCTTAGTTTATTATGAAAGCTGATATCATTATCCCAAAAGTAGAAGACGTTTACATTGCCATAGTAAACGAATACAACGCTGTTTATAAAACTCAAGATTGGAATGCCTACATCATTAACAACAAAGATGTTGATTTGGATATGATTTTGATTGTTACAAGTGGCTATTCCAAAAACAAGACAACTTCAGTTTTTAGAAAAAAGTTAGATACACTCCCAAAAAAAAGTTATGCCAAGATTGAGTTGATGCAAGAGGAATTATTTGCGCTCAATAACACCTTTAAAGTGTCTTTTTTTGAAGGTAATGCTATGTTTGATAAAACCTATTTATTCAGAAAAAACACCATTAATTTAAAAGCTTTACAAGCTATTCCTTTAATGGAAGCTAAAGGGGTTTTGGTGAAGTAAGTACCCTTCCGTCTTTGATTTCCCTTAAAGAAATCAAATCCACCTTCCCTTGAAAGGGAAGGATTTATGTTCACGGTCCAATTTAATATTTTAGTTAAAATACAATATAATTATCTTTTTATATTAATCGAAAGTAATTGGATTAAAGACGAGGTGGTTTTTTAAACAAGATGGTTTTTTACAAAATTTCAAAATGCGAACTTATTTCTTCTAATACAAATTCAAGATCTTCAAAAACTAATTTGTTCTCAAATCTTATAACTTTAAAACCTAAGGTTTCTAATCTATTTGTTCGTTCTAAATCATAATTTTGTTGGGCGAAGTCTAAATGATATGCGCCATCTAGTTCGATAATAATTTTTTCTTTAGGGCAGTAAAAATCTACTATAAAGTTTTCTATACTGTGCTGTCTTCTAAATTTACGACTACTTAATTGTTTTCTTTGAAGGTGTTTCCATAAAGTAGCTTCAGCTGAAGTTAAATTTTTTCGGAGTTCTTTTCTGCGCGCTTCTAAATATTTATGATTATGGATATTTTTCATGTTTTAAACCCTTCCGTCTTTGATTTCTTTAAGGGAAATCAAATCCACCTTCCCTTAAAAAAGGGAAGGATTTATGTTCATGTTCCAATTTAAGTTTTTAGTTAAAATACAATATAATCAGTTATTTTATTAATCGAAAGCAATTATTTTAATCCTTCAATATTAAAGACGAGGTGGTTTTTTTAACAAAGTGGATTTGCATTAGAACTCACAACTTAAAGCTTTATATCCAGACACTTAGGAGTGTTATCGCCAAAAATAAATGATTGATTTAGAAGTTTTATTGAGTTGTGTGTTCTCTTACTTTGCAGACCTTAAAGGAGGCTTTTTTAATCTAACTTTTCCGTCAATTTCTTAAATACCTTTTTAGGGTTTTTATTTTCGTATAGAATCTCATAAACCGCATTAATAATGGGAATTTGTGCTTTTTTTGCACTTTTTTCATGAAGTAAATGAGCACTTTTCGTGGCATAATACCCTTCTGCAATCATACTCATTTCCATTTGAGCTGATTTTACGGTATAGCCTTTGCCAATCATATTTCCAAACATTCTATTTCTTGAAAATACCGAGTAACCTGTTACCAATAAATCGCCTAAATAAGCGGAATTATTAATGTTGCGCTTCATTTTATGACGTTTTTTTATAAAGCGTTTCATTTCGCGTATAGCATTACTCATAAGTACGCTTTGAAAATTATCACCATAGCCCAAACCATGTGCTATTCCTGCTGCTATAGCGTAAATATTTTTAAGCATTACGGCATATTCAATACCAATAATATCATCACTAGTTTTGGTTTTAATATAATCGCTAGATAAAGAATTGGCAATAGTTTCGGCCTTTTCGCTATCAGAACATGAAATGGTTAAATAAGATAAACGCTCAAGAGCAACCTCTTCTGCATGACAAGGACCAGCTATAACAGCTATATTATCATAAGGAATTTTGTAAGTTTCATGAAAATGCTCGCCTACTAAAAGCCCTGTTTCTGGCATAATGCCTTTAACAGCAGAGACAATGGTTTTATTTGAAATATCTACGGTTAGTTTTTCTAACTCACTATGAATAAAGGCAGAAGGAATTACAAAGATTAAAACATCAGCATATTCGGCTATTTCATTAATATCATTACTAAGTTTTAACTGCTTTAAATTAAACTCAACCGAGCTTAAATAATTAGGGTTGTGCTGCTCTCTCAATAAATGTTCTTTGGTATAAACACTTCGCATATACCAACCAATTTCATCTAAGTTTTCACAAAGCATTTTCACAATAGCTGTTGCCCAACTTCCTGCACCAAAAACCGCATATTTTAAAGGTTTATCCATGATATAACATTGTCTTTATTACTTCAA
The DNA here is from genome assembly GCF_029245835.1 of Algibacter sp. GTDB lineage: Bacteria > Bacteroidota > Bacteroidia > Flavobacteriales > Flavobacteriaceae > Algibacter_B. Next base: position 9,726 of record NZ_JAQWOO010000034.1, on the reverse strand, counting down.
AAATACGTAAAATATTAGTCATTTTAAAGCATTGAAAGACAAGCTGTTTGTTTTTTGGCACGCGTTTTGAATCTCTATAAACAAGAACCCTAAAATGTTATATTATGAAGACTATAAAAATACTTTCAAGTTTTGCTTTAATAGCGACTCTTTTCACTTCTTGTTATACTGAAGTTATAGTAGATGATTTTAATGATGTGCCAGGACTTACAGTAAATCAATTATTAAACACTCATGAGATTTGGTATGTTGATATTAATAGTACTGTTGGTTATGGAGAAACTCCTTTTTTACAAAAGGCTTTCACTATTTCGTTTAGAAATGGTGTGGTTTATGCAAATAATAATATAGCTGGATTAGGTGCAAATGGTAATGGATTTGGGATTGATATTGGTGAATATGATGCGTATAATATGATTTTAGATGTGCAGCATGATATTGATGGTTTTTCAACTTTTGATGTTTATGAAGTAGATTACAACACGATTGAATTATACAACCCAAATAATGATACCTCATATTTTTTAGATGGTTACCAACGTAATAATTTTGACTACGACTTTGTATTCTATGATAATATTCATTACTTCTTACAAGAATATGAGGCATGGGAAAAAACATATACTAGTGAGTTTGGCGCTATAAATGAATTTGATAATGAAAACTACTTACAGTTTTTAGCCGGCGGAAATGACTCAGAATTTAGAAGCTCTCAAGACGGTAACGGAACTAGAACAAACAATTTGTATTGGGATTACACAGGGGTTTATGGTGTAGATGATATTAATGGAAATGAGCTCTTGAAAATTTTAACATTAGATTATGATTACTTGGGCAATGAGTTTTTTGAATTGAGCGTTATAAATGACAGCAAGATAGAGTTATTTCATCCTGCATCTGAAACGGTTTATGAATTTGAAGGCAGAGGATACATACAGTATTTAAAATCTGAAGATAAATCTAAAAAGGTAAAAGTACAGACTGATAAATTGCGTAAACATAGAAAAGATAAAGTTACAAACCCTAGAGTAAATAAACGAAAGGTTTAATTAAATAAAGTGAAATTTCACTAATAATTTTGGTTGGTTATTTAGTTTAGAAACCGTTTAAAGCGTCTTGCTTTAAGCGGTTTCTTTTTTTGTATTTTTTTTGTGACTAATATGTGTTTTAGTGTCTTAAAAATATTAGCCATTAAAACATAGATGCAAGATGGGATTATTTTCATTCATGAAAAATGCTGGTGATAAAGTATTTGTAGTTGAAAAAACATATTTACCTGAGTTCGATTATTAAAACAGGCAAACTTGATTGGAATTTATAGTTTGAAATTTAATAGACGGTTTTTTAGGCAAGAAGCTATATGCGATAAGCCCTGAAATCAGGTTGCTAAGAAAGTTCCCAAAGCTTCTGTGTCTAGAGTGTTCTATTTGGCAAATATTTTTGAGTTCATCATTTACAGTCTCAATGACAGAGCGTTTTCTAAGTAGTATTTTATCAGATATGGTCATCAAGCAGTTTTTCATGTTATTCCTGATATGCGTGATAAGCTGAACACCGTCAACAAACAGTAGCTTTGCGAGTTCTTTGCCCAGATAGCCTTTGTCGGCAAAGAGTTTGCCAAATATTTTGTCTAAAAAGCGTTCTTGTTTTAAAGGTGCCCTATCATCTTCGCTGGCCTGTGTAATGGTAAAGTTCAAGATCTCTCCTTTGTCATTAATGATGATATGGAGCTTAAATCCGTGAAACCAGCCCATGGTGGATTTCCCTGTATTGGCAATACCTTTAAATACTTTGTTTCGATTGATACGCTTGTTTTTACAAACTCTTACAGGTGTAGAGTCTATGAAAGAAATACCCGTGCATTTCCCTAAACAGCAGGTCTTTAAGAACATGACCATTGGCATTAGGTTAGACTGCATAAGTTCTGTAAATCGGTTATAGGAAACCGTCTCTGGGAATTCCTTTTTCATATGTTTCTGAACGTAGTAAATGTAAAAGTGCTTGAAAGTCCTGAAACCCCCTAAGTGAAAAAGGACAGAAATGGTCAGGACTTCACTTTTTGACATGGTTGGCGGTCGCTTGGGATTGTTTCCCAGTAGTGCTTTATCAACAATTTGGTCATATTCCTTACAAAATTCATCAATAACACAAAATAAATCTGTAATTTTAGAGTAACAAAACATAGATAGGTTTTTAGATTAATAAATTGAATTTCAGTACTTTAATTTACTAAAAATCTATCTTTTTTACTATTAAAACTTATCTAAATATTAATCGAACTCAGGTAAATAGACTTTTTTACCATATATCTAGTTATTAGTTAATATGGGTTACCGTTAATCTAAAATCAGCTTTTTTATATGGGATTATTCATATTAATTGATAATTTAGCATAAATGTATGCCCCAAACTATACATTTAATAAACAGAATCTGATTTTTTTTTTTATTCCTAAAGAATTAAATCTTTAACAAAAAACACCTACTTAAATACATGGATATATCCAAATACATAGACTATACATTATTAAAACCAACTACTACAGAAGGAGAGATTATTGAATTATGTGATAAAGCTAAAGAAAATGGCTTTTATAGCGTTTGCATTAGTAGTTGTTATGTCGCTTTGGCAAAACAATTATTAGAAGATTCAAAAGTTAAAGTATGTACTGTTGTTGGATTTCCATTAGGAAGCATGTCAACAGAAGCTAAAGTATTTGAAGCTGAAAAAGCTATTGAAGATGGTGCTGACGAAATTGATATGGTTATTAACCTTGGCTATTTAAAAAGTAGAAATCACGTCTCGGTTTTAAAAGATATTAGCGATGTAAAATTAGCCATAGGAAAAACGCCTTTAAAGGTTATTCTTGAAATTTCGGAATTAAATAAAAATGAAATTATAAAAGCCTGTGAAATATGTTTAGATGCTAGGACAGATTTTATTAAAACCTCAACTGGTTTCTCTAAAAATGGTGCTACATTAACAGCCGTTAAAATCATTAAGAAAACGGTACGTGGTAGAGCCAGAATTAAAGCTTCTGGTGGGATTATCGATTTGGATACTGCTTTAAAATATATAGATGCAGGTGCAGAAAGAATAGGTACTTCAGTTCCTATGAAATCTAAAAAAAATAGCAGGCAAATAAGAAACACTAAGATTTATAAAGATTATATTGAAACCGTTTTAAATACCAAAAGTTCAAATACGAAAGAGGTTGAAAAAAATACCTAACTAACGATATTTTTAGTTACCTTAAGTCTTAAAAGCTGAATAAAATTAAATAATTTTATTCAGCTTTTTCATTATAACAAGCTTCTAAAAGTTAAGTATCTTAAGACTACTAATCGCATTTGCCACTCATAAAGAAATTCACTAATTTGTTTTTTTATATTAGAAAAACTTATTACACCTTTAAACTGATGAAAGTCATAGTTTACAAATGGTAATAATATGCATTTTAGCAAAATATTTATAAACTCTAAAAGTCCTTATTTTAACAATAATCAAAACTATATTATCCATGAAATTATTAAATCGATATATAGATCACACGCTTTTGAAGCCCAATGCCACAAAACAAGATATTATAAAGCTATGTGATGAAGCTAAGGAACATCATTTTTATTCAGTTTGCATAAACAGTTCTTATGTTGCTCTAGCAAAAGCACAGTTAAAAAATTGTGAGGTTAAAATCTGTACTGTAGTTGGTTTTCCATTGGGTGCTGCAAGTACCCATGCTAAAGTAGAGGAAACTAAACAAGCCTTGAGTGATGGAGCAGATGAAATCGACATGGTTATTAATGTAGGATTTCTAAAAAGTAAAGACTTTGATGCTGTTTGGAAAGATATTGAAGCCGTTAAACAACAATTACCTAATAACATTTTGAAAGTTATTTTAGAAACGTGTTTATTAGATGAATTTGAAATTATTAAAGCCAGTGAATTAGCTATACAAAGCGGTGCTGATTTTATTAAAACATCTACTGGATTTGGCACTGGAGGGGCTACTATAAACGACGTCAAATTAATGAAAAGTGTATGTAAAGATTGCTTAAAAATAAAAGCATCTGGAGGTATTAGAGACCAAAAAACGGCCTTAGCATATATTAATTTAGGGGTGAGCCGATTAGGCACTTCTTCAGGAATCGCTATAATTAAGGGCAAACAATCAAATTCAACGTATTAATATTTAGAATTATGAGCATTCATATTGAAGCCAAAAAAGGTGAAATTGCAGAAACTATTTTACTTCCAGGTGATCCTTTAAGAGCCAAATGGATTGCAGAAACTTTTTTTGAAAACCCAGTTTGTTTTAATGAAGTTAGAGGTATGTTAGGCTATACCGGAACATATAAAGGAAAGCGTATTTCGGTTATGGGAACAGGTATGGGTGTGCCCTCTATATCTATTTATGCTCATGAACTTATAACAGATTATGGCGTAAAAAACCTAATTAGAGTGGGTAGTTCTGGATCCTACCAAAAGCATATAAAAATTAGAGATATTGTTCTAGCCATGGCGGCGTCTTCCAATTCTGGGGTTAACGAACTTCGTTTTGGCGGTGCAGATTATGCACCAACAGCAGATTTTGAATTATTTCAAAAAGCTGTTGAAACGGCAAAAAAGAAGAATATCCCTTTAAAAGCTGGTAATGTTTTTACTTCTGATGAGTTTTATGCAGACGATTTTGAATCCTATAAAAAATGGTCGAAATTTGGAGTACTTTGTGTAGAAATGGAAACTGCTGGTTTATATACTATCGCAGCCAAACATAATGTTCGCGCCTTAACTATTTTGACTATTTCTGACTCTTTAGTTACAGGCGAAAGAACCACACCAAAAGAACGCGAAACGACCTTTAAAGACATGATAGAAATTGCTTTAGAACTTGGAGATTAGATTAAATTTCACAGTCTGTCCCACAAACTTTTGCCCTAACACATTTAAAGCAGATTTGGTTAATTGCATAACTCTTGGGTAACCGCCAGTTGTTTGACAATCTCGCATTAATACAATAAGCTTGCCTGAAGGGGTTAATTGCACAGTTCCGGGCAATACAGGAGAAGTAATGATACTTTCTAAACTATTTTCAATAGGCGATTCAAGTTGATAAGCCATTCTGTTATTTAATTTTGAAATGGTGAAGTTTGTGTTCAATACCTGTTCTTGTTGTTTAATAGAAAGCTTTTCAAACTCTGGACCTTTAAGGACGTTTAATGTTGAATTTAATAGATAAGAACTATTAATTCTAAGATTGGAATAATGTCTTTCATGCTTTAAACTAGAAGGTTCTATAGCTAATTTATCACCTTTTCGAATTGTAGATTGTGCAGTAATATGCTGATACATACTTCTGCTTTCCATAACTTTTTCAGTTTTAAAACCACCTAAAACCGACAAATAACAACGACATCCACTTTCTAGTTTTCCAAAAGACAAAACATCACCACTATGCACTTTAAAAACCTTATTATTTTTTATAGGTTTTTTATTCAATTGAGGATTCATATACGCCCCAGACAAACAAATTAAGGTGTCGCACTCAAACTTTAATTTAGCTCCTATAATGGTCATTTCTAGAACGGCATCTTTAGTATTATTTCCTAAAAGCAAATTAGCAATTGTAGCAGCTTGTTCATCCATAACGCCAGAATACGGTACACCATAATCCTGAAACCCATATCGTCCTAAATCTTGAATACTTGAATAAAAACCTGCCTGCAATACGTCAACCATTAATTCCCTCGCTTTCTAATACATATGTGTTGTTTTTAACTAAATTTTTAATGTGATTATACGCTTCAATATCAATAGAATAAAACTGAACTTGATCTCCTGCTTTTGCGAAACATGGCGAATCTTGTTTCGGATTAAAAAACGGAATTGGAGAATTTCCAATAACGTGCCAACCACCAGGACTTTCAATAGGATAGATACCTGTTTGATTGCCTCCAATGGCAACCGCACCCTTTTCAACTTTTAAACGCGGTGTCGCTTTTCTAGGAGTAAATAACGTCTCATGTAAACCACTTAAATATAAAAACCCAGGCAAAAAACCAATAAAACAAACTCTATAAATAACGTTTGTATGCCTCTTAATAATCTCATCTATTGGAATTTTTTTTGATTTAGATAGCGCCTCAATATCAAAAGCAAATTGCGCATCATAACAAACGGGAATTTTCCATAATCGAGAGTTATATGTTTTCTTTGAAATACTCGTTGTTTTATAAATAGCATTTAAAACCTTAATTTCTTCATCATAAGCCCTTAATTTTTTATCATAAACCACCAGTAATGAATTGTAAGCAGATCGAATTTCTTTTATATGTTTTAATCCATTTAAATGAATTAAATCTTTGAAATGAAGTAAATCAAATAGAATGTCGTCTTGAATAAAAGAAGGCCATTCAATTAAAATGGAACGCTCGCCATAAAGCTTATATGTGAGTGAAAAAGTCAATTTTAAATCATCGGATTTTTATACCTTTATTTTTCAATCGACTCACCAAATTCGAGAGTAAATTAACCGCATCTGGACCATCACCATGTACACAAAATGTTTTCGCTTTAATGGGAATAGATTTACCTGAAATGGTTTTAACTTCTTTATTTAAAATCATGTTATAAACATGTTCGAACATCAATTCTGAATTAGTGATTAAGGCATTTTCTTCACTTCTAGAAACAAGTGTTAAATCATCATTATAATTTCTATCTGCAAAAGCCTCGTACATAATTTGGATATTGTTTTGAATAGCTACATCTGCAATAACAGATTTAAAAGGCACATACAATTCTACTGGAACTCTTAGGGCTTTTACAACCTCTACAATAACATGAGCCGCTTTTTCATCAACTGCAGCTAAATTATATAGTGCGCCATGAGGTTTTATATGATGAAGTGGTACATGCTCTTCATCTAGAATCGAAATTAAATCTTTAATTTGATTTTTTATCGATGTATAAAGGGTTACACAGGACATATCCATAACTATTCGTCCGAAATTATCTTTGTCTGGAAACGACGGATGCGCTCCAATTTTAACACTATGTTGTTTTGCTAATTTCACTACAGAACGCATGGTTTCCTTATCTCCTACATGACCACCACAAGCAATATTACATGAGGACATATAAGGCATAAGCTGAGATTCATTACCAACCATCTCGCCTGTATCCACATTAATATCTATAATATAATTATTCACTGTAAAATATTTAATCCAAAAACCTTATTAATTGTAACAATTGAAAGTATTATAGTAACCACTAAGATAAGACATCCTAAAATATTCTGCTTGGTACTATTTTTATAAACACCAAGAATTGAAGACTTATTCATGACCCAAATTAATACTGTAGCAATAACGGGCAATAAAACACCATTTGCAACTTGAGCAAATTTAATAATTTCAATAGGCTTAATATTTAAAGACGAAAAGACAACCCCTAAAATTAAAATAAACATCCAAACACCTCTAAACTTTGTTGATTTTAAATTTGATTTCCATCCCAAACAACCACAAGCCACATAAGCTGCTGCTAAAGGTGCAGTAATAGCACTGGTTACACCAGCTGCAAATAGACCTATAGCCATAAAATATTTTGAAAAACTACCAAAAAGGGGTTCTAATCCTTTGGCTAAATCTGCCCCATTTAATATGTCTTGAGATTGAATGGTTGTGGCCGAAACTATGATACACATAGATACTAATCCTCCTAAAAGAACGGCGATAACCGTGTCTTTTCTAGCAAAAGTTAAATCACTTTTTTTATGCCATTTTTCCTTTACCAATGCGGCATGTAAAAACAAATTATAGGGTACAACCGTTGTCCCAATTAATCCAGTGATAATTAACAGACTACCATCAGGAAAACTAGGTATAAAAGCCCCTCTTAAAATAGCATAGAGATCAGGTTTAGTCAAAATAGCTGTTATAAAAAAAGCAATACTCATAAGTATAACGAGCGCAACTAAAACGCGTTCCAATACTTTATAATTACCAATAAAAAGCAATCCAAAAGCCAATGCACCAATAAGAATACTAAAACCATTAAAAGTAAATCCTACTAAATGTAAAGTGGGATTAGCAACCAAGGTTTCTAGTCCTAAAACGCCTCCTAAAATATTACCGGCTTCATATGCGGCGTTACCAATAACTATGGCAGATAAAATTAAAATTACGGTAAGTCCTTTTAAAATAGGATTATTAATCTCTGTTCTAATAATTTCAGACAGTCCTTTTTGAGTAATAATCCCTAACCTCGCCGCTATTTCCTGAAGCACCATTGTCGCCACGATAGAAAGCACCATAGCCCAAAGTAAAGCATAGCCAAAACCTATTCCTGCAATAGTGCACATGGTAACGGTACCTGGACCAATAAAAGCTGCTGCTACTAAGGGACCTGGACCTATATTTTTTAACCAATTTTTAATCATTCTTTAATTGAGTTCAAGGCATAAATAGCAAAACTTCCTAGCCAATGTCCTCCCTCGTAGCTATCTCCAAAAATACTCGGTAGTGAATAATTGACGTGCTTATTTGCGATACTCCTAAGATGCTTATACTCTGGCAAATCTTCAGAAATTTTATTTAAACTCCATGCTCTAGAAAAATTAACACCATCCAAATGCACTAGATGACCATCAGTTCTATCAGAAACAACACCTACTTCCAAATCATAATGTTTGTCTTTTAATTGTGGAAGAAAATCATTTAACCAAACCCTAAAATCTTCAACAGGCAATAATCGTTTCATTAAGGCAGCTTCTTCTAAGCAGGGCGATAGAAAATCACTGCCACTAGGCTCCCAAGACATGGGACCATTTTTATCTTTTGAATAGAAAAACATCGCGCGCGATTGGATTGCAGATTTTAATGCCTCATGGTTTAGTGTTTCTGCATAATCATAAGAAAATGATAAGCCAAAGGCAGTATTTGTATGTGTTCCCACGCGAAGCGGGTAATTTAATTTAGGAAGGAATTCAATATATTTTTCAATAATCAAATCTGTTAAGGGTTGCAAATTAGTTTCTAATTGTCTTGCCGTTTCATCATCCCATGTATGCAATGCTTCGGCTAGTTTTAATAACCACGCCCAACCATATGTGCGTTCATACGATGTGTTATGCTTTCCATAGAAATAAGCAACCTCAGCTTCAATATTTTCTTTTGAAATATTATTGAGCAATTTTTGTTTAATAGCTTCAGCATGCGCCAGATTTGGAAACGACTTTAATAAACTTACTAAACTCCAATGCCCATGGACGGATGAATGCCAATCAAAACAGCCATAAAATGCAGGATGTAATTCAGTAGGCGCTTTCAAGTCCGCCTCACCGCCTAAAGTTTGCGACAAGCGGTTTGGGTATTCTGTGTTTATGCAATCTAGTGGTAAATTGGCTAGTTTATTAGCTTGCTCTATGTTTAAAATAGGAACTTTAACAATCTCAATAGGTTTGGTTTGTTCCAACTCGTTTTTTTCATCTTTTGAGTTGTTACAGCTAAAAGCAAGCAATACAACTAAAACGTTTATAACTTTTTTCATCTTATAAAAATATAAAATAATTACCTTAAATATTTTTAATGAATATCCGTAATATATCACAATTAAAAATTTATTCATAAATTAGCTAAAAATTCCACCATATGAATATCTTCAGTTTTACAGCAAATTTTGATAGTGAAGCTTCTTGTATCGCTCACTTTAAAGCACATCGTG
>NZ_JAQWOO010000007.1 GCF_029245835.1 Algibacter sp. | reverse complement strand
GCTGGCGGACCTTAAAGTTGTCCGATGATTTGAAAGCAGCCTCTAAACTGGATATACTTTCTTTGATCTTTAAATTTGATGTCATTCCCATGACTGAAATATACAAAAAATTAGGCTCGTTTTAAAATATAATTGGTATTATAGAACGAACTCGAATTTCGTGTATGAATATTAGTGGTAGAGGATCACTCATAGTATTCAATAAAAATAAGATTTTATTAAGGGTAATTTTTTTAGATTCGTTCAAATTAGTGCTATTATAATATTTTTATTTATTTTATCTAATTATAAAATAGGGATTTATTTTAGTCTAATGAAAAATGAATTGACTTCTTTGATGGTTATTATAATACTTATAAACGTATCCATTAATAAAAGATCAATACTAAAGCTTGAAAACAAGTATTTAAATTATTTGGGTAAGATCTAATATGGAATATATATATATCATTTATTTTCCGTAGTTATTTGTATAAAATTGTTTTCCAGTTTATCGTTAATGTCAATCCCATATTATTTATGGAGTTTTATATTATTGGTAAGTGTTACTTTGTTAACCATTTTGTTTTCTCATTTATCTTATAAATATATAGAAGTAAGGTTTTTGAAAATGAAAAAAAAGTATTCGGTTTTATTAAGTGGAGATTCTATAAAAAACTTATAATTTGGTAAACTTTAATATTAATTAAATCTATATTTATACAATGATAAAAGATGATTTTATTTATAAAAAATTGACATATAACAACATACATAATTTTTTTATTCGTAAATCAATATTTAATGCTTTAAAAAGTTCATTACCTTTATTCAAAGGCAAGCAATTAGATATTGGTTGTGGAAAAATGCCTTACAAAGATTATATTTTAGAGCAATCGAAAGTTTTAGATTATGTTGGTTTAGATATTGAACAGGCATTAGTTTATGATGTTGAAGTAAAACCAGATTTTATTTGGGATGGAAGCGTAATGCCATTTAAAAATAATAGTTTTGATTGTGCTATTGGTACTGAAGTTTTAGAGCATTGTCCAGAACCTGAAACAGTTTTAAAAGAAGTGAATCGTGTTTTAAAGCCCAATGGTGTTTTCTTTTTTACAGTACCATTTTTATGGAATTTACATGAAGTACCCTATGATGAGTATCGTTATACTCCCTTTTCATTAAAACGACATTTGAAAAATTCTGGGTTCAAAGAAATCCGTATTAAAGCAACTGGAGGTTGGCATGGCGCAATGGCTCAAATGTTAGGGTTGTGGGTTAAACGAAGCCCTATGCCTAAAGCTAAGCGTAAATGGTTGTTATATGCTGTAAAACCAGTAATGAATTATTTAATTAAACTAGATAAGCCAGAAAGCGTTACATTTAAAGAAGGGCAAATGATAACAGGGTTATATGGAACTGCAAGAAAATGAAAACAAATAATTTAAACATAGCTTTATTTACGCCTAATAAAAACCCATATTCAGAAACATTTATTCAGGCCCATAAAAACAAACTAAAAGACACTGTTTTTTATTATTATGGCCCCGTTTCTAATATGAAATTAGAAAATCACCAAGTATTATCAAATAAGTTTACAAATTTACTACTTAAAGTATATACTAAGTTGTTCAATAAGCCATCTACTTATATTCGAGAATATTCTATCATTAAATCTCTAAAAGAGCAAAAGATAAATGTGATTTTGGTTGAGTATGGTGACCATGCATTCAATTTACTTTATATTATAAAAGCCTCAAATTTGCCTGTAATAGTTCATTTTCATGGTTATGACGCCAGCAGAAATAAAATTATTAAAAACTGTAATAACTATAAAGAGGTTTTTCAAATATCTAATAAAGTGATTGCGGTTTCTAAAATCATGCAAGATAAGCTTAAGGATTTAGGGTGTTTAGAAAGTAAAATTGAATATAATCCTTGCGCAGCCTCAATCGAGTTTTCAAAATTAGAGCCTCAATTTTTAAAAAAACAATTTATAGCTATTGGCAGGTTTACAGATAAAAAAGCACCTTATTATACTATTTTGGCCTTTAAAAAAGTGTTAAAAATTCATCCGGATGCAACACTTCTAATGGCTGGAGATGGTTATTTATTAAATACTTGTAAAAATTTAATAAGATATTATCAATTAGAAGATTCGGTAAAGCTCTTGGGCATTATAACTCCAGATAAATACAGAGATTTGCTAAAAGAATCTCTAGCATTTGTTCAGCATTCAATAACTGCTAAAGATGGTGATATGGAAGGTACTCCAGTAGCAATTCTTGAAGCAAGTATAGCAGGTTTACCAGTAATTTCAACGTATCATTCTGGCATATCAGATGTTATAAAACATAAAGAAACAGGGCTTTTATGCAAAGAGCATGATATAATCGCTATGAGTAACCACATGCTTCAAGTTTTAGATAATATTTCATTAGCAAAAAAAATGGGAGCGGCAGGTAAAATAAATATTAGTAATAATTTTAGTTTGGAACAGCATATTAATAAATTACAGAACATTTTAGAGTCCACTGTTAGTTAAATTATTTATATTAATATATGAAGCCATTAGTATCCATAATTATACCCACTTTTAATCGTGTACATCTTATGGATGAAACATTAAATTGTGTATTGGCTCAAACTTATCAGAATTGGGAATGTTTCGTTATTGATGACAGAAGTACAGATAACACTAATGAATTTATGGATTCATACATGCAGATAGATAAGCGATTTCATTATTATGAGAGACCTAAAGAAAAACCTAAAGGAGCTAATGCTTGCAGAAATTATGGTCTCGAGATTTGTAAAGGAGAATATATACAGTGGCTAGATAGTGATGATTTGATGTTGCCCAATAAATTAGAAATTCAAGTTTCACTAATTAAAGAAGCCCCTTCAGACTTAATAACATCAACTTGGGGTAGGTTTATAAATTCAAATAAATTAGTTTCATACTCAAATTATGCCAGTTTTAATGATTTTGATAATCGCAAGGACTTTTTAAATGCATTGGCAACATCCAAAGGTTATTTCCCAATTCATGCCTACTTAATGAGTAAAGATTTAGTTTTAAAATCGGGAGGCTGGGATGAAACTTTAGTTGTAAATCAAGACGGTGATTTTATGTCTCGTATTTTTAAATATGTGAATAATTTTTACTGTGCAAAAAGCACTTCTGTATATTACAGACAAACCAATGAAAATTCAACAAGTATTTATACTAATATTGAAAAAGCTGAAGCGGCAATTGAAATATGGCGTAAAATATCTAAAAGGCTTAAAAATGAAAGTCAGTCTTATGTTTTTTTTAATAAAAAACTGCTCTTTAAAAATATTAAAATGATGTATCCAAATTTGATTAAAAAGAACTTATACTTTTTTGCAGAAGTACTTATTTATAATTGGTATCAGAATACTTTAGTGCGTAGAGCTTTAAATAAAATGAATAAATTCTTTACTAGTTAATACTAAAAATAGATGAGACCATTAGTAACAGTAATAATTCCATGTCATAACCAAGGTGTTTGGTTGGTAGAAACATTGGAATCTGTTTACAAACAAACTTATGCCAAATGGGAGTGTTATATTGTTAATGATGGGTCAACAGATGATACAGAAGATATTGCTAAAACATGGGTATCTAAAGACGCTAGATTTAAGTATTTAATGCAATCAAACCTCGGGGTTTCTGCGGCTAGAAATACAGGGATTAAATCTTCTAAAGGAAGTTTAATTTTATGTTTGGATGCAGATGATTTAATTTCAGAAGATTATATGCAATTTGCAGTAGAGGCTTTATCGAATAGCCCTAAACTGTCTTTGGTTTATAGTCAAGCTGAAAAATTTGGAAAACAATCAGGTAAGTGGGATTTGGCAGAATTTAGCCTACAACGAATGGCAGAATCTAACATTATATTTAATGCGGCTTTTTTTAAAAAAGAAGATTGGAATAGGGTAGGTGGATTTGATGAGAAAATGAAGGAGGGTCTTGAAGACTGGGAATTTTGGATTCATATTTTAAAAGACGGTGCAAAAGTTTATCAAATACAAGAAGTATGTTTCTTTTACCGTATTAAAACAGAATCAAGAAATAGTTCAATTACACCAATCAATTACCAAAAGCTCTATGAGTATTTAACAAAAAAGCATATTGATTTTTTTATAAAACATATTGGAACTTATCCTGAAATAGTAAAAAAAATGAATAAGATAAAACGTGATTACGAAGCATTAAAGTATAGCAGAAAAAATGCGTTGAAAGTTATATTTAAGACACTTACTTTTAAGACTAAAAAAAAGTAGATATTTAATGACTAAAGTTTATTGCATTATTGTGTCTTTTAACGCTATGCCTTGGATAGAAGGTTGTCTTAGTTCTATAAATGGTCAAGCTGAAGTTATTATGGTGGACAATAATTCTAAGGATGAAACCATTTCTTTTGTGAAATCTAATTTTCCAGATGTTTTAGTTTTTCCTCAAAAAAATAATTTAGGTTTTGGAAGAGCAAATAATTTTGGTATTTCAGAGGCCATTAAAAGAAATGCCTCTCATGTTTTTTTAATGAACCAAGATGTCTATATCGAAGATAATGCTATTACTAAATTAGTAGAATTCAATATTAAAAATACTGAATATGGCATTTTAAGCCCCATACATTACAATGGAAAGGGAACAGATTTAGATTTTCAGTTTAAAAAATATCTAACTACAAGTCACTCATTTTCAAATCAGTTTTTAGAAAAAAAATCAAAGCAAGAGGTTGTTGATGTTTTATATGTAAATGCAGCAGCATGGTTAATTTCTAAAAAAAGTTTAAGTATTATAGGTGGTTTCGACCCCTTATTTTTTCATTATGGCGAAGATGAAAACTATTGTCAAAGAGCACGGTTTCACAGTATTAAAATTGGTGTTACAAACTTTGCTTTTATAAAACATGATAGAGAAAATAGAGCATCTATTTTAAATGCTAAATTTTCTGAAAAATACTTTACCGCATATAAAAAATTTATTGGCTTAAAATATGGAGATATTAACAAGCCATTTACAAAAAATACGTTTAATCAAGAGTATATTAAAGCCCTGAAAAATCTTGCTAAATCTGTATTAAAGTTAAATTTGCAATACGTTAAGGGATATTTTAAGCAACTTAAATTAATAAAAAAATCAAAAGTTAATATAATAAAGAGCAGGTCTATTAACATAAAAAAAGGATATCATTATATTACATGAGTGTTTTAGTTTCTATAATTATACCAGCCTATAATAGAGGGTATCTTATTTTGGATACTTTAAAAAGTGTTCAAGATCAGTCCTATCAAAATATTGAATGTATAGTTGTAGATGATCATTCTGATGATGATACTCAAAATGTTGTTAAAACATTCTGTTCGGCAGATTCAAGGTTTAGTTATCTTAAAAGGCCATCTAACCGTTTAAAAGGTGCAAACGCTTGCAGGAATTTTGGGTTAGAAAATAGCAAGGGACTATACATTAATTGGCTAGATAGTGATGATTTGTTAACAAGCAATCATATCGAAAGTCATATAGCTATTCATGAAAAACATCAAAATATAGAAGCCTCAGTTTCAGAAGCAGGAATTTTTAAAGATTTTATAGGAGATAGTGAACAGAAATGGTCTAATATATTTTCAAAAAGTGATTTAACAGAAGATATGTTAACTTCCAAAGTAAGCTGGCAAACAGCCGCTGTTTTATGGAAGAAATCTCAATTACATCCAAAACCTTTTAGAGAAGATTTATCTAGCTCTCAAGAATGGACTTTTCATTTATTACAAGTCATTGATGGTCTAAATTATTTCACTTTTAATAAAGTAACCGTTTATGTTAGAAGACATCAAGATTGTATTGGGAATGATGTTTCTAAAAACAAGTTTCAATCGACTTTTTTTTCGAGATATATTATTTTGAAAACCCTTTATAATAAGCGGCGTTTAAGTAAAATTTATCAAAAAGCTTTGCTAAACAAAATGCTTCAAGCAGTAAAAAAAACAATATTCTTTAACTATGATAGTGTACTTTATAAGCAAATTATTAAATTGATTTCAATAATTTTTATTGTACATTTTAAGTTAGGTCTTTTAAAAGTGATATTTTTATACATCCCTTTATATAGAATCACTAAACGAGGTGAAACATTGTTTAAATTATGATTAAAGCCTCATCGAAAATATTAATAGTATCAGAATCTTTAGATGTCAATGCTAATAGTGCTGCAAAGGGCCGTTTGGCCTTTATAAACAGTTTTAAATCAGCTGGCTTCAATCCAGAAGTTTATCACTACAGTCAAAAAGAAATAACTATAGAAGGCGTAAAATGTACCGCTATTTATGAATCCAAGTTTAGTGTAATGTGTCTTCTTAGCCGGTTTCATAGACTATTATTACGTTGGTTAAAGATAGATGTAGGTGACTTTACAAGCGTTTTGTTTGGTTTCTCATTTGGGTTTTTTAGTGATAGAAATAGCATTTATAAAGTGCTTAGAAAAGTAGATACTGAAGACTATGATATGGTTTGGACATTTAGTCAAGGATCTAGTTTTCGTTCACATGCTGCTTTATTAAAATTATCAAAATGGCATCGTAAATGGTTTGCGTTTGTTCATGATCCCTATCCACATCATTTATACCCTAGACCTTATAATTACATAGAATATGGTTATAAAAAAAAGAGGTATTTCTTCATGGATATTATTGATAAAGCCCACAAAATAGTATTTCCTAGTTTACTTCTTAAGGAGTGGATGGAAAGTTATTATGTAAATGTAAAAGGAAAGAGTATTATTCTGCCACATCCGTTGGTTACTGCTAAAATTGATGGTCAGTTACCAGAGTATTTTGACAAAAGGAAGTTTAATTTATTACACGCAGGTAATTTGTTGAATTTAAGAGATCCATACCCTTTAGTCGAGGCATACCAACAATTTTTGAATTTAAAACCTGAAGCTAAAAACGATTCTGCTTTATTATTTATAGGTAAAAAATCTATTTTTCAAGAGTATTTAAAAAGAAAACAAAGTAGTATTCCACAATTACACATAAGCCCTGATTATGAGAGTTTTCATAAAGTTTATGCTATGCAGCAGCATACTAGTATTAACGTTATTTTAGAAGCAAAATCTGAAATCAGTCCCTTTTTGCCAGGTAAATTTCCACATTGTATAGCGGCGAACAAACCTATTTTGTTAATTGGGCCTTATTATAGTGAATGTAAAAGGCTTTTAGGAAATGATTACCCGTTTTTATTTGATTTTGATGAAATTGAAAAGTTAGCAAAAGCAATTGTTAATTTATATGAAACTTGGAAACAGAATCCTGACAATTTAGTGCTTAACAGACCCGATTTATTGCATTATCTTTCTATAGATTATAGTAAAGAGGTTTTACTGAATAAAGTTTAAAAAGAAAATATTTAGATGAAAATTTTAATGGTATCCATGTCGTCTATTCATTTTTTTAGATGGACAAATCAACTAAAAGATGCAGGACACGAGGTTTATTGGTTTGATATAAATGATGGAAACAGAAAGGTTGAAGCCATATCATGGGTAAATCAAATTGTTGGATGGAAACGAAAGTGGGATTTTCCGGGGCGATTTTTTATAAAAAAAAGATATCCGAAACTATATCAAAAAATACAACGTTTTAATGATCGGAAAACAGCTATAGTTTTTGAAATACTGATTAAAGAAATAGAGCCAGATGTAGTGCAAAGTTTTGTAATGTATATGTCGTGTGTTCCAATTTTAAGTGTCATGCAGAAATACGCGAATGTAAAATGGATTTATTCAGCTTGGGGTAACGATTTATTTTACTATCAAAATGAAAAGAACTATTTAATTGGGATACAAAAAACATTACCACATATAGAATACTTATTTACAGATTGTGAACGCGATTATCATTTAGCAAAAAAGCGTGGTTTTAAAGGTGAGTTTCTTGGTGCTTATCCGGGAGGTGGAGGTTATACTATTTCAAAATATGAGTCTTTTAATATGCCTTTTCAAAATAGGAAAATTATTTTAATAAAAGGATACCAGCATAAATTTGGACGTTGTAATATAGTATTAGACGCTATTTTAAGCCTGAAAAATGACTTAACGGATTTTGATATTGTTGTGTTTTCTGAAAACGATTTAGTACGAGAGCATATTGAGGCTAAAGGATTCAATTCATGGCGAAATTTTAGAAGTACAGGGTCATTACCACACGTAGAATTATTAAAATTGATGGGGCAAGCCTATATTTACATTGGTAATTCAATATCAGATGGCATGCCAAATACATTATTGGAAGCTATAGTAATGGGGGCTTACCCAATTCAATCCAATCCTGGTAATGCCACAGCAGAAATAGTTGATGATGGACAAAATGGGACTTTGATAAACAACAGCGAAGATGTTAATGAGATTGAAAATAAAATAAAGCTTGTAATACACAATAAGAAGCTTGTAGAAAAAGCATTTAGTATAAATAGAAAATTGAGAGATAAGTTGGAATATGAGACTATAAAAAGTAGTGTATTAGGAAAATATACTGAGTTAAAAAAGGATACTATTAAAACACAATAGATTACAATATGGGGCTTACTAAAAACATGTGTGAATTAATTTTAAGTGCAAAACTTAAGCGGCACATTAATTTAAATAATTTAATCATGGTGGGAAGACAAAATCTTCATTTAAGTCCCGATCATTTGGCATTAAGTTTAAAGAAGTTTGGGTATTCAATTAATAACATATCTAAGCTTATAAGTAAAAATAATACTTTTGCCGACGCTTTTTTTAAAGAAATTGGAGCAAAAAACGTGCACTCAATTGATGCTTCTAATTATGAAGATGCAACCATTATTCATGATTTGAATGAGCCGTTATCAAATGAATATAAAAATAAGTACTCGCTTGTATTAGATTCAGGAACATTAGAACATGTTTTCAATTTTCCGCAGGCCATAAAAAATTGTATGGAATTAACCCAAGTTGGTGGCCATTTTATGGGTATTTATCCTTGTAATAATTTTTTTGGTCATGGTTTCTATCAATTTAGTTCAGAATTATTTTATCGCGTTTTTTGTGAAACTAATGGCTTCGAGATAATGGATGTTGTTCTTTTTGTAGACGATAAGGAAACAACGTTTTATAATGTTCCAGATACTAGTGAAGCTCATCAAAGAATTCAATTTACAAATACGAAACCAGTGTATATTTATGTTTTAGCTAAACGAGTTTCACAGACTAGTTTGTTTGAAAATCAACCTTTACAAATGGATTATGCAGAATTAAAATGGAAGGGGAAACGGTCCAGTTTAAAGCCTGTGGTAAAAAAGAAAACTTTAAAAGGTTATATACCGCAGTATTTTAAAAATATTTTAAAGGCACTGATTAATAAAGCAGATAAACCAGATGACATTCATTTTAAAAAATCTTTTTTTTCAATTTACAATTTGAAATCAAATTAATAAATTTTTAAATGGTAACCACTTTTACACTTTTATATGCTTACAGGAATAGAGACCACACTAGGGTTAGACTGTCGTTATTATCTTTAAAAAATCAAAAAAATATTAATTTTAAAGTGGTTTTTGTCGATTATGGTAGTACACCAGATTATTCCAAAAAAATCAAGAAGCTTGTCGATACTTTTGAATTTGCAACTTATTATTATATCGGGCATAAAGGATTGTTATGGAATAAGAGTAAAGCACTTAATTATGGAATAGGTAAAGTACAAACTGATGCTGTTTTTATTGCAGATGTAGATGTTTTAGTGGCTCCCAATTTTTCAGAAATTATGACGTCATTAATAAATACAAATCAATTTTCATTATTCAGAATAGGTTATTTGGCAGAGAATGTGACTTCAAATAGTATTGAAAATTCAGATTTTAATCAATTAAAACCCACTCACTATGGGGATACTTTTGGTGTTGGCTTGTTTCCTAAAAAAGCTCTGGAATATATTGGTGGTTTCGATGAGTTTTTTCATTTTTATGGTTCGGAAGATGAAGATTTGAATTTCAGATTAATTACTTCAGGTTATGAAATGATTAGGTGCGAATCAAATATTCTACTTCATCAATGGCATAAAAGATATCCGCAAAAGGCTAAAGAAAATTTAACTGTATTACCACGATTATCGAATATTCAACGGATTAACCAAAGGCATTATTTAAGACGTGTAGAAACACAAAAGTTTCTCATGGAGAAAAATAAAGATAGACATTATTTTCAGGAATCAGACTATGAAACACTTAAAAATCCTTCAGAAATAATTGAAATCGATAATATTAAAGCAAAGGTTATTCATGTTTTAAATTATGAATTACCACTTTTTGAAAATGATATTGTTAAAATAATTTTCAAAGAAGCTGCTTTCTATAATTCATCTAAATACAAACTAAAAACGGCTTTGAACAAGCTAAAGCAACCGTATTTATCCATGAAGGAGGTGAATGATTTGATATTACAAAAAATACTTTTCAATTACAGAAACCATAATTATGCATATGAAGTTTCTAAAGATTTAAAAACTATTCAATTTTCTATACATCTAAATAATTAATGACTAAACCTAAAAAAATACGATTGTTTTGGTGGAGTGAATCTTTACTAATGGGAAAAACTAAAGAAAATTATGGAGATGTTTTAGGAAAATATTTAGTTGAGAAAATTTCAGGTAAAAAAGTTGCTTTTTCTCATCCAAAAAAGTTTAGCATCTTAGATTTTTTTCAACCTATTTACGTAACAGCAGGGAGTATTTTAGCTCATATTAATAAAAAATGTGTTGTTTGGGGCAGCGGTGTTATAAAAAATAATCAATTAGTAAAACCTGCA
Organism: Algibacter sp.; assembly: GCF_029245835.1. Taxonomy (GTDB): domain Bacteria; phylum Bacteroidota; class Bacteroidia; order Flavobacteriales; family Flavobacteriaceae; genus Algibacter_B. Next base: position 9,033 of record NZ_JAQWOO010000007.1, on the reverse strand, counting down.
AAATTTTTAGCAGTTAGAGGACCAGAAACAAGAAGAATTTTAATGAATCAAGGCTATGTGGTGCCAGAAATATTCGGAGATCCTGCATTGCTTTTACCAAATTACTATAACCCTAAAATTGACAAAAAATACCAATTAGGCATTATACCCCATTATGTGGATTTCGAGTTTGTTAAGAATAATATTAACCATTTAGATAATGTTCTAGTTATTGATTTAATGACTAATAATATTGAGCAAACAACAGATAGTATTTTGCAATGCAAACAAATAGTATCATCATCTTTACATGGTATTATAGTGTCTCATGCCTACCAAATTCCAGCTTTGTGGATTAAGTTTTCAGACAAACTATTTGGAGATGATATAAAGTTTAAAGATTATTTTAAATCGGTTGCTATAACATCTTATAAGCCTATTGGTATGGAAGTTTTAGCCGATAGTGTAGGTTCAGAAAAAATATTTGAACAACATGGAAGTGCATTACCATCCAAAGACACGCTGAACAAGCTACAAAAAGGCTTAATGGATGTGTGTCCATTTGTGTAAGTTAAATAAGTGTAATTAAAAGACATTTTCCTTTTAATCAGTTAGGATAAATTATTAAATTGCCATTATATATTAAGAAAAGTTAAACAAAATGAGTTTTTTTATTGCCGAAATAGGTCAAGCACATAACGGTAGTATCAATATTGCTCATGACTATGTTGATGCATTGTGCAAGACTGGTATAGATGCTCTTAAATTTCAAACTCATATTGCAGAGGCAGAAAGTAGTATTTACGAGCCTTTTCGTGTAAAGATTTCTGATCAAGATGCAACACGTTTTGATTATTGGAAGCGTATGGAGTTCTCACTTGCCGAATGGCAAGGTTTAAAACAACATTGTGATGAAGTTGGTTTAGAGTTTATGAGCTCCCCATTTAGTAATGCTGCCGTAGATTTATTAGAAGAGGTAGGTGTTAAACGTTATAAGATAGGTTCTGGTGAGATTACTAATTTTTTGCTTTTAGAGCGTATTTCTCAAACTAAAAAGCCAGTAATTATATCGTCTGGAATGAGTTCTTTTAACGAATTGGATGCCGCTGTAAAGTTTTTGAAAGAGAAGCAGATTGAATTAGCTATTTTACAATGCACTACAGCTTACCCAACGCAACCCAATGAATATGGGTTAAATGTAATTACAGAATTAAGACATCGTTACAATATTCCCGTAGGTTTTTCAGATCACTCAGCAAAAATAGAAACTTGTATTGGAGCTTGCGCTTTAGGAGCTCAAATATTTGAATTTCATGCCGTTTTTAATAAAGATGTTTTTGGACCAGACACATCGTCTTCATTAACCATTCAAGAGATTGAGACATTAGTTAAAGCCGTTAAGAATATTGAAATAGCGAATCAATCACCAATTAATAAGAACGATATAAGTAAGTTTTCAGAATTAAAATTAATTTTTGAAAAATCGTTAGCAGTAAATAAAGACTTAAAAAAAGGGCATATAATTAAATTTGAAGATTTAGAAGCAAAAAAACCTGCAAATAGAGGTATAAGTGCTTCAGCATTTAAAAGTATAATTGGAAAAGAATTATTACATGATTTAAAACAATGGGATTTTTTAAAAGTAAATGATGTATGAAGTTGAGAAATATTGCAAAAAATCCAGCACTTTTCAAGTTTCTCAGTATATTACGAGTGAATACGCTTTTATAAATTTTTAAGATCACACGAATTTTTAAAACTAAATTAACTTATCTATAGAAAGCATTTAACTTATAATGACAAAACGAAAAATTTGTGTTGTAATAACGGCAAGACCATCATATAGTAGAATAAAAACAGCCTTAACAGCAATTAAAAAACATCCAAGTTTAGAATTGCAATTAGTTATAGCAGGTTCTGCATTGTTAAATCGTTATGGTAATGCGGTTGATTATATAGAACAAGATGGGTTTAAAATAGATGCCAAAGTATTTATGGTTTTAGAAGGGGAAAACAAAACCTCTATGGCAAAAACTACAGGGTTAGGCGTTATGGAATTGGCAACTGTTTTTTATAATTTACAGCCAGATGCGGTGGTAACAATAGCCGATCGTTTTGAAACCATTGCTACTTCTATTGCTGCAGCTTATCAAAATATTCCATTAATACACATACAAGGAGGGGAAGTTACTGGGAATATTGACGAAAAAGTAAGACATGCGAATACAAAACTAGCAGATATTCATTTAGTGGCTTCAAGCGAAGCAAGAACACGTTTGCTTAAAATGGGTGAGGACGAAGATTACGTATTTAATACAGGTTGTCCATCAATTGACATTGCAAATCAAGTTAAAAAATCTCCAAAGTTAAACTTTAATCCTATTGAAAAATATGGAGGTGTAGGGAAGAATATAGACTGGAAAAATGGTTATATGGTTGTTATGCAACATCCTGTAACTACGGAGTACGATGATGCGAGGGTTCATGTAACAACGACTTTAAAAGTTGTACATGAATTGGGAATTCCAACGTTTTGGTTTTGGCCTAATGTAGATGCTGGTGCAGACGGAACCTCAAACGGAATAAGATCATATCGTGAAAATTATCAACCTGAGAATATTCACTTTTTTAAAAATATGTTACCAGAGGATTTTTTAAGATTATTAATGAATAGTAAATGCTTAATTGGTAATTCTAGTGTTGGGATTAGAGAGTGTGCCTTTCTTGGCGTACCGGTGGTAAATATAGGAACAAGACAACACGGAAGAGCTCGAAGCGAGAATGTTGTTGATGTATCTTACACCAGTGAAGCTATTAAGAATGCTATAGTTAATAGATTAGAAATTGCAGATAAAATAAAAGAGAGTACTATTTATGGTAATGGTAATTCTGGTGAAAAAATAGCTGATATTTTAGCGGATGTTAAATTACGTTTTCATAAAACTATTACTTACTAATGAATATTTTAGGCATTATACCAGCACGAGGAGGCTCAAAAACAGTACCCGGTAAAAACATTAAAATTTTAGAAGGTAAGCCGCTTTTACAATATACAGTGGAGGTTGCTAAAGCATCAAAGCATATTTCTAAAGTAATTTTAAGTTCTGACGATGATGCCATAATTCAGGTAGCCAATCAGCTAAATTTAGAAGTGCCTTTTAAAAGACCCTCAGATTTAGCACAAGATAATTCGCCAACATTACCCGTTATACAGCATGCTTTAAAATTTTATAAGAATCAGGGTGTTCAGTTTGATGCTGTTTGTTTGTTGCAAGTTACTAGCCCTTTTAAAACAGCAAAATTTATAGATAATGCTATTGAAAAGTTTATGGAGAGCAATGCAGACGCATTGGTTTCTGTGAAAAAAGTACCAGATGAATACAATCCGCATTGGACGTTTAAAGTTGATGAGTATGATTGTTTAGAGCTCTCAACTGGTGAAAAATCAATTATTTCAAGACGGCAAGATTTACCTGTGTCATATCATAGAGATGGTATAATTTATCTAACTAAAACAGATGTGCTTTTAAATCAAAATTCACTTTACGGAAATACGTTAGCTTACATAGAATCACCACCCGATTTTAATGTTAATATTGATACTATGGAGGATTGGGAAAAAGCGGTTGCAATAGCGAAAAAACTAAATTTGTAATGTGTGGTATTGTAGGAATTATTGGTAAAAAAGCTAATGCAAGTGTTTTGAATAAAATGCTTTCAACTCAGCATCATCGTGGACCAGATTTTACAGGTAAATGTCTTAAAAAAGATGTGGCATTAGGTCATAATAGATTATCTATAATAGATCCTAGACCCAGTTCAAATCAACCTTTTTTTTCTAAAGATAAAAGATATATTCTCATTTTTAATGGTGAAATATACAATTATATAGAGCTAAAATCGAAGTTAAATAGTGGTTATGATTTTTCTACAAATTCTGATACAGAAGTATTGTTAGCAGCATATATAAAATGGGGTAAGGCATGTTTATCTCAATTAAATGGTATGTTCTCATTTGTAATTTGGGATACTCGAAGTTCATCATTATTCGCCGCAAGAGATCGTTTTGGTGTTAAACCATTTTATTACACATTAAAAGAAGATTCTTTTTATTTTGCTTCAGAAATTAAAACGTTGTTCTCTGCCGGTATTTTGAAGAAAACAAACAATAAAGTTTGGGCTAATTATTTTGCTTTTGGTAGTTATGGTATGCCAAATGAATCATTTTGGGAAGGTGTTTTACAGCTTCCAGGCGGGCATTCTTTAACGTATAATGATGGTGAGATAAGTATAGAGAAATGGTATTTTTTTGAGGAAGAAATAAAGAAGTATGAAACTCAACTTCCTTTTGAAGAAGCGAAATTTACGTATAAACAATTATTAGAAGATAGTATTAATATAAGGTTTAGGACAGATGTTCCTTTGGGCTTTAACGTAAGTGGTGGTGTAGACAGTTCTATGCTATTAGCTTTAGTTAATAAAAACGAGAAAGGAAAAGATATTAATGCGTACACATTTTACACTGATAATTCAGATTATGATGAGTTACCCTGGGTAGAAGCGTTGATGAATAATACAGATAACCCATTGTTTAAAGTACTTTTAAAATCGAATGATATTGAGATTTTAAGTAAGAACATGAGTGATTCGCAAGACGAGCCTTTTGGCGGAATTCCTACTCTGGCATATGGTGAGATTTTTAAAAGAGCTCGAAAAAACGACGTTGTGGTTTTATTGGATGGACAAGGGATGGATGAGCAATGGGCGGGCTATGATTATTACGTTAAAAATTCAAACAGTATTATTCAAGGAGTAACCAAATCTCCTTTTCGAGCAGGTGTAATGAAACCAGAATTTTTAAATTTAGCTGAGAAAATAGAATATCCAAAACCTTTTGATGATGCTGTTAAAAACTTACAATATCGAGATTTGTTTTACACTAAAATACCAAGGGCTTTGCGTTTTAATGATAGGCTCTCTATGGCGGCAAGTACCGAATTGAGAGAACCTTTTTTAGATTATCGATTGGTGGAATTTGCTTTTGCGCAACCCTTGGAATATAAAATAAATAAAAATACACAAAAGTATTTATTACGTATTTTAGCTTCAGATTATATACCAGAACATATTAGATACGCACCAAAGAGAGCATTACAAACTCCGCAACGCGAGTGGTTAGCAAATGACTTGAAAGATTGGGTGCATTCTGAAATTAATAATTTAAAGGTACTCAATTGGTTTAACAATAATCTATTGGATAAAGAATTGAAAGCTTATTTTGATGGAGATCAAGATAGTAGTTTTCATATATGGCAATGGATTAATACAAGTCTATTATTAAGCAAAAATGATTTGGAATAGAAATAATTTCAACATTCAAAATTAAATTACAAAACATAGAATGGGTAAAAAGGTTTTTGTTTTAGTATCAGATGGAGTTAGTATTCGAAATTTCACCTATACCTCATTTCCAATTTTAGCAAAAGAAAAAAATATCGAATTAGTGTTTTGGAATAGTACACCTTTTAACATGCAAAATATGGATGTTAAAGAAGTAAAAATTAATAATCCCAAACCGAGCGCGTTTACAGATTTAATTAAAACAGCATTAATTCGTACTGAGCTTAATCTTTTTTCAAATCGAGATAACGATTCAATATATCAAGAGTATAAGTTTCCTTTATCATTTAAAAACTTAAAGTCATCTTTAAAAAGTATAGCTATTAAGTTAATAATGGAATTATTTAATTCAGAAAATGGAATTAGGAAACTACGCTCAACAATGCTTCGTTTAGAACGAAAAACAGCATATTACAAACACTGTAAGTTAGTACTTGAAAAAGAGAAGCCAGACTTTTTGTTTTCAACTAGCCAGCGCGCTGTAACTGGAATTTCTCCACTTACGGCAGCTCAAGATTTAGGTGTTTTAACAGGTGCTTTTATATATTCTTGGGATAATGTTCCCAAAGCAACAACTGTTCTTACTGCCGATTATTATTTTGTTTGGAGTGATTATATGAAAAACGAACTTCTTCATTATCAAAAATATATTAGTCCTGACCAGATAAAAGTAACGGGCACCCCTCAGTTTGAAAATCATTTTAAGGCCTCTCTAAATATATCAAGAAGCGAATTTTTTGATGCACATGGTCTTGATTCCAGCAAAAAATACATTTGTTTTAGTGGTGATGATATTACAACATCTCCCAAAGATGAACTCTACTTAAGGGATTTGGCTAAGGCTGTTAAAAATTTAAATAGTAAAACACATCATATTGGTATTATATTTAGAAGATGCCCTGTTGATTTTTCAAATAGATATGATAGTATTTTAGAAGCATACGAGGATATTATAGTTTCTGTAAATCCTATTTGGAAAAAAGAAGGTGGTGTTTGGAATAGTATAATGCCAACAAAAGAGGATTATAAACTGCAAACGAATATAATTGAACATACAGAGTGTGTTGTGAATTTGGGGTCTTCAATGGTTTTTGATTATGCTGCTTATAATAAACCATGTGCTTTTATGAATTATAATTATTTTAATCCTGAGGAACAACCAGAAAAGGGTGTTAATGTTTATGATTTTGTTCATTTTAGATCTAAACCATCTATAGATGCCGTCTGCTGGTTAAATCATCCCGATGAAATTTCAATGGATTTAGAAAACCTTTTGACTGATTCCACTAAAACAGTAAAGGCTTCTCAAGACTGGTTTAATATAATTAACTATTTTCCGCCCTCGCAGGCTTCTAATCGCATACTAAGTACAATCAATAAATTAATTTCTACAAACTAACAAAGCAATTTTAAACAGCCCTACTGATGTTTTTTAACTCCATTGCTTTTTTATTATTTCTGCCAACAGTGTTTTTTTTGTACTGGTTTTTATTAAAAAGAAGTCAAAAATACCAAAACATACTGCTGCTAGTGGCTAGTTATTTCTTTTATGGCTGGTGGGATTATCGTTTCTTACTACTTATTGCCTTAAGTACACTTATCGATTATAGTATTGGTTTAAAATTAGAAAAGGAAACAGTTTATAAAAAACGAAAATACTTTTTGGCCGTAAGTTTAATTTTTAATTTAGGGATGTTAGGCTTTTTTAAATATTACAACTTTTTTATTGAGAGTTGGTTAGATAGTTGGGCAATATTAGGCTTTAAAATGCACGCTTCTACTATGCAAATTATTCTTCCCGTAGGTATTTCTTTTTATACGTTTCAAACCCTAAGTTACACTATAGATGTTTATCGTAAAAAGTTAAAACCTACAAGAAACTTTATAAATTTCGCAACCTTTGTGGCTTTCTTTCCGCAATTGGTTGCTGGCCCGATAGAAAGAGCCGCAAACTTATTACCTCAGTTTTCAGTAAAGAGAACTTTTAATTTAGAAAGAGCTAAATCTGGAATACATTTAATTATTTGGGGCTTATTTAAAAAAGTAGTAATAGCTGATGGTTGTGCTACTTATGTAAATGCTATTTTTGATAATTATCAGGATTTAAACACATTAACATTAATAATTGGAGCTGTTTATTTTGCCTTTCAAATTTATGGTGATTTTTCTGGATATAGTGATATTGCTATCGGTACTGCTAGGCTTTTCGGATTCGAGTTAATGCAAAATTTTAATTATCCGTATTTTTCTAGAGATGTTGCAGAGTTTTGGAGAAGATGGCATATTTCGCTTTCAACCTGGTTTAGAGATTATTTATACATCCCCTTGGGTGGCTCTCGTACAAGCACATTTAAAAAGGTTAGAAATGTTTTTATAATTTTTTTAGTTAGTGGTTTTTGGCATGGTGCCAACTGGACATTCATTATTTGGGGCGCATTGCACGCTTTATTTTTTATCCCATTGTTAATTACAAATAAGAATAGAAAATACACGAATCAGGTTGCAGAACATAAGGCAATACCTTCTTTTAGAGAATTAATTAATATGCTAATTACTTTTGTTTTGGTAACCTTAGCTTGGGTATTTTTTAGAGCAGATAGTATCACAGTGGCATTTAACTATATTAAAAGGTTATTTACTAATTTTAGTTTCAACATAGAATACTTGAGTATAGAAAACTACAGTATAGAGATGTTATTTCTAATAGGCGTGTTTATTTTTATAGAATGGCTTAATAAACATACAGAGCACCCTTTTTTAGGAAAGTTTAAATGGTTTAAGATAATAGGTGTTATCTTAATGCTTTTAATATTTGGTGTGTATTCTAATCATCAAGAATTTATATATTTTCAGTTTTAATGAAAGAGTTTTTAGTCTATATTTTTAAAATTATAATCGTAATAGTCGTGCTTATGTATGGTTTAGATGCGCTATATTCTTATACATTTAAAAATAGTGCACCAAGAAATAAAGTTCACAAAATACTGCAATTAGAAAATAAACATTACGATTTAGCTTTTTTAGGTTCCTCTAGAATAGAAAATCATATAGATTGCGAATTGGTTGAGAAATTAACTGGTAAATCGTGTGTAAATTTGGGAATATCCGGAGCCTCTTTAGGAGATATGTTAATTTTATTGACCTTGGCGGAAACAAATAAAATCACATTTGATAGTCTCTTTGTGCAAATAGATTATAATTTTTATAATTCTGGTTTATCAAACACCTTTAAAGCTAATTTGGTTCCGTTTATACAAAACCCGATAATTAAAAAAGAATTAGGTAAAGATAAAGAGAACTTTTATTATAACTATATACCTTTTTATCGCTACCTGAAATATGATAAAGTTGTTGGCTTTAGAGAGTTTTTTGCGACAATAATTAATAAAAAAGCCAAGAAAGAAATTAAGTTTGGTTTTAACCCAAAGCGAGGAGTTGGTTTAGAAGTTTCTGGAAAGTTGCCAGAAAAATTTAGCCATACCAATGAGGAATTTGAATTAATAAAAAAATTAGTTTGAATATCCGTTATAAGTCATAATCCTGTGATATTAGCAATAACAAGCCTATCGAAGAGTTGGTCTCCAAAATATCTACGATTTAGTTTATAGACGAATTCATTTAAGTATAATTGGAGATATTTTCCTTTAATTTTAT
>NZ_JAQWOO010000003.1 GCF_029245835.1 Algibacter sp. | reverse complement strand
TGAGTTTGGCGATATAGAAATCGCTTTGCTCTATTTTAACAACATTATTATTTACTATTAAAACAAAGAGCGTCAAAATAAAACCTAAATGACCAAAAATAAAAAGATCGCCTAAATTGTTTTTAGACGACCTCTTTTTATTGATTTTTATATTTTTCAATAGCTTCATAAATTTTTTCAATTCTGTTGTCCGGATCAGGATGTGTACTTTGCATTTCTGGAACACGATTTGGGCCAGCAGCAGCTTTTAAAATTTCCATTACACCTATCATCTCTTCTGGATTATATCCTGCTTTAATCATAAACCTAACCCCAAGGTCATCACTTTCTAATTCATCATCTCTTCCGTTGGTAAGCAATGTGTTTTGTCCAATACCACTAACTAACCCACCCATATCAGCACCAACAGAGCCTGCTGTGGATAAGCCTTGCCAATATTCACTTTCAGCAATTCGTTCTGCACTGTGTCTTCCTAAAACGTGTCCAACTTCGTGCCCTAAAACACCTGCTAATTGGTCTTCGTTTTTTAATTTAGAAAAAAGTGCATGAGTAATAAATATTTGTCCACCAGGTAATGCAAAAGCGTTAATAGTATTAGGGTCTGCTAGTAAATGAAACTCGTATTTATAAGGTGTTTGTTTAGCAATACTATTGTTTACTAATTTGTTTCCAACATTATCAACTAAGGCTTGATATTGTGTGTTTGGATGTAAACCACCATGTTGTTGAGCCATTTGTGGCGCGCTTTGTAAGCCAATTGCAATTTCTTTATCTGGAGTCATTGATATGGTTTGTGTTCTGCCAGTATATGGGTTTACTTCTTGTTGGCTACACCTTTTAAAAACAAAAAATAAAGCTATAGCTGCTCCTATTAATAATCTGACTTTTAGATTTCTTCCTCTCATTTTAAAAAAAAATTATATCTAAAATTACAAAATTTTAGTTTATGCTTATTTTGACACTCAATTTTAAATTAAGTCACCACTAGTGTCCACTTAAAACAAGTTGAAAACCAGTTGATTAGTATTTAGTTCTTTGACATTATTGTAATCTGATTTCATAAGTAATTCATTTACAGGTGTTTTATCAAGTAATGATGCTGATAAAATTTGTATGATTTCATACGTTGAGCGATTGATTTTTAAATCTTTTGCAATTATATTAATTAAGCAATATGTTATTATCGCGATATTAATTTGTGTGCGAACAGCATTTTCTGTTCTGCCCCAAAAAGTTTTTACTTTTAAGTGTTGTTTTATCCATTTGAAGAATAATTCCACTTGCCATCTTTGTTTGTAAAGCAATGCAATATCGTTTGCTGATAAATCAAAGTTGTTTGTTAAAAACACTAATGTTTTTCCATTTTCTTTATCCACAAATTTCACTTTTCGTAATTTTTCAGGATAATCTTTAGAGGTGTAAAATCCTTCAATTTTTCCAATTTGGTCATATTTAATTCCTGTAGTTTTATCTACCGTATTTGAATACATTCTATTGAATTTAATATTAGATTTTGCTCTAACTACAAAATAAGCTTTCGCTTTTGTAATTCGATAAAGACGCTGATAATCTACATAAGCTCTATCAAAAATATAATAAGCTAATGGTTCATAATCGATAACATCCATTGCGTTTACATCGTGTATGTTTGCCTTTGTGATATGAATGAATACAGGGATTTGAGTGTTAATATCAAAAAGTGTATGTAATTTTATGCCTGCTTTAGTTTTACGAAAATGAGCCCAACAAAATACACTCAAACAAAGATCAACTGTTGAAGAATCAAAAGCATAAATATTGCCTTTTATACCGAAAGTATCTTTGCTGTTTTTCAATTGTGCAATGCCAATTAAATGATTAGCAAACTCTTCAAATATTTTATAGTTACGTTTTTCATTTGCTTTTGATAAGTTACTGCGAGTTATACTTTTTCCAAATCCCAAATGATATGATTTTGATTGATGAGCCTCTATGGTAGTTATCAAATCTCTCAAACTTTCTCTGGCAGAAATTTGTCCAAAAATCATACATAATAATTGATTCCAACAAGTAAAATGCTTAACGGATTTGTTCCCTTGATAATTAGCCGTTATTCTATCAAAAACTCGTTGTGGAAGAAATTTTACCAATTGAGAAAACACATATTTGCCTTGATTCATTTTCGTAATTTTGAATTACGAACATAATATTCATTTCAAATCGTCACGCTTCAAAATGAGACTTAAAATACAGACTTACAATAATTTCAAAGAACTTTGTTTAATTTTTAGTGGACACTAGTGTTAAGTCACTTTATAATGTATTGTAAAACAATGTTTTGTGCATCATATAATGGGTGCCAATTTCTTTTATGTTAAATGGTTTACTGCCAATTTCATAATTGTTTTTTTTGTAAAAAGGAACTGCAATTTCTCTAGCATTGCACCATATTTTTTTAACATTTTTTGTTTTTAGTGCCGCTTCTCCATGTTTTAATATGATTTTGCCTAAACCTTTGCCTTGAAATGCTTTTAAAACTGCCATTCCTCTTAACTGATATTGTGGGATTTCCTTAATATTAGGGTGGGTATTTTTAAAAAAGGAGCAAATACCTATTAGATTATCATTTATAAATATTCCGAGATGTAATGTAGTTTCAAGATTATCTCCATTAAAAACGCAAGATTCAATTGGTTTTCCGCTTCTTAATACAGGGTGCCTTACGCCATAAGTTTCCTTAGCGCTAATGGGTTTTATTTTATAGTCTAAACTAATATTGAATCTATTTTCTATATTGGTATTTCAAACTTAAAAATATTTTTAAGAATTCTTACCTTCACATAAAACTTATTTTATGCCATTTATATTTGATATTATTGAAAAAGATAAAATACATTCTGTTGTTCCTTTGGTGCAGAAGCTTAATGGGAATATAGACTCTGATGCGGTTTTGAAACAGCGATTTTCTGAAATGATAACTCAAAATTATGAATGTGCCGTTATCTATGATGATGAGAAACTAATTGGTGTTTGCGGATTGTGGTTTTGCACGAGACATTATTCTGGAAGAAGTGTGGAGCCCGATCATGTTTTTATTGATGATGGTTATAGAAGACAAGGTTTAGGGAAAGATTTTTTTGACTGGATTTATAATTATGTAAAAGCTAAAGGGTTTGAAGCTATGGAGTTAAATACCTATGTTTCAAATTCGGCATCACACAAATTTTATTTTAATGAAGGTTTTAACATTTTAGGCTATCATTTTTTAAAAAAGCTTTAATTTTTTCTTGCAGAATTAGAAACAGTTTCTATATTTGTAGCTGGAAAAAGCGGGAGTAGCTCAGTTGGTAGAGCGTCAGCCTTCCAAGCTGAATGTCGCCAGTTCGAACCTGGTCTCCCGCTCCAAAAGCCTCATAGAAATATGGGGCTTTTTTTTATGTTTGTAGTTTACTGATTAACTAACGAGTAAGGTGAGAAGTTTATCCTGAGCGCAGTCGAAGGGAACCTGGTCTCCCGCTCTAAAAGCTTCATCAATACGATGGAGCTTTTTTTATACAGATTTGTTTTAATTTGCCATTTGGTAAGCGGTGTTAGCAGGTAAGCCCGCGTGAGGGATAGTAGTGGAAAGCCCACATCCTGACGAAGGAAGTGCGAGGACTTGTAACGGATAGCCCGACCCCTTTCGGGGGCACGCCCAAATTATTTTATTTTAATTGATTTAATTCTGTGCCTGAATTAACCTCATAAGGAGTTTTGTTGTATTCGAAAACTCTAGCGGTTAAATTCCCTTTTAATAGAATAGAATTATTGTTAACGCGCAACCAGCTACCTTCTCTTAAGCCAATAACGGGTTGAGTATTGAAGTGATGGAACTCTTTTATTCTGGTTTCTCTAGTTTCACCTTTATGTTTACTTTTGGGATTTGGGTCTAAATAATGCGGGTTTATATTGAAGGGAACCAAGCCTAGAGCGTTGAAATTTGGTGGATATACAATAGGCATGTCGTTTGTGGTTTTAATAGTTAAACCGCAAATATTACTGCCCGCACTTGTGCCTAAATAGGGTGTACCGTTTTGTATCTCTTTTTGTAAGGTATTGATGATGTTATTTTTATATAATTGATCTGTTAAAACAAAGGTGTTACCACCGCCAACAAAAATGCCTTCTGCGTTTTTAATAGCTTCTGTTGGGTTATCGAACTCGTGAATGCCTTTTACTTGTTTGTTAATTTTTTGGAAAGCCTTACTTGCGATTTCGGTATAATCATTATGCGAAATGCCACTTGGTCTTGCATAAGGGATAAAAAGAATGGTGTTTGCGTTTTTAAAAAACACCTTTAATTCGTCTAGAATATATTCTAAATATCCGCTACCGTGAATTGTTGAAGTGCTAGCAATGATTATGTTACGCATAAGTTTTAAGTGTGTATAAAATTAATTAATTAGTGGTATTAAAAGAATTGATGATTTTTGTTTTAAATAAACAAATTAATGTAGTAATTTGAAAATAAAAAATATGAAAAGGTTTTTCTTGGTTCTCGCTTTAGTTTCTTCAATATCTGTAATTTCTCAAACCATAACACGAATAGAAGTTTCTGGTAAAATTATTGTTGAAGGTAGCGATATTTCTGGTATTACAATATTTAATAGCTCTTCAAATACAGGAACAATTACTGATGATAATGGCGAATTTAAACTGAAAGTAACATTAAATGATATTATTGAAGTTAGTGCGTTACAATATCAAAATATTACTTTTAAAGTTAATGATGCTATTATAAAATCTAAAAAAATGAAACTCTTTTTAATTGAAGAGATTAATAAGTTAGATGAGGTGGTTGTTTTTACGAAAGGACTATCAGGTAATTTAAATACAGATTTAGAAGCTACTAAACCTTTTAAGCCTCAATTAGATGCTTTGTATTTTGGGGTTAAGCATAGTAAAGATTATGATTTTGAAATAGATAATAAATCTGAAGTAAATAATATTGCTATTGATAGGCAGCATCAACCTATGGTAAATGGTCTTAATATTATTAATGTTGTTGATCAGTTATTGCTTCCTTTATTTAGGGCTGAGGTGAAAGATAAAAAGAAGGCTGGTGTACCCGATGTGCCCATTGAATCTATTAAGTATTATTTTGGTTCTGAGTTTTTGGTTGATAATTTTAAAATTCCAGAACATCGTGTTGAAGAATTTATACGATTTGTAGAAAGTGGCGATTTTGATTTTTCATTACTTAACTACGGAAAGGAAATGGAATTTCTTGAACTTTTGAATAATAAAAGCATCGATTTTCTGAATTAGAAAAAATAAAATACATTTATAATAAACAGCTTTTAACAAAACATTAAAAGCTGTTTGCGTTTTTTTTTATTTTTTTTCCGCTTAGTATAAATTAAAAGAAGTTATTGTTTCAATTGAAATTATTTCTGCAAAGTCTATATTACATAAATAATTTTCAAGTTTATGAGGTTTTTAATAATATGTTCTAAAAAAAACTTTGGAACGCTTTTTGAACTCTAATGAAGTATTTTAGTTTCTATTTTTAACCCTATTTATGAAAATTTTTAAATTTTTAGTAATTGGTTTTATCATTCCGCTATTTGCATTCTCATCCATGCATAAATACTACATAAGCGTTACTCAAATCAATTATATAAAAGAAAAGGAGTCGGTTCAAATAACTTCAAGATTATTTATTGACGATTTTGAGAGTGTATTAAAGTCAAATTATGATGAAAATATTGTGCTTGCAGAAAAGGATGAGCCAAAAATAATTGATATCTATATTGAAAAATATCTACAAGATAAAATCAAGTTAAGTATTAATAAAAAAGCGGTTATATTCAATTATATAGGAAAAGAATATGAAGGTGATATAGTAAGGTGCTATTTAGAGGTTGAACATATAAAAAATATAGCATCTTTCTCCATTACAAATAGTATTTTATTCGATTTACAAAAAGATCAACAAAACATTGTAAAGATGAAAATAAATTCTAAAAATAAAAGTTTCATTTTAACATCTGATAATCCAAACGCTTTGTTAAATTTTAATTAAAACGATGTTGAATGAATACATAATTTAGTAATTTCGACACCGTTTTGTGACAATCTTCTAACGAAAATTGCAAAAATCACTTTTTTTTCTAATAAAACAAAAAAACTATGAGGAAGCATGCGTACCTTTTCTTATCATTAGTATTCCTTTTTTCTGGCGCTTTTGCTCAAGAGCAAGCTAAAGAAAAACAAAAAGGTCATTCAGATCAGAACAAATTCAGACAAATGAAAGATCTTCTGGCAACACCAAATGAAACACGAACAGCTTCAGGCGCTCCCGGACATGCCTATACACAACAGCAGGTAGATTATATAATGAATATTCGTTTGGACGAAAATAAAAATCAACTTTTTGGTGACGAAAAAATAACGTATCATAATAATTCTAACGATTATTTGGAATATTTATGGATTCAGTTAGACCAAAATATGCGTGCTAAAGATTCAAAAACTCCAGATATTGAAACAGAGGTTTTTAACGTACCTTTTAATGATTCTGGAGCGTTTACTAAAGCAAATTTGAAAGAACGTTTTGATGGTGGTTTTAATATTGATTACGTTAAAAATGAAAATGGTTCAGATTTATCACATACTATAAATCAAACCATGATGCGAATAAATTTATCAAAACCATTAGCTCCCAGTGAGGTTTTTAAATTTAGTATAAAATGGCATTATAATATTAACGATATAAATACAGATGGAGGTCGTTCTGGTTTAGAAACCTTTCCTGATGGTAATAATAATTACACTATTGCTCAATTTCACCCTAGACTTTGTGTTTATGATAATGTAGAGGGTTGGCAAAATATGCAGTTTTGGGGACGCAGTGAATTTGCTTTAGAATTCGGGAATTTTGATGTAAAAATAACCGTGCCAGCAGATCATATTTTAGAGTCTACAGGAGAATTACAAAACCCAAAGGATGTTTTAACAAAAGAGCAGCAAAAACGTTTTGCACTAGCAAAAAAATCTTTTACAGATCCTGTATTTATTGTTTCTGAAGAAGAAGCTATTGTAGCAGAATCTAAAAGAAGCACTAAAAATAAAACGTGGCATTTTAAAGCAAATAGAGTAAGAGATTTTGCTTTTGCCTCTTCAAGAAAATATATTTGGGATGCTATGGCGGTTAATATCAATGGGCGTTCTGTAATGGCTATATCACTTTATCCGAAAGAAGGTAATCCATTGTGGGAAGAGCATTCTACGCGAGTTGTTGCAAATAGTTTAGAAGAATATTCTAAACTAACTTTTGATTATCCGTATAGCAAAGCAGTATCTGTACATTCAGAACGACAGGGGATGGAGTATCCTATGATATGTTTTAACTATGGTCGTCCAAAACCAGATGGTACATATTCTGAACGTGTAAAAAGAGGTATGATAGGCGTTATAACTCACGAGGTGGGGCATAACTTTTTCCCTATGATTGTTAATAGTGATGAGCGTCAATGGACATGGATGGACGAAGGTCTTAATTCGTTTGTTGAAACGTTGGCAGAACTAGATTATGATCCGAATTTTATCACAGGAAACCTTCCTAAAGATATTGTCCCTTACATGGGTGGCGATCAAAATTATATATCTCCAATTATGTCTCAAGGTGATTATGTATTCCAATTTGGGCCAAATGCATATACAAAACCTGCAGCAGCATTGTATATGTTAAGACAAACCATTATGGGGCCAGAATTGTTTGATTATGCTTTTAGAACATACTCGCAACGTTGGATGTTTAAACACCCAACACCTGCAGATTTTTTTAGAACTATGGAAGACGCTTCAGCAATGGATTTAGATTGGTTCTGGAGAGGGTGGTTTTACACAACAGATTATACAGATATAGGTATTAAAGATGTAAAACAATATTATTTATCAAATCAACCTTCAGAAATAGCAGCAGAAACTGCGAAAAAGTATAATATTAATTTGGCGGAGTATAAAGACAGATTAGTCTATTATGTAGAAGCAGAAGCTGGTAAAATGCCAAAAGATTCAAAAAGCATTTCAGATTTTAAATTTTTAACGGATTATATAGAAAGTCTTCCTCAAGAAGAGAAAGTAAAACTAAAAGAAGCGCCTAAGTATTTTTACGAAGTAACGTTTGAAAAACCAGGAGGGTTAGTTATGCCAATTATTTTAGAGATGACTTATGAAGATGGTACAACCGAAAGAAAAACCTATCCAGCTCAAATATGGAGGTATAATGAAAATGAAGTTAAAAAAGTATTTAAAACAAATAAAACTATAACGAGTTTTATGGTAGATCCAGACCTAGAAACTGCCGATGTTGATACGTCTAACAATTCTTGGCCAAAAATGAATGAAGCTAATAACTTTGATAAGTTTAAAGAAAAAGTAAAAAGTTAGCAAACAGCATTATGTTATCCTATAATTGGCTGATAGTTTTGTAAAATAGCCGGTTTTCAAAATCGGCTTTTTTTTTATGCCAATAAATTTAATTGGTAACCAGTATAATAAAAACAACTTACTATATTTGTACTGTGATACAACAAGCTACATTCTTATTTATTAGCGGTGCAGAAATAGCATTCATACTCTTTATTGCTATTATGGTCTTTGGCGCCGATAAACTACCGGAAATTGCTCGTGGTTTAGGAAAAGGCATGCGCACTCTTAAAGACGCCACCAACGATATTAAACACGAAATCACTAAAACCGCCGAAAAAAACGGTCTTGACACCAGCATTGCTAAAGATGTGAAAAAAGAACTGGATAGAGTAAAAGACGATATCGAAGATTTTACGGGTTCAGTTAAGCGAAAGTTTTAGTTTTATTGCTTCAAAATAGCAAAAACAGCATTCTTTTTATTATTCCATATTTTGAAAATATATTTACCGTTTGAAAAACTAGACATGTTTATTTTAAAAACTTGAATGTTGTCATAGGTTTTGGAATGGATTTTTTTACCATAAATATCTATAATTTCTATATTTAAGAGCTGGTAATGTTTGCTTAAATTGAAAGTAATATCACCATTGGTAGGATTTGGGTAGTATTTTATAATATCAGAAAAAGAACTTTCTTTTAATTTTAGTGTAATGTCGCAAGTCATAGCTCCTGTGCCAGAAGTAGAGCTTCCATCGGGACAATTTATACAGTCCACACTTTCAGAATTAGGTTGAAATGTTCCAACTGGGCAATCCGTACAATTAACACTTCCAGTGGTTGAAGTAAATTTTCCTGGTTCACATCCAATACATTCGTTACTTCCTGAATCAGGCTGGTACCTGCCAGAAGGACAGTCTGTACAGACCTCACTTCCTTCTGTATCTGCGTATTTTCCTGGAGCACAATCAGTACATGTCGCGCTTCCTGTAGTGCTTGCAAAAGTTCCTGAGCTACAAGATAGGCATTCTGCACTTCCTGTGTTTGGTTGGTATCTGCCTTTTGGACAATCTAAACACTCTGTTTGTCCTTCAATAGGTTGGAATTTACCCTCTGAACAATCTGTACAAACCACACTTCCTAGAGTATCTGCAAATTTCCCTGGAGAACATGCAATACAGTCAATACTACCTGTATTAGCTTGAGATTTACCCGGTGGACACAAAGTGCATTCTGTACTTCCCGAATTGGGTTGAAATGTGCCAGCTGGACAAGATTGACAAAATTCGCTTCCTGAAACATCAGAAAACCTTCCTGGTTCACATTCTATAGGTGCTGTAATATTTCCACCTGGACTATAAGTGCCTGGAGGTGCTTCTATATATTGACAGGAACTTATATCAATATACTCACCTGGAGGCGCATTATTTAAAGCACATTGTGCGTAGTGTATAGTCGGGAATAAAGAAAATATTAATAGCGTAAAACAGTGGTAGGTTAGGTTTTTCATGGTTGATTTTGTTTAAATATATGAAAAATCTAACATATAAGGCTTTAGCTTTAAATTTTCCTACTAATAGTAAGCCCATCACGAATAGGTAAAACAACCGTTTCAACCCGTTTATCATGTTTTAAAAGCGCATTATATTCAATGAGTGCAGGTGTAGAGCTGTCTTCTTTCTTAAAAACAGTATCTAAAACCTTACCACTCCATAAAACATTATCAGATAAAATAATGCCACCAGAATTTAATTTATCTATAATGGCATTAAAGTAGTTCGAGTAGTTTTCTTTATCAGCATCAATGAAAATTAAATCAAAAGTAGCGTCTAGCTTTGGAATAATCTCCAAAGCATCACCTAAATGCTGATGAATTTGTTTTCCATAAGCAGACTTATCAAAATATTTACGCTGAAAATCAACCAATTCTTCATTAATGTCAATAGTATGTAGCTCACCATTACTTTGCATGCCTTCAGCTAAACACAATGCCGAATAACCCGTATAAGTGCCAATCTCTAAAATGTTTTTAGGATTCACCAGTTTGGAAATCATACTTAAAAGCCTCCCTTGATAATGCCCGCTAAGCATTCTGGGTTGTAAAATTTTTTGATAGGTTTCTCTATGTAATTGCTGTAGTAATTCTGGCTCGTCTTCAGAATGAGCAACCACGTAATCATCTAAATTTTCAGGTATAAAATGCATATTTTTTTTGGTCGAGGCAGTCGGCACCTCATTTAATATTGTTTTTATTTAACAGCCTCTCGACTGCGCTCGAGACGACCTAGCAACTAATTTAAAATTCTATTGATTAATTTTTGTTTGGCACTTTCATCATCACCACATAACCACTGAATGACGTTATGCTCCCAAATATCATCATATTCTTTTTCAGTAATAATTTTCCTTTTCATGGCAAGATCTAATATTTTTCCTGGGTAAGAAGATTGTTTATCACTTTCCATTTCACCTAAAGGATAAGGATCATCAAGCCCCATTATAACTTGTTTAGAGCCATGATTTCTTATCAATAATTCTAGTCCGCCAGTATCATGAACTAGAGTGTCAAAAAAGATGTTTTTGTGTCCTACAGCTTTCCTTGGGTGGTGTTTGCCTTCAAATAAATCGGGCCTACCATCAAAACCTTGAATTCGTCGGCCTAAATTAATTTGAGCCAACTGCCCACCATGTGCAAAACAAGTTCGCATATTTGGGAATTTGTCTTGGTAACCATTCAATGTTAAAAAATGATAAGCATCACCACATTGCGCTAACATCCATATTAAATGAAAGCGCCACGAAATGTTTTCTAGTTTTATGAATTTCTCACCATCATAGGGGTGAATTTCAACTGCTAAATTGTATTTGTCAGCCAATTCAAAAATAGGCTCATTATCTTCATCAAAAATACAACGCCATGTACCTATGGTGTCCATATAATGAGTAGGTAAGCATAACAGTTGCATGCCATGATTTTCAACACAACGCTCTATCTCCCAACAAGCACTTCTTATAAATGCTGGATGCACCACAAAACCACAAGTAAATTTACTGGGGTTATCATGTTGCACTTTAGCATTAAAATCATTTTGAAACCGCAATGCTTTTTTCATTTCCTCAACCCGTAAACCATTACCGTATAATTGTGATAAATTTAAAACCACAGCATGATCAAGTTTGTTTCGCTCCATCCATTCAAGCTTTTCATCTAAGAAAAAACTAGAGTCGGTAACCGGACGTTTCCAGTCCTTTTGAAGCATAAATTTACGGTCTTTATCCACCCAAAAAATACCTTTCTCTTGCATGAATTCTGGTATTTCTTCAGGATAAGGCAATAAATGAGAATGTCCGTTAATTCTAAGTTTGCGCTTTTCCATTTTTTGTCATTGCGAGGCTTTAGCCGCGGCAATCTTTTAATTTATTAAGAGACGTCATTATACCTCTTGGTAAAGACGAAATTTAAATAGCTATTCTATTTTCACTTTCTTTGGCGGTTGCATAACTTCTCCGCAGTTTGGGCAGCTACGTTTGTCTTTATCTTTATAATATTTGTCAAATATTTTCGGCATATCGGTTTCAATATTGTCTAAAGTGAAATCTTCTTCATACAATTTAGTAACACAATTTTCGCAAAACCAAAGCAATGCATCACGCACGCCTTCTGGTCTTTTATATTCTATAACTAATCCCACGGTATTGGCACCTCGTTGTGGAGAATGTGGCACTTTAGGAGGTAATAAATAAATATCTCCTTCTTTAATATGTACATCTTTTGGCGTGCCTTTGTCAATAATTTTTAAAACAATATCACCTTCTACCTGATAGAAAAATTCAGGTGTTTCATTGTAATGATAGTCTTTTCTGTTATTCGGTCCACCTACAACCATCACAATAAAATCGCCATCTTTCCAAACTACTTTATTGCCCACTGGTGGCTTTAAAAGATATCTGTTTTCTTCAATCCACGCTTTAAAATTTATGGGAGACGTTAAATGGCTCATAGTTTCATGTTTTGGGCGTTACCACAAGGGTCAGGCTATCCGCTGTATCTTTTTTGCAGAAAAAGCAAAAAAGGATGCCGCTTCTATCCTTAACGCAAATTCTTTACTAATATACGAACCCCTTAAATTTTATTAAAGTTATCCTAGTTAAAATATTATAAAGATTTGGTGCGTCCACCATCAACCGGAACATTAATGCCATTAACATAACTCGCAGCTTCACTGGCTAAAAAGGTTATAACATGAGCAGTTTCTTCAGGTTGAGCAAAACGTTTTGCAGGCGCATAGTTTTTCATAATTTCAGTCATATCCTCAATAGACTTTTCTTCAATATTAGCCTTAATTTTAATGATTTCAGCTAAACGCTCGGTGTCTGTAAAACCAGGAAGTACGTTGTTTACGGTTATGCCAAATTCGGCAACTTCAATCGATAAAGTTTTACTCCAATTACCAACAGCACCTCTAATGGTATTGCTAACACCTAATCCCGGGATTGGCTCTTTTACAGAGGTTGAAATAACATTAATAATTCTACCAAAACCCTCCGCTTTCATAAATGGAATTGTGGCTTGTGCTAACAGATGATTACATTTTAAATGCATGGTAAAAGCATTTTCAAAAGCTTCTAAACTAGCTGTTAAAATGCTACCACTTCTTGGTCCTCCGGTGTTATTTACAACAATATGAAACCCATGTTCTTTATCAATAAATTTAATGACCTGCTCCTGCAGCTCTCTAGGGTTAGAGAAATCAGCGACTATGTAATTGTGGTTTCTATGGTCTGGAAGTTCAGCTAAAACTTCTTTTAGCTTTTCTCTATTTCTAGCAACGAGTGTTACGTTTGCACCTTCCGCAGCCAATGCTATAGCTGTGGCTCTTCCTATACCTTGTGTGCTACCACAAACTAATGCATATTTATTATTTAATTTTAAATCCATATATAAACCCCTACTAACCTCCCCAAAAGGGGAAGAACTCTAGCTGGGTACAAAGAGTTAGTTAAACTATATTTTTCGTTGCTCACTGCTTCCTTTTGGGAAGGTTGTGTGGGCTTTTAATATTTAATACAAACGTTCTTAGATTCTGTAAAAAAACGTAACGCTTCAAAGCCACCTTCGCGACCAACACCTGATACTTTTATACCACCAAATGGTGTTCGTAAATCACGCAGCATCCATGTGTTTATCCATACAATACCTGCTTGTAATTTATTACTCATGCGCATGGTACGTTTAAGGTTGTTAGTCCATATTGTTGCAGACAAGCCATACTTAACCTTGTTTGCCATTTCTAAAACATCATCTTCAGTTTCAAAAGGCATGATGGTAACAACTGGACCAAATATTTCTTCTTGATTGACACTACAGTCATTAGTTTTAACTTCAATAACTGTAGGCTCTAAATAATAACCATTTTCATAGTCTTTTAGGGTTACACGATTCCCACCACAAAGTATTTTTCCACCTTCATCTTTTGCAATATCAATATAGCTTAAAACTTTTTCTAAATGTGGTTTTGAAACTAAAGCTCCAATATCGGTTGAGCTTTCAGATGGGTGTCCAATTTTTAACTGCTTTACTTTTCCAATAAAGTCAATTTTAAATCTTTCATAAATAGAAGCTTCAACAAAAATGCGGCTTCCACATAAACAAATCTGTCCTTGATTCGCGAACGATGAACGTACTGTAGTTTCTAACATATCATCATAATCGCAATCTGCAAAAATGATGTTTGGGTTTTTCCCTCCTAATTCTAAAGATAGCTTTTTAAACATTGGTGCAGCCACTTTGGCTATATGCGCTCCTGTAGAAGTACCTCCTGTAAACGAAATAGCTTTAATATTTGGATGTTCAATAATGGCTTGCCCCGCAGTTGAGCCTAATCCATGAACTATATTTAAAACGCCTTTAGGTAGACCAGCCTCTTTTAATATATCTCCAAGTAAATAAGCGGTCATAGGGGTAACTTCACTGGGTTTAGCAACCACACAATTTCCTGCTGCAATAGCTGGTGCTATTTTCCACGTAAATAGATAGAGAGGGAGGTTCCAAGGCGAAATACAGCCTACAACTCCAATAGGTTGGCGCAAGGTGTAATTAATGGCGTTTTGACCAATACTTTCATGACTTTCGCTTGCAAATTGCGTAATGGCATTTCCAAAGAATCTAAAATTACTTGCAGCTCTTGGAATATCAATAGCTTTAGCTAAACTGATGGGTTTACCATTGTTTTTGCTTTCTGCTTCTGCGAAACGTAGTAAATTGGTTTCTAGTAATTCTGAAATTTTAATTAAGATTCTACTGCGTGCTTCTAATGTGGATTTAGACCAGCTTGGAAATGCTTCTATTGCCGCATTATATGCGTTTTCTACATCTTGCTTTGAAGAGTTTGGTATTTGTCCATAAACTTCACCATCTGAAGGGCAATAGTTATCTATCCATTCGTCTGAAATTGGATTTTCAAATTTGCCGTTTATGAAGTTTTGGATTTTAATCATAACTATAATCTTTTCCCCTGCAAGGAGGGGAAAGCTTTACGGTTTCTTTTAAGTTTGAATAAGGTGTTTATCATTTGGATTTTAATTACTCCATTGTATTTTTAAAATTCCTGCCTACTCAGGAATAGTCTTATATGCTACAACCTTAATCTCAACCACTAAATCCGGATGTGGTAATTGGTGCACTGCAACTGTAGTTC
This sequence comes from Algibacter sp., assembly GCF_029245835.1. GTDB lineage: Bacteria > Bacteroidota > Bacteroidia > Flavobacteriales > Flavobacteriaceae > Algibacter_B. The sequence goes on along the minus strand of NZ_JAQWOO010000003.1, from coordinate 23,414 downwards.
GCGTTGGTCCAGTTGCTACATCAAAAAACTCAGCATATGCTTTATTGTAACTAGAAAAATCATTCATATTAACTAAAAACGAAGTCACATCTACAACATCTTTTAAAGTGGCACCTTCGCTGGCTAAGTTCTTTTCAATGTTTTTTAAAACTTCACGAGTTTGAACTTCAGCGTTTAATCGTTTAGTTCCCATCTCGTCGATAATATCAACACCGGCAATGGTATTGTCTGCTCTGCGAGAACTGGTTCCCGATACAAATATAAAATCACCAACACGTTTTGTGTGTGGATATGCGCCTCTTGGGGTTACTTTATCACTCATAACAATAAGCCCTTCCTAACCTTCCCAAAGGGAAGGGATTCTTACTCGGGCGATTAAGAATATTTTTGTTATACATTTTTAAAGCGCATGTAGTTCTCTTCCTTTGGAAGGGCTAGGGAAGGCTCATTTTTATTTTAATCCAGCAATTCTGTCATCTTCAAGAATAGCTTCGGTTTCAGTTTTTACTTTGTCTAAAATATCTTTCAGATTTCCATTAATATCAATTTTTTTATCTGAAATCATATTTAAAATGGCTTTGTCTTGTGCGCGCCCTCTTAACATAGCTTCTCTATAACCAATGTTTTCATTGAAAGTTACTAAAGAATACTTTGAAGAATAGTCATTTGGAAACTCTTTTTCTAAAGCCATTTCCAATTTACGCTTTTCTTGGAATATTGCATGATTTACATGGCCTTTCATTTCATGGAAATTATCAATAGCCAAATCTGCTATGGCATCGGTATCTTTTTTACGTGTGTTTTCGTAAATTTTAAAAGTGGTTTCCCAATCTTCTAAGTTTTGGTCTAAGACTTTATCAAACTCAACAACATCTTCAAAAGAGGCGTTCATTCCCTGGCCATAAAACGGAACAATGGCGTGTGCAGCATCACCCATTAAAAGTGTATTACCTTTATAATGCCAAGGCGAACATTTTATAGTGCCTAATGGTGCGGTAGGGTTTGCAAAAAAATCATCTAACAAATTTGGCATTACAGCTAAAGCATCTGGGAATTGGTTTTGAAAAAATTCTAATACAGTCTCTTCATTTGTTAAATTATTGAAATTGTATTTGCCTTCATCATAACTTAAAAAGAGTGTTACCGTAAAACTACCATCTAAATTTGGTAAAGCGATAAGCATAAAACTACCCCGAGGCCAAATATGAAGGGCATGTTTATGAATTTTATAATCCCCATTTTCTTTGGGTAGAATAGTCAATTCTTTATAGCCATGTGTTAAATACGCTTGTGAAAAACTAAATAAAAATTTCTTCCCTAAATAGTAACTTTTTCGCATTGCAGAACCAGCACCATCAGTAGCAATTATAATATCTGCATCTTCAACAAACTCATCATTGGTTTTGTAACTTTCAAACCGTGCGGTCGTTTTTTCAAAATCAACAGTTTTACATTTTTTATTGAAATAAATGTTAACGTTTTTGTGTTTTTCAGCCTCATCTAAAAGCAAAGCATTCAGTTCGCCACGGGAAATAGAATTAATATATTCATGGTCACGTCCGCTGTAATTTGATTGAAAGGTATTGCCATGTTCATCATGAATCATGCGTCCGTTCATAGGAATACAAAGTGCTTTAACTTTATCTTCTAGACCCACCAGTTTCATGGCTTTATTACCGCGGTTTGAAAATGCTAAATTTATAGAACGTCCAGCACTAATATCTACTTTTCGTAAATCTGGCCGCATTTCGTAAACGGAAACATTGTAGCCTCTTTGTCCTAATCGTAAGGCTAGTAGAGAGCCACAAAGTCCTGCACCAATTACTAATATATTTTGTTTATTATCTCTCATATTGTTATTTCCGCGTAGGCGGGAATTTCATGATTTTAGTATTTATTATAATTTTAATCCTTACGTCTTCATTCCAAGGTATTGGAATGAATCCACCTTCTCTTGAAAAAGAGAAGAAGTTCTTACTCTTGTATTATGTCTTTCAACTTATCAACCAATCTATACACATCTTCAAACGAATTATAAAACGGAACAGGAGCGCATCTAATTACGTCTGGTTCTCGCCAATCGCTAATTACTCCTGCTTCAGTTAGTTTTGCATGTAAAGATTTGTCGGCATTTTTAACTTGTATGGATAATTGGCAACCACGTTCCTTAGGATTTCTTGGTGTTATAATTTTTATAGTATCTTCTCCTAATTGGTTTAATAAAAATTCAAAATAGCCTGTTAGTTTTTTTGATTTTATGATTAGTTTTTCAAATCCAACGTCATCAAATACATCTAAAGATGCTTTTATTGCGGCCATAGATAAAATAGGCGGATTACTCAATTGCCAACCTTCCGCTCCTGGTAGCTGATCGAATTCCCCACGCATATTGAAACGCGTTTCCTTGTTGTGACTCCACCAACCCACAAATCGGTTTAAATCTTTACGATGGGCATGCCGCTCATGTACAAAACAGCCTGCTAAACTTCCTGGGCCAGAATTTAAATATTTATAAGTACACCAAGCAGCGAAATCTGCTCCAGAATCATGCAGATTTAATTGTACGTTTCCAGCGCCATGTGCACAATCAAAGCCAACGGTGCATCCATGCTTGTGCCCTAATTTTGTAATACGTTTTAAATCTAAAAACTGCCCAGTATAATAATTTACACCACCAATCATAATGAGCGCTATCTCATTACCATGTTCTTCTAAAATAGATTCTAAATCTTCATAATTTAGTAAATCTTCATCTTTTCGGGGTTTCCAAAGTATTAATCCTTCTTTATCATCAAACCCATGATGCCGAAGTTGTGATTCTACTGCATATTTATCCGAAGGAAATGCATCACTTTCAATAAGTATTTTATAACGCGTTTTGGTAGGTTTGTAAAACGAAACCATCATGAAATGTAAATTGGCAGTGAGCGTATTCATAACAATCACTTCTATAGGTTTTGCGCCTACTACTTTTGCCATACTTTCAGTAAGAAATTCATGGTATCGGAGCCAAGGATTTTTGGCTTCAAAATGCCCTTCAACACCAAAATCCGCCCAATCTTCAAGTTCTTGATTTACATATGCTTTGGTTTGTTTTGGTTGAAGTCCTAAGGAATTCCCAGTCATATAAATCAAGTCTTTTCCATCTTTGTTTTTTGGAATATGAAACTGATTTCGGTAAGCTTTTAATGCATCATTTTGGTCTTGTTTTAAAGCATAATCAAGACCTGATTTATAGTTGGACAAAACGATTTAGTTTTCGGTTTCTAACAAAAATAAGCAATATTAAGTTAGGAATGAATACTAAAAACCGATGAAGATAACGAGCTTATTTTTGTATATTTAGTGAAAACTTCATGCTATGTCTAAAACTAGAGAGTATACAAACGGAGCCATTACGGTTGTTTGGAAACCAGAATCTTGTATCCACTCAGCGATTTGTGCAAAAGGATTACCAAATGTGTTTAGGCCAAAAGTAAGGCCATGGATAAGGGTTGAAAAGGGTTCAACCGAAGATTTAATAAATCAAGTAAAACAATGTCCTTCTGGGGCTTTGAGTTATTATTTGAATGGCAAAAAAGAAGGAGGCTCTCAAGTCATAGAAACCAAAGTTGAAGTTTTAGAGAATGGTCCGCTTTTAGTTTATGGTACGTTAAAAGTTCTTGGAAAAGATGGTGATTCTGAAATTAAAAGCAAAACAACAGCGTTTTGTAGATGCGGAAAATCAAACAACAAACCATATTGTGATGGTGCACATGTGAAGGTAGAATTTAAAGGGTAAGTTTTAAACATGAAAAAGCGTTTAAATCAATGATTCAAACGCTTTGATATATAGACGTATTAAGCGAAAAAATATACTTTATATAAATAATTTGGTCCTAGATTAGAAGTTTTAATTACATCACAATATAAAAAAATTATTCTTTTTTAATTTTAATATTTGTAAAGTTTAGATTCCAGTTTTCTTTAGTTTTTTTGTGGTCTTTGGCTAATTTTATTCCGTTATAATCTTGATAATTTTCAAAAGTTGTAATCATAGAAGGTTTTTTTTGATTTCCTCTTCTAAAAATCCATTCTTTAATTAAATAATCATTTCCAAAATAAATATCATAAGCATCTCCAGGAGTGTAACCGCCTTCATTTGGATAGGTTATGGTTATTTTATTGAGTTGATTTTTACTAATAGGCGCTGTTTCTGTAGTCGATTCTGAAAGGGTTGCTCCATGGTCCCAAATCAATTGAAAAGGCACTAAAAGCCAATATTTATCATTACTAAAGCCACCATCTGTTTTTGTAAGTGTAGAGTCTACTTTCCTTCTATTGTAGTTTACAGTGTCTTTTTTAGTAATAGATGTTACCTGATTGGTTTTTGGTTGCCAAATCCAAGTACGTTCAAAATGTGAACTGTCTTTATCTACGTTGAAAGTGAATTGAATTTCAGATACATTTTCCCAGTTTTCAAAACCATGAGCGTTGGCAATTTTTTCGGCTGTAGAAAGCTCTTTTTCTGGTTGAATAGTTTCCGTTTTCTGCTTACAAGAAAAGCAAACACTTATTAAGCTAATAACGACGAGTAATTTTTTCATAATTTAGATTTTTACAAAGATATAACTTGAAGATGACTACCGACGATAATTATTTCAATACTAATAAAGCGACTTGGAACGATAAAGTAAAAGTGCATGCCAAAAGCGATATGTATGATTTAAAAGGGTTTAAAAACGGAAAATCCTCTTTAATGCCTTATGAGTTAGAGGCTTTAGGCAATGTTTCTGGAAAATCATTACTGCATTTACAATGTCATTTTGGACAAGACACGTTGAGTTGGAGCAGGATGGGAGCGAAGTGTACTGGCGTAGATTTGAGTGATGAAGGTATTAAATTAGCACAAAATTTAAATGATGAATTAAAACTTGATGCTGAATTTGTTTGCTGTAATGTTATAGATATTTCGGAATATGTAAAAGCTACTTTTGATATTGTTTTTACAAGTTATGGTGTGATTGGTTGGTTGCCCCATTTAAAACCTTGGGGTAAAATGATTGCTGAGCGTTTAAAGAAAGGTGGTACTTTTTTTATGGCTGAATTTCACCCGATGGTTTGGATGTTTGACTATTTGGATGATAAACCCGTTATAAAGTATGGTTACATGCAAGGCGATGTTATTTATGAGGAATATGAAGGGACTTATGCCAATCAAGACTCGAAAATAGTAAGTAAAGAATATGGTTGGAATCATGGCTTAAGTGAAGTAATTAATGCTTTAGCAGAAGCTGGATTGCATATTGAGTATTTAAAAGAGTTTGATGAAAGCCCTTATGATGTATTGCCTAATTTGATAAAGACAGATTCTGGTATGTTTGTAACTGAAGATAAGTTGTACCCTTTAATTTTTACTTTGAAGGCTACAAAACTTTAAATAATAATAAATTTTTTCTAGTGAATTTTGTGTCTATTGTTCCGTGGTTTTAGAATTAATAATAGACGTTCTCATTGGTTGACTTGAACTGAAAAATCATGAAACATTCTCAGTTATTTCATGTTGTAAATTAGTAATTGAATATTTGGTATTAATTTTTGAGAGCAGACAATCTTTTGATATAAAATCTCTTGAGTTTTTTATAAATTATTCAATTATAAGGGTGATAATGAGTTGGTGGAGCAATTATATCATATTCCGATTGAAGAAAAGTAACTAAATCAATAAGTTCTTGAACAGTCATAACTTCATTATAACTCTTCATTTTTGAATGACCATCTTTCTTCGTAGTTTTTTGTTCGTAGCTCCGTGCTAATTTATGAGAAGGATTGATAACGGAAGTGACGAGATCCCCATAAGATTTTAGCTTAGATAATTTGCCGCCGAGTGGTATGTTAAGATTATCGCTTCCGCCTTTCCAATCGATTTGTGAAATATTATGACATTCAAAACAGGCTAATTTCTTATAGGTTACTTTTCCGTTTTCAATATCGCCTTCAGGTAAAGCAAATCCACGTGCTTGTTGATTGCAGCTACTTATTAGTAAGCCACCACATAATAAGATTATCACCATTAAATAATGTGATAGATTTAAACTAGTACGGTATTTATTTTTAAAAGACATAAAAGTTGATTTAAATTAAGGGTTTAATGTGCCATTGTACATTATATAGAGCTAAAAATAGCGATTAAGAAAAACAATGGAAATGATATTTATCAGTCTTGGTATTCCTTTTTGGTAAGAATGCGCATTGCCAATTACATCACGCTTTATATGATGTAATAATTTTAGGATATCACGAGGGTTTCTTCGTTTTAATGGGTTTCTACTTTCAAAAAAGCCTTAGGAAAATTAGCCTTAAAGCGATTCAATCTTGGAATAGAAACGTTTCTGATATAAGAATTATTAGGATTCAATCTTTCGTAATCTTGATGATAGTCTTCTGCTACCCAGAATTTATGAAATGGGTATATTTCAGCTGCAATTTTGACATTGAGTTTTTTAGCTAAAGCGGTTTTCTTTTCTAAAATGATTTGTTTCTGAGCTTCGTTTTGATAAAAAATAATGGAACGGTATTGCGAGCCTCTGTCGTTTCCTTGTCCGTTTACTTGGGTGACGTTTTGCGATGCAAAATATACATCAACCAAAGTTTCAAAACTTACAACTTTGGGGTCATAAATAATTTCTACAGCTTCGGCATGCCCTGTTCTTCCTGTATTACTGGATGCATAGGTTGGTTTTTTTGTATGGCCACCAGAATATCCTGAAATGGATTCTTCTACACCTTTAACACTCTCGTAAATAGCTTCTACACACCAAAAACAACCGCTTGCGAAATAGGCTCTGGCTTTTCCGTTTTTAATGGCAACTTCAATAGGTTCTGCGTTTATTATGGCTTCTTGCTCTTTTTTTGTTTGTGCAGTATTTTGGCAACTGAAGAATAGGGTTAGTGCTAATATTGGGATTATACTTTTCATAATTTATTTTTTCTTTTTATAGACGTATAAATGTACGAAACCTTAAATTGTTTTATGTGAAATTTATTTTAAATTAGGTTTCAATTTTTTCATGTTCATTTTGTCTTGATGCACTATTTATTTTAAAATGTCCTGTGGATATTTTAAAATAAATACACAAAACCAAAAAATCATATCAATTTGAGGAAATTGCTAAAGCACCATTTGTTCTCAGAATTGCGCGCCTAAAGCTGCGCTTCGCGACTCCATTCCTTAACTCATTATTTTTGCAGATTTATGATTCCCAAGGTGTTGGAAATTGGGTGTTGACTTTTTGCTGAGGTTTTGGTTTGCTTTTAAATGAGGTGTTTTTCTTAGATAGTATTTAACTGTGGATTAAATACTGCCAACTGCGGACTGATTTGCGTTTGGGGTTGCAGTGAAACATAATGTTCATGAGTTCATTAATATTAAATATAAGAGCATGAATAAAAGCCCACAGCGAGGCACGAAGAGAGGACTTGTAGCGGAAAGCCCGACCCTTGTGGTAACGCCCAAATAATTAGCTATAAAAAAAGCCTTCAAAAAAAATGAAGGCTCTTAACTATATGTTTAAAAATGGATTATAGTTTAGAAAACATTTTTTCCATTTTTGCTTTTTGCTCATCGGCTAAAGCAGCATCAACTAAAATACGTCCACTATGCTCATCGGTGATTACTTTTTTGCGAGACGCAATTTCTACCTGAACTTGTGGCGGGATAGTAAAGAAAGATCCTCCAGCAGCACCTCTTTCAATTGGTACAACGGCTAAACCGTTCTTAACGTTTGTTCTTATTCTTGTGTAAGCAGCAACTAAACGGGCTTCTATCTGTTTTTTGTAATCCTCAGATTTACCGAGTAAAGCTTGCTCTTCTTTTTCAGTTTCTGCTAAAATAGCATCAAGCTCACTCTTTTTGTGTTTTAGGTGATTTTCGCGTTCTTTTAAACGCTCTTTAGTTTCAGTAATCACTTCTTTTTTCTGATCTATTTGCGCTTTAAATTCTTTAATGTGCTTTTCAGCCAATTCGATTTCTAGTTCTTGAAACTCAACTTCTTTGGTAAGTGAATTGAATTCTCTGTTATTTCTAACATTTTTTTGTTGCTCAGCATATTTTTTCATCAAAGCTTTTGATTCTTCAATCAAATTCTTTTTCCCAGTAATATCATTATCAATAGCCTCTAAATTAGAAACTAGTTTTTCTACTCTGATGCTTAATCCAGCAACTTCATCTTCTAAATCACGAACTTCTAATGGAAGTTCTCCACGCACATTTCTAATTTCATCAATACGAGAATCGATGAGTTGTAAATCGTACAACGCTCTTAAGCGCTCTTCTACAGTTACTTCTTTCTTTTTAGCCATACTTTAAAAATACTTAACAGGATTGGTATCTATGTTCGATAAAATGATTGCAAAATTAGTAATTTTTTTTGTAAGATATGCTACTAAAAGATTTTTTGTGAATTGCTCACTTTCATAGTGCCCAATATCTGCTAAAAGGATGCTGTTTTCGGCAGTGAAAAAATCGTGGTATTTTAAATCGGCAGTCACAAAAGCATCAGCACCATTAGCTTTAGCAGCGTTAATGGCAAAACTACCCGAGCCACCTAATACAGCGACTTTTTTTATTTTTTTATTTAAAAATGACGAATGTTTGATGCATCCCGTATTCATTTTAGTTTTCAGGTACTTTAAAAAGTTGGATTCATCCATAGGTTCTGCGAATTCGCCTATCATGCCCATACCAATATTTTGATTTTTATTTTCTAAAGTTGTTATTTCATAAGCAACTTCTTCATAAGAATGGGTTTTAAAAAGTGTTTGTAGTACCTCTGATTCTAAGTGTTTAGAGTAGGTTACTGAGATTTTCGTTTCTTTTTCGGTGTGAGTTTTATTTTTTTTGCCTTTTGTGGGATTTGAGTTTTCGTTGCCTTTATAAGTGCCATAACCTTCTACGTTAAAACTGCAATCGGAATAATTCCCTATGTTACCTGCACCTATTTTAAATAATGCTGTTCTGAGTTGTTCTGCTTCATTTTTTGGAACATAGGTGGTTAATTTTTTTATGGTTTCGCTTTGTGGAATTAGAATACGGTTTTTTATTAATTCTAATTGATTACAAATCATATTATTTACACCTTGTAATGTATTATCAAGCGCTGTATGTATGCTAAAAATAGCAATATCATGTTTTATGGCTTTCATAACCACGCGCTCTACATAATTTTTGCCTGTTATTTTTTTTAAGCCTTTAAAAATAATAGGGTGGAAGCTTATAATTAAGTTGCAGTTTGTTTGAATAGCTTCGTCTACAACAGCTTCAAGCGTGTCTAAAGTGACTAAAATACCTGTGATTTTTTGTGTTTTATTACCCACTAATAAACCTACATTATCAAAATCTTCGGCGTAAGCTAATGGCGCAAGTTCTTCTAAATGATTTATAACGTCTTGTACAATCATATTATTTGTGTTTAAGTTTAAAGCACTCATCTCAACTTTTCTCATATTCTAAAAAATCTCTGAAATTCGCTTATATTTCATCTATTTTATTCTACTTAGGGATGCTATGCCCTTCAAAAATAGTTTCATATCAAAAAAATTAAACTCATTTTTGGTTAAAAATAAAAAGTCAAGATGAGTTCAAAGATAAAATAATTACATTCGCTTAAATGAACTTAATTAGAAAAATATTATTCCCAATAGTTCCGATTTATTATCTGGTAACATGGTTTAGAAATAAGCTATACGATTTAGGGGTTAAAAAATCGACTTCTTATGATTTTCCGGTAATTTGTGTTGGTAATTTAAGTGTTGGTGGTACTGGAAAAACCCCAATGATTGAATATTTAATCCGAATTTTAAAAGATAATTATAAGGTTGCCACGCTAAGCAGAGGATATAAAAGGAAAACAGAAGGTTTTCAATTGGCTAATGCAAAGGCTAGTGCTGAAACTATTGGCGATGAGCCTTTTCAGTTTTATTCTAAATTTAAAAATGAGATTCTAGTCGCTGTAGATTCTGATAGACGAAACGGAATAGAACATTTACAACAGTATAATCCAGATGTTGTTTTATTGGATGACGCTTACCAGCATAGAAGCGTAAAAGCGGGTTTTAATATTTTATTAACGACTTATGCTAACCCTTATTTTAAAGATGTGGTTTTACCAACAGGAGATTTAAGAGAGCCAAGAAGTGGAGCAAATAGAGCTGATATAATTGTAGTTACTAAGTGCCCAAAAGTTTTAAACGAAAGTGAAAAGCATACTATTATAAAACGTATTAAGCCTAAAAATACACAGTATGTGTTTTTTAGCTCTATAGCATATTCGGAAACATTATTTTCTGCTGTAAAAACGAAAACACTTCATGATTTAAAGTCTTTTACTCTAGTAACAGGTATTGCAAATGCTACACCCTTATTAGATTTTCTGAAAGATAAAAACTTGAATTTTGAGCATTTAAATTTTAATGATCACCATATGTTTTCAAAACAAGATATAACGGCTTTAGAAAAAAAGGAGTTAATTGTTACTACTGAAAAAGATTTTATGAGATTAAAGCACTATGATTCTCTAAAGGACAAACTATATTACTTACCAATTACAGTAAATATTGATGATATTTTGAAAATGAATCAACATATAACAGATTTTGTTAAGCGCTAGTTGTTTTTCCCTTTTTACTTGCTAATGCATTATAAAGTTTTTTCTCAAACTCTTCTTGCTTAAATGGTTTAGGAATAATATCTGTAAAACCAGCTTCTTCAAACTCATGCATTTTATCTTCGATAGTAACTGCAGTAAGCGCGAAAATAGTAAGTTCTTTATCAAACGATCTTACAATTTTAGTCGCTTCAATACCACTTATTCCTGGCATGTGAATATCCATTAAAATGATGTTGTAATCGTTTGCCTTTATTCTTTCAACAGCGTCTTCACCATTATCAACAATATCACAATGAAGGTCCATTTTAGTTAAAATCTTTTTAGTAATCATTTGGTTGATTTTGTTGTCTTCAACTACCAAAATTTTAACCTTAGATAAATCGATATCGCTAGTGTTACCTTCAAAATAAGTAACTTTATTTTCTTTAGCTTTTTTTATGTTTGTTTGCTCTAGAGGGATTTCAAAATAGAATGTTGTTCCTTTTTCTAACTCACTTTTTACGTAAATTTTACCTTTTAAAATATCAATTAACCCTTTTACAATAGAAAGTCCTAAACCTGTACCACCATATTTACGGTTAATTTGGATTGAACCTTGAGAAAAACTCTCAAACATATGGTCTTGTTTTTCTTGGCTAATACCAATACCGTTATCTTCAACTTCAAAACGAAGCGTGTATATCTTTCCTTCTTCTTCAATTTTATATACACGAATCCAGATGTCGCCATCTTTAGTAAATTTAATAGAGTTTCCAATTAAATTAATTAAAATCTGAGAAATTTTAAGTTGGTCAGCAATAAAGTGGTCTGGTAAGTCTTTATCGTATTCAAAGTGAATTTTAATATTATTGTCTGAAGCCGAATTATTAAGCGCTAAAATAATATTGTTTATTTTCTTTTTTAGGCTGAAAGACTCAGGTTCAATATCTACTTTATTAGCTTCAATTTTATTTATTTGAAGAATATCATTTATAAACGTTAAAAGGTAATCGCCTGAAAATTTAAGTGATTTTAAATGCTGAACTTGTTCTGGTCTAGGGTTTTCATCTAGCAACATATTACTCAAACCTGTAACAGCGTATAAAGGTGTTCGTAACTCATGAGTTACCGTTGATAGGAAGTTCGCCTTAGTTTTTGATGCTAATTCTGCTTTTTCTTTGGCAATAATAAGTTCTCCATTTTTTTTATGAAGCATATTATTTGTTTTCAGCCTAATGTTATTGTTTTTGTAAAGTGATAATGTTAAAAGTGATAAAATAGTAATTAAAGCTACACTTAAAATAGAGATTAGTGTTCCTAAGTTTTTATCATCTTCAGCTTTTTCTAATTTCTTAACAACCTCTATGTTTTTTTCTATTTCTTGATTTAATCGAAATTGAGTTTCTTGATTTCTTGACGAATTTATTCGAGTTAAACCTCTTATTGAGTCAGAAAGATTTAGGTGAGCATTTAAATAATCTCTTGAGCGTTTATGTTCTTCTAGGTTAGAATATAAATTACTAACTACAAAATAGCCTTCGTTTAGGATATTGGTAAGACTATTAGTTTTAGCAATTTGTAAACCCTCTAGAGCAACTTCAAGTGCTTTCTCATTATTACCAAGTTTACTGTAAACTATGGCATGATTTATAAGTGCTTCACTTTGTATTTTTAAGTAGTCGTATTTTTTAGTAATAGCTAAAGATTGCTCAATAACATCTCTTGCTTTTTTATAGTTTTTTAGCTCTTTATAAGTTTTACCTTCACACAGTAATGTTTCTGCTAATTCTTCATTTAAATCTTCTTCTTCAAATTTAGATTTTGCTGCAGTATAAGAATCTAAGGCAGAGTAATAATCTTTTTTCGCTAAATAGACATCACCAAAAATTTTATAAGAATTACCAAGATTCGCATTGTCATTTATAATGCGTTGAATTTCAATAGCTTTGTTTAAAGATTTAATGGCATTCTCTTCCTCTTCAAGAATCAGTTCTAATTTTCCTTTTATAGCATAGATAAGACCAAGACTTTTCTTTTTACCAGCATTTTCAGCAAGCTCTAGTGCTTCGTCAAGATTTTTCTTTGCTTTATAATAGTTGTAGTTTTCTAACTCCGTTTGAGATTGCGCTATTCGGTAGTTGATATTATTTTGTACTAACTCAGGATCTTCATCAATAGTCTTTTGAGAAAAGGCTGTGATGCTGACTAGCATAAAAAAAGTCAATATGTAGTTTTTTATTTGGGGCATTTTCAGTTTATATTGCGGACAAATATAATTATTTTACCGATAAAAGACACTTTTTTTCCGATAAATTGCATAATAAGTCTATTATTCTTTGAGAATAAGCTGTTTCATTATCATACCAACCTATAATTTTCACCATATTTCCTATTACAGATGTCATTTGTGAATCGAAAATACAAGAATGCGGGTTTCCAACAATATCTATAGAAACAATAGGGTCTTCAGTATATTCTAAAATACCTTTATAATTTGTTTCGGCGGCCTGTTTAAATGCATTATTAATATCTTCAATAGAAACTGTTTTTTTTACATTGAACGTTATATCAGTTAATGAGCCATTTATAACAGGAACTCTTATACCACAACCACCAATAACTTCAGAAAGTTCAGGAAATATTTTAGTAAGTGCTTTTGCTGCACCAGTTGTAGTTGGGACTATAGATTGACTTGCAGCTCTAGATCTTCGTAGATCACGATGCGGTTGGTCGTGTAAACTCTGGTCGGTAGTATAGGAGTGAACCGTAGTGATGTATGCTTGATTAATGCCGCAAAGATTATTAATAATAGCAATCATTGGCGCCGCATTATTAGTGGTGCACGATGCGTTCGAAATTATAGTTTCACTACCATCAATGCTAGCATCATTAACGCCTAAAACAATGGTTTTAATAGTGTCTTCAAGAGCAGGAACACTCAAAATAACTTGTTTTGCACCGTTATTAATATGGTGTTGTAATTCTGAAGTTAATTTAAATTTCCCAGTAGACTCTATTACAAAGTCAACATTAAAAGGCTTCCAGTTAATATCTTTTGGGTGTTTTTGATTTAAAAGCGGAATAGGTCTATTGTTAGTAATAATTTCATTTTCGGTATGAGATACTTCACCATCAAAAACACCATGCACACTATCATATTTAAGTAAATGACTCAACGTTTTAGCGTCTGCTAAATCATTTATAGCAACAACTTGAATATTTTTTTGATTTTGAAGTAACCTGAAAACGCGTCTACCAATTCTACCAAAACCATTGATAGCAACATGAATCATATTTAGTTTATGTGTTTTTGTGCTTTATAAGAAGATCTTACTAGGGCACTACTTTCTACATGACGGAATCCTAAATCTAAACCAATAGCTTCGTATTCTTTAAACTGGTCTGGATTAATAAATTCTTTAACAGCTAAGTGCTTTTTACTTGGTTGGAGGTATTGACCAATAGTAACCACATCAACATCATTGGCTCTAAGGTCATGAAGCGTTTCAATAACTTCCTCACGGGTTTCTCCTAAACCAAGCATAATTCCAGATTTTGTACGTCTTTGTCCTTGCTGTTTTAAGTATTTTAAAACACCCATACTTCGGTCGTATTGTGCCTGTATTCTAACTTCGCGAGTTAATCTACGCACCGTTTCAATATTGTGTGATACCACTTCTGGAGCCACATCAATAATTCTATCTATATGTTTTTCAATACCCTGAAAGTCTGGAATTAAAGTCTCAAGCGTTGTTTCAGGATTCATTCTTCTAACAGCTTTAACCGTTTCAGCCCACATAATACTTCCCATGTCTTTTAAATCATCCCTATCAACACTCGTTAAAACCGCATGTTTAATTTGCATAATTTTTATTGATCGCGCTACTTTTTCTGGTTCATCCCAATCAACCGTTTCTGGTCTACCCGTTTTTACACCACAAAACCCGCAAGAGCGCGTACAAATATTACCAAGAATCATAAACGTTGCAGTGCCTTCTCCCCAACATTCTCCCATGTTTGGGCAACTCCCAGAAGCGCAAATGGTATTCAAGTTATATTTATCCACTAAACCTCTTAGTTCGGTGTATTTTTTTCCTGTTGGAAGTTTAACACGCAACCATTTTGGTTTTTGTACACGTTCTGGTAATATATTTGAAGCAGTTTCGGTATTCATATCTCTAAAATGTTGGATGCAAATATACGAAGTATTCTTTAAAAATTTGGGCGTTACCGAAAGGGTCAGGCTTTCCGTTCCAAGTCCTCGCTTATGCGCTAAAGGCGCAAAAGCTGTGGGCTTTCCTCTGCAATCCTTAACGCGGGTATATTTGCTGGCTTAATTTTTTAAATGAGACTTGTTTTGTTTTTGGGAAGGTTCGTTTAACGTTGATGTGTAAGGAAAGTTGCGTGCAAATTAGAAAATTATTTTCGGATAAAGCACAAGCCAAATTTTTAAATTTGACGATTTCCAAAAACGCCTTAACTTCGTTTAGTCAACTAACTATATATGAGCTATATATGTTGTTGTGCGCAGGCTTTTCCGTAATCTAAAATCAGTTATATTTTATTGTCTTTAATCAATTCGCGCAATACGTTAATTTCCAATGGCGGATTTTCTTTATGCAACATTGCGTGACAATTCGGGCAAACAGGTCTCAAATCATTTATCGGGTCAACTTGATAAGTTTTGCCAATTTCTGAAATCGGAATTAAGTGATGGACGTGAACAAACCCTTTTCCTATTTCGCCATATGTTTTTTCAAAATTAAATTCACAAACGTTGCAAAGTGCTTTCCAATGTTTAATACATTCAGCTCTTGCTCTTGGGTTTCGTTCATATACATTGACAGAAATCATTTTCTTATGGCCTTCTTTTAAATTCGCAACTAAATCAGACGGAATTTCTTCGGCAAACTGTACTTCGCCAGTCATTTCGATTTCTTCGAGAGCTTTTTTAAGTTCTGGTCGTAATTGCCAAATGAAAAACGGTTCGTCTTCCCAACCGTTAAAAAACAAATCCCAATATTTATATTTTCTTGCACTTCTTGCTGTAAAGTCAATTTTGTAGAATTCCGAAATACGTTTTGCATATCGCCCAATTTCTAAATTTAAAGGACCAGCTGTATTTTTTCCAGTATAACCCATTAAAAGTCCAATTTGACTTGCTGGTGCTTTTTGTTCTTGAAACGAATAAAGAGATTGAAACATAAGCATATCCATTTCATTCGTGATTTTTTCATCGAGCAAAATTTCAATCCATTCAGTTTTAGTTAATTCTGTTGCCATATTTTTTTTCAGCTTGCACACAAAGTTCTTGCGAATATAAAATCGTTTTAATGTTTTATATCCGACGTTACCTGCCTGTAGGCAGACAGGAACGAAGGTAGCTGAAATTTTTTACAAAGTCAAGTGTTGTCAATTAGTTTAAGTGATACTTGTTAAAAGGGGATACTTATAAAAGAATAGTGTTCATTTACTTATTTAAAGCATAGAAATGCTCAATTTGAAAAGTACAGATAAAAATTAAAGCGTAGTCAGATACCAAACACTAAAACCTATCAAAAAAATAATACCTGAAATACTTAAAAGGTGTAATGACTTAGAGGGCTGCCATTCCTTTGGAGTATGCTTGCTAGAAATTAATTTGTAATTGATAATGGCATAAAAAGGCGCTGTTATAAATGACAAAATTGTAGCGATTTTTATGAGTAAACCCATTTCTGATTCTAGAAAGAAAAAGATACAAATAGTACCTAGTGTGAGCAAACTAATCCAAAATGTATAATTAAACTTAGTGGCTTTTTTAAAGAGTAACTGTGTAGCCTTTGCCATGGCTCTAGGTGATGCATCTAAGGTTGTTAAAGTAGTGCTAAACATAGTCGTAAAAGCCGCAATACCAATAATAATATAAGCCCAATCACCAAGACTAGTGGTGTACATTTTAATTAACTGACTAGAAAAAAGCCCCGCTTTATTACTAAACGTTTCGCTGCTATTAAACATTACTAACGTGCCTAAAAGTACAAACCCAATCCCTAAAAAAATGGTTCCAATATAGCCTACATTAAAATCAAATAGTGCCGATTTAGTGGAATATGATTTGGTATCATTATGCTTTTCAATAGACCATAAAGACTGCCAAACGGCAATATCTAAAGGGGCAGGCATCCAACCCATAAAGGCAATTAAAAAGGCGATTTCTAAACCGTTTTCAGGTAGTACTTGTGTAAAATAAAGGGTATTAGTATTATTAAATAAAGCCATACTTACCGCTGCTAAAGTGCTAATGGTTAGCGTGATGATAATTATTTTTATTAACCTATCTAGTAGTTTGTACTTTCCAAAAATTAATAGACTTAAGCATATAGCTAGAATAATTACGGTCCATAGCTTAACACTAATTAAATCTCCAAAAAGCGAAGATGCTAATCCTGCTGTAACTATGGTAACTGCTGTTTGAATGGTGAATATAGTTGCTAAACTAATTATGAAATATACCATTAAAACCCCTTTTCCTAGTTTTAAATAACCCTCTAATAAACTTTCGCCTGTGGCTGTAGCATAACGAGGGCCAAATTGAAAAAACGGATATTTAAATAGATTTACTAAAAGTAATGCCCAAATTAAACCTAAACCAAAATCTGCGCCAGCACGGGTAGATTGCACTAAATGCGAAACGCCTATAGCTGCACCAGCAAATAATAATCCTGGACCTAGATTTTTGAGTTTAGCAATCATTTACTTTTCTCTAATGATTTCAGCTAATAATTTTTTTGCCCTAAGTAACTTAACTTTTATATTATTCATGGGCTCTTTAAGCTCCTTAGAAATCTCTTTATAACTTAATTCTTGAAAATAGCGGAGATTTATAACTTCTTGATAATGAGGTTTTAATTTTTTAATATCACGAAGTAGTTTTGCTAAATGCTGTTCTGTAATCAATTTATCTTCAGCTGAAGGTGATTCATCTAAAACTTCAAATATTTCCCTGTCATCTTCTGAAATAACGCGCGTAATTGAATTCCTTTCTTTTCGCAATAAATCAATATGAATGTTTTTAGAAATGGTAATTAGCCATGTTTTAAAGGTGTATTTTTCATCAAAGGTTTCAATTTTATCAAATGCTTTGGAGAATGTTTGTATGGTAATATCCTCAGCATCATTCTCATTATGAGTTCGTTTTAACTGAAACCCGTAAACATTATCCCAGAAAGTATCCAATAAATAATTAAATGCTTTTTGATCATTTTTTTTCGCACGCGTAATGGCTTCCTCTATTTCCAATGGTTAGGTTTTGAGATAAGATTGTTTATAAAGATAGTTAATTGCGCAATAATTAGAAAGATTTCAAGGAAAGGAAGGAAAACTAATAAATCTGTTTCATTAAGTTTTTTTGTTGAAATTCCGAATATGGTGTATTGTAATACAACCCGAAAAATGAACAAACATAACACCGTTTTCCAATGGAATACTACGACTAATAGTATAATTGCTAATAACCAAAACAATACATTTGAAACGTATAAGAGTGTTAATAACACTTTATGCTTCATTTTGTAATGTTTTGCTGTTGAAATGTGACGCCTTTTTTGTTTAAACCAAGCAGCAAATGTCTTTTTTGGTATGGATTCTGTAAAGCTTTCTTTTGAATAGCAGATAGCTGTATTTTGAGGCGTGGCTATTTGATTTATAAATAAATCATCATCTCCAGAACGTACTTTTATATGGTTAATAAAGCCATTGGCATCAAAAAATTCTTTTTTAGTATACCCCAAATTTCGTCCAACACCCATGTATGGTAAGCCAAATTTGGTAAACGAAAAATAGTTTACGGCAGTGATAAGCGTTTCAAAACGAATGAGTTTATTTAAAAACGATTTTTTATTTTTTGAATATGCACCGTAACCCAATACAATAGATTTTTTATTGCTAAAATGACTACTCATTTCTTTTATCCAATATTTTGATACAGGCTTGCAATCTGCATCAGTAAATAAAAGATAATCGTTTTTTGCAGCTTTTATGCCTAGTGTTAAAGCATATTTTTTATTTCCCCAAAAGGCTTCAATATTTTTAACATCAACTACTTTTATATTATTATGTAATTTTGAAAAGTGATGAATAACGTCTAAAGTATTATCTTTTGACGAATCATTTATGAGAACAATTTCAAAATCTGGGTAATCTTGCTCTATTATTAAAGGGAGGAATGTTTTTAAGTTTTCTGCTTCGTTTTTAGCACAAATGATAACAGAAATAGCTATGTTTTTTGGAGTAACTTGTTTTTGTTTTAAAAAAGCAAATCTTCCGAAGAAAAAAACATAAAAAAAAGCTTGAATAAAAACTACAGCTACAAACCCGTAGAACATAAAATCAAGAAACCCCATGAAATATTATGAATGTTGAGGTTCGTTACAGTCTGCGTATTGATCTGGTGTTTTTCCGCAAAAACCACAAGATTCCCCTTCTTTATTTAACATAGGGTTTTGGCTAGCACAAGTTCCAGCAAATTTGCCGTCTTTTTTAGCCCAAATTTTAATGGCAATTCCTGCTATTCCTAATCCTAAAAGCACGACGGTTATTAAAAAAAGTTTCATCTAGAGTTTGTAATAATTTATGCAAAGATAGGACTTTAGTTCATAAATTTAGAAGAAGCGAACCCTATTTCTATTAGAATAATTTTAAACGGTAACATTTATGGTAAAGAAGATTTTTTTAATAAAAAGTGATCAAAATTAATTAAACTCATTCTTTGATAACGAATAATCATAAATAGAAAAGCCTCATTTCACATAGAAAATGAGGCTTTTTGTTTTATTACTATTAATCTTATTGTAAATTAATTTGTGCCACAGAATTTCGTGTAGAAGCTATAGAATTACCACCTTTAGGTTCAATAGTTATACTTAATGCAAGTGCATCTTCCATGTAAGGAATGTTTCTAAGTTTTCTATCTGCTTTGTCTAAAATACCCAAGTTAACCATCTTGCCTTGTAACTCTGCCCATATTTGGTAGCATTGTTCTTCTGGTAATTCTGGTAACGAAACCACATCAATCATTGATGTTTTTTCTTTAGGATTTATATAAGCTACAGTTTTTAAATCTTTAGCACGTTCGTTTCCTTTTATTATGTATTTTTCAGTTTCTGGGTTGTTGAGCTTTAAAAGCTGTCTCATAACTTTATCGAGCATTTTGTTGTTTTGCTCAATATCACTTCGTAAATCAAACAATTCTTCAACGACAACCTGATTTTCGTTTGAAAGTTTTTGGTTATGGTTATAAAATAAATATGAAGTTCCAGCAAAAATTAATGCAGCAATACTAGCAGCAATACTAAATTTATACCATTTCTTATATGTATAAGACGTTTTTAATTTAACAACAGGAGTGTCATCAAGTTCATCTAAAATAGTATTTAAGATGTTTTTTGGTGCTTCAACAGCATTTGCTTTTGCAACCACTTCTAGGTTGTATTGCATGGTGTTGTAGGTGTTTTCTATTTCTGGGTATCTTGTAATATAAGACTCCACCATTTCTGCTTCTGCAGTAGTAGTTTCACCTAATAGATATTTGTCTAATAGGCCAGAATTTAAAAAAGTAGTTATTTTCTCATTCATGACTTTATTTATTGAGGGTCGTAAATTTTTTTCAATTCACGTAATCCTATTTTTAATCTTGATTTTATTGTTCCTAACGGAATTTCTAATTCGTCGCTAGCTTCTTGCTGCGTCATGCCCTCAAAAAAGAGTGCATTAATCACTATTTGATATTTTTCATCTAAGCTACTTAGATGTTTTTTTATATCTAATACATCCTGATTTAGTTCGTTGGATGTTACTTTATATACGGTTGAAGTCTCCATTTGGACTTCATTAGTGTTTTTATTTTTTTGTGAACGTGTTTTATCAATAGCTGTATTATATGCAATTCTATATAGCCAAGTGAATAATTTAGCTTTACTTGAGTCGTATTTTTTTGCATACCTCCAAATTTTTACAAACGTTTCTTGAAGGACATCTTGAGCTGTATCATCATCAGCAATTACTTTTTTAATAACTCCTAATAAAGCATCTGCATAATTTTCATAGAGTAAGCTAATAGCTTTTTTATCGCTATTTTGTAATAAAGTAACTATTTGCTTTTCTATTGGTGAAATCAAGATGGGCTATTTTTTGCGTCTACGTTTGTGTGGTAAATGTTTCTCCAAAGTTAGAAATTTCTTTTAGAATTCGTTTGAAGTTTTTGTTTTTAACCGCATTTTAAGAAACAGAAATCGTTTCATAGACTTTTAAATTATAAGATATTAACTTCAGCTTCAATAGAAATTCCGAAAAGACGATGCACTGTTTTTTGAATTAATTTAGAAAGCTTTAGTATATCATTACCCTTGGCGTTTCCATAATTAACAAGAACTAATGCTTGATTTTTATGAATACCATAATCACCAAACCGTTTCCCTTTAAATCCTGCTTTTTCAATAAGCCAACCAGCAGGTACTTTTACTTCGCTTTCTGAAACCGGGTAGCTAGGTATGTCTTTAAAGTTTTCAATAAGGCTGTTAAAATATTTTTTTGAAATTACTGGATTTTTGAAAAAACTACCACTGTTTCCAATTTCTTTTGGGTTTGGTAATTTACTTTCTCTAATGCTTATAACCGCTTTTGAAATATCTTGAATTGTAGGTTTACTAACTTCCATTATCTTTAATTGAGACGTAATTGCCCCATACTTAATACTTAGATTATGGTTGTTTTTTGATAGTTTAAAATTAACACTAGTAATGATATACTTGCCTTTAGCTTCTTGTTTGAATATAGAATTTCTATAGTCAAAATTACAATCTGATTTAGAAAACGATTGCATAGATTTTGTGTCCAACGATATGGCTTCGCATGATTCAAAAGTATCTTTTAACTCTACACCATAAGCGCCAATATTTTGAATTGGGGCAGTGCCAACATTACCAGGAATTAAGGATAAATTCTCAATGCCACCAAAATCATTTTTGATACACCAAAGTACAAATTCATGCCAGTTTTCACCTGCATTAGCTTTAACTATGACAGAATCATGTTCTTCTGAAATAATTTTTACGCCTTTAAGGTTTATATGAATTACAAGACCAATAAAATCTTTGGTAAGTAGCATATTACTACCACCTCCTAAAATAAGTTTGTTAGGATACTCTTTTAAGGATAAAACCTGTTTTAAATCTTCAATATTACTAACTGAAACAAAATGTTTTGCTGTAACATCAATACCAAAAGTATTGTAAGGTTTTAATGATATGTTATTTTGAATGTGCACTAATCTTTATAAACTTTTAAAGCTTCTTTTAAAATATGTACTGCCTTAATTAAGCTTTCTTTATTAAGTACGTAAGCTATTCTTATTTGGTTTAAGCCAACACCTTCAGTGGAGTAGAATCCCGCAGCTGGAGCTACCATAATGGTTTCATTATCAACTTCAAAATCCTCTAAAAGCCATTGTGCAAAATAATCAGAATTTTTAACGGGTAATTCTACAATACAGTAAAAAGCACCTTTAGGTTTTGCAACTTTTACACCATCAATTTTTTGTAATTCAGAAATTAATGTGTTTCTGCGTTCAACATATTCCTCTATAACATCATCAAAATAGCTTTGTGGTGTATCTAAAGCAGCTTCACTAGCAATTTGAGCATACGTAGGTGGACTTAATCTCGCTTGAGCAAATTTTAGTGCCGTTTGAATAACACTCTTGTTTTTTGATACTAAGCAACCAATTCTAGCGCCACACATACTATAACGTTTTGAAACAGAGTCAATCATAATGGCATAATCATCTAACCCGTCTTCTTGCATAATAGAATAATGGGTATGGCCATCATATACAAATTCTCTGTAAACTTCATCAGCAATTAAAAACAAGTCATGCTTTTTTACTATGGCAGCAAGTTTTTGTATTTCTGCTTTAGAATAAAGGTAGCCAGTAGGGTTTCCGGGGTTACAAATTAGTATGGCTTTTGTTTTCTTTGTAATTAATTTTTCAAATTCCTCAATTGGTGGTAATTTGAAATTATCTTCAATTTTAGAAATTACGGGTACTACTTTTACACTAGATGCTTGAGAAAACCCATTATAATTAGCATAAAAAGGTTCAGGAATAATAATTTCATCATCAATGTCCATGACACTTCCAAAAGTAAAAAGAAGTGCTTCACTTCCTCCGGTAGTTACAATAATATCATCATGATTAACTGAAATATTATTTTTTAGATAGTAGTTTGCGATTTTTTTTCTATAATCTTCAGAGCCTTCAGACCTAGAATAAGATAAAATTTTTATATCATTTTGTTTAACAGCTTCTAAGGCAACTTCTGGAGTTTTTATATCTGGTTGTCCAATATTTAAGTAATAGATACTTTTCCCATTTTTAGTAGCTTGTTCTGCATAAGGAACAAGTTTTCGAATAGGTGAAGCAGACATATTATGACCTTTCTTAGATATTATTGGCATTTTTAATGGTTTTAAGTTACAAAGTTGAGAAAATTATCTTGAAGTTTTTTTAAAATCATAGGTAAATAATTTAAAGTTTACTCCTAGGTTAGGTATTTAAGTTCAGGGTGTTAAAGGTCTTGATTTATTTAAAATACTTAGTTGTTAAAAAATATTTTTGAATATCCGTTATAAGTCATAATCCTGTGATATTAGCAATAACAAGCCTATCGAAGAGTTGGTCTCCAAAATATCTACGATTTAGTTTATAGACGAATTCATTTAAGTATAATTGGAGATATTTTCCTTTAATTT
>NZ_JAQWOO010000096.1 GCF_029245835.1 Algibacter sp. | reverse complement strand
TAGTGACAGCATTGGTTTTCTTCATTAGAAAAATAAGTGGAATTATTCATCTAATATACTGAAAATCAATGCTTTAACCTAATTAATCAATGCTTAATTTATTGAAAATCAATGAATTATATTTTTGTCATGTACTAAAATATTAAAGACAACAATAAAGCAGAAGGTGAAGGCAGAGGCGGCATGGGGTCTAAACTAGATTATGCACAAAAAGCAGCTTCTAATAACATTCCAACTTTTATAGCGAATGGTAAAAAGAAGAACACTATTATTGATATTATAGAAGGAAAATCAGTTGGTACAAAAGTATCACTTTAAAAAAATGAAGATGAAATTATTATCAGAAGAAGTAAAAAATAATGTTTTAGAAAGTATGGTAAGCCTATTAAAGGCAAACCAAGAATTTATACTAAAGGCAAACAAAAAAGATATTGAAGCATTTAATATAGAAGATCAAGCCATGTATGATCGCTTAATTTTAAACAAACAAAAAGTAGATGGTATGATTACGGATATTAAAGAAGTTAAAGCACAAGAAGATCCTGTAAATAAAATTATAAGTAGTCATACTTTAGAAAGTAAATTAAAGGTTGTTAATAAAACATCTCCTTTCGGGACAATCATGATTATTTATGAATCTAGACCAGATGTAACTGTTGAAGCTACCGTGCTAGCTTTTAAAGCTAATAATAAAATAGTACTTAAAGGTGGAAAAGAAGCATTTCAAAGTAATTCGGCTATTGTAAAATTATGGCATTTGGCACTTAAAGAAAATAATTTAAGTACAGACTTTATTCAATTATTAAACATGAACAGACAAGAAACTCAAGCTTTTTTAAAAAATCCTACGGAACCTCTGGACCTAATTGTACCCAGAGGTGGAGAAAAATTGATAAAGTTTGTAAAAGAACATGCTAAATGCGCTGTTTTGGTTAGCGGACGAGGTAATAATTTTTTATATGTTCATGAACATGCCGATTGGAAAAAAACTATAGAAGTTATTCTTAACGCCAAAACCGATAAAATATCGGCTTGTAATGCACTTGATAAAATATTAATGGATAAAAATATTCCAGAATATAAAAATAAAGTTCAAGAACTTAATTTCATATTAAAAAAAAATCGTGTAAAAATATTAGTTGATGATAAAACCAAGAATATTTTAAATGATGAAAAACTAATCGATGACGCATCAATATGGTATCAAGAATTTTTGGAACTTAAGTGCTGTATTGGGACAGTTGATTCAATAGATGAAGCCATAAAAAAAATAAATGAATATTCTGGCGGACACTCAGCAACTATAATGAGTACAAGTAATAGTATAGCAAAAACATTTATGGATCAAGTAGATTGTGCTGTAGTTTACCAAAATGCCTCTACTAGATTTACAGATGGTGGACAAATAGGTGTAGGAGCAGAACTTGCCATTAGCACAGATAAGTTACACCATCGAGGACCTTTAGGCCTTAAAGAATTGGTAATTAATAAGTATTATGTTTTTGGTGATGGACACATTAGGGTTTAATAAATTGATAATGTTTAAACCCCCAAAACTAAAAATCTCATGATAATTTATCATGAGATTTTTAGTTTATTATGGCAGTATCTCATAAACTGTGTAAGTTTTAAAATCTCAGGTTAATATTTAGCCTGAGATTTTTTATTTATTAATTTTAAATTTTACACATTTATGAAACCAGAAGATTTATTGAACGAAGATTTTTTAAAGCAATTTAAA
>NZ_JAQWOO010000071.1 GCF_029245835.1 Algibacter sp. | reverse complement strand
GTGGGAGAAGACTTAATTGAGACTGACTATTCGTCTTCCAAACGATGTTGCTTTTCATACCTTTAAGATACGAAAACCAATACTTTTTTTAAAATCTAAAACAATAAAAAAGAGACTGCCTTTTTAGACAGCCTCTTTTTTGTGAGTCACTAACTCAAAATAATTATTTTCCTTTTTTAGATTTCGAATCTGCTAATGCTTTAACAATAATAGCCTCAGCATCTTTAGCGCCATGTAATTTGGCGTATTTAAGTGCAGTCATTTTTTTGTCAGACTTAGCTTTTAAATTTGCTCCATGAGAAATTAGAAGCTCTAGAATATCCGTTCTATTAAATTTTGCTGCATACATAACAGGTGTCATCCCGTTAGATTTTTCGTTAATATCTGCACCTCTACTAATTAACTTTTGAACCGTGTCTATATCGCCTTTAGCAATAGATATACAAAACGAATTTACTTTAAAAAAAGTTTCTACTTCATAATTAACAGATGTACTTAAAGGACTTGCATTTACAGATACCATTGAAAAGCATAATGCGATTGCGGAAATAATGATTGTTTTTTTCATGATGAAAGATTTTAAATTTGATTATTGATTTACGTTTCTTGATATACTAAATAGACGACAATAATTTTAATTTGTTACACAAAAAGAATTTAATAACACATTTTTAACGTTTGTTTCACAGATTATTAACCAAATCGTTTTCTTTAATAAATAATGCAAAAATCCTATAAAACAAGGCATTTCAAAGGCTTTTTTAATCCCTTTTATAAGAAACTTATGTATCTTTGTATGGTTTTAAATTTTAACAAAAAATGAATAAAAAAGTTATTTTAATGATTCTTGATGGTTGGGGAAACTCTCCAGACCCAAAAGTTTCAGCTATCGATCACGCCAATACACCATTTATAGATTCTTTATATAAAAAATATCCTTATGCTACGCTTCGTACAGATGGTTTACATGTTGGGCTACCTGAAGGACAAATGGGAAATAGTGAAGTAGGCCACATGAATTTAGGTGCTGGTAGAATTGTGTATCAAGATTTAGCAAAAATTAATTTAGCTATTGAAAAAGACACATTAAAAGATGAGAAGGTATTAGTTGATGCTTTAAAATATGCTTCAGACAACAACAAAAATGTTCATTTTCTAGGATTATTAAGTAACGGAGGGGTTCATTCACACACAAGTCACTTAAAAGGTTTTATTGATGCCGCAAACAAGGCTGGTGTCAATTCTTTTGTTCATGCTTTTACAGATGGAAGAGATGTAGATCCTAAATCAGGAAAAAGCTATATTGAGGATTTAGAGCATCATATTAAAGGAACAAACACAAAAATAGCAACCGTAACGGGACGCTACTATGCCATGGATAGAGATAATCGTTGGGAACGCGTACAACTAGCCTATGATGCTATTGTAAATGGAGCTGGCACTAAAACAACTAATCTAACATCGGCAATTCAAACTAATTATGATAACGATATTACAGATGAATTTATTAAACCTTTAATCATTACAGATAAGAATAATGATCCTGTTGCAAAAGTTGAAAAAGATGATGTTGTTATCTTTTTCAATTTCAGAACAGATAGAGGTCGTGAATTAACGGAAATGTTAAGTCAAAAAGATTTTCCAGAATACAATACTAAAAAAATCGACTTATATTATGTTACTATAACAAATTATAGTGATGCTTTTAAAGGTGTAAAAGTCATTTTTAACAAAGACAATATTACTGAAACATTAGGCGAAGTCTTAGCTAAGGCTGGAAAAAAACAAATTAGAATTGCTGAAACTGAAAAATACCCGCATGTTACATTTTTCTTTTCAGGCGGACAAGAAGCACCATTTAAAGGAGAATCTCGTATCCTTAAAAACTCGCCAAAAGTTGCTACTTACGATTTACAACCAGAAATGAGTGCCTATGAATTACGAGATGCACTTATTCCTGAGCTTGAAAAAGGTGATGTTGATTTTGTTTGCTTAAATTTTGCCAATGGCGATATGGTAGGCCATACCGGCGTTATGGAAGCAGCAATAAAAGCCTGTGAAGCTGTTGATGCTTGTGTAAAAGACGTTGTAACAACTGGTTTAAATAATGGCTACACAACACTTCTTATAGCAGACCATGGAAACTGTGAAACGATGATAAACCCTGATGGCTCTCCTAATACGGCACACACAACAAATCCTGTTCCTGTTATTTTAATTGATAATGAACTTACTGAAATTAAAGATGGTGTTTTAGGAGATATGGCACCAACTATATTGAAGCTGATGAATGTTGAACAACCTGCTGCTATGACTCAACACCCACTAATTTAAGCAATTAAGAAGAAAAAGTGTAACTTTACACCGTTATTAAAGCCCTGAATTGAATGAATTTTAGTAATACACTTATAATTGCTGTTGATTTTGATGGCACTATAGTTGAAGATGCCTACCCAAAAATTGGCAAGCCTGTTTTGTTTGCTTTTGAGACTTTAAAGAAGTTGCAGGAGGATGGGCATCGTCTTATTTTGTGGACTTATAGATGTGGCGATAAACTAAATGAAGCCGTTACCTTTTGTGAAGATCATGGCATTCGTTTTTATGCTGTAAATAAAAGTTTTACTGAAGAAGAATACACCCATGATATTAGCAGAAAAATTAATGCTGATTTGTTTATTGATGATAGAAACATAGGCGGTTTCCCTGGTTGGGGAGAAGTTTATCAAATGTTAACAAACTCTACACCTCCAATTCCTGAAAAGAAAAAAGGTTTTTTCGGACTATTTAAATAACATACCTTTTTAATTTACACTTCTATATTATTTTTATGATTATTATTAAAACCAAAGAAGAAATTGAATTAATGCGCGAAAGTGCTTTAATCGTATCTAAAACTTTAGGTGAATTAGCGAAAGCTATAAAACCAGGGGTTACCTCACTTGAATTAGATAAGATAGCTGAAACGTGTATTAGAGACCATGGAGCTATTCCAGGGTTTTTAGGATTATATGATTTCCCAAACACACTTTGTATGAGTCCTAATTCTCAGGTTGTTCATGGCATTCCAAATGGGAACCCTCTAGTTGAAGGTGATATTATTTCTATTGATTGTGGCGCACTTAAAAACGGTTTTTATGGAGATCATGCGTATACATTTGCTGTTGGAGAAATTGACCCTGAAACCGAGAAATTACTTCAAGTAACTAAAGAATCATTGTATGTTGGCATCAGAGAATTTAAAGCAAATAATCGTGTGGGCGATGTGGGTTACGCTATTCAAAAGTATTGTGAAGACCACGGATATGGTGTAGTTAGAGAATTGGTTGGACATGGTTTAGGATCTAAAATGCATGAAGACCCAGAAATGCCAAATTACGGTAAGCGAGGTAGAGGCAAAAAATTTATTGAAGGTATGGTAGTTGCCATTGAACCTATGATAAATATGGGTACACATCGTATAAAACAACATAGAGATGGCTGGACTATTACTACTCAAGATAATAAGCCTTCTGCTCATTTCGAGCATGATGTAGCATTAGTCAACGGCAAACCCGAATTACTTTCAACCTTTGCTTATATTTATGAGGCATTGGGAATTACCTCTACTGAAGAAGATGAATTCAGACAAAAAGCTTTAGTGCTTTAAGAATGAAACGCCTTTTTAAACTCATTCTCAATGTAATTCCTCGTCCTTTATTAATAAGGTTAAGCTATGTTATTAGACCTATTTTAGCATTTTTTTTAAAAGGCAATAAATATACTGACCCTATTGATGGCAAGCGTTTTAAAACCTTTTTACCTTATGGATATGGTAACCAACGTAATAATGTGTTATCGCCTTCAACATTAAGTTTAGAGCGTCACAGATTACTGTGGTTGTACCTTAAAAATGAAACGAATTTCTTTTCAGCAGAATTAAAAGTATTACACTTTGCACCTGAGCAAGCATTTTATAAACGTTTTAAAAAAATGAGCAATTTAGATTATGTTACCACAGATTTAAATTCACCTTTGGCAGATGTGAAAGCTGATATTTGTAACCTGCCTTTTGATGAGAATGAATTTGATATAATTTTATGCAATCATGTTTTAGAGCATATTCCAGATGATACTAAAGCGATGCAAGAATTATTTCGCGTCTTAAAAGTTGATGGTATGGGGATTTTTCAAATACCTCAAGATTTAAATAGAGACCTAACTTTTGAAGATGATAACATAACAGACAAAAAAGAGCGTGCAAAAATATTTGGTCAATATGACCATGTTCGAGTTTATGGGCTTGATTATTTTGATAAACTTCGAAATATCGGTTTTAAAGTGCAAGAAGTTGATTACACTTCAAAATTTTCAGAAGAAGAAATAACTAAATATTGTTTAGCTAAAGGAGAAATAATTCCTGTAGTTTATAAATAATTTAACACTACTTAGCTCGACGACCATTAATCAGCATAAAATATTTGTATTTTCTAATTAAAATAAGCACATCATTCAACATTAAAATAATTATTTTTATACATTGTGCCTCATAGACAAACCTCTCTTTTATAAAATTAATAGTATTGATACTAAAGTCAATTTTTAAAAATCCATGAATATTATGCGGTATTTTATCAATGACACTATTTTTTATTTTAGCTTTTTTGAAAATCAGTATTTTCCAGCAATTTGCAAAAATATTTTGTTTAAAAATAAGCCTTTACAACATGAAAGAGGAACTGAAAAAAATTCTTCTACTTCAAAAATTGTTGTTTTAAAATTATTTCCTAATTACTTAAAATTAGATTTAAACGATGATTTATATGTAAAAAAATCAATTCATAAACCAGGACTTGCAGTAGACTTATCAAAAAAATTCGAAGGAATTGAAGATTTTTTAAAATCGGAATGTAGGTCTAGTTTTAGAAAAGATGTTACGCGATCAGTTAGAAGACTAGAAACATGTTTTAATGTTAAATATAAAATGTTTTATGGCAGTATTAGCAAACCAGAATGTATTTTGTTAATGAATAAGCTTTATACTTTCATAGAAAATAGATTCAAACAAAGAAGTGGAAGAAATACTATTCTAAAACATTGGGATTATTATACTGACTTAGCTTATAAGGGAATCAATAATAAAACAGCATCACTTTTTGTGATTTATAATAATGATTTACCAGTAGATATATCATTAAATTTTCATAACGACAATTTAATGTTTAGTTACACCTGTTCCTACGATATAGATTATGGAAAGTTTAGCTTAGGAAATATCTTAAACTATAAACTAATTGAGTGGTGTATACATAATAACATCGCACTATTTGATATAGGCTACGGCGATTATAATTATAAACGAAATTGGGTGAATTTAATTTATGATTTTGAAACTGTATATATATCACATAAAAAGAGTCTTTTGTTGCAACTATATGCGTTTTATCTTGATTCAAAAAATAAACTTATACATTTCCTTATTTTAAAAAAAGTAAATTACTGGTTTCATGACACCGTTGATAAAATAAAAAAAATTGACAGAAAATATGTACCATCAGTATATGTAGAGTTTGATTGCAATGCACATAAACACGATAGTAATGTTATTGATATTAATTCTGAAAACTCATTTTTTTTAAGAAAACCAGTTTATGATCAGGCATATAAATATCAAGAACACATCGATAATTTAAAAGTCTATAAATCTGAAAGTGACACAAATACTTATATAATTAAAGGAAAAACTTGTGAGGTTGGAATAAGCTTCAATTAATTAGATTTTAGTCTAAATTATCATAAACTAAAACAAATAAAAGAATATATCTTATGGCAAATCAAATTTTGTTAACAACTGGAGTATTATTTGGAATGCTATCTGTTGTTTTTGGAGCTTTTGGAGCACATGCTTTAAAAAAAACCTTAAATAACGAGCAATTAAAAAGTTTTGAAGTAGCTGTAAAGTATCAAATGTATCATGCCATTGTTTTATTGGTATTAGGTTTAAATCCCAATGAAGTAAAGCAATCTATTTACTGGTGTTTTACTCTTGGAATACTATTATTCTCTTTTAGTATTTACGGGTTAGTTTTATCAGATTCGAAAGGAAAAAAACTAAGTTTCTTAGGACCAATAACACCCATTGGCGGTTTACTTTTGGCTAGTGGCTGGGGGTTACTACTAATTAATTATTTATAAAAAAACTATAATAACTCTTTATTAAGTAATAA
Source organism: Algibacter sp. (assembly GCF_029245835.1). Classification (GTDB taxonomy): domain Bacteria; phylum Bacteroidota; class Bacteroidia; order Flavobacteriales; family Flavobacteriaceae; genus Algibacter_B. The sequence continues at coordinate 28,632 of NZ_JAQWOO010000071.1, read as the reverse complement.
GTTATTCTGGAAATCCATTTAATGCTAAGGTTTGGATTTCTTTATCTTGATTTTCAAAAATCAAAAAAACCTTTAGTTCTGGGTGCAACTCCAAAAATTTTTTAACTTTCTCAATACCCATAGCTTTGAAAGCTGTAGCATATGCATCGGCAGTCATACAATCTTCAGCAATTACTGATATACTTAACAAATTGGTTTTACTTGGATATCCTGTTTCTGTATCAATGATATGCGCATATCTATTTCCGTTTTCGTCAATTTTAAATTTTCTATAAGTGCCTGAAGTTGCCATAGCTTCATCATTCAAAACAATAGCCTTTAAAATTGATTGTCCGCCGTCAAAGTTTGGTTCCTCTAAACCTACTTTCCATTGGCTTTGTTTTTCAAAATTGATACCCTTTACTCGTATTTCTCCTCCAATTTCAACTAAATAATTATTTATATTTTGAGATTCAAGAAATTCTCCAACGACATCTACACCATAACCTTTAGCTATAGCATTAAACTCTATATAAACATTAGGGTTAGATTTTATTATAGTGTTATTAAGTCTATAGGTTTTATCATAACCAACATATTGCATTAGACTATCAATTTTTAAACTATCAATAACCTCAATAGTGTTTTCTGCACCAAATTTCCATGCATTAACTACATTTCCAATTGATGGATCAAAAGCACCTTCTGTTTTTCCGAAAACTTCTTTAGATGCATCATAAACTTTTATAAAATGTTCATCAATTTCAAAAGATTCATTTCTATTCAATTTTGAAATATCAGAATTTATTTGATAGGTGGACATGGATTTATTAATCACATAAAATAAACTATCAAACTGAGTTTCGTAATTAACATCAGAATCGTAAATAATAGAATAACTGGTACCAAAAGCAGTTCCAGTAAGTTTTGTGTTTTTTTGTTCTTCTTTACAAGAAAAAAAAACACAAATTATATATATAACTAATAAATTTCGCATAAATAATTTAAAAATTTAATTCAAATTTGTCTCTAAAACTTGAATACCATTATATTCTAATAAATAATCTTTATTTAAATAAATAGGTTGCTTTTCTCCTTCTGTACTACCAATCCCAACGCCTGCGTATAAAACCTTTGCATCTTTTTCTCTAGCATGTTTTTTAAAGGATTCCATCCACACCACATCATAATTATTTGGATTTTCTGGTAAAATAACAGCGCGTACAATAACAAAAAAATATTGTTTGTTTTTATCTATACACACAAACTGCGGATGCTTTTTAAGCTTACTATTTACTGCAATAAATTCGAACCCTCGTTGCTCCAAATCTTTACCGACATGATTCATTGCTAGGTTATGTAATTCTTGTTGTGTTAAAGGTTTACCCATGTTGCAAAAATACTATAAAAGTAGAATTGATGATGACATTTTAAAAATGTTTCGATGAGATGGTATAATAATCACATAACCTGTAAAAACCGTTTAATGATGAAACTTAAATCTCATAATTATTCCTTACTAACAATTTTGTTTTTTAATGCATAAAACAAAAAGAAAACATGGAATTTGTCGCATTTGAATAAATATCGGATACTATTTTATAAGTAGTTGTCTTGAAACAAAAGTTTTTAATAGCTACTTTTTTTGAAGTATTAGAAGAGAAAGATGCAATTATCCATAGAAATTTGAAAGTAATTTACCCAAAAATAACAGTGTTGCTCAGTTGCAAGTAAATTGATTGAGCGTAGTCCTAGTATTTATTATGCAAACACAAACGTTTCAAATGCGCATATAAATAATTCTGCTGGCATTGCTCAGTTAAGTGTATTTTATGAAGTCATAACAGGTATTGCATTTTTAACTAAAACGAAATATTCAATTAACCAATATCTATTAAAACCAAAAATATTTGAGGTAAGTTAAAAAGATTCTATTGTTTTCATCAAAATGAAATTTAACCTTTTCTAAAAATAATAAAAAACCAATAAACGATTAATAAACCATTTGATAGCGTAGTATTTGTAAAAAAATGAAATAATTGTATCTTCCCTTTAGCTATTAATTTATGGGGAAGCAATTACATTTATTAAGTCAGTCAGAACTCGTTTATGCTATAAAATCTAACGAATCAGATGTTTTAAAACATTTTTACACAACAAATTATAAAAAAATAGAAGTTTTAGTTCTTAAAAATAGTGGTTCTGTAGAGCATGCAAAAGATATCTATCAAGAGGCGTTTATTACGGTTTGGAGACATATAAAAAATGATAAATTCACGCCAAAAAACAATACCGCTTTACAAGGATATTTGTATAAAATAGCAAAAAACAAATGGCTTGATGTATTAAGATCTAACAACTTCAAAAAAACCAAAACATTAAATTATGAATCCTTAATGTTCTTTAAAAATGAAGAGCAAAATGAAGACGAAAATTTAACCAACAATAAATTAAAAAAAGTAATGGATGTTTTTAAACATTTAGGACAACCATGCAAACAATTATTAAGCACCTTTTATTTTGATAAAAAATCTTTAAAAGACATTGCATCAGAATTAAACATAGAAGAATCTACAGCCCGCAATAAAAAGTACAGATGTATGAAAAAATTACGCGCTATGGTTTTAGCCTCAAAATGATTAAAGATTGAAAGATAATAGTGACATATCAGAAGAATTATTAGAAATTATAGAACGTTATATAAATGGTTCTATGACCTCTCAAGAATTGAAAGATTTCAATCAACTTCTTGAACTTGATGATGATTTTAAACTTAAAGTTGAAGATATAAAAACGATGCTTATAGGTATTGAAGCACAATCCTTAAAAGAACAGTTAAATGAATTTCATACAGATATTCCTAAAACAATAGTTTCAAAATCTACTGACATAAAAGTTAGATATTTAAATTGGAATAAAATAGCAGTAGCGGCAGCTATTATTATTGCTTTTGGCAGTATCTGGTTTTTTAGTATACCCAAAAACGAGAAACTTTATACGGAATATTTTAAACTAGACCCAGGATTACCAACAACCATGAGTCGTACAGATAATTTTGACTTTTATGATGCTATGGTGAATTACAAGCATGGCGACTATCAAATGGCTATTGATAAATGGAAAGTGCTACAAGAAAAAAAACCTAATAATGATACCCTAAATTATTTTTTAGGTGTGGCTCATTTAGCCAATAAAAATGTAAGTGATGCAATCCCTTATTTAGAACGCTCTATTGAAGCAGAAGACAATTTCACCTTTTTAGATGATGCTTATTTATACTTAGGCTTAGCCTATTTGAAGGAAGGTAATACAGAACTTGCTAAAAAAAATCTAGATATTAGTAATACTGAGACTAGTAAAGCTCTTATTTCTAAACTGACAAAATAAATCTTTAATTGAATGATTAAGAATTCATCATTTATAAAAAAAACAATTTTAATCTTTGTGTTGTTTTTTGGATTTGAATTTCAAGCGCAGAATGATTCTATTTCTAGTATTTCTTATATTCAAAATTTAGTAAAAAATGACTCTTTAAAAAAAGCTAAAAAAGAATTAAAAACACATTTAGATTTTTACCGTAATCAAAAAAACACAGATAGCTTAATAAAATATATCTTCCTGGTAGGCAGTTTAAAACTAGCCAATAACAATCATGATTTGGCAATAAAAAAAGCAGAAGCTTTTAGTAAAGAATTAGAGCTCTACAAAGACCCTTTTGTAAATAAAGAAGCATTATTAGAACTATCTTGGATTTATGATGATGCAGGTTATACTAAAAAATCTCACGAAATTGTAGAAAAAGCTCTTGAAGTTGCTAAAACAATTAAAGACTCTAAAAAAGCTGGTTTTAATACTATCTATCATAACCTGGGCTATTTGTCTGCAAACCTTGGTAATTATGCTTCTGCAAAAAAAAATTATTTAAAAGCCACAACAATCATGGAAGGTGCAAATGAAGAAGATTATGAATCTTTACACCAAACTTACAATGCATTAGGTGGCATGATGTGGCATACCTCACATTTAGACAGTAGTGTATTCTACTTCAACAAAGCTTTAAAAATATTAGACAGTACTGAGCAAACTCCTATTAATAAATATTATAGAAAAGCTTTAGTTAATCTTAATATTGCTGTACTAAATCAAAGTTTAGGAAAAATAGACTTAGCTATTGAATCTTCGAAAGAAGTTATCGAGGGTTTTCAAAAATACTTAGATCATTCAAAAGATGAATCTAGAAAACTAAGAGCGCTAAAACATCAACTAGCTGCTATAGATAATCTGGGAGTCTTTTATCACTCTGTTGGAGAATTCGAAAGAGCAGATAAACTAGTTACTTACGCTTACAACAAAAAAATTCAAAATTTAGCTCCAGAAGATATTAACTTAACCATATCACCTATTATTTGTGCACAAGCAAAAATTGGTCTTAGAGATTTTAAAGCTGCTAAAAAACTTATAGATCATGCTCTAGAAAGAATTAATAATAGTAAAAACACACAACTTTATTGGCATGCAAGTGCTTTATCTACAAAAGCAATTATTAGTAATGAATTAGGACAAATTGAAAGTGCTAGTATTAATTATGATAAAGCTTACTCCCTATTTAAAAAATCTTTAGGAAATAATAACTACGATAGAGATTTGTTAGATGTTATTATAAATATGTCGCAATTTTATGCATCACATAATATTGCACCAAAAGCCGTTTCTTTAGCAGAAGAATCTTATGATTTCATAAAAAGTAGTGACTTTAAATCTACCATTCAAGAGTTCCATCATGTTGTTAATTTAAGCGAAGTACACTACAAATTAAAGGATTATGAACAGGCTATACTATATAGTAAAGAAGCTATTCGTTTTTCAGATAATATAGGTAAAAAAACAGAAAATTTTAAAGATTCTATACAAATTCAATACAGAAAACCTAAAGTATTATTAATTAACGCAAAGTCTAAATATGAATTACATACCGATAAATCTGAAGCATTTTTAGTTAATTTACTAGACCAAACAAAAACAAGTCTTGATATACTAGAGCAACGTAAAGCTATTGTAAATTCCTACGAAGATTTAAACTTACTAATAACTGAAAACAGCGAATTATTTAGTTTCTCAAAGCAATTACTTTTAGATTTATATCACAAAACAAATAATGAATTGTACTTAAATAAATTATTAAGCATTCATGAATCGAGCATTTATAATCGTATTCGTTCACGTTTTAATTTAAAAAATAGTATTGGTTTTTCAGGCATTCCAAAAACTATTTTAAAAAGAGAGAATACTTTAAAAAACAATCTTAATGCTTCTATAAATAATATAACCGATGGCTTAAAATCATTCTCTCAAGCGAGTTCTAATTGGAATTTTTTTATAGATTCTATAAAACAAATATATCCAAAGTATTATAAAATGAGATATGCAACTATTGAAGTTCCTTTGGATAGTATTCATAAAAAAACACCTAAAAACACCACACTAATTCGTTATGTATTTATTGATGATATACTTTATGCTACCCTAATAAACAAAAATAAAAAGCAACTGTTTAAATTAAATAGCGGCCATATTAAAGAAACTATTTCTCAACTATTAGAAAATCAATCGGACTTAAAATCTACAAGCAATAGATTGCACGAGCTATACCAAGTATTATGGCAACCTTTTGAAAAAGCAGTCAATACAGATCAGGTCATTATTATACCTGATGGCGTATTATTTAATTTAAGTTTTGAAAGTTTAACGCCTTCAAAAATAAATTCATTTACAACCTTAGCGACTAATAGTCTACTCTCAAAACATACTATTTCATACAATTACAGTTTACTATTATTAGATAAATCGGAGAAAATCATAAATTATCAAAAAGACTTCATAGCCTTTGCACCAGAGTTTAACGATAAAATGAAACAGGATTACAGTGTTGCAATAAAAGATTCTCTTTCCATTGATAAGACCTACCTAAGTCTACTTCCACAACCGTTTAGTGTAGATTTAGCAAAGGAATACTCTAGGTTGTTTAACGGTTCTTTCTTTATAAATGAAAAAGCTTCCAAACAAATATTTACAAATGAAGCTAATGAGCATAAAATTATACATATTGGAACACACGCAGAATCTAACAACATCACACCAGAATTATCGCGTTTAATTTTTGCTAAAAATAACTCAGATGAAGACAATTCATTATACACTTATGAAATTTACAACCAGAGTTTAAATTCTAATTTAGCTATATTAACTGCCTGCGAAACTGGAAAACCTACTTACCAATCAGGAGAAGGTATGATCTCTTTAGCACACGCTTTTAATTATGCTGGAAGTGAGAGCATTTTAACGAGTCTTTGAAAAATTGATGAACAGTCAAGTTCTAAAATAATCAAACTATTTTATGATAATATAAAAAAAGGGCTCCCAAAAAACGAAGCATTAAAACAAGCTAAACTAAAATATCTATCTAATGCAGAAGGTAGAACAATTGCACCTCACTATTGGGCTGGTTTAGTACTTATAGGAGACACTACATCAATTGATTTAAAAACACCATCAAACTTTCTATGGTATTTATTAAGTGCTATAGTAGTTATACTTGCAACAGTATTTATTGTTAAAACGCGCCGAAATTAAAAAAAGAGCTACTATTTCTAGCAGCTCTCCCCTTTTAATTAACTAAATTCTAATTTGAAATAACTATTCTTTTGGTTGTTGTAGCATTTAAATTATCATCTTTTAACTTTAAAAAATAAAGACCTGTTGGTATTTCATTAACCATAATCTTTAATTCATCACCTTTAAATTCAGATGCTTTAACAACTTGTCCTAATGGATTTAATATTTGCCAATGCCCTTGTGTTATTAAACTAGATTTTACATTTAAAATATTTTTTACTGGGTTTGGAAAAATGGCCATGTCATCCAAAATTTTATCAGTGTTAGAAAGCGCAAAACCTGGTCCGTTTAAAAACACCGAATTACCGGCGCAAACAACATCAAATGTATAAGGTGTACCATTATAAATTGCAGTGACTTGTGAAGGAAGATCACAAGTAAAAATTTCAGTAGATGTTATAATTTCAAAACTAGCGTCGTTTGCTGGCAGGTAACCCAAAGTAACATTAATCTCACCTTCTAGGGTGGCATTTTCTGTAACCAAAACGTGGTCGTATTGAGTTCCTAAATTTGGACCATCAATCTCGATATCAAAAGTAGCAGAAGCAGATGCTACAAAATCTCCCACAACAGTTAAAATACCAGGAGAACTACCCGGAGCAATTACACCATCTAAAACAAAATTACTAGGAAACTGAATACTTCCACTACCCCTGTAAGTCCCAATCCAATCTAAAAATGCTCCCGTAGTTAAATCTTCATTAAATGCTAAGGTTCCTGATTCACTAATGACATCTCCATAATTTATAAATGTTGTCAGGTTAATAGAAGATGTACCACTTCCTATTGTTTTTTTAAGCCCACTAATAACGCTAATTGTCATCTCGTGAAGGTCACCACTATTATATCCAATAGTAATATTATCGCCGTTAATATTATAACTATTAAAATTAAATACTCTAACTATGCCATTATTTATGTTTAAATCACCTTGATTATGATTGATGTCTTCAAAAAATGTCCATAAATACATATCTGTATCCAATGTTTTAGTTCCGGGTCCATCAAGATTTATATACCCATAACTTGATATTCCAGATTGATCGTTAGTATCGTTACTATATATTTTTCCATTTCTCCATGATAATGTTGCGCCTTTCTTTACATAAATATATTTATCAATTAGTAAATCACCATTTATTTCTAAAGTACTATCGACTCCTAAAATAATATTTGCAACAGCAGTTACGCCTGCACCGTTGGTAGAAACAAAATCTCCTCCAGGCATGTTAATAACAACTCTTGAATCTGCAGATGGAATACCATTAGGATCCCAGTTAGCTGGATTATCCCACATACCATCATTACCCTCACCATCCCATGCAATGGATGAAGAGTAATTGATATCCAATACTTCATAGTATAAACCGTCAGCTTCGCATTGAGCGGTTAATATAGTATCAAAGTCAAAACTAGAATTCAGGAAAGATGCAGGAGAAGGACAAGCGCCTTGGTAGCCTTCAATTACTTGAAAAGCATCTCCAATTTGAGGTGCATAACCTGAGAAAGACAGCTGCACATTACCTGTAAAATAAAAATTCCCTTCGCAAGTTACTTTATTAAATAAATCATAATCTTGAACAATAACTTCAAAAGTACTTGATGAATCTACAGTAAAATCTCCATAAAGATAGAAGTCTCCTTGAGTAGTTAATTGAGCTCCAAATCTCAACTCTAAACTTCCATAGTCTTGCGGAGGAACTCCTCCAAGACCATTAAAATAAACGTAAAACCCCTCAATTAATATATCATCACCTTCTTCAGGAATTCCTGGCAATGATGGATCTCCTCCTCTTCGCCAGTTTTCAGGATCTTCCCAAGCACTTGGATCCCCACCAAAATCTCCCGCTTGTCCAGTAAACACAACTTGGTTATAATCAATCTCTTCTTGAGCATTGAGAGTTGCAAATGTGAATGTAAAACACATTGTAAATAATAAAATTCGTTTCATAATTAATAGCTTTTATGTTTATATATACTATAACATCAAAAAACTTCAAAAATGTGAGCATGATTTTTTGAAAAAAATGAAATTATTTGAATCTTACAAGTTAGAATTCGTCAATTCATGAATAGAAACTGGCTTTAGAACATACATTTTTATGGAATTACAAGCAACGTATTATAAAAATTTAAGATTAATTTCTTAGTTTAAAAAAATTTTTTTAGTAATTTGAGATAAAATTTTTGTCTTATGAAAACAACTCCTCGTTTAGAATCAGCCTTAAAAAAGCTCTATACCGCTTTTCACAATAATACACTTAACCCAGAATGCTGTAAACAATGCGCTGTTGGTAATATTTTAGACCGAAAAGATAGTTGGAAACATTTATCAGATTCTCATGGTGATTTGGAATTAAATTATCTTGGAAAAGTACATCAAGGTTTAGGACGAAAATTTAATGGTTATACGCCGTTAGAATTATTGAAGATTGAACATCTTTTTCTAAACGCTTGTGGTTATCAATTACCACTGCATTACAAAAATGAAAAACCAAAAAACCCAACAGATAAAGCTATTTTATTTAATGGCCTTTCAGAAGTTATATCATATTTATGTGAATTGGATGGTATTTCTAACGTTATGGATTACAAAAGGTTATTTGAATTTGAAGATAATAAACCACGACATAAATTAGAAACTTATTAACACAATCTAAAAAGTGTTTTAAAACAAAGCCCAACATTATTACATGTTGGGCTTTGTTTTTTTATAGTAATATACTGAATAGAATTCAGCATGATGACTTAATTAATAATGAACATTGACTATCCTCCAAAGTCATCAAATCTGATGTGCTCATCTGGAATCCCAAAATCTTCACCCATTTTTTGAACCGCTTGATTCATTAATGGTGGTCCACAGAAATATAATTCTATATCTTCAGGTGATTCGTGCTTGCTTAAATAATTATCTATAACACAGTTGTGAATAAAACCAACAAATCCATCTCCAGGAGCATCAATATCTTCTTTTACTTTCCAATTATCTTCTTCCATTGGTTCAGATAATGCTAAGTAGAACTTAAAATTAGGGAAATCTTTTTCTAATTTATAAAAATGATCTAAGTAGAATAACTCACGTTTAGAACGTCCTCCATACCAATAAGTAACTTTTCTACCCGTTTTTAAAGTTCTAAATAAGTGATATAAATGTGAACGCATTGGAGCCATACCAGCACCACCACCAACATACAACATTTCAGATTCAGATTCATTTATAAAGAATTCACCGTAAGGTCCTGAAATCGTTACTTTATCTCCTGGTTTTTGATTAAAGATATAAGACGATGCAATACCAGGATTAACATCCATCCAACCGTTTTTAGCGCGATCCCATGGTGGACAAGCCACACGAACATTTAACATAATCTCTCGTCCTTCAGCAGGATAAGAGGCCATAGAATAAGCGCGCTCTATAGTTTCTGGATTCTTCATCACTAAAGGCCATAAACCAAATTTATCCCATTCTGTTTGAAATTTATCTGGGGTATCATGTTCTTCTGGATGCGCTGTAATATCCATATCTGAATATTTAACTTCACATGGTGGAATTTCAATTTGAATATATCCACCAGCTTTGTAACCCATATCTTCTGGTATTTCAACAACAAACTCCTTAATAAATGATGCCACGTTATAATTACGAACAACTGTAGCTTCCCATTTTTTAATACCAAACACTTCTTCTGGGATGGTAATATCCATGTCTTGCTTTACTTTAACTTGACATGATAAACGCGCTCCGTGTTGTAATTCTTTTCTTGAAAAGTGTGGAGTTTCAGTTGGCAAAGCTTCACCTCCACCAGATAATACATGACATTCACATTGAATACATGTTCCTCCACCACCACATGCCGATGGCAAGAATATTTTTTGAGCACCTAAAGTAGATAATAAACTACCACCTGAAGCTACCTCTATTTCACGTTCACCATTTATGGTAATTTTTACTGGACCAGATGGTGATAATTTTTGTTTTACAAAAAGTAATAAGCTAACAAGTATCAGCGTAATTAATAAAAACGCTGCAACTGTTGCTATAACTGTTCCTGTTGTTCCTGCTGCTAAAATCATACTACTCAATTATTTTAGTGTTATTAGCTAAATCTTTAGCTTCTTCAGTTTTTAAATCTTCAACATCAATAGCTGTTTCTGTAGTTGGTTCAGCTTCTTCGTCACCACCTGTTAACATACCACCAAAGCTTAAAAAACCAATGCCCATTAATCCTGTAATGATAAACGTAATACCTAAACCTCTTAAAGGTGCCGGCACATTACTGTATCTTATTTTTTCACGAATAGCAGCAATAGCTAAAATGGCTAAAAACCATCCTATTCCTGAAGAAACTCCGTAGTTAAAAGCTAAACCTAAAGTTTCAATTTCACGAGATTGCATAAATAAAGATCCTCCTAAAATAGCACAGTTTACAGCAATAAGAGGTAAGAAAATACCAAGTGAGTTGTAAAGTGATGGTGAAAATTTCTCAACCACTATTTCAACTAATTGAACCATGGTTGCAATAGTTGCAATAAACATGATAAAAGAAAGAAAACTTAAATCGTAATCTGCATATTCGGCTCCTAACCAAGACAGTGCTCCTGGTTGTAATAAATACTGATCTAACAACCAGTTTAAAGGTACTGTAATTGCCAATACAAATATTACTGCTGCACCAAGACCAACTGCTGTTGCTACTTTTTTTGAAACGGCTAAGTATGAACACATACCTAAGAATACCGAAAACACCATATTATCAATAAAAATTGACTTGAAAAATAATTCGATGTGCTCCATTGTTTTATATTTTTTTAGTTTTATCTTAAGTAAGCAATTGCTTACCGAAGACTAAATACTGTTTACTAATTAATCTTCGATTAGTGCTTTATTTCTACTACGTTGTACCCAAATAATTAAACCTACAACTATTAATGCCATTGGAGGCATTAACATAAATCCATTATTTTCGTAACCTATAGCGTATACACCAGTTTTCTCGATAGCATCTCCTAGTACAGGAATACCAAATAAAGTTCCCGAACCTAAAAGTTCTCTAAAAAAACCAACTATTAAAAGAATAACGGCATATCCTAAAGCATTACCAATACCATCAAGAAAAGATTTCCAAGGACCGTTAGCTAAAGCGAAAGCTTCAAAACGCCCCATAATGATACAATTTGTAATAATTAAACCTACAAATACTGCTAATGTTTTACTTAATTCATATTGATAAGCTTTTAATACTTGATCTACTATAATTACCAAAGCAGCAACTACAATGAGTTGTACAATAATTCTAATTTTTGAAGGAATGATATTTCTCATTAAAGAGATTACAACATTACCAATTCCTAGTACAAACAATACTGCAACGCCCATTACTAGCGACGCTTTAAGTTCTGCTGTAATTGCTAAAGCGGAACAAATACCTAAAACTTGAATTGTAATTGGGTTGTTGTCTGTTAACGGGTCTGTTATTAACTTAGCATCTTTTTTTGAAAGTAGTCCCATATTATTTTAAGTTTTTAAAGTAAGGTAAATACAATTTTAAATCGGCTTTAAGCATTGCTGAGACTCCGTCTCCAGTAATGGTTGAACCTGCAATAGCATCCACTTCATGATCAACTTTATCTAAGTTTTTAGGATCATTGTTACCTTTTGTAACAGCAATACCTTTAAAAACTCCTGTATCACTCAATAAATGTTCTCCAGTAAAATCATCCATAAAGAAACGTTGGTTGATGTTTGCACCTAAACCAGGTGTTTCTCCTGCATGATCAAAAAATGTCCCTTGCACTACCATATCCTTATCTAAAGCTACATAAGCCCAAATAGCATCCCAAAGTCCCTTTCCTCTAATTGGAGCTATGTAAAATGTCTTACCATCTTTCTCTCCAACAAATAACGGTAAACGTCTTGTGCCTCCGTTTTTTGCTTTTGCTTGTTCTTTCTTAACATCTATTAAGTAAGCTTCATCATCTTCTGTTGAATTGCCATTTGCATCAACAACTAATTGTGTTTTGATATATTTTGAAAATTCGCCAGCTACTTTATCCGTAGAAATAAACTCCCTACTTGAACCTTCGTTTTCATTTACGCCCATAGCATACAGGATATTCTGCTGCTTTTCCATACGTTTGTTTTCTGTAATTCTAGGTTTTAATGACGATGCCGTAAAGGCTAATAATGAACCTACAACGACTACCATTGCTATAGCAAATAGTATGGTATATGAATTTTTATCAGTTTTATTTTCCATCGTTATGCAACTTTAGCTTTTAAACGTTTCATTCTTTTCTTTACATTACCTTGTATAACGTAATGATCAATAGTTGGAGCAAATACATTCATAAGAAGTATTGCTAGGAAAACTCCCTCGGGGTAAGCTGGATTGAATACACGAATCATAATTGATAAAAATCCAATTAAGAATCCGTAAATCCATTTTCCTTTATTTGTTTGAGAAGCTGTTACAGGGTCTGTTGCCATATAAACTGCTCCAAATAAGATACTACCAATAATAAGATGCTGCCAAAAAGGAACATTCATTAAACCATAAAACTTGCTTGATTCTCCTATCCAACCTGCATCAACAACACCATTGAATATGATTCCCATTACCAAAGCTCCTATTAAAGTGGACACTATAATTCTCCAACTTCCAATTTTGGTAAAAATTAAAAATAGCGCACCAATAATAATTAAGAATTTTGAAGTTTCTCCAACTGAACCAGGAATTAATCCCCAAAACATATCCCAATAATCGTAAACAACAGAATTATTTTGAGCGTAAGACCCTAATATCGTTTCACCTGAAATAGCATCTGGTGTACCAGCACGTTCAACCGCACCATGTACCCAAACTTTATCTCCAGACATCCATGTAGGGTATGCAAAGAATAAAAAAGCTCTAATCGTTAATGCTGGATTTAAAATATTCATTCCTGTACCACCAAAAACTTCCTTACCAATTACAACACCAAAAATTACTGCAACAGCTAACATCCATAAAGGAATATCAACAGGTACAATAAGTGGTACTAACATTCCTGTAACTAAGTACCCTTCTTCAACTTCATGACCTTTTATTATAGCAAATATAAATTCTACTGCTAGTCCAACACCATAAGACACAACAACTAGCGGCAATACTTGCCATAAACCTACAATTAGATTATCTAGAGTCCAAAATGAAGCTCCTAAAAACCCATTAGCAGATTCAATTTCGCCTAATGCTAAATAATGCTGATAACCTGCATTGTACATACCAAATATTAAACAAGGCACCAACGCCATTATTACAGTATTCATGGTACGTTTTAAATCATCGGCTACTTTTATATGTGTTCCACCGTGAGTGGTTTCATTAGGTAGATATAAAAAAGTATGGAGTGCATTAAATGCTGGTATCCATTTTTTACTTTTATTCTTCTCCTTAAAACTATGTAATTTTTCTTTTAAACCCATTATCCTATCTCTTTTAGCATTAAGTCTAAACCTGCTCTAATTATTTTTTGATGTGGTTGCTTAGACACGCATACAAATTCTGTTAATGCAAAATCTTCGGGTGCAACTTCGTACATTCCTAAAGCTTCCATCTCGTCTAAATCTTGATACATACAAGCTTTTAAGATTTGCATTGGAAAAATATCTAATGGAAAGACTTCTTCATAAGTACCTGTAGTTACAAAAGCACGATGTTCACCGTTTGTATTGGTATTTAAATCGAATGCTTTTTTAGGGGTTAACCATGAAAACGTTAAAGCTCTAGAAGTCGATATTTTATTAAAGACTGGCTTAGTCCAACCAAAAAATTCATAATCATCACCTTCTGGAATAACAGAAACCACATTGCTGTAGTAATCTAAACTTCCGTCTGGTTCTATTTGTTTTCCTGATAATACATTACCGGAAATGATACGATTTTTATCACCTTTTGTAACACCTTTATCAAAAACAATAGTAGCTATTTCACTACCAGCAAGTGTTTTAAAATACCTTGGTTTTTCAACAGAAGACCCAACTAAAGCAACTATACGCTCTGCATTAAACTTTCCAGTTAAAAGTAATTCCCCAATAACAACTAAGTCTTGAGGACTAACTGTCCAAACTACTTCACCTTTGTTTACTGGATTAATTTTATTTATTTGAGTCCCAACGTTTCCTGATGGATGTGGTCCAGAAACTTTATGTAGATTTACTCCAGTCACTCCAGATAATGGCGAATTTGATTTTTTACCAACAGAAACATGTACCTCGCCTTCAGTTAACTTTCCTAAAGCTAAAACGGCTGCTTGTAATTCTGCTTCTTTTCCCTGTAAGGTAAAATCTAAATCGGCGGCTAATGGTGCACTAGCATATCCTGAAATAAATATCGCTTTTGGCGGCTTTTCAGGATTTGCAATCACATCATAAGGACGTTGTTTAACAAATGGCCAACATCCCGAAGCTAATAAATGTGCTTTTACATCTTCTGGTTTTGAAGCAGCAACATCAAACTTTCCAAAATCTTCAAAAGTTTGAGTTTTATCAGCTTCAATTTTAATGGCATCAATGCGTCTTTTTGGGCCTCTAACCACCTCAACTATTTTCCCTGAAACTGGTGACAAAAATTTAATCGCTTCTTGAGATTTGTCATAAAATAAAGTGCTTCCAGCCTTAACTGAGGTTCCTTCTTTTGCAACAAGTTTTGGTATTACGCCGTGAAAATCTTCTGGTCTTATGGTACAGTAGTTACTGATAGTCGCTTGTTCAACGGTTTTTTCAGCTTCACCAATAAGTTTAATGTCCAGACCTTTTTTAATACGAATGTCGTTTGACATATTTATTTTTATTGAAATTAGTTGTCTAAAAATCGGTGCAAAAATACGAATAAATAGATTAAATAGTAGTGAAAATATAGTTAGCTTATTATTTATACTCATTCTAAATAAAAGATTCGACTTAGGCATAGAATTTGTTTATATTTACAAAAAAAAAGTAAAATGTCTTTTAAATTTTCACTATTATGGTTTTGTTTTGCAGTTACTGGATTTATTTTTGGTCAAGTTGAAGAAGTAAATCCACCAGATTATATAAAATCTATAACGTTTAAAAGCAATAGCAGCGATTTAGGAGAGCTCCCAATTATTAAATTAGGAGAAACGTTTTATTTAGAATTTGATGTATTAGTTTCAGACGAACCCGATTTTTATTATAAAATTGAACATTATGATTATGATTGGAAAGAATCTATTCTCGTAAAACCAGAATTCCTTTTAGGTGTAGACAATTTTAGAATTCAAGACTATACAAATTCATTCAACACCTTTCAAATGTATTCGCATTATAAGTTATCCATCCCAAATCAGCAAACCAAAGCATTAAAAGTCTCTGGCAATTATAAAATCCTGATTTACAACACTGATGGCGACTTAGTATTCTCTAGAAAATTTATGATTTACGAAGACATAGCGACACCAGGAATAACCATAAAAAGATCACGAGATGTGAGCAACATAGAAACCACTCAAACTGTGGATATAGAAATTACAACTAGGCCTGAAATTAACAATCCGCTGCAAACTGTAAAAACATTAATTATTCAAAATAGAAATCTTAACACTGCTATTTCAAATTTAAAACCACAATACACGATAGGAAATAAACTCATTTACAGATATGTAAAAGAAACCGCTTTCCCTGGAGGAAATGAGTATTTGTTTTTTGAAACCAAAGACGTTAGAGCAGCTACCATGCGTGTTCAATCCATCTCTTTAGAGGATATCTACCACTCGTATTTGTTTACCGATATTTCAAGAAAAAACTTACCATATACCTATAACCCAGATATTAATGGCCAATTTAAAATTGTAGCCATAGATAGAGACGATGTTAGTGTTGAGGCAGATTACGTACAAGTTCATTTTTCGTTAAAGTACCCTGAGTTAACCAACGGAGAGCATATTTATGTCTATGGCAACTATAATAATTACGATCTAAACAATCTTAACAAAATGACATTTAATCCTAAAAACGGACTTTACGAAACCAATTTCAGATTAAAGCAAGGATTTTATAATTACAAATATGTAGTTGTTAATAAAGACAAAACTTTAAATGAAGGCGCAATAAGCGGTAACTTTTGGCAAACCGAAAACAACTATAAAGTTCTTGTTTACTATAGAGATTTAGGAACACGTTACGACAGAATTATCGGGTTTAATGAAGTTTCATCAATAAATATTTCAAACTAAGCCGCATAAAACATCAAAAAAATGCTTCTCAATAGGGTTAGAATAGACATTCAATAAATATTGTAGGCTAAAAATGCATTTCATCTAATTTTTCCATCAAAGACGTTAAAATTTACGTTAACCACTTAATATTTATTATTTTAGCTTGCGCTAATATTTTGCACACCAATGGTTCAACAAGTTACAAAAGGCATAAAAATTTCGGTAGAAACTACCTTCGAAGGCTCGTTTTATAAAAATTATAAAATACAATACGCCTTTGGATATACCATAACTATAGAAAACCAAAGCAAAGATTCTGTACAGTTAAACGCACGCCACTGGGAAATTCTAGATGCTTTAAATAACATTGAAACCGTTTCTGGAGAAGGTGTTATTGGCAAAAAACCCGTCCTTAACCCTGGCGAATCTCACACCTACACTTCAGGTTGTTTACTTACCTCGCCTTTTGGCGCTATGCAAGGGCATTACAGTATGGTTAACTTTACCACTACCAAAAAATTTAAAGTCACCATCCCAACTTTTAAGCTAAGTGCTCCTTTTGCCATAAATTAAAATAGGGTAACTCTCATATATTTTCGTATTTAAAACATAAAGCTTTAAAGAACATAAATAATAAATACGCTCCAAAGCAAACAACTCTTTGTCCTAAACAAAAAATTAGTTTTTACTTTTATAAAACGATCCTTTTCAAGCTTTGCTTTAAACAAGTAAAAATGTAGACAAATAAGTTGTAGTTTAGTATTAAATTAGCAATTTGTGTTAGTTATCCAAATCTAAAATAACTACAAAAAACATAATATCCTTAAACGAAAGCTTTTCAGAAGTTTTCAAATTATTTAAAATAACAACATATATAAATGCGAAATTTAATTACATGGATTAAATTTAAAGGCTGGTTTATTTTTGACTTGCCTTATTTCATAAAAGAAAACAATTTACAAAAAGGCGTAGAACTTGGAGCTAAAGCAGGACGGAGCATGTATTTCATGCTGAGGACAAACAAACAATTACATTTAACAGGTATTGATTTATGGGAAGTTATTGAAGGTGGAGCATACAAGAACAACAATAAAAATGAAATAAAATGCAAGCGTAAACTTAAAAAATTTAAGAATAGAACATCTTTGATAAAAGGCGACGCCAAAGAAATTGCAGACACTTTTCCTGACGCAGAATTTGATTTTCTCTATTACGATCTACAATGTAAAGCAATGCTAGATATTCATCAAGACATGCTATCCAAATGGATTCCTAAAATTAAAAAAGGAGGCCTCATAATTGGCCGCGACTTTAGAGATTTCAGAAGCGTATTTTATAATCTTGGTTACACCGAAGAAGACTTTAAAAACTGTACAATTAAAAATAGAGTTTCACAAAGACTCGAATATTTAGTAATTACCTAATACATTAATTAAAGCCGTGTTGGATTATTATTTTCAACAATTCAAAGCAAGAAAAGTTACAACAAATGTAAATATTACAAATATGGCTTCAATGAATATTTTAGATAAGTCTATAAAACCTGTGAATGAATTTTAGATGTAATAGACAAAATGGTTGGTTAATATTTCCTTATCACTTATGTTTATTAGCTTTGAGCCAAATCAAAGGTTTTGAATAAAAAAATAAAGGACTACAAAAACTCATATAAAACACAGGTTTCATAGGTCTTTCTATTTTTTCACTTTAAACTAGAGCCAACAATACACTATATTTTAATAATTTCTCAAATATTATTGTGTAACTCTTTGAAACCTAAATACAGTACCGCTCTGTTTTACATGAAAAAATTTGCAATTTGAGTAGTGCACAAATTCAAATTCTAAATCATAATCAAACGAATCGTCATCAACAACATATCGTTCGTGTACATCAATATTTCCATATGGAGAAATACGCTTAAAATGATACTCCACATCATGCCCTACTTTATGTAACTCAAACCAGGCACCCGCTGCAATACCAGAAAGCCATTGTGCATTTTCATGCAACCCATCAATAGGTTTTGGCTTTTGAGTTCCTACTAAATTAACTTCATGGTCTTTTAATTTATCTAAAAAACAACGTATATTTTCACTTCTTTGAGAACCTTCAAATTTTGAAATTACACCAGTTTCAGAAACCTCAAAAGGATGATTTTCAGTATCAGCAATCAGAACGTTTCCAACCGTACTTGGTGTAAACCATTTTGAGTTTTCAAGATTCTTTTTTACTGTAGAATCTGTTAATGAAGCAATTAATGTATCGGTTACAAAACGCGCACAGTTACAAGCATCTTTAATAAAGGCTGCATATCTAATAAAATGTTTGTTTTGCATTTTGGTAATGTGCTTGCGTGCTTTATTATAATTAACAGAATTACAAACCGAAGCTATCAATTTACCATCACCATGCGTTAATTTTGGGTGTGTCCCTAAAAACTCTAAAATAGTGTCTAAATTTGTTATTTTATCGTTTTGTACGTCAGCCTTTATTGGAAAATGCAACTCGTTATCGGTATCGCTACCGCGAACTCTTCCGTTTGGCTCAGGCGTTATGTAACGTCCAAAATCATGATATTCTAAAACGCCAGTTTGTTTATCAATTAAAACCAAAGCGGCATGACCTGCTCGTAAATAATCCTTCTTACCAACACCAACAAATTTTAAAAAAGGAGAAAACCATTCTTCAGAAACCATAACAATAGTATCTGGATACGCCAAGGTTAAAATAATACCTGTATTATCCATTGACTACTTCTGGAAGGCTGAAGGTTTTAATAGTCACTTTTTTATTTTCAAGATTTTCATAACGCATACTAACCATATTTCCTTTTTTTTCAACTTGTGTAACACTAGTTGTTTTTACAAAACCACGATCCATAATCACACCATAATCCATATTTTTAATATCTGTGTTTTTATGAAAACCCAATACAGAATCCGCATTCAAATCATAAACAACTTCAAAGTTTTCAAACCATTGCTGACGCTCTCTTTGCATCCCTTCAGAGTACAATGTGGAAGAGGACCAAATTCGAGAATCAAAAGGTAATGCTGTAAAATGTTTGTATTTACCATCCCAAACGAGTTCATAGAATTTTAAATTCGAATTCCAATCTGCAATCACAATGGTAAACGGTTCAATATCATTAAAATTATAACCTTCAACAGTTTCAATAATGTTTTTAGAAACCATAAAATCATTAGCCACTATTCCTCTACTTTTTCTATAACTTGATTGCCTTTTGTGTTTTACAAAACTACCATTTAACACACAAACCACTCGGTTGTTTTCACTAACGCCAATCCAAGTCCCCCCCATTTTATCTTTTGGAAACAATAATTTAGTATCAGCAATAGTATAAAAATCTGGAACTAAAGACACTCTATCGGGAGCTTCGTCTCGATTTGAGGTTAAAACAAAATCATTTTCACCAATTGGAATTATTGTAACTGTACACATAAAACTTGTAGTCTTAAAACACTTAGGCAACTTACAAAAAATAAATAAAATTTAACGCACTTTTAAGAACCTCTTATCTCAAATAATAATTTAATAATTCGTAAATTTGCGGGACATTTACTGAAAATTCAATAACGAAAAATCGAAAATCATGGGAAAAGGCTTTTTTAATGTACCAATTGCAGTTAATGAACCCGTAAAATCTTACACTACAGGATCACCAGAACGGGATGCTGTACTTAAGACTTACAAGAAGATGTTTAACAACAAAATCGATGTGCCTTTATATATAAATGGTGAAGATGTAAAAACTGGGAATACCAGAACCATGTCCCCACCACATGACCACCAACACATAGTTGGAACCTATCATGTAGCTGAGCAAAAGCATATTAACGATGCTATTTTTACAGCTTTAGAAGCAAGAAAAACTTGGTCTCAAATACCATGGGAACAACGTGCGGGTATCTTCTTAAAAGCTGCCGAATTAATTGCTGGCCCATATAGAGCAAAGATTAATGCTGCTACCATGATTGCGCAATCTAAAACCATTCATCAAGCAGAAATTGATGCGGCTTGTGAGTTTATAGATTTCTTGCGTTTTAATGTTCAATTTATGACAGACATTTACATGGAACAGCCAGAAAGCACGAGTGATGCTTGGAACCGTATTGAGTACCGACCGTTAGAAGGCTTTACCTATGCAGTAACACCATTTAACTTTACTGCTATTGCTGGAAATTTACCTGCATGTATGGCGTTAATGGGGAATGTTGTGGTTTGGAAACCTAGTGATAGCCAAGTGTATTCTGCTAAAGTGATTATGGATGTGTTTGAAGAAGCTGGTGTGCCTCCGGGCGTAATAAACGTTGTTTTTGGAGACCCTGTGATGATTACGAATACGGTGATGGCAAGTCCAAATTTTTCAGGATTACACTTTACGGGTTCTACATTTATATTCAAAGAACTTTGGAAACAAATAGGAAACAACATCCATAATTATAAAACCTACCCAAGAATTGTTGGCGAAACAGGTGGAAAAGATTTTATTGTAGCTCACAAATCAGCTGATGCTAAACAAGTTGCTACAGCTATTGTTCGTGGTGCTTTTGAATTCCAAGGACAAAAATGTAGTGCCGCTTCAAGAACTTATATTCCAAAAAGTCTTTGGGCAGATGTTAAAAAATATGTTATTGAAGATGTGAAATCCTTTAAAATGGGATCTCCAGAAGATATGAGTAATTTCATTACTGCTGTAATACATGAAGGCTCTTTTGATAAACTTGCAAAGTATATTGATGGTGCTAAAGCTGATGCTGATGCAGATATAATAGTTGGCGGGAATTATGATAAGAGTAAAGGTTATTTCATAGAGCCTACGGTTATAGTTGCTAAAGATCCAAAATACACCACCATGTGTACAGAGCTTTTTGGGCCAGTAATTACTATTTATGTATATGAAGATGAGGCTTATGCGGAAACTTTAAAACTTGTTGATGAAACGAGCGAATATGCTTTAACAGGTGCTATTATTTCTAAGGATAGATACGCCATAACACAAGCCACTGAAGCCTTACAAAACGCTGCTGGAAACTTTTATATTAATGACAAACCAACTGGCGCTGTTGTAGGACAACAACCATTTGGTGGTGCTAGAGCATCAGGAACTAATGATAAGGCAGGTAGTGCTCAAAACTTATTACGTTGGGTGTCGCCTAGAATGATAAAAGAAACATTTGTAACACCTAAAGATTATAGGTATCCGTTTTTGGAGAAGTAAGCCTCCTAAACTATTTATAAAGCGACTAAGTGTAAAACAACTAAAAAAAAAGCGGTCCTTCGAATTAATTTTATTTGAAGGACTTTTTTTCATATATTAATTTTTTAAATAAAAAAAATATGATAAAAAATTACATTTTAGGATTGCTATTTTTTCCAATTATCGCTTATGCGCAAGCTGGTTTTGAAAGTTCTGTACTTACAATAAATTCGACACTTACTTACCAAGGCTTTGGTGAGGCCATGGCTCATGCTGGCACAGCAGAATATAAAATCTATTATGATAATATTAATGGCGTTTTAGACAAACCCATTTTTATTTTGGACGGTTTTGACCCCGGAGACTCGAGAGGTATTACTTCTCTATTCAATTCATTTAACAATGCGCCTACAACAGAAAATCTTGTTACAGAAATTAGGGATGACGGTTACGATTTGATTTTGGTTAATTTCCCATCTTACACAAGTTCTACGGATGGTACAACTCAAATTGATGGAGGAGCCGATTTTATACAGCGAAATGCTTATTCGGTAATTGCATTGTTAGAATTAATAAATGGAATGACCACTACAACAGATGAGAATGTTGTTGTAGGAGCAAGCATGGGTGGCCTTATTGCTCGTTATGCATTACGGTATATGGAACAAAATAACATCACTCATGAAACGAGATTATACATTTCTTTTGATTCACCACATCTTGGTGCCAATATCCCTATTAGCATACAGTATTTGTTTAATTATTTTGTAAATAACTCTTTTCTACCTCAAACTGCTTTACAGCCAGGATTAAACGATTTAAATAGCGCTGCTGCAAAGCAAATGTTGGTTGATCATTATCTAGCTCATGTCGATTTAACAGGTGATGGTATAACACAAACTGGCTCTAATCTCCCAAAAGGAGCACCAAATTTTAGAGACGCATTCCAAGGAGAATTAAACACCATGGGGCTTCCTCAAACAATTCGTAATGTCGATATAATTAATGGTAGTGGTTCAGGAGCTACTTCTGGGACTCCAGGAGCCAATATCATTAACCATATATTTACAATACCACCTTTATCAATTCCTATAAATCTTAACTTTGCCCCAGCTGCATCAGTATCTAATACGGTTACCAATGTTACTGGTCTTTTTAGTGCAGGTGCTGAATCTCCGTCTTTTACAGATGGTGTAGATAGCGCACCAGGCGGAACAACAGATTTAAATTCACTTAGCGACGGTAGTAGTGACCCTACACTAAATGAATTTGTTGCTAATTTAAATGAAACAGCCTATTGTTTTATCCCCACTGTTAGCGGTTTAGCAATGTCCTCAACTAACAATTGGTACACATTACCTGATAACACTACCCCTTTTGCAAATACATATATTCCTGATGTAAATGAAGGACATGTTGATGTTAACAATGGTAACGTGGCTTTTCTTTTATCTGAAATAAGAGAAGAAAACTTAAGTAGTACTGAGTTCTTAGCGGAACAAAGGATTAAACTCATTTTAAATCCTATTAGTAACTCACTTGTTTTGTTGAATAAATCGTCTGAATCACAAGCTCGAATTTCTATTTTAGATATGACTGGAAAATTAGTTTTTCAAAAGCTTGAAATGCTTCAAGAGCAAACCACTATTCCTTTAAGTTTATCTTCTGGAATGTATATCCTGGATGTAAAAACTAAAAACACATCTTTATTAAAAACAAAGTTAGTGGTGAAATAAGATATAATGCATACTTGCTTAATATAAGTATTTAAAGGAATTTGTTAGATCAAAAAAAGCTGAACTATCTTAACATAGTTCAGCTTTAATCTACATATTTTAATCTAAAATAATCTGTATAATTTATTTAAGCCTTGACATTTTAATTTTAATCTATTTCTTTTCCATTAACAAAATGAACAGATTTTGCACATTTCCCTGCTTCCCTATAATATTTGCATTCACCATGCATTAAGCCTTAACTCAAGCTTTCAACTTTAAAAATTTCACCATTCTCATAATACGATTTTATTTCACCAAGCATTTTCCATTTTTGATGGTAACCTGTTTGATTTATATTCCCGTTTTCATAAAATGATTTCCAAACCCTAGTAAGCACCCCATTTGAATATTTTTTTATGATAAGAGTACTATTTTAAAAAATTATAGATATTAAAAAATTACACTAACTTTAAGGTTTTATAAAACGGCATATTATTTGTTGCACTATAACTATGAAAAAAAGAATTATTCTATTACTCATCATATTGCCACTAATAAGTTTTGGGCAGGTAAAAAAAGTATACAGAAAAGCACTTAGGACTGAAGACCTAAATGAAAAAATAAAACTTCTAAATCAAGTTATTGATCAGGAGCCTAAAAACCTAGACGCTTATTTTTATAGAGCTATTACTAAAAATGATTTGGGCGATTATCGTGGAGCTATTGTAGATTACTCAAAAATTATTGTTGATGAACCTGATGCAGACACCTACTTTAACCGAGGTAATTCAAGATATAGTTTAAATGATTTTATTGGTGCAAAAGAAGACTATGCTAAAGCACTTATGCTTGACGAAAATTTTATTGATGCCCTTTATAGTTTAGCTTGTGTACAATTTGATTTGAAGGAATATGAGAGTGCCATTAAAAATTTTACAGAGGTCATTAAACAAGTCCCAAATAACCCAAACACTTATATACTAAGAGCTTCTGCATATAAGGCCATTGAGAAATACACGAACGCCCTAGAAGATTATTCTACAGCTATTTTTATTGAACCAAATGCCAATAATTACTACAATCGGGGTGTTTTTTTTATGGATATTAATTACTATAAAGAAGCTAATGAAGATTTAACAAGATCGTTAAGACTTAATAGAAATAATGCCTTTGCTTATTTTTACAGAGGCTCTTCCAATTTACTTTTAGGTAAATTTAATGATGCTATTTCTGATTTTTCTGAAGCTATAAAATTTGATGCTATGGATTTTGATGCTTATTTAGGGCTTGCTATGGCGCAACTTAAAATTGAAGATACAGCTAATGCCAAAACAAATTTTAACCGTGCCAATTCTATAATTATTCCTAACAGCAAAGTATCATCAATTCAACAATACAATAATACGTATTGGTTTAATAATCAATATTTCTATTTTAATAATGCGATAACTGCATTAGCAAAATTAGAATAACTACCCTTTAAATTTCATTGGAAGATGCACCAACTTTTTAGTTTCATAAAAGTCTTCTTGAAAATAATCACTTAAACTATAAATGGTTATGGTTTTATAACCTTGAAGTTCTTCTGATAGATCCCCGCCTTTTAAATACAAAATACCGTTTTTAAGTTCATGCTTTTGCTCTTTGGTTATTTTGCCTTTTACCCAATGTACAAAAGTTGGCATTGCAGCCACTGCTCTACTAACAATAAAATCATACTGACCCTTAACATCTTCGACTCTACCATGTGTAGTTTTAACATTAGTTAAACCTAAACCAGCAGCAACCTCATCAACTACCTTTATTTTTTTAGCTATACTATCAACCAAATGAAATGAACATTCTGGAAATAAAATTGCTAAAGGGATTCCTGGAAACCCTCCTCCTGTTCCAACATCTAAAATCTTACTACCCGATTTAAAGCTTATAACCTTTGCTATTCCTAAAGCATGCAAAACATGGCGCAAATACAACTCATCAATATCTTTTCTAGACACGACATTAATCTTCAAATTCCAATCTTGATAAAGGGATTCAAGCTTCTCAAATTTTTGTATTTGGTCTTCCGTAAGGTCAGGAAAGTACTTTAAAATTAGCTTCATTTGTGTTAAATTTTGAACAAAAATATGCTTTTTACATACATATTTTTACAAAAAAACGTTATTACTTCAATTGGTTTATACTTATCTTTGCCAGAGATATGACAAACAATTTTTATTATTTATCATATTAAAATAATTAAGCATGACTAAACAAGCACTTTCGTTTTCGAGAAAAGACTCTGCCAAGTTTTTTAAAACATTAAATAAACGTGTTAACGACTATTTTAAAGAAAACAATCTAAAACGTACAGGAAACTGGAAGTTATATATTAAAGCTATTGTAATGTTCTCTTTACTGATAGTTCCTGTTGTTTTAATTTTAGCTATAGATTTACCAGCTTGGACACAAATATTAGGTATGGTAATAGTTGGAATTGGTATGGCGGGTGTTGGCATGAATGTTATGCATGATGCAAACCACGGCTCTTTTTCTAGTAAAAAATGGGTTAATAAATTAATGGGGAGTAGTATATATATCTTAGCTGGAAACGATTATAATTGGAAAGTACAGCACAATGTATTACACCACACTTACACAAACATTCAAGGACACGATGAAGATATTGATGCTGGTAGAATCATTAGATTTTCTAAACACTCTAAATGGTTTAAGTTCCATCAATACCAAAAATACTATGCTTTCTTTTTGTACGGTTTATTAACAGCAAATTGGGCCATTACTACTGATTTTATACAAACGTACAAATATCTTAAAAGAAAATTAGCTTATGGCAAATTACCACACCCTGCTACACAATGGACCAAACTTATTATTGGTAAAATTGTATATTATTCTTTATGGGTTATTTTACCAATATCTTTAGGTTTTTCTTGGTGGGAAGTTTTAATAGGGTTTATTATTATGCATTACACCGCTGGAATTATCTTAAGTGTTGTGTTTCAATTAGCACACGTTATGCCTAATACAGAAATGCCGTTACCAGACGAAGCAGGAAACATGAAAAATACTTGGGCTATTCACCAATTATTTACAACATCAAATTTTTCACCAAAAAGCTGGCTAGCAGAGTTTTATACTGGCGGATTAAACAGGCAAGTAGAACATCATTTATTTGCTAATATTAGTCATGTCCATTATAGCAAAATAGCTAAAATAGTTAAAGAAACGGCACAAGAATTTAGCTTACCATACAACGAATACCAAACTTTTTGGCAAGCTGTTGCCGAACACTACAATCAATTAAAAGCGCTAGGACAAAAACCTAGTTTAGCCTAAAAATTCACACTTACCGATAAAATAAAAAAACTAAAATGCAATTACTATCTGATAGAATTTTAAACATGTCTACGTCTGCTACTTTAGCAATGGCAGCAAAAGCAAGAGAACTTAGAAGCGAAGGAAAAGACATTATTGGCTTAAGTTTAGGAGAACCTGATTTTAACACACCTGATTTCATTAAAGATGCCGCTATTCAGGCCGTTAATGACAATTATAACTCGTATACCCCTGTTGATGGTTATGGTGAATTAAAAGATGCTATAATTACCAAATTTAAACGCGATAATAATTTAACCTATAATCCGTCACAAATTGTTGTGTCTACTGGTGCAAAACAATCTTTAGCTAATATTGCTGGTGTTATGCTTAATAAAGGTGACGAAGTTATTTTACCATGCCCTTACTGGGTAAGCTATTCTGATATTGTAAAATTATATGATGGTGTTCCTGTAGAGGTTAAAACATCTATTGATACAGATTTTAAAATGACTCCTAGTCAACTTGAAGCAGCTATAACACCAAACACAAAAATGATTTGGTTTAGCTCGCCATGTAACCCAAGTGGTTCTGTTTACAGTAAATCTGAATTAAGAGGATTGGCTGATGTATTGGTGAAGCACCCAAATATCTATGTGGTTTCAGATGAAATCTACGAGCATATAAATTATGGCGAAGGTCATTCAAGTATCGCTGAATTTGACGACATGTACAACAACAGTATTACAGTTAACGGCGTTTCAAAAGCATTTGCAATGACGGGATGGCGTATTGGATATATTGGTGCTCCAGAAAAAATTGCTAGAGCTTGTAACAAAATGCAAGGGCAAATGACTAGTGGTGCTAATTGTATTGCTCAACGTGCTGTAATAACAGCTTTAAATGAATCACCTTCTCGAGTTCAATACATGATTGACGAATTTAAAGAGCGTCGTGATTTAATACTTAAATTAGTTAGTGATATTGAAGGTTTTAAATCTAATACCCCTGATGGTGCATTTTATATATTTCCAGATGTTTCGCATTACTTTGGAAAAACATTACGTGGTAAAACCATAAATAATGCTACTGATTTTTCCTTGTATTTATTAGAAGAAGCGCTTGTTGCCACTGTAACTGGTGAAGCTTTTGGAAATCCTGATTGTATTAGAATTTCTTATGCTGCTTCTCAAGAACAAATTATTGAAGCTATTAAGCGTATTAAGGAAGTTGTTAGTTAAAACTCGCGAACTTAAATAATATATATTCAGACCTGTCAGATTTAAAAAACCTAACAGGTCTTTTTTTTAAATCTATTTGGTCATTAAAAGGCTTCTAAAAACACAACACTTCATTTACTTTTTAACCTGAGTTCGATTAATATTTAGATAAGTTTTAATAGTAAAAAAGATAGATTTTTAGTAAATTAAAGTACTGAAATTCAATTTATTAATCTAAAAACCTATCTATGTTTTGTTACTCTAAAATTACAGATTTATTTTG
>NZ_JAQWOO010000001.1 GCF_029245835.1 Algibacter sp. | reverse complement strand
AAATTAAAGGAAAATATCTCCAATTATACTTAAATGAATTCGTCTATAAACTAAATCGTAGATATTTTGGAGACCAACTCTTCGATAGGCTTGTTATTGCTAATATCACAGGATTATGACTTATAACGGATATTCAATTTTAATTTCATCATTTTTATTTTTTCGAATTATATATTCAATTTATTCTGAAAAAATTATTAATGAATTGTTTCAAGCTAAAAACTATTCTTTTTTGGTGGTTATCCCTTGGCTATTCATCTATGGTAAAATATTAGTAAATCCAGAGATTTTATATGGATATCCAAAATTAAAAAAACGAGTAGCAGAAATTCAAAATCAAGAAAGCGTTAACAATAAAATATGGGTATTTCATGCAATAAACATTTCAAATATTCAAGATAAAAAATTAAGCAACAACATCAACAAGAGCGTCATGTCTTATGTTTCTGAAATAGAAAACTTTGTTAATAAGGAACACCCTTTTAGAAAAAGTAAATTCTCTTTTTCTGATTTTGCAAAAACAATCAATATACCAGCAAGTCATATAAACTATATCTTTAAATACCACTGTAAAATAACTTTTGTAGAATATAAGAATCACTATAGGATAAAAGACGCTCTAAAACTTATTAATGAAGGCTATTTGGATAATCTAACATTAGAAGGACTAGCTAGTAAAGTAGGCTTTAGCTCCTATAATTCGTTTTATACTGCTTTTAAGAAACAGACCAACTTAGCGCCCAAAGCATATTTAACTAACCTTGATTATTCCAATTCACAAAATGTTTCGGTTCAATACTAGAGTAAACAAGGGCTTTTAAAATCCCACAACTTTTTGACTTAATACATTGTTTGACCTAAACTGATACCTATCAAAATCAAAAAAGACCTTACATTTCTGTAAAGTCTTTCTATCATTAAGCTCCTTCTCTTGGGCTCGAACCAAGGACCCTAACTTATTATAATCCAACCTTTTGACAACTTACAAACTTAATAGGTATCCGAATTATATACCTTTTTTGTATACTATATATATTTTAAATATATAAAATATTGGACACATATTACATCTTAGAACCTGTTTTGTGAAAAATCATATGTAACTAATAATAAGATTGTAAAAAAATCGGAGGATGTTCATCTGTTTTGTATATGATAGAAAAGTCTAGTATCTTATTAAGGTTTATATTATAATAATCTTGATCCCTGGTCTTATAATAATTATATCATTTTTGATTGTTTAGAAGGGTGCTGCGCACAAGAATGATTACTTTATATACAATCTATCAAAAACTTATATATTTCAACCATTGCCATAGTATCTAATTTGCAATACTCTAATAGGTTTATTTTAGTGGTCTCTATATCTTCATTAAAATTAGGGTCCAATACCATTCTGCCCCATGTATCTAATGCCATAGTCCCGTTATAAACATCTAATTCGGAATAAGATAAATGAGGACATATAACTGGCAACACCTTCTTTATAGAGCTTGAACCGTGAAAACGATAATCTATGTAATCTTTTTTGAAAATAGTTTCTAAATCGAAAGTATGCTCGTTAATGTAAGTTAGATAGTTTGTAAACTGTGGTAACCATTCTATTAAATCTTTATTTCTGCTAATTTCAAAACTAGCATGCCAGGATATAAATGTGCCTGTAAGTCCTGTAAAATCTTGCATAGTTTGAAGCATATCTATTGGCATTTTCATTTCATCTAATAAAAACTCATAATGCGTTAAACTACCGTCCTCTGTTAAGGTATGAATTGATACTTGGAAGGTTACATGTTTATGAGGACTTAACCCATCTAATCTTGGGATTGCACTTGCGTAGGTTTCATAATCTATAAAATGTAATGGAAACTTTAATTTATCTAATTCTCTTTTAATATTAGCTTGATTGATTATAGGTTGCTCTTGTCTTACGGATTCTACTTGCGTTTGTTGGTTTACATTTAACTCAAATTCTGGTGGAATATCAATGATTGCTAATTGCTCATTATCTGCTAATAAACCAACTTTTTTTGCTGAAATACGACTTATCTCATAAATACTATAGTCTGGAATAGTGGTGTTAAAATATCTAAATGCATCACAATGGTTAGACCTTGTTTTGTGCGTGCACGAACAAACCGTTTCATTGATAATTTCCTTATTAATGAAATTTGAAGCCGAATTAATTTCATTAACTACTGATGAATAAATTGTGTCTACATCATCTGTTATGTCTATGATTTCTAATAATTCATTAGGTATGATGGCACCTTTTTTAATGTACTCTTTATTTAAATGAATAATAGAAACTTTAGAAACTACATAACCACACTCTGTAAGTACATACTTTTGAAAACAAGCGTCTTCTATATGCCTATGTTTTCTGTCTTTTTTTATTGAGGTGGATGATTTTACTTCATAAATATGCCAAGTACCATCTGCTAAACGTTCTAATATATCTATTCGCGCAAATACATCTTTATTAGTGTTAAATGATGGCTGAAAGTAAACATTATAGGTATCTGTTAATGCTTTTTGTGTTTGTGTAGGACTGCCATATTCTGGCAAGTCTAAACCATTTGTAAATAACTTTTTTGCATAAGCTTCTACTTCATACCCTTCTTTTATTAATTTTTCTGTAAATAATGAAAACTCTCCTTTGGGATATACATCAGGTTTATTTTTTAATAACCATATAGATTCTGGGCAATCTAAATAATACTTAAAATCTGTTTTGGTGAGGTGGTGCAATGTAGAATTATTTAATGTTAAAATTAAGAAAATTTTCTCAGTTTATTGCGGGTACCAGGAACGCAATTTTGCGCACCAACCTAGCACATAAGCCACGGTGGTTTAGAATACGTGCAGTCCAGTCAAAACAAATAATAACAACAGTGTTTACTGTTTCTTCCGGATGCATAACCTTTAAAACCGTGCATTATGAAATCTGTATTTACAAATGAATAAGGTGTCAAATTGAATTTTAATTCTATAGGATTACCGATGATAATTATAGCCAACTTGCTTACATAAAGGATAGTTCACAACTTAAAATAAGTGCTCAATTCGAGTTAAGATATGAAGACCTTAAACGAATTATCAACTTTATTATAAGAGCACATATAGAAGCATATTTACCCTATGACAGTTTCCCATATCTTATAGATTGTTCTGTATTATCAAAAGCAAAATTTTGAGGCGATAATCCAATCGATAAAAGATAAAAAAATAGACGGGTTATTAAAGCAAATGCAAAATAGACACCATTAATTGATTATTCAAACCAACAAAAATTGTATTCAGAGCTAACTGGATTTTATCCATAAAGCTGGTTAGCAAGATGCCGTTGCGGCGTGAAACATTATTTGATGGTAAGTACTAAAAATGATGAATGGTGATGTGGCTATTGCAAACGTAAAGGGAAGATTCCTGAACTTAAAAAATGGCTGTAGAAATAGAAAACAAAAAAGATTAGGAAAATATATAAATGATTATTAAAAAGTTAAATGAATTTATAGAAATACAACCTTCGGATTTGTTAAAACGCAGTATTTAATAAACGAAGATAAATTAATCATTTCCGAAAATAAGAATTTTTTTAAAGTCTTTGGTTACACTTACCTGATGACTGATGGTGACAAGTTAATTACACACGTAACACACCAACACCAAAAATCTAAGTAAAAAGGTTTAGGATAAAAGACTGTCACTTAAAATATTCTTTGAGTATTGATGGTGAGTTTATTCGAAAAAATAGATATTTTTTTTACTGTTTTAAACTAGTAGGTAAAAAACACCACTAAAAGCAAAATAAAATTTTGCTAAATCATCATATAGAGATAGATTTACACCTATAAATATGCTGATATGTCCCTATTATATGAAATTAAACCTGGAAGAAAAAAAGAAGTCTTTATACCTAAAAATCACACCTACAATATAAAGAGATTTATATCTGAAAAGCAAGATGATTTACTGACTAAAATAGAAGCGTTAAGAAAGGTGTTAATTAATGCTAAACCAGGTACTGGAAAAACTACATTCATCTTCGATTTAGCCGTAAAAATGGCAAAAGCTAATAGGCGCTTAGTCTTTGTTACGCCAAGGCTGATACTCCAAGACCAATTTGCTGCGGATTTATTATCAAAAAAAAAACTAAAAGTTAATAAACTTATTAACGGGGAATCGAAAAACTACAACCTTGAGAGTGACGACTATATTATAGTTTCAACAGACAAGAGTTTTCATAAAATTTATCAACATTTAACCCCAAACGACATTGTTGTGGTAGACGAAGCTCATACCATCATGGATTACATGTATGATAGTGTAAAAACCATAAATTCATTTAATATTAAGTTTCTGTACGCCCTTTACAGCCTTAATTCATCGCTAATTTTAATGACAGGAACGGTATACTCTGGATTAACTTACTTTCTAAACCTACATAGAATAAATTTTAAAGATTCAAAAAAGGAATCTAATGTTATATTAAACTATTCAAAATACCCAATAGACATTATAACACTAGGAGAGGGGTATGCCAAGTATTGTATTAAAAAATATGATCCTTCATCTTTAAACGTCATTTACATTAAAAACAAAAATAAATGTGAGGACCTGAAAATAAAACTATTGCAACTGGGCTATAACGCTATTGCATTAACTTCAGAACACAAAGAAACAGAGAAATATATTAAACTTGCAAAAACTTCACTTATTGATACATTAACTCAATTTCTCATTTGCACCAATCTGCTTGAAGTTGGGGTTAATATAAATAATAACAACATTGGTGAAATACTAATGATTAACACTTATGACCCTAAAGAAGTTATCCAATTCACTGCACGGTTTAGAAATAAAGAGATAAAAGACATTACCATAGTTAATGAGGTATTAGAAGCCATTGAAGACCCTGAAAACTACAGAGATTATTATCGAGACGAAAGAAACTATTATAGACAATGTTTTGAGGGCTTGATAGGTACCATAGAGGATTTTTATGATCGCACTAGGCTTTCCTTTGATGAGACATTCTTAGCTGACGACGTTGGAACGCAGTCAAAGATGATAAAAGATGTATTATCGAGATACCTTGTTCAAGAGGCTTATTATATTTATAAAATTAATCAGTCTTATACAACCCAAGAAGAATTTTCAGTTATCTTAAAACATCACGGACTAGAAGTAAGCAAAAGTAACGATTATATACCTTCAAAACACCCTTTAGCTTCCCATAAATATCTGAACGCTGAAAAGAAAAAAATGAGAGTGGAATACACAAATTTATTTATGGCACATCCTAATAAATTTGAAACTGAGTTTGCAATTTATGCTACAAACACTATAGATTTCTCAATTAACAACAAATATTATGACGTAAAAGACTTCTTCAATGTTGATTTAACTCTCAACGATAACCCAGTTTTCAGAAATAATTTCATAGAACCTATCTGCAGACATGAAGTACTGCTACCCTATTTAGAGTACATTAACACCTTGCATGACTGTAAGACTACCTTGCTATTTATTAGGAACAATGAACCCAATAAACGCAAGAATACCCTAAACATTTTGGAGTACTTTAATTTAATAAACCAATACTGTGATTTGAGTAATGTCAACAAAGACGATAAGCTAATTATTAAAAAAGGTATTACTGTGCCAAATAATAAAGATTTATGCAGGTTGAAAGAAATTACAAACCTCCTGATATCACATCTTAAAAGAAACTATTTAATTAAACCAAAAGAGGTGGTAGAATACATTAACAGGAATGACATCAAATACAGTACTGAAAGCAACACCATATCAAAAATAATTGTAACTAACAAGACGGAAGTGTTACATATTCTAAAAGCTGTTTTTAGAATAAAGAAAAAAAGCAAACGAAAAAACACTACAACTGAGATGGGTTATATACTATTAAACGCAAAGAACAACCCCTATTTTGATATTAAAACTAATAAGGAGAATTATAAATTATCAGAGACTTTTACCGATAGAGCTTATATACTATCAACTTATATAAAATAACAAATAATATTTTGTGATTTTTATGTTTCGAAGAACACACTCCCTATAAAAGGAAGAAGATAAAAATCACACAAATTATTAATTCAATATTTAACCTACAATCTACATTAGAAAAAAAGAACGCATCTACACTATTTGTTGTGTACAACTTCGTAGAATAGTTAGAGACGCTACTTTTATTTTAAATAACAACAAACATTTGAAATACTCTACAAAATTATTTTTTACAAATATTTTATTAGAAACGTTCTACAATAAAATATATTTATATATTTGTAAGAAATAAAATAATAAAAAAGGATGTTTATGATTCAAAAACTCGCAAATATTGCTGAAATTCAGTTTGGTTCGTATGACAAACCCCAAGAAACAGGGAGCATAAAGTACTTACATGCTGGTCATTTTGATAAGCTTTACAAACCAACTAAGTTTGAAGAAAGCTTTATTGAGTTAGATGGTAAAAATGATAAATTCCTGTTGCAACCCAATGATGTTATTTTAGCTGGTAAAGGTCATCGTACTTTTGCATGGGCTTACAATCCTGATTTTGGTAAAGCTATCCCCTCCTCTTTGTTTTATATCATTAGAACAAAACCTTCAAAAGTCTTAGGTACTTATTTGGCACAATATCTCAATTCAGAAAAAATACAGTATAACCTTAAGCTAATTGGAGCTGGAGCTACTATTACATCTATTCCTAAAAGAGAACTGGAGGAAGTGTCAGTTGACATTCCTTCTCTGGAGGAACAAAAAAAGATAGTAGACTTTATAGAGCTTTTGGATGAGGACTTAAGATTAACACAAGATTTATTAGAAAAGAGAACAGCTCTTAAACAAGGAATTATAAATAAACTAATGAGTAAAAAAATATTAATGTCATGAAAAAATTAACACAACAAGAAATAAATAATCAAGTATGGAAAGCGTGTGATACCTTTAGAGGCACCATAGATGCCACCCAGTATAAAGATTACATATTAACCATGCTCTTTATAAAATACATCTCTGATGTAAATAAAGAAAAAAGAGCCGATTATATGGATAAATATAACGGCGACATTGAACGTGTAGAACGTGCCATGAAACATGAACGTTTTAAAATACCTGAAGACAGTTCTTTTGAGCATTTATACGAAAACAGGAATGCCGATAATTTAGGAGAACTCATCAATATTTCACTAGAAAATATAGAAGATGCCAACCGTTCTAAGCTGGAAAAGGTTTTCCGTAATATAGATTACAATTCAGAGCCTAACTTAGGACAAACTAAAGACCGTAATAGGAGATTGAAACATCTATTAACAGATTTTGAAGTATTGGATTTAAGACCCTCTAATCTTGAAGGTAATGACATTATTGGGGATAGCTACGAATACCTTATAGCAAATTTCGCCTCCGATGCTGGTAAGAAAGCTGGAGAGTTCTACACACCTTCTCAAGTATCTACTTTGTTAGCTAAACTAGTGGAGCCAAAAGAGGGAGACCGTGTATGTGACCCCACATGTGGAAGTGGTTCTTTATTATTAAAAGTAGCTGATGAAATTGGTAGTAAAAACGTAGCTCTAAATGGTCAGGAATTAAATGGTAGTACTTGGGCATTGGCACGTATGAACATGTTCTTACACGAAATGGATAATGCACATATAGAATGGGGAGATACGCTTAATAACCCTTTACTAAAAGAAAATGATGCCTTAATGAAGTTTGATGTGGTAGTTGCTAATCCACCATTTTCATTAGATAAATGGGGAGCAGATAATGCTAGTGCAGACCGATATAATCGTTTCCATAGAGGTATTCCGCCTAAAAGCAAAGGAGACTATGCTTTTATAACCCATATGATTGAAACGCTAAATGAACATGGAAAAGCTGGAGTTGTATTGCCTCATGGCGTACTATTTAGAGGAAGTTCTGAAGGTAAAATACGCAAACAGCTTATTGATGAAAACCTATTAAAAGCTGTTATAGGATTACCTGCTAACTTGTTTTTTGGGACAGGAATTCCTGCAACCATTTTAGTGTTTGATAAGAACAAAGGCGATAATACAGAAGTTTTATTTATTGATGCCAGTAACGAGTTTGACAATGCTAAAAACCAAAATAAGTTAAGTGATACCAACATTGATAAAATTTTTACTACCTATAAAAACTGGGAAACCGTTGATAAATACAGTTATATTGCTAAACTGGAAGAGATAATAGAGAATGATTACAATCTAAACATCCCTCGTTATGTAGATACCTTTGAAGAAGAGGAGCCTGTTGATATTAAAGCCACTCAAGAAGAAATTAAAGCTATAAAACAACAGATTGAAGAAGTGGAGCAAAAACTGGAACAACATTTAACAGCTTTAGGATTTTAATATGGAGATGATAGAAGAACATAAAGTTGGTTATAAAAAAACCAAAATTGGATGGATTCCAAATGATTGGGATTTAAAAAAACTGAATGATGTATGCGAATTTCGTAATGGCAAAGGGCATGAAATGATAATTGATGAGGAAGGTGGATTTGTTTTAGTTAACTCTAGGTTTGTTTCAACTGAAGGAGAAGTCAGGAAACATATTAAACAAAATTTAAGTCCATTATACGAAAATGAAATCACTATTGTAATGAGTGATGTTCCAAACGGTAGAGCTATTGCGAAATGCTTTTTAGTCGATAAAAACAACCACTATTCATTAAATCAAAGGATTGGTGCAATTAAAGCAAAAAAAATAAATTATAAGTTTTTGTTCTATTCTATTAATAGAAATAAGTATTATTTAAAATTTGATGATGGAGTTAAGCAAACCAATTTGAGAAAAGAAGAAGTTTTAAATTGCCCAATCCTTTATCCACCTATAAAGGAACAAGAAAAAATAGCTTCTATTTTATCCGATTGGGATAAAACTATCAAAAAAACACAAACTTTTATTGAGAAATTAGAGCTCCGTAAAAAAGGATTAATGCAACAGTTATTAACTGGTAAAACTCGTTTGAAAGGTTTTATTGATAATTGGCAGTTGTTGAAAGCTGAAGAATTATTTAAAAACCATACTGATAAGAATCATGATGGCACTTTGGAGGTTCTTTCAGCTACTCAAGACAAAGGAGTAATACCAAGAAGTGAAACAGGTATAGATATTAAGTATGATAAAAATTCATTATCAAATTACAAAAGATTAAATGTCGGTGATTTTGTCATCAGTTTAAGGTCTTTTCAAGGTGGAATTGAATATTCTAACTATGAAGGTCTTGTAAGTCCAGCTTACACTGTTTTAAGAGAGAAAAAGCCAATTTCTAAATTGTTTTATAGAGAATATATGAAAACCCAAAGCTTTATTAACAAGCTTAATTCTATGATTTACGGAATTAGAGATGGGAAACAAATAAGCTATAAAGAATTTTCAACTATGAAAATTTTATATCCATCAGTAGATGAACAAAAGACGATAGCTTCAGTTATTAAATTTACAGACCAAGAAATAGAATATCAACTAAGCTATTTAGAGCAACTAAAAGCCCAAAAGAAAGGCTTGATGCAACAGCTATTAACAGGTAAAATAAGGGTTAAAATTTAAAAAATAATAGTATGGAGTTAAAAGAATTTATATCAGAAACCATAAAGCAAATTGCTGACGGGTTAGTTGAAGGGCATAATCATATTAAGGAAAAATACGAAAAAAGTGATGGCATACAAGATGCATACAAAAAAATTCATTTTGATGTGGCAATCACATCTAGTGATGAGGATAAAATAAATGGAGGTGGTAAGATTAAAATTGCTTCAGTGTTTGATTTAGGAGCTAAAGCAGAAGGGACGAGTAAGACAACGAACCATAACAGGATTCAGTTTGAAACATTCTTGCATGTGAAAACTAAAAGTGGTTTTACAGGATGAAAAAAGTATTAGAATTAATAAACAGTTTAACACCAGCTCAAAAAGCAGAGTTAGAAAAGGATATGCAACAGTTGTATATAACATGTTTTGATAAAACCAAAGGGCAAATTGAAAAGCTGAAAGATGTTACAGTAAACATGCGTTTGCAAGATGAAGTATTCCTAAAAGTCACTTTTGAGTTTGATAGAGCTATAGGTGAACAAGGAACAGGCAGAATAACAGCTTTATCTAAATACCAAAATAAATTGGCATATGAAGCTGCCGTTGCTGCTGAACAAAATTTGAATTAAACATCAATATCATGATTGAAAATAGCGAGTTTGACAAGAAATCTTTAAAACTAATACAAGGGAAATCTGCTGATTGGAGCGAATTAGCTAAAGATTGTGTTTGCTTTGCAAATGGCAAAGGCGGCACTATAGCTATAGGTATAGAGAATGATATGGATAACCCCAATGCTTCTCAAAAAATCACCGATGCTCTTGTAGAGAAAGTAAATAAAACGATACCACAAAAAACTGTTGGAGTAGCTATTTCTGCATCTAAAGAGACTGCAAGTAATGGAGGAGAGTATATTAAACTACAAATTTTTAGAAGTCAACAAGTTATTGCCAGTACTACAGATGGCAAATACTATATAAGAGTTGCAGATGACTGTAAACCAATTATGCCTGATGAGCTAACACGAGTAGCAGCAGAGAAACAAGCATTTAATTGGGAAGAAAAGATAGTACGCAAATTGCAGCTAAATGAAGTTGACATTGTAAAATACAATGAATTTATTAAAGACGTTAAAACCTCTAATAGAGTTAGCAACTTTGTAAAAGAAATGTCCATTGAAGAACTATGCGATTTCTATTTTCTCTCAAAAGAAGGCGTGTTAACCAACCTTGGTGTTTTATGGTTAGGCAAGCGCAATGACAGAGCCCAATTACATTACGCACCTTCAGTACAATTTATAAAATATGATGAAAATGAAAATAAGGTTAATAAAATTGTATGGGATGATTTTAGGTTAAATCCCAAGGAACTATTGACTGAGATTATTAGTCTTTCAGATTGGAGAGAATCTATTGAAATTTCTGATGGTTTATTCAGAAAAAATATTCCCAATTATGATATTGAAATTATTAGAGAACTAATTGCTAACGCTTTGGTTCATCAGGTTTATTCAATGCGTGGTGACATATTTATTAACTTGTTTAGTGATAGATTAGAAATTCACTCTCCAGGTCTATTACCCTTAGGAGTTACCCCAAATAATATTATAAGTAAATCTGTTTATAGAAACACTCATCTAGCCAAAGTATTCTACGATTTGCAACTCATGGAAAAAGAAGGAAGTGGATATGACAAAGTATATGAGTTACTTCTTTTTAATGGAAAACCAGAACCTATTGTAGAAGAATGGGACGATAGAGTTGTTGTAACAATAAAAAAGAATATTATCAATAAGGAAGTTGTTAGATTAATGAGTAAGGTAAATGAAGATTTTCCTTTAAAACAAAAAGAAATTATAGCTCTTGGCTTAATTGCTCAAAATACATCTATTTCTAGTATTGTTTTAAGTAAGAAACTAAGTATTAGAAATGATGATGCTTTAAAATATTGGATAAACGGTCTACTAAAACATGATATAATACTCAGTAAAGGAAAAACTAAAGCAACAGAATATTATGTAAACCCCAAACTATTAAAACAATTAGATTTCAAAGGAAAGACTGATTTAAAGAATATAGAAACGCATAGATTAGAGCAATTGATTTTAGAAGATTTAAAAGTATATCAACCCTGTTCTATTGGAGACATCCATGAAAGGATTGGTAAAGAAATTAATAAAAAGAAAATAAAAAGACAATTAGATAAAATGATTGAATCAGCTGTAATAAAGGGTGCTGGAGATAATAGGTGGAGAAAGTATGAAATTATTTCTTAATTTCTATCGGACACCCTATCAGACATTCTATTGGACATTTAATGGTTATTTGTTCAAAAATGTCCGATAGAAAAATATAATTCAATGCCTTATAAAAACATCAAATAAAATGATATCACAAACTAGAAACCCTGTTGCCAAACAACACAGAAAATATTTAGTGGTAAGACAAAATGAAAAATCAACAATTGTCAGGGATGAAATTAACAATCAAGAGTATCCATTTAAAAAAGCTTATATACCAGAAGGGGAATATGTGATTTTATTTTTAAGTTCATTTAGAATGGATGGCTCAGTTATTTTTCAATATAGTGTTTTGAATGATTATAAGGAATCTGAAGCCTATCTCTTTGATATTATTGAAAAAAAAGAAAAAGGATTTGTTATAGAAAATAACGAGAATATCCAATTGTTTATTCCTTTATTTTATGAAAATAGTATTGTAAATAATAAGATTGAAATAACTGTTAAAAATTTCGATTTAGATAAAAATCATGTTTTTTTCGAGTCGGATACGAAACCTGATTTATCAACAAAAATAGACCCAAAAAATTTATTCGAAATCAACAAATCATATGATTTCAAAATTACCGCTCTTGAAGCAATTGATGAAGAATTTTCTATTTTCAATTTAGATTACGATGGTTATAAAACAACTGTAAGAACTTACGATTTTCAAAGTAAAGAAATGATTGGTTCTACCCTTCGTTGTATCGTTTTTAAAATTGTGGGCTACAAATTATATCTCCGACAAGATAAAAAGGCACTCCTTAGTAAGTTTTATAATGTTGGTAATAATTATAAATTTACCGTTAAATCATTAGAGAAAGACGAACATACAGATTATTATCGTCTTGAAGACAAATATGGTTTTACTCACCGTATATACTTAAATTACTTTTTAGAAGGTTCTAACAATAACATAATTGAAACAGAACAGGAATATTTTTTAAGAAAATTTGATGATTATGGCAATTTGATTCTAAAGTCTACGTCAGACCCACTAGGCAAATTTTATAATGTAGAAAACGTATTTAAGTCAATAGGATATTTTGAAAAAATCGAACCTTACTTCTATGATTTAGAAGAAGAACTTAAACTAGAAAAATATGAATCATCAGCTTTTAATAACCTGTTCGATTTATATCATTCTAACGAAAACACTTGGATATTTTCATATTTGAACTTCATAACCCAAAGTCATTTAAAAAATTTAATATATGAAAAAGAATATCATACGGCTGTAGATGTTTTAAAGCTAACAAAAAAGTTAGAGGAATGGATTCTTGAAGGCTCAGATTATTTAACAAACTTTGGTTCAGATAAGCAAGAACGCATTATAACAATGGCTGAAGGCGAATTAAAAAGAATTGAGTATAAGATTGAAGCATTGAACAAAATAACTTCAAACACTCACATAGATTATATAGAAAATATTTCAAAAAAAATTAAGATAAGTCAAAACCTAAGAACTAATTCGATTAATATTTTTAGAGAATTACTATTGTTTTCAGACGACTTAATAAATAAATCAACAGACGAAATTATTTCTATTGTTAATTTTCTAATAAAGAAAGGTAGTCTTGAAATTTATGACTATAAATTCTTTAATAACCTTCTTAGCTTCAAAATTAAAAAAGTAAAGAAAGAGATAAACCTAAGACTCAAGCAAAGAAATTATCAAATGAATGAGGTTGATAGAAATGGAATAGTCCAAATTATTCAATTTATTCTTCTTCAAATTACTCTTGATAACAAGACTGAAAATATTCAAGGAAGTATATTAAACTCATCAGCTTTGTTTAGATACTATAGCTACCTAGATTCAAATGTAAACCATAAAAGAGCCTTAATAGTTAAGGCAATTGAGTGTATAACTAAATCTAATTACTTAAAATTAGATACTGATGAAATAGATGAGTTTAAAATAGAAAAATATCTAGGAAGGGATGATATTAAAATTATATGCCCTCCAAAAGACTCTAAAAATTATAAAAAAGTGTATGTCAATGAAGGTTTAATATGTCAATCAAAAAATGGTTTACATCTTATTAACTATAAACACTTTAAAGTGAATAGCAACTTATACGGTATAACTAATATTTCGAGTTACGTAAACAACAATATTAACATATCATCTACATTAAACCTCGATATAAGATTATCAAATGTAAACAATATCAAGGAGTATGCTTATAATTGGGCAGAATATTACTCCGATGTTAGTGTTAAACATTCAAAAACAATTTCTAATGTTCATGTTGGTGATTTAGTAAGGGTAGAGGCTAAAAATTACTATAAAGATAATGATTCGGTAATTTTTGTTAGAATCATAGAAAACACCTCAAAAGGTGAGGGCATTCTAGCAAAAAGTAGTTTAACAAAAAATTTTCTTGATGGATTAAAAGGCATTATAAATCCTGGCGATATTTTTGTTGCGGAAGTAAAAGACATTGATAAAAAAGGACTCCAGTTTCAATTGATTAACCAAGTAAACGAGATATCTAAGAATTTACATGAAGACGGTGATGACGTAAACGTTCTAATTGTAGAGATTACAAGAAATTCTATTTTTGTTTTAACTGAAAAAGGCTGCTCTGGTCATTTATTTGATAATCACAGTGAAGATTATAAAATCGGAGATGTTTATAATGCCAAAATAATAAACTATTCTGATGAATATAACACGTACAATGTTGAACTAAATACTCAAAAAAATATAATTCTTAATTCGAAGACTCTGTTTAGAAACCTTCTCGAATCATCAATAATAGAGCAAAATAGTAATTTAGAAACGGATTCAAGTGATGGCTTAGATGGAAATAAGAAGCTAATTGAAGATTTAATAATGAGCTTGGAAAGTTTAGCCTTTCTTGAAGATAAAAAGGAATCAAAACTTGAATTATACTATGTTATAAAGCTTATTTGTTCAATTATAAAAAGTTCGAGGTCTTATTATTTCGATTCGTTAATAAAAAACATTGAGGCTATAGATGACTTTAAAAATCTAGACTATAAAAATACATTTAGCCAATTTGATTTCATAACAGATTTAACGTTAGAAAAGTTTCAATCTTTATCTCAAATAAATGAAAGCTATAAGTTACTTAGTTGCTTCAATGATGTAGATTCGATTTCTCAACTAATCTCAGTTTCAAATGAAGACTATAGCCCCCTAAATAAAAAACTCAATGATTTAATCTTAGCTCATAACCTTCTTGTAAAAAGCGGTATAACAGATAGCACTATTCTTTCTTCAACAAAAAAAATAATATATCAAACAGTGTCTGATGATATGAGTGAGCCAATTATAGATATCACGGACAGCAGTTCTGAAGTAAATGAAGATGATATTCTTTCTGAAGAAGCATCACTTGGAAGAGAAACCAATACAATAGAATTTAAAACATCTGTCTTTTTCTTTGCTGAGACGAGCAAAATTAATAAAAAGGAACAAGGATTTATTATTATGAAAACAATTGCAGGTTTTTTAAATGCGGATGGAGGAAGTTTGTTTTTGGGAGTAAATGATTATGGTTTCCCTATTGGATTAGAAGAAGAATTTAAAATTCTAAAAGATGGTAATCATGACACTTATGAAAGATATATAAGAAAATTAATTGTAGAAAACTTTAACAAGGATGTAAATGGTCAAATTGAATTCAATTTTTCAAAATTAAATGACACAGAATACCTAGAAATTAGTATTCCTGAGTATGACATACCTGTAGCTTTGCGAGAAGAGTTTTATCAAAGGCAAGGAAATGAAACGAGGATTCTAAAAGGTAATGACTTGTTCTTATTTTTTAAAAGAAAAGAAAATATACTAAGTAATCAAGTAGTTGAAGAACCAAGTGTTTCTTACGGTCAACAGGCTATTAAATTTGATTTTTATAATAACCAAAAGTCGGAATCTAAAAACATTCAGTTTTTAAATTCTAATGGAAAAACTAAAGAAATTGCATTTCTGTATTTTTTAGTAGGTGGAAAATATATGTT
This sequence comes from Algibacter sp., assembly GCF_029245835.1. Classification (GTDB taxonomy): domain Bacteria; phylum Bacteroidota; class Bacteroidia; order Flavobacteriales; family Flavobacteriaceae; genus Algibacter_B. The sequence continues at coordinate 53,676 of NZ_JAQWOO010000001.1, read as the reverse complement.
ATCAAAACAATATTTCAATAGTAATATTATTGAAAATAGTATTTCAATATTTGAAGAGGATAAGAAAAAATTTCTAATTCAGGCATATGATAATACATGTGTAAATAAAATTAAAATCAGAACATTATTAGACCATAGATTTGATTATCAATATAGCAATAGTAAGTTTTTGGATGCAAAGTTAATTTTGTTAACATTAGCTAAAGATGTTGATATTATTCAGCTTAACATTTCAAAAGACAAGAAAAGATATGTAAAGCTTTATGACGTAAAGAACATTTCTGTTCATGACCAAATGCATTTGAAAGGAAATAAAATTATTCAAGAAACGATAGATAGTTTAGATTCAGTAAGAATATTAAACTCTAGCCATCGAGACCCTCTAGAGCGACTAATTTATAAGTCTCGTCAAAGAATTGGAAAAGAAGAGAGCAACTTGAGTTTTAAGAATGAGTTTAATTACTTAAATACAATCAAATAAATGAACACTCCATCATTTTTAGAAGACCATATTTCGCAAATTCCAGCAATTCAGTTGCTAATAAACATGGGATACAACTATGTGTCTCCAGAGCAAGCTTTAGAATGGCGAGGAGGTAAAAAATCTCAAGTACTATTTGAAAATGTTCTTAAAACACAGCTCAAAAAGATTAATAGCATACAAAGAAAAGGGAAAGCCTATGAGTTTTCAGAATCAAATATTACTATTGCTATAAGAAGCTTAAAAGAACTGCCAATAGAAGAAGGTTTTTTAAATGCAAATGCAGCTTTTTATGACCTAATCACATTAGGCAAAGCCATGGAGCAAAGTATTGATGGTGACAAAAAAAGCCATACGTTGCAATATATTGATTGGCAAAACCCAAGCAATAATGTTTTCCATGTAACCGAAGAATACAGTGTATTACGAACAGGAAGAACAGACACATATAGACCAGATATAGTTTTATTTATTAACGGAATTCCTACTGTAATTATTGAATGTAAAAGCCCTTCTTTGAAAGGCACAAAATCACCAACAGAATTAGCAATAGAGCAACACATTAGAAATTTCAGTAAAAAAGGGATTAGGTCACTATATATCTATTCTAATTTATTAATGAGTATTGCCACAAATGATGGTGGTTATGCAACCACAGGAACCAGCAAAGAATTTTGGGCAAAATGGAAAGAACAATTTGCCAATAAAGATGCTGAGTCTAATTATTGGAATGAATTAAAAGTTTTAAAAAACGAACCCTTAAAAGAAGCTGTTAAGGATGTATTTTTTGCGGAACGGACTTTTGGATTCAATTATGTGAGACGTTATTTTGATGGATTGGAGCAAGAAGAACGACCTCTAACCAAACAAGATGAGCTACTATATAGCTTATGCAGACCAGACCGCATAATAGACATTATTAGAAACTATACATTATATGATGAGGGTATAAAAAAGGTAGCAAGATACCAGCAATATTTTGCGGTAAAAGACACCTTAAAACGAGTTACGCATTTTGATAATACAGGGAAGCGACAAGGCGGTGTTATTTGGCACACGCAAGGAAGTGGAAAATCACTTACAATGGTTATGCTTGCTCAAATGATTGCTTCGAGTCCAGAAATTTCAAATCCAAAAATTTTATTGGTTACAGATAGGATTGATTTAGATGACCAGATTTCAGACACCTTTAAAAAATGTCAAAAAGAAGTTAAGCAAGCGAAAACAGGTTCTCACCTATCAGAGCTTTTATTAGATAAAAGTGATGCTATAATAACAACCATTATAAATAAGTTTGAAGCAGCTGTAAAACAATGCAAACAACCTTTCTTATCTCCAAATATATTTGTGATGATTGACGAAGGGCATCGAACCCAGTATGGAACTTTTAATGTGAGCATGCAGCGAGTATTTCCTAATGCTTGTTTTTTAGCTTTTACAGGAACTCCTTTAATGAAAAAGGAAAGAAGTACCGCCAACAAGTTTGGAGGCTATATAGGGCTTCCTTATACCGTTAAAGATGCTGTTGAAGATGGAGCGGTTGTGCCTTTACTTTATGAGGGAAGACACAACTTAATAACGGTTGATGAAGACCCTATAAACAGGTATTTTGATAAGCTTTCAGAACCTCTTTCAGATTACGGTAAAGCTAATTTGAAAAGGAAATTCAATACCATTAATGAGCTGAATAAAACAGAGAAGGTTATTTATGCTAGAGCATGGGATATTTCAGAACACTATAGAAGCTTCTTTCAAACAGAAAGTGATAAGTATAAGCCTAAAGCTCAGTTAGTAGCACCGAGTATTAAGACCGCATTATTATACCATGAAATTCTGAAAGATATTGGCATGGTTTCTTCCGAAGTCATTGTTACCCAATCTGACCAGCGAGAAGGCACCGAAGATGGTTTTTATAATGTAAATGAAGAAAAGGAAAGAGAGGATACTTATTTCAATGCTATGATTGATAAATATGGTGACTTGAAACGATTTGAGAAAAGTGTTATTACTCAGTTCAAAAAAAGAGAGCATCCAGAAATATTAATTGTTGTCGCCAAACTATTGACAGGTTTTGATGCACCAAACAATACTGTTTTATATTTATGTAGGTCTTTAAAGGAACATACTTTGCTGCAAGCAGTCGCCAGAGTAAATCGTGTATTCCCCGGGAAAGATTATGGCTATATCATTGATTACTACGGGAATTTAGAAAATTTAGATAGTGCTTTAAGTACCTACTCTGGATTAGCGGACTTTGATGAATCTGAGTTAGAAGGTACATTGACCAATCTTAATGAGGAGGTTAAAAAACTGCCTCAAGCACATTCTGAACTTTGGGATATATTCAAGACTCTAAAAGACAAGAATTTAGAACCTACAGCTTATGAAGAATTACTATCTCCAGAAGATATTAGGAATAATTTTTATGAAAAACTAAGTCATTTTGCTAGACTTTTAAAGATGGCTTTATCTTCGGTAGACTTTGTGAATAATACCCCTGAGAAGAAAATAAACATGTATAAGAAGGATGCGTTATTCTTTTTAAAATTACGAGTTGATGTAAAAAGGCGATATAACGATGACTTATCTTATAAGGAGTATGAGCCACAAATACAGAAGCTTATTAATAAGCATATTTCTACAGAGGGAGAAATCATGAAAGTTACTGAGCTGGTTAATATTTTTGATAAGGAAGAACGAGAGGCAGAGATTGAAAAGATTACTGGCAAAGCTGCTCAGGCAGACCACATATCAAGCCGAACCATTAAGGCTATAAATGTGAAGATGCAAGAAGACCCAGTATACTATAAAAAACTGGCAGATTTAATAAAAGAGACCATTGAAGAGTACTACTTAAAACGAATTACTGAAGCTGAATTCTTGAAAAGAGCAAAAGAGCATGAAGATAGATTTTTACATGGTCGGTCTGATGATGCTCCTGAAGAATTAGCAAACAATGATGCAGCATTAGCGTTTTATAATTTTAGTAAATCGGTTTATGAGGATTCTAGTTTATTAAAAACACCATTTCATATTGAAGTCAGTTTAGCTATAGATAACACAGTTAAAGCTTATATCTATTTAAATGGAAATAAGATTATAGAATGGCATAAGAACAATGATATTACAGGAAAAATAAATATTGAATTGGGAGATGCCCTATACGAACTTTTAAGAAAATTTGATTTAGATACTAACTGGAAAAAGATTGACCATTTGATAGAAGAATGTATGAAAGTAGCCATATTGAAATATAAGTAATTTATGAGAGACCAGATTCAATACGGAAATACCATAATAGACTTCGATTTAGAATTTGCAGAGCGCAAAACATTAGGAATAAAAGTGTACCCTGACAAGTCGGTTAATGTTGTGGCACCTAAAGAGAGTTCTATTGAGAGGATCAAGGAAAAGATTAAAAAGAAAGCACCTTGGATAATTAAACAACAAGACTTCTTTTTATCCTTTCATCCGTATACACCCGAACGTAAATTTATAAGTGGAGAAACTCATTTATATTTAGGAAGACAATACAGATTAAAGCTTCATTTAGCTGAAGATGAAAAAGTAAAATTGGCAGGAGGTTATATCCAAATCTATTCTAAGAACATTGAAGACAAAAATGTGATTCAAAATAGTTTAAAACAATGGTACAAGGACAGGGCAGAACAACATTTCAACCAGTTGTTTAATGAACTTAAACCTATTTCTAAAAGCTTCTATAATGAAGAACCTGTACTAACTTATAGATGGATGAAAAAACGTTGGGGAAGCTGTGATAAACACGGTAAAATACATCTAAACCTAGAACTTATCAAAACACCTAAAAAGTGTATTGAATATGTTATTATTCATGAGCTTTGCCATTTAAAATATTTGAATCACAGCAATGCCTTTTATACACTTTTAGAACAAGTGTATCCAGATTGGAAAGCTACTAAAGATAGACTAGAGCGGTTGATGGTTTAAGAGTTTAATATTTTCAGATAGAAAATAAATGTTTTAATAAAACCGGTTTATTTAATTTAGGGCAGCCGAAGCTGCCCCCAAATTAACTTTAACCAATCAATGATATTGGCTTTTTTGAATTATACTCCTCTCCAAGCTCCCAAATATGAAACTTGATAGGAGCTTTTGTTTTAGATGTAATATCTATCCAAGCCTCTCTAAACTCTTCTTGGTCTCTAAATATAGCAATAGACATAAATCTAAGTTTCTCTTGAAACAGCCCTAGGATCTCTTCTTGCTTGATTTGATTCGTTTGAAGTATTTGAGGACAGTCCGCAATAGCCTTTAAGTATGAAAACCGGTCGTTAGGAGCAATATTAGCCACTAAGAGAATTTTAAAATTAAAGTGAAGCTTTTCCCAATTTAAAGGATAACCTGGCTGTAACAAATAGTCCTTTTTAACGAGCTTCCTGACTCTTTCTAGTGTTGCTGGAGGACTTAGTTCAATTAGTTTTGAAAGCTCCTTGTTAGTGATTAGTGCGTTGACCTGGAGTATCTCGATAATCTTGTAATCGAACCTATCCAAATTTCGTTTTCTTGGCATGTTAAATAATTTTAATGTTAGTAATAAGGCACCCGACTATCGACTACCAACTTTAGGTGGGGGAGTGATTTATGGGCAGGTGGGAGAAAACAGAATTGAGTGCTGAAAAAATTTTTTTAGAATTTTTTCTCAGAATAATAGTTAAGAATACTAAATCATTTAAAGTTAGAATAAAAGTTGTCAACTTATTATATGCTAACTAATTTTGTTTTTAACTAAGTCCCGTGTTGAGGTTATTCAGAATGCAGAACATGCTGTTTAATTCCAAATAAAACTTTGTAAATATTCACATATAAATTTGTAATAAAAAACTACATTAAATAAATATTTTACTACATTTGGTTTAATATCAGACGGAGGTATATCGCTGTACTCTCTCCCTCTTTATTTATTGAATTGATTATTAATGAATTAAGTTTCAATAACATAAATATTGTCGTAAAATTCTAAAATTGAGTTTTATGATTTATAGAATAAAATGAACAAATATTCCTATTATCCCGTAATAATTAATGGATAATGTTAGTTTTTGTTACACATATTACGAGTTGTGTTTAATTTGAAACAAACATAGATGAAAGATAGAGAGGAAAAGATAAAACCGACTGAAAAATTAGACGCAGTTCTGACGTGGCTCTTTGACAATAAAGATAATTTGGATTGTTTTTATGGATATGGATTGACAAGGACTTATTCCAAGCCAAAAGAAATGACTTTAACAAGAAGGGAAGTGACTAATATACTGAATAAACTTTACGCTGACGGATATCTAAATTTAAAAATGCAGGGAACAGAAAGTGTTTCTCAGAACGTAGATGTTGCTCATTATTCAATAAATTTTAATGGAGAAGTTTTTCTTCAAAAAGGTGGTTACACAAAGGAGTTTTCAAACAGAAAATTAGAACTAAAAAAGACAAAACAAGACTTAAAAACATCGCAAAGGAACGACAGGATAATTAAGAACGCTTCTATTTTTGCTGTAATACTTTCAACATTAGTTCTTCTTTTTGAGCTTTATAAATTTTTTTGTTCAACTTGTCACGCTTCCTAAAGTCTTTTAATTGTAGAATACATAACTTACAATATTCTCTAAATAACCTACCAAACAAAATTTAAAAAAAAAAAACGATAGGGTCGATGCTCTTTTGCCCACAGGAACCATAATAGATTTGCGTCTCTTTATGTAAAAATTCTAAATCTAGAACCTCTGATAATCTGCGGTAAAAATTGTCTCTCGGAACTCGTGCGCTCAACTGGAAATTGTTGAACAACTTTTCTTGAAATATTTTGTTGCCTTGCATTACTAAATATACGAAATTTCTGTATATTTAGCAAGGCGTTGTGCAACAGGCACACCGTATAAAAATAATTGCGGTTTAGTGCTTAATCAAAGGGCGTTGCAGAATAAACAAAATTAATATTTAAAATATGATATTACACAAATTATGAAAACCTAGAAGCATCTATGATTATTTTAAAAGGCGCATATTATATAGACGAATTAAATCAATTGCTTCGTCATAGTTTTGGTTATAATGTTTTATTGAAATTTTATAATGATAATAGCTCTTGTTCTATTACAAATGCACCAGAGTATATTAATCAAAGTGAAGTGCCGCCTTTACTAAAAACAGCTTGGAATATTTTAAATCGTGGTGATGCTACACGAGCTTCATTAAAATTAAGTTCATATTTATTAGATACATATTTTCCCAATCATGAGCCATTTAATTTTTCAAAGTCAGAAATTAAGGCGCAATTAAGTATTGGCGACAACTTTTATCCATCTGATTTGGCTCTTGTTTTGGAAGGATTTGCTTTTCTGGATGATAACCAGGTTAGCGATTTAGGACACTCTACTTACAATATTTTTAAATGTATAAGAAAAGGAATCGTATTTAATCAATTTCAAAAAACCATGTTGTTGGTGTTAATGGCGAATCCAGTAGAAACCAATTTTAAAATTATAGGATTATCAGAAGAAGAGTCGAGCTTATTACAAGACGATTTAAATGAATTATTTACAGCGCTGAATGATTTAAGTGAAAAAGATGAAATTAAAATACCCTTACTTAAAACAAACGAGCAAAACAATATGGTAACAATCTCTCTTAACAAAGAGAATACTGATGCCATACAAATAGTGCCACTATCAAAAGGTGAAAATTCGACATTAAATTTTAAAATATTAACAGACCGTCAAATTAAGTATCGAAAATTAGGAAAGGTAGTTATCACAGAAAAGAAGATGTCTAATGGCGAGCGTAGTGAAGTCCATAATTTTGAATATAGCACTAAAAAACAGGAAGAGGGATTAGAATACCTATTACAAAATATTTTCAGGAAAGTTAAGTTCAGACCAGGTCAAGAAGCCATCATCAATAGAGCTTTAATTGGTCAAGATGTTATAGGGTTATTGCCAACTGGGGGTGGTAAATCGTTAACCTTTCAAACATGTGCTTTATTGCATCCAGGGGTTACTATTGTAGTTGATCCTATTAATTCCTTAATGAAGGATCAATATGATAAATTGATTGATAATGGTATTAGCAATGCAAGCTATATTAACTCGTTTAATTCGCAAGAAGAGCGAGAAAATCGTATGCAGAAACTAGTAGAAAGTAATTATTTAATATTATTTGTTTCGCCCGAAAGATTCCAAATGGAGAATTTTAGACAATCGCTGTCTAGTTGTAAAGATTTGAATGTTTATTTCAGTTATGCGGTTATTGATGAGGCGCATTGCGTATCTGAATGGGGACATGACTTTAGGCATGTGTACTTAAATCTGGCTGAAAATTTAAAACGACATTGCTCATCAAAAACAGGTAAACTTACCATTTTTGGATTAACGGCTACCGCATCCTTTGATGTATTGGCAGATGTACAAAGAGAGCTAGATTTGAAAGAAGAAGCGATTATTAGTTTACCTGCTGAAGCGATTGATCGTGAAGAGTTGAATTTTAATATCATTCCAATTTCTATTGAGGTTCCCGAGGGATTGGAATATTATGATAGAGAGCGTAGACTTGGCGATAGTAAATATCCGGTTATTAAACAGTTTCTTAGAGATATACCAGCTCAAATCAGTACTCTAGAGCGGAAATATGGTTATATTAATGAGGTACCCGATTTTTATGGTCAAACAAATGATGAGTACAAAAATGCTGGAGTTATTTTCTGCCCAACTAAATCAACTAAATTACCAAATGGTGTAATGCATTTAACCTATGGTAGGGAACTGAGCAAGAAAAAAATAGGAAATAAACTAGTTCCAAACTATGCTGGGAATGGATTAAACGAAATCCCATTTTTAGAGGTAAGAACGTTTTTTGGAGGAGGAAATGATAATACTATTAAGAATAACGCGATAAAATCCCAAGCAGAAGAATCTTTTAAAAATCAAGATGATTTTATTAAGAATAAAGCTAACCTGATGATTGCAACCAAAGCATTTGGTATGGGAATTGACAAACCCAATATTCGATATTCCATTCATTATTCTTTTCCAAATTCTGTTGAGAGTTTTTACCAAGAAGCTGGTCGTGCAGGTAGAGATGGTAACCCTTCACTATGTTCTATAATATATCATCCTATAGATATTGAGACAAATTATGATTTTTATAAAAATGCTTTTAGAGGCATCAAAAGAGAACGTCTCATTATAGACGAACTACTGGAAGAGATTCAATATGAAGATGGTTTTTATGTCAATGTATTAAAGCAACAGATAAGGGATAAATTCCCTGAAGTTAAATCTGTAAATCTATATAAGGACAGATATATTTATATAAATGGACCATGGCATGACAATCCTGCACAACGCATAAAAATTGGATTATTAGATTTACAAAGAAACCTGCGCAGTTATGACAATGCAACACAAAACTTTGACTTTAATAAAGCAAAAGAAATATTAGAGTTTAGTAGACAAAGATTAAATGAAGCCTGCGAAGGTCAAGACTACTTAGCTTGGTTTAAAACGAAATCTGCAGATGGTATTAGAACGCTTATTGAAAGCGGTGCTAATGAACGATACAGCCTAAAAATCGGGTTTACAAATGGGATTGTTTCCAAAATGAACGAGGTAATAAAAAGTATTGGATACGATGATTTTGAAGAACGAATCATAAGAGCAGCGTATAATTTTAGTACAGATGAAAATGATTTTCCTGAAAGTATAAGACACCATTATTATGATTTTCAAATGAATACATATGGCTTTGCCAAAAATGAATTTGACCCCAATCCAGATACATTGCAGTTCTTAAAAGATAATTTCTCAAGAATAAGAAATACTCAAGATACCCAGCGTGCTGTTTATAGGTTAAATATTTTAGGAATTATTGATGATTATGTCATTGATTATGTTGGGCATCTTATTGAAGTACGTTTTACTTCAAAAAGCAACAAGGAATACAAGAGTAATTTTAAAGCTTATTTAAGACGTTATCTGGGAATTGAAACTACAAAAGCATGGCTTAATAAAATAAAAAAAGTAAGAGAAAATTCTATACTAACCCAGGTTTTATATGTTTTGATTGAATTTATAGAAAGTGAGATTTCTGATAAAAGAAAACGATCTATAGATTACATGAAAGAGTTATGTGAAGTGCATTTGAATGAAGGTGAAGATGAGTTTCGTGATAGAATGGTGCGCTACTTTACTTCTAAGTATGCTCGACAAGATTACTTACCAGCAGACACAGAGAAAGGTACAAAAGAAAATTGTGCTATTGTAAAAAAATATATAGGGTTTATCGATAATCCACCCGACGGTTTAGGTGGTCAAATTGATAATGCAAAACATTTACGTGGTGCTTGCGATAATTTACGTATTAACATGGTTGAAAATGCTAGTATAGATTTATTAACTGCATTTAGTCTTTTAGCTTTGGAATTAAAAGAGGAGGACACCATTGAGAGTGCCAATGAAAAACCTTTAGTAGAAAAGGCTATTGAGTTATATAGATCTGGGTTTAAACGAATGTTGAGAATTGACCCATGGCAAGAGGTAAAATACTTAATAACCTTATTTAATACAAAAACGCTTGATTTTAATTCTGAAATAGAACCGCTAATGAATGAGCTTTCTTCTGAATTATTAGTGAATAGAACACATTTTAAATTGAAAGAACTTATAGATAAAATATCCGCTCTCGAGGAGGAGGAATCTGATAAATAACAAAATAATTAATTTTAAAATTAAAACATCATAATGTCAAAAAATATAGAATTACAAGAAGAATTTGAAGCACTTATTAATGAACTTGAGCGATTAAAGTCAATTAACGAAATCACTTCTGAAAATAGCAATAATGCAAAAAAAACGATTGATGCGATAGAATCTTTTGTTCAGTCGGTGACCCTTTTTAAAAAGAGTATAACAGAAGACTACACATCTAAAAAGAAAGATTTCGAGGTCATTGAAAACTCATTAAATGAGACTTTAACTACTTTAAATAGCAATGTTGAAAAACAAACTAAAAAGTTTGAAAATTTGGCAAATAACTATACTATTGAATCTAATAAGACTCTAGAATCGGTAAAAGAAAAATTGGAAGTAAAAATTAAAGATTTTGCATCCGAGATAAATGCACTTAAAGAAAAATTAGAAACAGATATTACAGAGTTTACAAAAGTGACGTCTAAAGAAATAGAAGACCAATCAATAAAAATAAATAAATTAATAATCAATAATCACAATGAGGTTTTAAAGCAATTTCAATTACTAAATACCAAAATAGAAACAAATAAAACACAGGTGAAAAAACTGACTTTTATTATTATTTCTTGTATTGTGTTAGCTGCATTGTGTTTTAGCTTTTTGTTATATAAATATAGTTAATTGTATATACACCCTTATTGGAAGAGGAACAAAAATGAAAAAGCGTATTAGAAATATTAGTATTTTAATTGCTCCTTTCTTACTTATGGTTATAGTAAATGAACGTGCTCGAAATACCATAAATGAGAATCCATATTCAATAAATAATATTATGGCAATAAATTCCGCTGATAAGGTTGCACATAAATGTACCTGGATTTGTCATAACAACACAAGCTTTTGTAAAGTAAATCATGTACGATACCTTAAGAAGTATTTTGGGTTTACCGACACCATATATTTCGGGGCAATAAGCCTCTTGTTTTCAACAGGGAATTACGGCTTAGCTAATATTATTTTTCTTGTGATTTTAGCACCACTAATAATGTGGCTTTTGTTAATCAAATCACTTAATATTCAGGATAAAATAAATAAATTGAGACGGACCAATGTTTAAACTTATCGAAATTAGCAAAGAGCTATATGCGTATTGTACTGATTTTATAATCAATATCGCTAACATATTCAATCTTTCATATTATGAGATTAACTTCCTGATATTTTGTTTAATCTATCCCCTATTGACTTTCGGACTTCTTCTACTATATTTTATTCAGAGGAGAAGATTAAGTAAAGTAACCAAAGAGCATCCCTTATTATCTTAGTGTTAACGGTATCCATTTGAATTATTTTTGAATTAAGGTCGCTATAATATTCTTCTTAGCAGCTCTTAAAGTAATGGTACTTAGTCAAAATACTCATAATTAATTGTGTTACTCGAATTGTGATAATGGACTAGAGCACTTTTGGGATAGTTCTCTTCATTATATGTATACTCACTGCTAAATTTAAATATACCATATTCAAATTTATCCTCCATACTAGATTTTAAATTATTTTTTAAGAACGGAAAATCCACTCCGGAATTTATATTTGCTTGAAAATGAAATTCGGGACCACCAGGACTATAAGTCCAAACGCCACCCATTACAGTTAAAAAGTGATAAAGGTAGATTGAATTTAACTGCCCATAAAATGGATTAGGCTTTTTGGTCGTAAGTATATCTGTAAGCCGCTAGAATATTTTCATTATTATCAAATGTATTTATTTCTAATATATTTTGGTTTTCATCATAACTAAATACAATGTAATAATCAGACCTAATCATTTTACTTACCAACCCATAATCGTTTAAAATTAATGTTTCATACCCATCATTTACGGTTACAATATTGCCATTATAAGAAAATAAATATCCCGTAGCAGCAATTAATCTATTCTCTGAATCATATTCATAATTACGGATATGTTTTTCATAATCCTGGGGACGATCACGTTCATAAACCCATTCTAAGATGTTATTATTTGAATCATAACGGAAATCATGCTTTCTTATAAATTCAGCATATATAACACCATCCTTCTCTTTGTTAAAGAGTCATAAACCCTTATCAGTAGATTGTTTTGATTATAACTATAATCTATATTATTCCTTTGATAACCCTGATCATCTTCAAGAAGATCGTAATACTGTCTTTTTACAAGGTTTTTACCATTTTCCGGAATATTATTTTCATCGTTATTGCTATCCTCTGTTGAACAAGAAATGATTAAGCAGATAACCAAAAGTGTAAAAACAATATTTTTTTTCATAATTCTATTAGTTTTATTATCAATGAAGTTTTTAATCAGGTTTAAAATTGAAAGAGAATATTACAAAAGTGACTAGTTTTAATTATAGTTTCAATGGTACATAGCTATAAATTATATCCGAAAGAATTTTACGGAATACCGTACTGGCACTTTTCAAACTTACAAAGAAAGAAGGCTACAAAAATACTAACATTACTCTTGCTTTCATTTCATTTTTTAAATCTCTTTATATATAAACCTTTTACCTTCAAAATACCCTTCAGCAAATTCTCGGTACTTAACATCTGAAGCATCAGAACAAAGACAGCACATGTAAATTTTAGAGAATAGGCGGCTCTCGCTAGACCCATATTCAAACTTCCAGTCGCTTATTAGCTTATTTTGACAATAATCTCTTAATGATTTAAGGTAATAGTGTTCATAAAACGTATGCCTATTATAAAGATCTATCTTATCCTTCTCGTAGGTTTGAACAATAAAAAACATGCCTTGAATCCTATCGCTTGAATAGTGCTTATTAATGTTTTTTACAAAATGGTTTAGTTGTTCTTCAAAGTGTTTAATTTTCATAATTTTTGTTTTAGTGTGTTAATAGCTTGACTTATAGACTTATTTACTATTTTTCCATAATAGGATTGGGTTATTTTAAGAGATGAGTGCCCAAGTAATTCACTTACTATCTCCATGGGTACCTCGTGATAAAGTAATACTGAAGAAGCAAATGTTTTTCTAGCGATATGATGAGTTAATGGTATATGAATGCCTACTATATCCCCTATTTCCTTTAAATAAGAATTCATTTTTTGGTTACTTATTTTAGGTAATATAGCATCCTCACCTTTATATTTTAATAAGATTTTCTGGGCTTTGGGAAGCAAGGGAACATTGATTACTCGAGATGTCTTTGCTCGCGTCATACGAATCCATTGAGCTTCATCAAACCCTTTTATTATATGCGTAGCGTTAAGATTTGACATCTCATTGTAAGCAAGTCCTGTGTAACAACAAAAGACAAACAAATCTCTCACTATTGCCAATCTCACTTGGGAAAATGAATGCTTTTCTAATACCAATAATTCCTCATAGGATAGAAAAAGAACCTCTTTAAAAACGCGCCCTGGTTTATGTAGTGCAAACGGATCTTTATCAAGATACCCTTCAGCTACAGCAATCCTAATAGGTTTTCTGAAGCGCTGAATAGCCTTATTAATTGTTATTTGTTTATGGTTTAATTCGGTCTTGAGGTAATACTCGAAATCAGAAAGAAACTGGAGGTTAAGCTTACGTAGCTCGATATCTCCAACCTTATATTTATGTTTTATAAATGAGGCTACATTACCGTATACATAATATGATTTTTTATACGTTGATTCCTTAATACTTTTCCCAATTAGGTTTTTAATATTAACAAGGTATTTTTTAAAATAACTCAAGACGTTATCTTCCTTATTGCTAGCTCTACCAAAATATAAGTTAACAATATCATTAACTCTAAATTCAAATTCTTGTAATTGCAGTTTTAGATAAGTCTTCTGAATGTTTTGTGTAATTAAGGATAATTGAGTGTTAATGAAATTACTGTTTACATCTTTTACCGATACCTTTTGAGTCTTAGAATTCCAATGAATTGGGTTCACAAAATGTCCCGTTGAGAATTGTTGTCTTTTTTTAAGGAATGTGATTCTACAATAAAGAGGACAGACTCCTTTTTGATTAGTTTTAGCCTTGTTCAGATAGAACAAAACGGACATGGTTAGATGTTTCATTACCAATTGATTTTAAGTTAAACAATTGGCATACAAGTCGGATTTTAGAATGGGATACCTAGCTTTTTAAGTGGGATACCTAAAAGGATACCTTTTTCTTCTAATAAAGTTGATAAATTAAGTTTTATTGGAAAATGCAGTTAGTGCAATAAATACAGCCACAGCATGGTGTAAACAAAAAAATCCAACCTATTTTCATAAGCTGGACTTTAATTTTGCTCCTTCTCTTGGGCTCGAACCAAGGACCCTCTGATTAACAGTCAGATGCTCTAACCAACTGAGCTAAGAAGGAGTGTGCTTTTTTTACTAAGCGAGTGCAAATATATGTTGTTTTTTAATTACTGCAAATATTTTTTAAATAAATTTTATCCAAAAATCGCTTTATAAATATCATTCCCATTTGCAAATAAAACTAAAGCTATTAAAAGAAAGAAACCAACCATTTGCGCATACTCCATAAATTTGTCTCCAGGCTTTCTTCCAGACACCATTTCATAAAGTAAAAATGCTACATGACCCCCATCTAAGGCAGGAATAGGCAGTAAATTTAAAACCCCTAACATAATGGATAAAAATGCTGTAATACTCCAAAATACTTGCCAGCTCCAAAAGCTTGGAAAGATATCGTAAATAGCTTTAAAGCCCCCTACTCCTTTATAAGCCCCTGTGCTTGGTGTGAAAATAGCGCCTAATTGATCCCAATAGGATACTAATTTATCTTTAGCCTTATTTAAACCAACAGGAATAGACTCAAAAAAGCCGTAATCTTTAACATCATAATCATAATATCCTAAAGCTTCCAATGTTTTTGATGTTGATTGTCCAGCAACTACTAATCCTAACAAAGCATCTTCACTAACCTTAAGAGGCAATATGATTTTTTGTTCCTCTCTTTTAACCGTGGCAGAAACTGTTTGACCTTTAAACTTTTCTAATGCTATTTTAACCTCATCAGTATATTTAGTTGGGTAATCATTTAAACCAACAATTATATCGCCTTTTTTTAAACCACTTACTTTATTAAAAGATGTATCTGGAACTTGAACCACAATAAAGGGTTGTCTTAATTTTATGAGTCCTTTTTCTTTGGAATCTAATAATTGTGCTAAGAAATCTTCTGGCATTTTTATGGTTGACTGAACCCCATCTCTTTCGATAAGAATTTCTTTCCCAAATAAT
Source organism: Algibacter sp. (assembly GCF_029245835.1). Taxonomy (GTDB): domain Bacteria; phylum Bacteroidota; class Bacteroidia; order Flavobacteriales; family Flavobacteriaceae; genus Algibacter_B. The sequence continues at coordinate 38,217 of NZ_JAQWOO010000001.1, read as the reverse complement.
ACTTTCTCTGGAATCTCAGAAAATGTCTCTATCTCATCGCCATCTACAGCTAATATTTTATCACCTGTTTGTAAACCTGCTTTAATAGCAACCGTGTTTTCAATTTCTAATCCGTCTTTTATGTTTTCATTTGGCAGAAAAGTATCTCCATAAAAATAACTCATACCAATGTAGATGAAAATGGCTAATAAAAAATTAACCGTAACACCACCTAACATAATAATTAAACGTTGCCATGCGGGTTTAGAACGAAACTCCCAGGGTTGTGGTTCTTGTGCCATTTGCTCAGTATCCATGCTTTCATCAATCATACCAGCAATCTTCACATAACCGCCTAAGGGCAACCAACCAATACCATAAACAGTATCACCAATTTTCTTTTTAAATAATGAAAACTTTACATCAAAAAATAAGTAAAACTTTTCTACTCTAGTTTTAAACGCCTTTGCTGGGATAAAATGCCCTAATTCGTGTAAAATAATAAGCAACGAAAGACTTAGTAAAAACTGAGAAATTTTTATAACAAATTCCATATATAGATTAACCATTTTTTATAATCGTGCAAAAGTAAGCTTTTAAACCAAGTTTAAAAAGTCATTCGTCTAATGGAATCTGATTTAACAATAATTTAAGCTTGCCATACATGGATTCAAAGTAAAAATCATCGTATTTTTACAGGAGTTTTAATTTTAAAGTTCTAAAAATGCTTTCATTTTTTAAGGATTATAAGATATTCGCAATAGTGTTCGGCCTTATCTCGATTATAATAATTGCTATTATTTATAATACATTAAATGTTTACCAACCGCTTCCTATTTATCAACCTACTATGGTTAGTACAGAGTTGGTTGATAGCACTATTCAACATCAAAAAAAATATCATAAAATTGCCGATTTTAGTTTCACAAATCAAAATGGCAAAACCATTACTCAAAACGATTATAAAGATAAAATATATGTTGCCGATTTCTTTTTCACAACATGTAGAACGATTTGCCCGATTATGACAAGCCACATGGCAGATATTCAAAAAGAAATTTTAGATGATGACCAAGTCATGCTGCTTTCACACTCTGTTACTCCAGAAATTGATAGCGTAGCACAATTAAAACGTTATGCTATTAAAAAGGGCGTGAATGATAAAAAATGGAACTTAGTAACTGGTGATAAAAAAGCCATTTATAAAATGGCTCGTAAAAGCTACTTAGCTGTTAAAGATAATGGCGATGGCGGTCCTTTTGACATGGTACATACCGAAAATTTTATGTTGATTGATAAAAAGAAACAGATTCGCGGGTTTTATGATGGCACTAATACTGATGACATTGACAGACTTCTTGAGGATATTCAAATTTTAAAGCAGGAATAATAAGTTGGTTTATTGCTAAGATATGAGATGTTGATTGTAGATTGCGTTAAGGATTGAAAAGAAAAGCCCAGATTGAGTTACTAACGAGAACTTACATCATAAAGCTCTACTCTTATAGCAACCTAACAACCGGCAGGCAGACGCCTAAATAATTATTTTCTATTTTTAAACTTCTAAACTTTTCCCTTCTAAAATTTTACCTTATTTTTGCTTCTTTAAAATCAATCTAAATAAGCTTGCAAGATACTTTAGCACAATTAAAACGTGGGGAAAGAGCCATTATTACTGATGTTTCATCTATTTACATCCCTTTAAAATTATTAGAAATGGGATGTTTACCTGGTAATTCGGTTGAACTTGTTCAGGTTGCGCCTTTTCAAGACCCCATGTATTTAAATATTAATGGATCGCATTTGGCTATAAGAAAAGAAACGGCTTCTCTTATTTTAATTGAAAAAAAGGCGCATGAGTAAACAAATTAACGTGGCGCTAATTGGTAATCCGAATACCGGAAAAACCTCTGTGTTTAATGCTTTAACAGGCTTAAACCAAAAGGTTGGAAATTATCCGGGTATTACTGTTGAAAAAAAACAGGGGATTTGTAAACTTCCGCGTGGCGTAAAAGCGCATATTATTGATTTACCAGGAACGTATAGTTTAAACGCTTCTTCTCTTGATGAAAATGTAGTTATCGAACTATTACTTAATAAAAACGATAAAGATTTTCCGGATATTGCTGTTGTAGTTACCGATGTTGAAAATTTAAAACGAAACCTTTTACTTTTTACTCAAATTAAAGACTTAGAAATCCCGACGCTGTTAGTTATTAATATGGCAGATCGAATGAGTTACAAGGGTATTTCTTTAGATATTGATTATTTAGAAGAGAAGCTGAATACGAAAATTGCGCTGGTTAGTACCCGGAAAAACAAAGGTATTGAGAAGCTTAAACTACTAATTTCGAACTATAAAGAAGTTTCTATTACACCTTGTATTGATACCACACAAATTGACCCCGATTATTTTGGGAATTTGAAAAAGGCGTTTCCAAACCAATTACTTTACAAACTTTGGTTAGTCATCACTCAAGATGTAAACTTTGGAAAAACAGATAGAAATGTAATTGATGCTGTTGCCGATTTTAAAACAAAAAGTAAAGGCGATTTAAAACGTTTACAGCAAAAGGAAACCATAAAACGCTACCAATTTATAAATAACGCTTTAGATAAAGGGCAATCAATAGACTTAAGTCAAGCTAAAGATTTACGCATAAAACTCGATAGAATTTTAACACACAAAGTTTGGGGATATGTTGTTTTTGGTATCATTTTACTCACCATATTTCAAGCTATTTATGATTGGTCTAGCGTGCCCATGGATTTTATTGATAGCTTATTTGCGTCATTAAGCGAATGGACAAAAAATCAATTACCACAGGGGGCTTTTACTAGTTTATTGGCTGAAGGTATTATTCCCGGACTTGGAGGCATTGTTATTTTTATTCCACAAATTGCTTTTCTATTTTTATTTATAGCGGTGCTTGAAGAAAGTGGATACATGAGTCGTGTGGTATTTTTAATGGATAGAATTATGCGTCGTTTTGGGCTTAGCGGTAAAAGTATTGTACCCCTTATTTCTGGAACTGCTTGTGCTATTCCTGCTATTATGGCAACGCGTAATATTGAAAGTTGGAAAGAACGCTTAATCACTATTTTAGTTACGCCTTTCACAACCTGTTCTGCACGATTGCCAGTATATCTTATTATTATTGCTTTGGTTATTCCTGAAGGACGCATTTTTGGTTTAAGTTACCAAGCACTAACCTTAATGCTACTTTATCTTATTGGTTTTGGAACCGCAATCGTATCAGCATACATTTTAAATAAGATTTTAAAAATAAAAAGTAAAACGTTCTTTGTAATTGAAATGCCTAATTATAAATTACCCCTTTTTAAAAATGTTTTGCTAACCGTAATTGAAAAAACGAAGGCCTTTATTTTTGGTGCAGGTAAAATTATTTTAGCCATCTCCATCGTATTATGGTTTTTAGCATCTTATGGTCCAGGAAAAGAATTTAATGATGCCGAAAATATCGTAAAAACTCAATTTGCCTCAGAAAATTTAAGCATCGAAGAACTGCAACAAAAAATAGCCTCGCATAAGTTAGAACATTCATTTATTGGTATTGCTGGTCATGCTATTGAGCCTGCTATTCGCCCTTTAGGTTATGATTGGAAAATTGGTATAGCCATAGTAAGTTCTTTTGCTGCTCGTGAAGTTTTTGTGGGTACACTAGCAACTATTTATAGTGTTGGAAACGATGATGAAGCCACTATAAAAAACCGAATGGCCGCAGAAGTCAACCCCATTTTAGGGGGGCCATTATTTACATTTGCATCAGGAATTTCGTTATTACTATTTTATGCCTTTGCGATGCAATGCATGAGTACCTTAGCTATTGTAAAAAAAGAAACGAACTCTTGGAAATGGCCTATATTACAACTGGTTATTATGACCGCTTTTGCGTATATTGTTGCTTTAATTGCTTTTCAGTTTTTGAAATAACAGCTAATTCCGTCCCTTTTGATGGAAGCTGGCTTTCAATTCCCTAAGAAATTGAAAGTCGGAAGGGTTTTAATCGACTTAAAAATTATGAACGACATCATTCAAAATATATTAGTTTTTACCGCCATGGTTTTGGCTATGACTTTCTTGATTAAAAAATTCTTCTGGAAAAAATCAAAACCTAAAAAAGCTTGTGGTGGCGATGATGGTTGCGGCTGTCATTAATCCTTACGGTTAGCATTTTAATTAGTTTTTTATATTATCTAAAAATAAAACTCTAGTTTCTTTATCACAGATTTAATTCGTGTAATTTTTATTTTCCTACTCTTAAACATTGGTTTTTAATTATCATCTAAACGATATAGGATATCTTATCAAGTAGTTGAGAGCTTTTTTACTTCCTATAGTAAAAACGATTCCAAAAAAAAATTTGCTTTCTTTTCTTAAGGTTTTCTGTTTTAACTTTTTTTAGTTACATTTGAAAAATTTTTAAGCTTACTTAAAAATATTTTAAAGCCTAACGAATGTCAGTAGCTATTGAAAATTTTGTAAAAGCCATTTACAAAAACGGAAAACGTGATAATAACGATACCAAACCTGGAAATATCGCTAAAGAATTAGGAATATCAAATGCAGCTGCGACGGATATGGCTAAGAAATTAGCTATTAAAGACCTTATCGATTACGAAAAATACCAAGAGCTAAAACTTACTGATAAAGGCACTAAAATGGCTTTGAACGTGGTTAGAAAACACCGCCTTTGGGAAGCCCTTTTATTTAAACTTTTTGATTTATCATTACACGATATCCACAGAGAAGCGGAATTATTAGAGCATCAAACTTCAGATCTATTAGCTAATAAAATAAGTGACTATTTAGGCAATCCAAAATTTGATCCTCATGGTGATCCAATTCCAAATGCTCGTGGAGAAATAACAACAACCGATACTTCCATTTCACTAGCAAATACTGAAGAAGGTAAAAGCTATATCATTTCTCGATTAATGAGTGATGATAAAGAGTTTTTCGATTTCTGTGCACAACATGGTTTAAAATACGGCAACTCAATTTTAGTTTCGAAACAGTTCAGTAAAAATAAAATGACTCAGATTTTAATTCATAATAACACTATTCTTCTAAATGAAGATTTCACCTCAATTATATATGTTAATGAACAAGATTAAAAACATAACAACAGCATTGTTTTTCATAAAGTCGCTGTTAAGCTTTTCGCAACAAGATAACAACGCCTTAAATGCATTAATAACAGATAGACCAGACGCAACCGAGTCTCCATCAACAATTCCAGCAGGTTATGTTCAAGTGGAAACTGGTACTTTTTACGAAAGTTTTAAAGACGATGCTATTAAAAACGAAAGCTACACATTGAATACAACCTTAGTAAGGTTAGGGCTTTTAGATAACTTAGAACTGCGCGTAGGCTGGGATTTTGTAGAAAGCAAGATAAAAGGATTAGATCATGTAATGAGCGGTTTCAATCCACTTTTACTTGGTGCTAAAATTGCCATTTCAGAGGAAAAAGGAGGCATGCCCGAAATTGGTTTTTTAAGTCATCTTTACCTCCCATTCACTGCAGGGAACGACTACAAACCAGAAACTACCGGTGTCGATTTTCGTTTTGCATTTGCACATACATTAAACGAAAAATCGAGTTTATCCTATAATTTGGGTGCGCAGTGGGGCGACGATTCTCCCGAAGCTGCATATATTTATTCTTTATCATACGGATATAGCATCACAGATAAACTAGGAGCCTATGCCGAATTATATGGCGATTTACCAGAAAACAACAAAGCAAATCACCTTTGGAATACAGGTTTTACTTACTTGCTTTCTAATAATTTCCAACTAGATGCCACTGTGGGTTCAAGCATCACAAAAGGACAAGATATTTTATTAAGTGGAGGCATTAGCTTCAGATTACCTACCAAAAAGAATTAAAATGAAAAAATCAATATTAATCTTTGTTATAACCTTATCCTTTTTCAGTTGTAAAAACGAAAAACAAAAAAACGGAAAATTAAACGTTATTACCACCACTACAATGATAACCGATTTGGTTAAAAACATTGGTGGCGACCATATCAATTTACAAGGTTTGATGGGAAGTGGCGTAGATCCGCATTTGTATAAAGCTAGTGAAGGCGATGTAACCAAACTATCAAACGCCGATATTATTTTTTATAACGGCTTACATTTAGAAGGTAAATTGGTTGAAGTTTTTGAAAAAATGAAAAACAAGAAAACTATTGCCATAGCAGATACTTTAGACAAAAATACTTTAATAAGTTCAGATTATTTTGCATCAAATTACGACCCACATATTTGGTTTGATGTTACCTATTGGAAACAAGCCACACAGTTTATAGTTGAAAAACTTTCGGAAGCTATTCCAGAACAAAAAAAAGCATTTGAAGCTAATGGTGCTAAATATATTGAGCAACTAAATACACTAAAAACCAAAATAGAAGCTACAATTAACACCCTTCCAAAAGAGCAGCGTATTTTGGTTACTGCTCACGATGCTTTTAACTATTTTGGTAAAGCATTTGATTTTGAAGTTGTAGGCCTACAAGGGCTTTCAACAGCAACAGAAGCTGGTGTTAAAGATGTGCAGAAATTATCGGCGTTCATAATAGAACATAAAGTAAAAGCTGTTTTTGTAGAAAGCTCAGTGCCAAAACGCACCATTGAAGCCCTAAAAGCTGCTGTAGTGTCTAAAGGGCATCAAGTTGAAATTGGTGGCACATTATATTCCGATGCATTGGGAGATGCAGAAACTATTGAAGGCACTTATATTGGTATGTTTGAGTATAACGTAAATACTATTATTAATGCTTTAAAATAACATGATTTGAAGCTATTTCCTGCTATCCGCTATATCTTTTTTGTGTCAATGCTTAAGTATCACATTAAAAGTATAGCAATCATAAAGGCATTAGCCATCAATAAAATCTAGTAACACAAAAAAGGATGCCGCTTCTATCAGGGCTAGATTATCAGCCAAGGTCAGGCCTAAAGCAGAAATTAAGTGATAAATCTGCAAATAGAGAAGTTAAAAAAACTATTTGATAATAAAAGAAAAAAAAATAAAAAGTCAACTCCCAAATCAATTCGCACAATTGAACGTAAAGGCGAAGAATAGATGAAGAAAAGCTCCAATAACAGGAGAACGCGGTTCGACGCAGAGTTTTCAAATCGGTTTCCAGTTTTCTTAAAAAACTGGAAAATTCCTCGGCTTGAACTTGATTTTTTGGTTTTAGTATGTATCTTTAAATGTCTACTAGATATTTAAAGATACATAGTGCACTAAGGCAAAATGAACATTAAAAAAAGAAAATGGAACAAAAAATCGCAGTAAAAATAGACGATTTAACAGTAGCCTACAACTACAAACCCGTACTATGGGATATCGATTTAGAAATCCCAGAAGGCGTTCTAATGGCTATTGTTGGTCCTAATGGCGCTGGAAAATCAACACTTATAAAATCTATTTTAGGGATTCTAAAACCTATTGCTGGAAGTGTAAGTATTTATAATAAACCCTACGAAAAACAACGTTCTCTTGTTGCTTATGTGCCACAAAAAGGAAGTGTAGATTGGGATTTTCCAACTACCGCATTAGATGTTGTAATGATGGGAACTTATGGTAGTTTAGGCTGGATAAAACGCCCAAAACAAAAAGAAAAAAAGGCGGCTTTAGAAGCTCTTGAAAAAGTGGGTATGTTAGCTTTTAAAAACCGACAGATTAGTCAGCTCTCTGGAGGTCAACAACAACGCATATTTTTGGCTAGAGCTTTAGTGCAAAATGCATCTATATATTTTATGGACGAACCCTTTCAAGGTGTAGATGCTACAACTGAAATAGCCATTATCAATATTTTAAAAGAATTAAGAAAAGCAGGAAAAACGGTTATTGTAGTACATCACGATTTACAAACTGTTCCTGAGTATTTCGATTGGGTAACTTTTTTAAACGTGAAAAAGATTGCTACAGGTCCTGTTAAAGACATCTTCAATGATGACAACTTAACTAAAACTTATGGCATTAATTATAAAGTAAGCATACAGGAATAAATGAGTTGACAGTCGCAGTCACAGTAAACAGTGCTTACTCGAATGGATAAATAAATTCAAAACCTAATTAATAAAATTTGATGAAAAACAAAATTTATATAAAACATTGGTTAGCTTTAAAACCACAGCATTATAGTAGTAATACAGACTTTTATTATCTTAAAGTAGCAAATAAAATTAATTCCAACATTAATACAAATCCAAATACATATTCATTTCTTAATGAATTTTTATCGAAAGATGATCAATTGGTATTTAGTTGCTTTTTAACATGTTATTTTGAAGATATCATATCTGGAATTAATCTATGGAAAACATTTAAGTCTTGTTACAAAAAATTTTATAATAAAAACTTACCATTTTACAATACAAACGAAACATACATAGACGATGAAATTAATTTTGAAGATGTTGCTTTTTTAACTTGGTATTTTCTAAACACCATTCAAGACAATCATTTTTTTTCACCACATAACGATTTCATCCTAATAACTGCTAAGTTAACCATGCAAATTCTTGAAGAAGAATATGAATATGCGCCAGAAAATAAAACTTTAAAAAAATTATATGAGTTCGAAAACAAGGATGGGGATTTTTATATATCTAGAGCATTATTACAGTTTGTTTTCTTCGAGTCTTATTTATTTTATACAGATATTAAATATAGAATGGATCTTGAAATTTTAGAAATCATAGAAAATAATAAGCAAGAAAATGAAAGCCCCGAAACGGTTATGAGCTTTATTCGAGAATCTACTGAGTATTTTACTTTTAACGCAAACAGTGCGCTTTTAGGGTTAAATGCTAAAAATTGGGTAGAGAATTTATTAGATAACTCTCATACTAACCAGAAAGATATAGCCAGTATCTCTGAAAAAATAACAGGGCTATTTTTATATAAAAAACAAGATACTCACTCTGTTTATATAGAATATATTGCATCAGGTATGTTATTTGAAATGACAAAAAAATCATTTGATCATTGCAGCGAATTAGAAGAAGATGATATACTCTTTATTGGATTGGTAAAATATAAAGACGAATGGTGGTTTTCAGGAAATTTTAGTATTTCAGAATTTAACGCAGATATTATTTTAGATCAAAAAAATTCGGCAGATGAAAGATCAAAAGTTAATTTTTTAAATGATTATAAAGAAGTCCAAGACATTCTTAACAAACAAGAAAAAGCGTTTTTAGAATATAACGGAGGTACACCAATTGCTTATATGAATTCAGAAAAAGTGAAAGATTTTGTAAATCGCTTTATGGATTATTACAACCATTCACTGAAGCTATCAACAAAAGAAAAAAAAGAAGCAAAACAACACACAAAAAGTGATGGTTATTTTGGACCAGATGATTCTTTTGAAAATTTCAATTCAGAAGATGCACAAGCTATTGTTTTTTTCAATCCAAAAAACGGAGTAGAAATTTATTTTGATATTATAAATGCTTTTCCTGATAAAAAGAATTCGTTTTTTAATCAAGAAAGTGAAGATGATATTATGCATTTATTAATTTCTCAAAATTATTCAACAGAATTGGTTTACTACTTTATAAACAACTTTAAAGATAAACTTTCATTTTTCAAAAAAGAACCCTACAAGAGTTATCTAAATGATATAGATTTTCTACTTAGATTTTGGAAAAAAGAGCAGTATCATACCAAATCATCAATTGTACTAACAGGAAAAAACTACTAGCCATCGATTTAACCGAATACTTTTCTTTAGTTTTTACAGACTACACGCTAAGAACGATAACACTTGGTACTGCAATACTAGGCGCAGTTACTGGGATGCTTGGAAGCTTCGCTGTACTCAGAAAACAAAGTCTTTTAGGCGATGCCATTTCCCATGCCGCATTGCCAGGTATAGCCATTGCCTTTTTAATAACAGGTGCAAAAGATAGCAATGTATTATTATTAGGTGCATTAGTTAGCGGACTCATAGGAACCTTTTGGATTCGGGGCATTATTAGTAAGACGCATTTAAAATCAGATACCGCCTTAGGGTTAATTTTATCATTATTTTTTGGGTTTGGAATGTTGCTACTCACGTTTATTCAAAAACAACCCAACGCAAACCAAGCAGGGTTAGATAAATATTTATTTGGACAAGCAGCAACTTTAGTAGAAAGTGATGTCTGGATGATGGCCATGGTTACTGGTCTTTGCCTATTCGTATTATTACTCTTTTGGAAAGAATTCAAAATCTTATTATTTGACGCAGATTATACCAAAACATTAGGCTTTAACACTAAATTTATCGATATTTTAATTACTACATTTATTGTATTAGCCATTGTACTTGGTTTACAAACCGTAGGCGTCGTATTAATGAGCGCCATGCTATTAGCCCCTGCCGCTGCTGCAAGACAATGGACTAACAGCCTAGGTGTCATGGTGTTCCTAGCCGCTATTTTTGGTGCTTTTTCAGGTGTTTTTGGTACAGCAATTAGTGCAAGTCAAAATAATTTATCTACTGGCCCTGTTATTGTTATTGTTGCTGGAGTTTTTGTTTTAGTGTCTTTTATATTTTCTCCAAGTCGCGGTTTATTATTTAAACAAATCCGTTTTATAAAAAATCGTCGTGATTTACAATGGCATAAAACACTAGCGTTTATGTATAATATTGCAGAAACTCACGAAGATATCTCACACCCTCACGCCATAAAAATCTTAAACAACTTTCAGGGATTCACCAAAGGCACCCTTCAAAAATTAGTTAGAAAAAATTATGTGAATTTAGATGGTACGATGTGGAGTTTAACAGAAGAAGGCTTTGAAATAGCTTCCAATTTATACAACCAACAAAGCGATAACAATGAGTAGCGCACAAATTGAAATACAATTAATTGCAAGCTTAGTTGCTATAGCCTGCGCTATTCCTGGGACATTCTTAGTACTCAGAAAAATGGCCATGATTAGCGATGCTATTAGTCATTCTATTTTACCGGGTATTGTTATTGGATTTTTTATCACACAAGATTTAAACTCGCCGCTACTTATACTACTTGCAGCCCTTACAGGAATTATTACCGTTGTTTTAGTTGAGTACATTCAAAAAACAGGCTTAGTTAAAGAAGATACCGCTATTGGATTAGTATTCCCTATTTTGTTTAGTATTGGTGTGATCATGATTGCTAAAAATGCGAATGATGTCCATTTAGATGTAGATGCGGTATTATTAGGCGAATTGGCTTTTGCTCCTTTTGATAGACTTATCATTTCTGGAGTTGATTTAGGTCCAAAATCACTATGGATTATTGGAAGTATTTTAATTATTACTTTAGGTTTATTATTTGCATTCTTCAAAGAATTAAAAATAAGCACATTCGATGCTGGTTTAGCAGCTTCACTAGGATTCTCACCAGCCATAATACATTATGGATTGATGACGGTTTCATCTATAACCACTGTTGGCGCTTTTGATGCCGTAGGTGCTATTTTAGTTGTTGCGCTTATGATTGCGCCAGCAGCTACAGCTTATTTATTGACCAACGAACTAAAGCGTATGCTTATTTACGCCATTTGTTTTGGTGTTTTTAGTGCTATTTCGGGCTATTGGTTGGCTCACTGGCTAGATGCTTCAATAGCCGGATCTATAACCACCATGTTGGGTTTACTATTTTTAGCAGTTTACTTATTTGCCCCAAGCAAAGGCATTATCGCTGTCATGTATCGCGAAAAACAACAACGTACAGAAGTTTCTTTATTAACCTTTTTATTGCATTTAAAAAATCATACAGAAGAACGTGAGCGCCATGTCAATCACCTCAACGAACATATCAATTGGCAAAAAGTACGCTCCAAAACTGTTTTAGATTTAGCCTTAAAAAACAATATGATTCAGTTTGATAAAAATATTGTGTCTTTAACTGAAAAGGGTGAAGATTTCACGTCTCAAGCTATAGATTATATTATTACGAATGAAGATGCTCAAATTGAACATATGAAAGATGATTTCTTTTTGTTTAGAGGGTAATGTGTCATTCAGAGTATAGCGAAGAATCTACTTTATAAAAAAAGTATTAAATTTTGAGTACAAAAAAAAAGTATATATCTTTTTTAAATGATGACACTTTAAGATTCTTCAATCGTGCCTCCTTCTGAATAACAATAAACTTTTTTATTTTAGCATTATGGCAAAACACAACGAACTCGGTAAAAAAGGTGAGCAACTCGCAGTTGATTTTCTTCTGAAACATAACTATAAAATCATTGAACGCAATTACCGATTTGATAAGGCAGAAGTAGATATTATTGCCCAAAAAGATAAGATTCTAGCTATTGTTGAAGTAAAAACACGTTCGACTACAGATTTTGGAGATCCACAAGATTTTGTAAAACCCAAACAGATTCAACGTTTAGTAAAAGCAGTGGATGAATATGTAACGGTAAATGATTTAGATGTTGAAGTCCGTTTTGATATTATAGCGATTGTTAAAGAAGGTAAAGGCTTTAATATTGAGCATTTAGAGAACGCTTTTTATCATTTCTAAAAACTATTCCTCTTCTGTTTTAAAATACTGTTTCAAAACATCAAAGTTTATAGGTTTTGAAACGATTTTTTTATCCTTATCTAAAATAAAATACGCTGGTGTTGAACTGACGCCATAAGCATTACCAATCTCATTATCCCATTTTCCTTCGCCATAAACATGTATAAAATTAGGGTAATCATAGGTTAAGTTTTTCCATCCATAAGGTTCGTCTTCTAAACCAATAGCGACCACTTGTACTTTATCTTCTCCTAACAACTTTACGAATGTTTGTAGTTGTGGCACTTCATCTAAACAATGTGGACATGTGCTACTCCAAAAAACAATAACATAATTTTCAGCACCTTTTAAAGCGCTCATTTTTTTTGTAACTAGCTTATCTTTCTCTTTAATTTCAACTTCAAAATCTGGAGCAACAGTTCCTTTTGAAAGGTTTTGATACAATATTAATGATTGCAAAAGCTCTTGATCGTTAAGTGCTACGGCAATATCCATTAAATAGGTTTCAGCAATGTAATTTGCTACAGATTCATGTCCTAAATCAGACATTTGTTGCCATAAATCAAATAATAATATGCGCTTAACTTCTTTTGGAGCAGATTGCATATGACCATAAACCACATTAATATTCTCTATGTAGCTTGATTGTTCATCTTTAGTCTCAGAAGACATTCCAAAAACATAATTCAGCATGCGCTCTTCTAGAAAATTAGAACTCTGAAGTGTCTGATTATTAAAATCAACATGATCAAAATAATGATTTCTTAAATTGTTGATATACTTATTTACGCCTTCAATATGTTTTGGTATGTAGGGTTTATTGGCCTTAATGAAAGCTAATGCTCTTGTGTTTTTTGCTGCCTTTTCAAAATTTGCTTGGGTTTCTCTTTGTGTTTTAAAAATAGCTTTCAAAGCTATGGTATCCTTACTCTCCTGACTAAAATAGTTACCAATACTTTGGGTAACCATAGACATACTATTCGTGTAAGACGTTATCAATTTATTTTCAGTCGATTTCTGAAACGCTACACCTGTTTCAGAATTAAAAGCGAGTTCAATATCTTCTTTTCCATTATAAATAATATCAAAATTATAATCTTCTTGAGGTACTGCATAAACTAAACGATACATGCCTTTGGTGTTTGTGGAGTCCAGCTTAAACTCAAAACTTCCATCTTCTTGTATTTCCGCATTTGTAACATAATCAGAGATGGTAGGATTTACTTTATACAATAAGGCAAAATTATATTCTTCTGCCGGCGAAAATACACCCTTAATAGTATGTTGTGCTAAAAGTATGGTAGGAAGTAAAAGTGTTATAACAAATAAACGTTTCATTTATATAAAATCATTTTCAAATTAAAAATCAATAATCAAGCCACAATAGGTTTTAAAGCTTCTAGAGCTTGTTTAACGGTTTTTATGTGTTCAAAGCTTAGCATTAAACGTAAACCTGTTCGTGTTTGTTTCTCTTTCATTTTACAAGATTGAGGATGTGTTTGAACAAATTGTAAAACCTTAGTAAAATGAGCACTTTTATAAAATCTACTTTGTTGGTCATTTATAAAATAGCCAATCAGTTTACCCTTTTTCATAATTATTTTTTCGAATCCAATTTTGGTAGCTAACCACTTTATTTGGACACTATTTAATAAATCGGTCACTTGTTCTGGCAATTCTCCAAAACGGTCAGTTAGTGCCTTTTCAAAGGTATGCAATTCTTCTTCCGTTTTTATATTGTTTAGTGCTGTGTATAACTTTAGGCGTTCTGCAATATTATTTACATAACTGTCTGGGAACAACAACTCAAAATCGGTATCAATCGTGACGTCTTTAACAAAAACCTTATCGGCTTCATCCTCATCATACAAATCTTTAAACTCATTTTCTTTAAGTTCTTCTATGGCTTCATTTAGGATTTTTTGATAGGTATCAAACCCGATTTCGTTGATGAATCCACTTTGCTCGCCACCTAATAAATCGCCCGCACCTCGTATTTCTAAATCTTTCATGGCTATGTTAAAACCACTTCCTAACTCTGTAAATTGCTCTAACGCTGTAATACGTTTTCGAGCATCATCTGTCATGGCTGAATATTCTGGTGTGATGAAATAACAAAATGCTTTCTTATTGCTTCGCCCTACGCGTCCTCGCATTTGGTGCAAATCACTTAACCCAAAATTATTGGCATTATTTATAAAAATAGTGTTGGCGTTTGGAACATCGAGTCCGCTTTCCACAATAGTAGTGCTCACCAAAACATCAAAAGCACCATCCATAAACGCCAGCATAAGTTGTTCTAATTTTTTTCCATCCATTTGTCCGTGACCAATACCTATTTTAGCATCGGGGACTAAACGTTGTAACATGCCTGCTACTTCTTTAATATTTTCAATGCGATTATGAATGAAGAATATTTGACCGCCACGCTGAATTTCATAACTCACAGCATCACGAATAGTTTCTTCATTAAAACGGATTACATTGCTTTCAATTGGATAACGATTTGGAGGTGGCGTAGTAATTACAGACATATCTCGTGCTGCCATTAAACTAAACTGAAGCGTTCTTGGAATTGGCGTTGCGGTTAAGGTTAATACATCTACATTATCCTTTAAAGTCTTTAATTTTTCTTTTACAGCGACACCGAATTTTTGCTCTTCATCAACAATTAATAATCCTAAATCTTTAAACTTTACATTTTTATTTACTAATTGATGTGTTCCAATTATGATATCGACTTTACCCTGTTCTAAGGCCTCTAAAGTTTCTCGTTTTTCTTTAGCAGTTCTAAATCGGTTAACATAATCTACAGTAACCGGGAAGTCTTTTAAACGCGCTCTAAAGGTTCTAGAGTGTTGATAAGCCAAAATAGTAGTTGGTACTAAAACTGCAACTTGTTTGCCGTTATCTACCGCCTTAAACGCGGCACGAATAGCAACTTCGGTTTTACCAAACCCAACATCGCCACAAATCAATCGATCCATAGGGCGTTCGCTTTCCATATCCACTTTAATATCCGCAGTTGCCGTACTTTGGTCTGGGGTATCTTCGTAAATAAAAGACGCTTCTAACTCGTGTTGCATGTAACTATCTGGATTGTACTGATAGCCTTTTTTGGTTTTACGTTTGGCGTACAATTTTATTAAGTTAAAAGCTACATGTTTTACACGTGCTTTCGTTTTTTGTTTTAGGGTTTTCCAAGCATTACTACCCAATTTGTAAATTTTGGGTGGTTTGCCGTCTTTACCATTAAACTTTGTGATTTTATGTAACGAATGAATGCTTAAATATAACACATCGCGCTCGCCATAAACCAATTTAATAGCCTCTTGTTTTTTGCCTTCAACATCTATTTTTTGGAGTCCGCCGAAACGCCCAATACCATGATCGATGTGTGTGACGTAATCGCCAATATCTAAATTGGTGAGCTCTTTTAGTGTAATGGCCTGCTTTTTTGCGTAGCCATTTTTAAGATGAAATTTATGATAACGCTCAAATATTTGATGATCTGTATAACATACTATTTTGGCGTCGTGATCTATAAAACCTTGATGCAAGGATAAAATAATAGTTTGATATCCTTTTACATCAAGATGAGAGTCGTCAAAAATATCATGAAACCGTTTGGCTTGCTGCTCGCTAACACAAGCAATATAATTTTTATATCCGTTTTCGTGATTGGTATTTAAATCTTCTATTAACAGATTGAATTGTTTATTGAAAGCGGGTTGTGGTGTGGTGTTGAATGTGACTTCTTCCAATGAAACAGACTGCGACGTTTTACCCGCAATGTCGTTAGCATTAAAAACAGACGTACTACCAAATTCAATAATGGTAAGATCTAGTAGTTGTTTTTTTAGCAATGCTGAATCACAAAATAATTCGTGAGGTTCGGCGTGCTTTATATCTTGTGAAAGTGTTTTAAAAGCTTCTTCTGATTTGCCATAAAAATCGTCTATTCGAGAAAATATTAAGTCTGCATTTTTTAAACAGATTACTGTTTTTTGTGCAATATATTTCAGGAAACTTTGTCGGCTTTCTTCTAAAAGTTTATTCGCAACATTGGGAATAATGTTGATTTTTTTTATTTGTTCGATGGATAATTGGGTTTCCACATCAAACGTTCTGATGCTGTCGACTTCATCACCAAAGAATTCGATACGATAAGGCTCATCATGCGAAAATGAAAAGACATCTACAATTCCACCACGTACTGAAAACTCTCCAGGTTCGGTAACAAAATCGACACGTTTAAATTTGTATTCAAATAACATTTCGTTTACAAAATCAATAGACAGTTTATCATTTACACCAACTTTAAGTGTATGGCGCTCTAACTCTTTTCTAGTAACTACCTGCTCAAAAAGCGCATCTGGATAGGTAACAATTATGGCTGGTTTTTTTTGCGAGTTGATGCGGTTTAAAACCTCGGCACGTAAGAGCACATTGGCATTATCTGTTTCTTCAATTTCGTATGGCCGTCTGTAACTTCCTGGATAGAAGAGCACATCTTTATCATTTAATAATTGTTCTAAATCGTTTAGATAATGTGCAGCTTCTTCTTTATCGTTAAAAACTAACAAAAAAGGCTTTTCGGTTGCTTTAAAAACACTTGAAATAACAAAGGAAAACGAAGACCCTACAAGTCCTTTTAAATGTGTTTTACTTTGAGTTTGGGTAATAGCATTTTGCAGATTCTGCGTTTGCAAAGTCTGTAAATAGGTTTGAGAGATACTGTTTTTACTCACCTAATTTTGTTTTGATTTGCAAATATACGGTTTCGGATTATTATACCATTTCTTATTTTATAGTTTAGCTAGGGCTTGTCTTGTTTTTTCTAGAAAATTCACAATTGTTTGTTCTGATTTTTGAAAGGTGTTCTGCGCTCGCGTTAGGGATTGAACGGCATGTTTGAGCTCCCCGACGCAGGAGGGAGCGAGTAGTGAAAGCCCGACCCTTGGGTAACGCCCAAAAAATTAAAATTTCAATTTAAAATCTTAAAAAAAATATGTAGGTTTGCAGCACTAAAAAAAAGTATATGTCGTTTTCGAATTTATTTGATAGTGGGTTTAAAAAGCGTAATGAGAGCCATTTTGCTGCAATTGTTCGTGTGGCTATGGATGATGGTATAATTACATCTGAAGAGCAAGCCTTTTTAGACCGTTTGGCACAGCGTTTAGAGATAGGTGAGGATGATTATAAGGCTATTTTGAAGAGTTATAATTCGCACCCGATTAATCCGCCAGTATCTTACGATTTGCGTTTAGAGCGTTTGTACGATTTAGTGCGTATGGTGCATGTGGATACGATTAAAGGAGACCCTGAACATTCGCTTTTGAAAAAGATTGCTGTAGGACTTGGTTTCCATGCGGTTAATGTAAAATACATTATTGATAAGGCGATGACATTAGTACATAATGGTGCTGATTTAGATCTTTTTGTGGATCAAATAAGAAACATGAATAGATAGGTTTTCTATCAAATATTATGATATTAAAAATGCGAACTAATTGAACTAGTTCGCATTGTTTTTTGCTTTAGAATGTAATTACAATCCTATTTATTTTTTATTATAATTACTTTGTAAAATTAATTACGAGGCAATCATCAAATTATGACAAAATGCATCACAAACCCCTTGTGTAACCTTTGTTACACAAGGGGTTGCTTTTAAAAAAAAGAATCAATACGTGACAAAAGTCATAGATAAGAGCATATTCTCAAAGTAATTTTACCAATCAATTATTAACTATAAGAATTCAACTCTAAAAATATTTTCTGAATTCTTCTAAATAACTTAGTTATGAAAACTACCATTTTACGTTCGTTATTTTTACTATTCTCCGTATCAGTTTTATCCCAGGCAGGTCATATTATGCAAGGCGTTGGCGCCGTAAACATGTCTATGGGTGGAGCTGCAACGGCGCAACCTCTTGATATTTCTGGAGCTATGCAATGGAATCCTGCTACACTCTCAACTTTTGATAGTAAAATTATCAAACTGGATGTTGGTTTATTCTTTTCATCACCTGAATTATTTTCTACAGTTCCAACACCAATGGGTCCTTTTGGTGGGAATACTGAAGATGATAGAGGGATATCACCTTTGCCTGCTTTAGCCATGGTTTGGGGTAAAGAAGGCAGCAAACATACTTTTGGTGTATCTGCTTTTGGTATTAGTGGATTCGGTGTAACGTTTCCAGAAAACACAAATTATCCACAAGATTTAATGGTTAATTTTAACCCTAATTACAACCCTGCTGAAAATTCCAACCCCATTAACTTTCCACAAAATGCTGGTGGTTTTGGACGTATAGAATCAGATTATATGTTGTTACAAATTGGTTTATCTTATGCTTATGAGGTTTCAGATAAATTCTCTATCGGGATACAACCAAATGTAAACTATGCCGCTTTAGAGTTAGCTCCTAATCCAACGGCTAATCCAAATGCCTCTGGCTACCCAACAACAGATAAAGCTACAGCTATAGGTTTTGGTGCCCAATTTGGGTTGTTTTATGATTCAGGCTTTGGTTTAAAACTTGGAGCTTCGTACAAAACGGCTCAAAAGTTTAGTGAATTTGAATTTGATAATACGTATCCTGACGGTTCTTCGGCTAAAAACAAATTCCAAATGGATTATCCAGCAATTTTTTCTGTTGGGTTAGGGTATTCCGAAGGAGATGTTGATTTAGCGTTTGATTTTAGAAGAGTAGATTATGAAAATACAGACGGTTTCTCTGAAACTGGATGGACGCCAACAGCATCAGTTGCTGGATTTGGTTGGGAAAATATCTCTATTTTATCTGCAGGTATTCAGTATAAAGGAATTAATAAATTACCATTACGTTTTGGTTATACTTATAGTTCTAACCCAATTCCAGAAAACCTGACATTTTTCAATATTCCTGCTACAGCAGTCATTAAAAATGCTTACCAATTTGGTTTAAGTTATGAAATAAACGATACTTGGAACATCGATGCTGTTTATCATTATGGTGATAGTAATGGTGCGACAGAAGGTCAAATATTAGATCCAAGACAAATTTCCGCAAGTAATACTTTAGGAGCTATTCCTGGATCTAGTGTATCTTATGAAATGACAACATCAATGATTCAATTTGGTGTAAGCTATACATTTAATAAAAAAACAAAAGAATAATTAGTGCGACTTCTATTTGACATACTTTAAGTTAAATATAAAATCTTAGAGGTCTAAATAACTTAATTTCTAGAAATCAAAAAGAGGGTAAATATTTTATTTACCCACTTTTTGATTGTCTTAAAAAAATATCTCCTGAGCCAAACGAAACGTATTGGCATGCGCTTCTATAATAATTTTAATATCTGGAGAATACCCACCACCCATAGAACACATAACAGGCAACTGCTTGTTTTTACAGGTTTGTAACACAAAACGATCGCGCGCTTTACAACCTTCAAGAGTCATTCCTAGCTTTCCAAGTTTATCAGAAGCTAAAACATCTACACCGCATAAATAATATATAAAATCGGGGTTTTGCGCTTCAATAAGTTTAGTGAGTGTTTCTTTTAAAATACATAAATACGCATCATCATCGGTGTTATTTTCTAAAGCAATATCCAAATCACTTTGCTCTTTTTTAAATGGATAATTTCCTTTTCCGTGCATGGAAAATGTAAAGACTTTATTATCGTTTTTAAAAATTTCTGCGGTTCCGTTTCCTTGATGGACGTCTAAGTCTACAATCAATACTTTTTTAGATAATCCTTTATTGAAAAGGTAACGCGCACCAATAGCTTGATCGTTTAATAAACAAAAGGCTTCACCTCTATTAGAATAGGCGTGGTGTGTCCCTCCAGCAATATTCATAGCAACCCCATATTTTAATGCAAATTCGCTAGCTTTTATAGTTCCATCTGCTATTATAACTTCACGCTTTACTAATTTCTCACTTAGTGGAAAACCTATTTTTCTGGCTGCTCTAGCATCTAGTGTTATATTTTTTAAATCTTTATAATACGCTTCAGTATGTACTCTTAAAATATGGGTGTCTTCTGGAATATGTGGTTCGAAAAAATTATCTGGAGCACAGGTACCTTCGTGCAATAATTGCTGTGGCAACAACTCGTATTTAAGCATCGGGAAACGATGGCCTTCTGGTAATGGATGTTTATAAATATCGTGATAAGCAATTTTTAACATATTACATATAGGTTATCTGTGTTATTTAAAATCTCAACACACCTCATTTAGATTTGATAAAGCATCTATTTATGCAATTTCAATTGAATTCGTTTTCGCGGTACATCAACCTCCAATACTTTTACTATAATTTGCTGATGCAGACTCACGTGTTCATTCACATCTTTTACAAAACTATCGGATAGATTTGATACATGGATTAATCCGCTTTCTTTAATACCAACATCTACAAAGCAACCAAAATTAGTAATATTGTTGACGATTCCAGGAAGTAATTGCCCTTCTTTTAAATCGTTAATGGTTTTTATATTTTGATTGAATGTGAATACTTTGGCTTGTTCCCTGATGTCTAGTCCTGGTTTCTCTAGTTCTTTAATGATATCTTCTAGTGTTAGTAAACCAACATATTCTGAACAATATTTTTTTAAATCTATTTTTTGAAGTAACTCTTTATTCCCAATTAAATCTTCAACAGATTTCCCTAAATCTTTAGCCATTTTTGTAACTATCCCATAGCTTTCAGGATGAACAGCAGAATCATCTAACGGGTTTTTAGCGTCTTTAATTCTTAAAAAAGCAGCGCCTTGTTCAAACGCTTTTCCTCCTAATCGTGGTACATTTTTAATAGCTACCCTAGATGCAAATACGCCATTTTCCTTTCTGTAATTAAAAATATTTTCGGCTAGTTTTGGACCAATACCTGAAACGTAACTCAACAAAGACTTACTTGCTGTATTAATATTTACTCCAACTGAGTTAACGCAATTTTCTACAACTACATCTAACTGTTTTTGAAGTTTCGTTTGGTCAACATCATGCTGGTATTGGCCAACGCCAATAGATTTGGCGTCAATTTTAACCAATTCTGCTAATGGGTCTTGCAGGCGTCTTCCAATTGAAACTGATCCACGAACAGTGACATCATAATTTGGAAATTCTTCTCGTGCTATTTTTGATGCTGAATAAATACTTGCTCCGGCTTCACTTACCACAAACACTTGAATATTATTCTTAAAATGCACCTTTCTAATCAAGGCTTCAGTTTCTCTAGACGCTGTTCCGTTTCCTATGGCAATCGCTTCAATTTTATGCGCCTCACAAAGCGAACTTATCTTTTTCATAGCACCCAAACTATCGCTTTTTGGTGGATGCGGATAAATAGTTTCGTTATATTTTAATTGCCCTTGCGCATCTAAACACACCACTTTACAACCTGTTCTAAAACCAGGGTCGATGGCTAAAACACGTTTTTCTCCTAATGGCGAACCTAATAATAATTGTTTTAGGTTTTTAGCAAAAACTGTAGTTGCAGATTCATCAGCTTTATCTTTAGCTATTTGTAAGGCTTCATTACTTAAAGATGGTAATAATAAGCGTTTGTATGCATCTTTAATGGCTGCTTTTATCTCGCTTGCGCAAGCACTATTACTTTTAATAATGCGTCTTTCAATAGTATCCAAAGCACGATCATCATCAATTTGAATTTTTACACGAATAAAGCCCTCCTTTTCTGCACGTAAAATAGCCAATAATCGGTGCGACGGAATTCGGCTTAAACTTTCTTCCCAATTAAAATAATCTCTAAACTTTTGAGCTTTTTCGTCTTCAGTTTTTGTTTTTATCACTGTCGTGGAAATCATAGCAAAACGCTCTAATTGACAACGGATATTGTTTCGAATATCAGCACGTTCATTAATCCATTCTGCGATAATATGTCTAGCACCTTGTAAAGCGTCCTCTACTGAGTCTAGATTACCTTTTACATATTTAAAGGCAATAGATTCAACATCGTTAGCGTTTTGAGACATGATTATTTTTGCCAATGGTTCTAATCCATTTTGTCTCGCTTTTTCAGCTTTGGTTTTTCTACTTTTCTTATACGGCAAGTATAAATCTTCAAGTGCTGTTATATCTTGAGTAATTAATACCTTTTGTTTTAATTCTGAAGTTAAAACGTCTAGTTCTTCTAAAGCTTTTAAAATGGCTTTTTTTCGTTTATCTAAAGCTTCAAATTGTTCTTTATATTTTACGATATTGCCTATTTGAACTTCATCTAGATTCCCTGTACGTTCTTTTCTATAACGCGATATAAAAGGAATGGTGCAATCTTCATTAAGTAATTCAATCGTATTTTTTACTGATTGCTCTGGAAGTTTTGTTTGTAGGATTATATATGGTATCATTCTAATTGTTTTGAGCTAACGTACAACGAAACTAAAAAAATTCTATTCAATTTAACTAAAAAGACCTGTCAGGTTTTAGAAACCTGACAGGTCTGGATTATATTTTTTATGATACTATGCCACTTTTTTAATCAAATCAAAACAAGGGCATTTTTTACAGCGCTTGTTCGCTCCTTTTTTAAACTTTTTACAGCAACTATCTTTTACTTTTTTAGGCAACTCTACACCTAATTTTTGTAATTCTTTTATTGCCTTTTTTTTCTTTTTTTTGCCCACAGTAGAATATAATACTCGAATCTACAAGCAAAAATAAGTTATTTTTATTAAATCTAAATAAGCTTAAATGTTAAAATTATTCGGGTGTATTTGCGGCTGCAGTAGTTACTGTTAAATTTTCAATATCCCTATCAAATAAATACAAACCACCTTTATCATCGCCAATCATATTTATTTTATCTAAGATGGTTCTTGCAACAGCTTCTTCCTCTATTTGCTCTGCTACATACCATTGTAAAAAGTTATGGGTGGCATAGTCTTTTTCTTGAAGACTAATATGCACCAATTCGTTGATACTTTGCGATACATATACCTCATGTTCAAATAACTTTTCGAACATTTCTTTAATCGATTTAAATGTAACGTTTGGTGCTTTTAATTGTGAAATTTTTGCATGACCTCCGCGTTCGTTTACAAATTTTACTAACTTCAACATATGCTCGCGTTCTTCATCCGATTGTGCATACATAAAATTAGAAACGCCTTCTAAACCTTTAACCTCAGCCCAACATGCCATGGCTAAATAGATTTGAGAAGACTCTGCTTCAATTCGTATTTGATTATTTAATGCGTCTTGTATGGTTTTTGATAACATAATATTGGGTTTTTTGTAAAGTTACTAAAAACGTTTGTTTTTTAACTCACCTGTAAGCCATTACCAACCTCAGCATCATCAGGATTAACAAACACCAACTTACCATCAGCCGTCTCCGTCATCAAAATCATACCTTGACTTTCAACACCTCTTAACGCTCTTGGGGCGAGATTTACTAAAACAGTAACCCGTTTTCCAATAACTTCTTCCGCAGAAAAACTTTCAGCAATACCTGAAACTATTGTTCTTGTATCAATTCCTGTATCTACTTTTAGTTTTAAAAGTTTTTTAGTTTTTGGCATTTTTTCAGCTTCAAGAATAGTCCCAACTCGAATGTCCAATTTGGTAAAATCTTCAAACGTAATAGTTTCCTTTTGAGCCTCTACAGCAGTATTTGCTATTTCGTTGGCTTTTTTACTAGCTTCTAATTTATCCAACTGTTTTTGGATGGTGTCATCTTCAATTTTAGAAAATAATAATTCAGCTTTTCCTATTTTATGGTTTGCAGGGAGTAATTCTTTTTTAGTTGAAACGTCGTTCCAACTTACAGCGTCATTGCGAGACTCATTTTTATGAGTCGTGGCAATCTCTTTTTTGTTTGAGATAACTTCGTCGTTTTGCTCCTCGTTATGACGTAACTTTAATATGTTTTTCAGTTTTTCAGAAGTAAACGGTAAAAATGGTTCACATAGAGTTGCTAATGCGGAAGCTATTTGAAGCGCCACATACATGATGGTTTTAGTCCGCGATTCATCAACTTTAATGGTTTTCCAAGGCTCTTCATCTGCCAAATATTTATTTCCTAATCGGGCTAAATTCATCAATTCCTGTCCTGCTTCTCTAAAACGGTAACGCTCAATAGAACTCGCAATAACATCTGGATAAGCTTTTATGGCTGCCAAAGTTTCGGCATCTACTTGGGTAAAATCACTTGGAGCTGGAACAATACCCTCATAATACTTGTTAGTTAACACGACTACGCGGTTTATAAAGTTCCCAAAAATAGCTACTAACTCGTTATTATTTCTAGCCTGAAAATCTTTCCAAGTAAAATCGTTATCCTTAGTTTCTGGCGCATTAGCATTTAAGGCATAGCGCAATACATCTTGTTGTCCTGGAAAATCTTCTAAATATTCTGGTAACCAAACCGCCCAATTTTTAGAGGTAGACAGTTTATTGCCCTCTAAATTTAAAAACTCGTTTGCTGGCACGTTATCTGGTAGAATATAGCTGCCTTCCGCTTTTAACATTGCTGGAAAAATAATACAATGAAATACAATGTTGTCTTTTCCTATAAAGTGTACTAGTTTGGTATCTTTATCTTTCCAATATAGTTCCCAGTCTTTTCCTTCGCGTGCTGCCCATTCTTTAGTAGATGAAATATACCCAATAGGCGCATCGAACCATACATATAGCACTTTGCCTTCGCCACCTTCTGCGGGTACTGGGATACCCCAATCTAAATCTCTGGTTACTGCACGCGGACGTAAACCATCATCTATCCAAGATTTTACTTGCCCATAAACATTAGGTTTCCAGTCTTTTTTATGACCTTCTAAAATCCATTCTTTTAAAAAGGCTTCATGTTTATCTAACGGTAAAAACCAATGTTTTGTTTGTTTTAAAGTCGGTACATTTCCTGTAATTGCCGATTTTGGATTAATTAAATCAGTTGCATTTAAACTAGTTCCGCATTTTTCACATTGGTCGCCATAAGCCTCTTCATTTCCACATTTTGGACATGTTCCTACTACAAACCGATCTGCTAAAAACTGGTTGGCTTCAGCATCATACAACTGCTCTGAAGTTTCTTCAATAAACGCTCCTTTGTCATTTAAAGTCTTAAAGAATTCCGAAGCTGTTTCATGATGAATTGGTGCTGATGTCCGCGAATAATTATCAAAAGTAATTCCGAAATCTACAAACGATTTTTTAATAATCGCATGGTATTTATCAACTATATCTTGAGGAGAAACACCTTCGTTTTTTGCCTTAATGGTAATTGGCACACCGTGTTCGTCACTACCACCAATAAACGCAACATCATTTCCTGTTAAACGTAAATAGCGTGCATAAATATCTGCTGGAACGTAAACCCCAGCTAAATGCCCAATGTGAATTGGGCCGTTAGTATAAGGAAGCGCTGTGGTAATTGTATATCTTTTTGGTTTGTTCATTAATCTAAAAAATTAAATTTGATTGTCATTGCTAAGGAGGTACGACAGTGGCAATCTCATGAATTGGAGTTGTAATTCAACAGATTCCCGCGCTTCGCTCGGAATGACACTTCATTTTTGAAGCCGTAAAAGTACACATTTTGAAGCCTATTTAGAAAAAAGTACTAAACAAAAAGAATAGTCCATAGTGCAATGCTTTACTTCAAGTTATTTTAATTTGCTTTTCATATTTTTTTTTGAATTCTAAATACAATTTATAAGATCCCGATCTTAATCGGGATTAGTTAAACTTGAAATTTTGAATGTGCCTTTCAGGATTTTCAAAATCGAGTTTCACTAAAAAAATGTACATTTACATGATGTCAAAAAACCTACTAATTTTAAGCTTATTTTGTGTTGCGTTTTTCTTTAAAATAGAAAAGGCATCCACACAAAGTATGGCTATTGAAAAACAAAACAATACTTTGAAACAGCCACCATACTTAAAAGCAGGCGATACGGTTGCTATTGTTGCACCATCAGGAATTTTAAAAAACAGAACAGACGAAGTACAACAAGCTCAAGCGCTTCTAAAACGTTGGGGCTTACATTCAGTAGTTGGGGAGCATGTATTTAGTAAAGCAGACCACTTTGCAGGAACTGATGATGAACGTTGTGAAGATCTCCAAAAAGCGTTGGACAATCCAAAAATTAGTGCTATTTGGTGTGCGCGTGGTGGTTACGGCATCGTTAGACTTTTAGACAAATTAGACTTTTCAAAATTTAAAGAAAATCCAAAATGGGTAATTGGCTATTCTGATATTACGGCGCTTCATAATCAAATACATAATGAAGGTGTTGAAAGTTTACATGCCATTATGTGTGTAAGTTTACCAAAAGATGAATCTGAAATTAAAGAAAGTCTTTCTACATTTAAAAATACCATTTTTGGCAAGCCTTTAAACTACACGTTAGAAGGTTCTAAATACAACAAAACAGGAAGCGCTTCAGGGCAGTTAGTTGGCGGTAATTTAACTATCCTTCACACCATGTTAGGCTCTAAAACTAGCATTAATACTTCTGGAAAAATCTTATTTATTGAGGAAATTGGTGAATACAAATACCATATTGACCGGATGCTTCAAAGCTTAAAGCGTGCTGGTTATTTTGATAATTGCAAAGGTGTTATTATAGGAGATATGACAAAACTTAGAAAAAACACAACACTTTGGGGCACCTCCATCGAGCAACTTATTCTTGATGCTTTATCAGTTTATGATTTTCCAATAGCATTTAATATGCCTACGGGTCATGAAAAGGATAATCGGGCTTTAATTTTAGGTAGAATGGTTAATTTAACTGTAAATTCCAATGAATCTAAAGTTATTTTTAAGTAAAAAAATCAATACTCTAAAATAACCACAAAATACTCATGTTTTTTATCGAAAAAAAAAAGGCTTTTCATAGTGTCTTTTGGTCATTGAACAGCAGATAATGGGCAATCAGCTAATATTTTTAAGAATTATCAATATATGCTATAATCTTGTGTAAATATTAATCATTTTTAAAAACCCCAACATGATGAAAAAATTACAATTATTGTTTGTTACAATGATGCTTTTATTATCTATTGATATGAAAGCTGATGACGTTATTGTCAATTCAAATTTAAATTTATACAATCCTGATGTAAGGAAATGTCTACTAGAGGCTTCGGAGAAAGAAGGCTGGGAATTAAAATCTGTTTACCTTAATGCTAATGATGAATTGGTAATGATTTTTGACAAAGACAAAAACTCAAGAATTTACAAGACTAAATAATTATTTTAGCTTAAAATTTAAAAACCAACTAATCCTTTTAGTTGGTTTTTTTATACGCCAAACTGACTTAAATGATGGTCTAAATGTTTGTAAAACATAATATTCCATTCTTCTTTTGTTAAATTGCCAAAAGAATGCGATTCCATACCATCAAAATGATTTTCACCTAATTTTTGTGTTTTTATTAAATAGTCTATTAATCTCGCTTTTTCTTCTACAAAATTTCTAGCGTTTGTTATTAAGAATTGTGGTGCAGTTCTGCTATTCTTTCTATAAGGCTTATCCCTAACAACTGTCTTTTTTACAAATAGTTTTAGCATAAATTTTGTTAACCCATTTGGTTTTGGATGTTTGTCTTCAAAAGCCATTTCGTAAGTCACGCTACAATGTGCTAACATCTGGTCTGCACTCATTTTTCCCCATAGTGGTCTAGTTGTAGGTGATAGTTTATTAATTCTATCGATGACTGCTTCGGTTTCTTTTGTTTCAAATATGTTTTTCATTATCTAACTTTTTCAAATTAAACTCCTTTTGTATTAAAATCCACGCTCCTTCTGCAACTGCTCATAAGCCGCTTGAACTTGTCTAAACTTTTCTTCGGCGCCTTGTTGATGCTCTTTTCCTAGATGAATTACTTTATCTGGATGGTATTTTTTAGCCATTTTTCGGTATGCTTTTTTCACCTCATCGTCGGTAGCACTTTTATCTATTTCTAAAACTTTATAAGCATTATCGCTACTGTTATAAAACATCGCTTTAATACTTTCGTAATCTCTAGAGCTAATGCCTAAATAGCCTGAAATGGTATAGATTTGGCGTTCTTCATCGTTAGTTACCGTACCATCTGCTTTAGCTATTCCAAACAAAAAATGCATAAGTTGCAAACGCGATGGATGGTCCATCATTTGACGTATTTGCAAACACACTGGTCTTACCGAAACATTTTGTTTATTTATATTTTTAAATAATTTAAAAGCATGGTTTGCACGTTCTTTGCCGTACATATTTAAAAACTGCTGACGTACAAAATCGAGTTCTTTTTGGTTTTGCTTGCCATCCGCTTTTATAACTATAGACGCTAAAATTAACAAGCTTAATTCAAAATCTCCAGATTGGGTTTGTGGTCTCTGTCTGGGCTGTGTTCTATAGGTTGTTCTTCGTTGACCTGTAGATTGTCTTTCTCCTAAAAGCGGGTTATTGTTACCATCTGCCATGGCGTCTATAACACTACCTATTGCTAAACCAATTATTGCACCTATAGGGCCACCAAACGACCAACCTAAAGCACCACCTATCCATTTTGAAAAACTCATGTAATTTTTTTGTTTTTAATACGCCCAAATATACTATTGTTAGTTGAATTTTATACGATTTTGTTACAATTGTACTGCGTTAAGGATAGCAGTGGCATCCTTTTGCTTTTTAGCAAAAGATATAACGGATAGCCTGACCTTATAACGCCATAAGCGTTTTAAGGGAACGCCAAAATAATTATTACGAAGGTTTTGATTAACTTTGCATAATTATTAATATGAAAAATTAAAATTTAAAGATATGTATCCAGCAGAATTAGTAAAACCAATGCGAGAAGATTTAACGAAAGTTGGTTTTGAAGAATTACACACTGCCGAGGCGGTTGATTTGGCTTTAGCAAAAGAGGGGACTACGCTTGTTGTAGTAAATTCAGTTTGTGGTTGTGCAGCAGCAAATGCAAGACCAGGGGCGAGAATGAGTTTACAGAATGTAAAAAAACCAGACCATATTGTGACGGTTTTTGCAGGTGTTGACAGAGAAGCTGTTGATGCTGCTCGCGGACACATGGTTCCGTTTCCTCCAAGCTCACCTTGTATGGCACTTTTTAAAGATGGCGAATTGGTTCACATGTTAGAGCGTCACCATATTGAAGGGCGTCCTGCAGAATTAATTGCAGAAAACCTTGTTGATGCTTACAACGACCATTGTTAGTATTTGTTATTGCGAAGGAGGAACAACTGCGGCAATCTCTTTAAATAAAGAACAAATTTAAAAACAGATGCCCACGCTTCGCTCGGAATGACATATGAAATTTAAACCACGAATTAATTCGTGGTTTTTTATTTTGACGCAACCTTTTTAAATCTATTACATCTTATTAAAAAACTGTAAAAAGATGAAATCATCATTGTCTAAATTTATTTTAATACCTGTTTGCTTATTATTGTTTTCTACACAATGTGAAGAGGATATACCTCCAATTACCCAAGAAAATGAACAACAGGAATTATCTGTTTTAAAGGCTGAAATTGAAAATTTAGCGCGTGCTTCTATTTGTGGAGATACTTTTGAGTGTAAATTTATTGCCTTTGGCAGTAAACCTTGTGGTGGTCCATGGGGTTATTTAGTCTATTCAACTTCTATTGATACCGAAGCACTTAAAAAAAAGGTTGATACTTATAATAGCAAAGAAGCTAGTTTCAATACTAGATGGGATATTGTTTCTGATTGTGCCGTTGCCAACCCGCCCGTTAGCGTAAATTGCGAAAATAACGCTTGCGTTGCCGTATACTAAAACATAGTTTATTATTTTTGGGGCATGATAAAACTCTTGTCCTATCCAATATCGTTTATTTATTATTTGTTTTTTGGATTAACATTAATTGTATTTCATCCAATACAATGGTTATGTTTTAATATTTTTGGGTACCAAGCTCATCAAAGAAGTGTATACGCTTTACAATTATGCTTAATGCGATGTGCCAATATTTTAGGCACGCGTTTTACTTTTAATAATCCGCATAACATTAGTACAAATCGTCCTTTAATCATTGTTGCAAATCATCAAAGCTTACATGATATTTATCCTATTACCTGGTATATGCGCAAGCATAGTCCTAAATTTATTAGTAAAATAGAATTAGGAAAAGGTATTCCAAGTGTATCCTATAATTTACGACATGGAGGCGCCGCTTTAATTGACCGGAAGAACCCACGGCAATCTTTACCAGCACTCATAAAATTTGGCGAGTATATTGAAAAAAATAAATATGCTGCTGTTATTTTTCCTGAAGGGACACGAAGTAAAGATGGAACACCTAAGTCATTTCAAACAAAAGGCTTAGAAATTTTGTTTAAAAAAGTGCCTTCTGCATTAGTCGTTCCTATTACAATAAATAATTCTTGGAAAATCTTACGCTACGGGAAATTCCCAATGGGATTAGGCAATCATCTAAAATTTACTGTACATAAACCCATAGAATTAGCTACCTTTGTTAATAAGCAGGAGCTTATAAATAGTATTGAATCTACTATTAAAAACCATATACAACACTAAAAAAGTGAATACATGTCTTTAAAGAATAAGAGATTAGAAGTGATGCAGTTTTTGGAAAAAGATGTTGATGCATTAATGAAAAAATACTTAATTCCAATTGATAGCATCTGGCAGCCTACCGATTTTTTGCCTAATTCTGAAACTACAGATGATGCTTTTTTTGAAGAAGTTAGAGAAATTAGAGAGCTTGCTAAAGATTTACCTTATGATTTTTGGGTTGTTTTAGTTGGTGATATGATTACTGAAGAGGCTTTACCTACTTACGAATCTTGGTTAATGGATGTTGAAGGTGTAGACCAAGTAAATGGGGAAAATGGCTGGGGAAAATGGGTGCGCCAATGGACCGGTGAAGAAAATAGACATGGAGATGTACTAAATAAATACTTATATCTTTCTGGAAGAGTAAACATGAAAGAAATTGAAAAAACCACACAGCACCTTATTACGGATGGTTTTGATATTGGCACAGATAGAGATCCTTATAAAAACTTTGTATACACTAGCTTTCAAGAGTTAGCTACTTATGTTTCTCATAATCGTGTTGCAAAAATTGCTAAGGATAAAGGCAATAAACGTCTCTCTAAAATGTGTAAAATTATTGCTGGAGATGAAATGCGACACCACCATGCTTACTCCGAGTTTGTAGAGCGTATTTTTGCTGTAGACCCTAACCAAATGATGATGGCTTTTCATTATATGATGAAACAAAAAATTACTATGCCAGCACATTTTTTGAGAGAATCTGGAGGTGAAGCTAGTAGTGCTTTTGAAGAATTCTCTAATACAGCTCAGCGTATTGGCGTCTATACCTCAACAGATTATGTTGATATTTTACAAAAACTGATTGAACGTTGGGAAATTGATAAAATTACTGGACTTAATGATGAAGCTGAAAAAGCTAGAGACTATCTCATGAAACTTCCTTCAAGAATGTATCGTCTGTCTGAGCGTATGAAGGTTCCAGAAAATTCGTTTCAATTTAAATGGGTAGAGCCTGCTATCATAAAATAAAACTTAAAAAATTCCTTTCTTAATAAAAGGGATTTTTATTTTTATCCAATGCAAACCTCAACAGACAACATCATTAACAAAACCATTGAATTTGTTAAAGTTACTTTAGCTAACGCTGAAGGTGGTCATGATTGGTTTCATATAGAACGTGTTTACAAAAACAGCCTTTTAATTGCAAAATCAGAACCTGTTAATGAGTTTATAGTCTCGCTAGGTGCTTTATTACACGACATTGCAGATAGTAAATTTCATAATGGTGATGAAACTATAGGCCCTAAAATAGCACGAGAATTTCTATTTAAATTGAATGTAGATTCAAAAATAATAGAACATGTTATAAATATTATAGAGCATATATCTTTTAAAGGCGGTAATGAGGCTCAAAAATTCAAATCACCAGAGTTAGATGTCGTTCAGGATGCAGATAGGCTTGATGCCATTGGTGCTATTGGTATTGCACGTTGTTTTAATTATGGTGGGTTTAAAAATAGGGCACTTTATAACCCTGAGGTTACACCTAATCTTAATATGTCTAAGGCCGAATACAAAGCTTCAACTTCTCCAACAATCAATCATTTTTATGAAAAGCTATTGCTGTTAAAAGATAAAATGAACACTAAAACAGGTAAAGAACTTGCTTTAAAACGTCACAACTACATGTTAGGATTTTTAAATCAGTTTTACGCTGAATGGCAAGGAGAGATGTAATATTAGTTCTCTAGAGCGACTTGTAAAGCTGTAATTTTATATTCTAATATGGATAATTCCTCAGCGTTTTCTATAATTTCTTCAACAGTTAAATCGTCTTTACCATTAACAAAATTCATGATTCCTTTTTTCTTATAAGAATAGTAATTTAAAGCTTCATTGATTTTATCTACCATAAACTTATTTTTTTACTGAATAATTAACTTAATTTCTTTCCTGTAACTTGATGCACTCTTGCCAGTAATATCGTTAAACACTTTATTAAAATGCGAGAAATTATTAAATCCACACTCAAAACATACATCAGCAATACTCATATTACTTTCTTCGGAGAGTAATTTTGTGGCATGAACCACACGATATTCATTCACTATTTGAGTAAATGTTTTTCCAGTAGCTTTTTTAAAATATCTACAAAACGCAGGTATCGTCATACTTACCACATCTGCAATTTCATCTAATGCAATGTGTTGTTGGAAATTTTTATTCACATATTTAAATATGGCTCCAATCTTAGCACTATC
This sequence comes from Algibacter sp., assembly GCF_029245835.1. GTDB lineage: Bacteria > Bacteroidota > Bacteroidia > Flavobacteriales > Flavobacteriaceae > Algibacter_B. Next base: position 4,910 of record NZ_JAQWOO010000001.1, on the reverse strand, counting down.
TTGCGCTTCGGCTTCAAACGCAAAACCATCAGCATTTAAGAGTCCGTAATCTTCCGTTTTTGCCAGATAATCAAGAATATTTAAAAGTTTTAAAATACGCTCTAAACCCTCACTCTCTAAAAGTTCATCAATCTTTGGACCAATATAGGCTTTGGTTTCAACTTGAAAACGAATCCCTTTTTTTGCTCTTTCAAATAACGCATTAATACCAGCCATTTCAGGAATCTTGACAAAATCATTACCTAAAAAGTTAGATTTAAACTGGATTGTTGTTTCAGAACCATTAGCTGTTAATCTATCTGCAAAACCATTATGAGGCAAGTTGGATCCAATTAAGATAAGTTGACTATTGTTAAAATAAGATAAGTGATTACCAATATGTGTTTTTCCCTGTCCTTTATTTACATACACAAGTTCTAACTCAGGATGGAAATGCCAGTAGGCATTGAGTCTATCTGCCTTTTCTGAATGCCGTTTAACTAGTATAGAGCTTCCAAAACTTGGGGTAAGTTTCTCTAAAGTAGGTTTTTTATTAATCATGAGAGCGGATTTAATTGCAAATTTAATACTTATTGTGCACACATTATATATACTATTACCCTAAATATATGTTAAATTACCTTAACATTAACTTAACATTGCATTAACAGATAATTTAGCATATAAATTAGTCAAAATTGATGTTTTTAGAGGTCTTCTTCCTATATACCTTTGTACCGTTGAACGTTATGAAAAACCCAGATTATGAACAACGTATTTATAAACACAAAAAAAGGAATTTTAATCTTAGCGCTATTGGCTACGGTTTCAGGGTTCGCTAATGATGGTAACATGCTTTCTAAAAGAGACTCTAAAAAAGTAGCATTAGTATTAGAACATGTAAAGGAAGGTAATTTACTATATATTAAAGACAGCTACGATTTAGTACTTTACAAAGAAACCATTGAAGATAATGGGCTTTATAAAAAAGGATTTAATTTAACTGAATTACCAGATGGTCATTATTTCTTTGAATTAGAAAAATATTTAGAGGTTAACAAAATCCCTTTTTCTGTTGAATCAAACAACGTTATTTTTAAAAAAGAAGATGAGGCCACATATTTTAAGCCTTACATAAAACAAAAAGGAAACTTAGTTTTAGTAACTAAGCTTGCTCCTATGTTGGATAAAACTTTAATTGAAATATTCGCCATTTATGATAATGAAGTTAAACTTCGTTATTCAGAAAAAATTGAAAACGAAAAAGTTATTGAAAAAGCTTTCAAATTAGAAAAAGGAAATTATAAAATAGTAATAAACTCTAATAACAAGGAGTATACAACATTCATTAATAATTAGTTTAATGTCTTATTTAGTTTAGTTTAGTTGGAAAAGTGGGCTGTGGTGGCCCACTTTTATTTTTTATAATTACCACATTTTTTAATTAGTATAACTTATAATGCTTTTATATAAAGCATTTTTTTGTTTCCTACTATTCCTTATTATTTAGCTACTAAATAATACATTTATTTTACCTAAAAATGATGTAAAATTAACAGATAATTTAGCACATAAATTAGTCAATATCAATGTTTTACACAATTATAATCTGCCATATATTTGTAGTGTTGAACGTTATAAAAACCCAGATTATGAAAAATTTAATTAAAAACTCAAAAAAAGGAATCTTAATGGTAACTATGTCTTTTACCTTGTTAAGTTTCGCAAATGATGCTTCATTATTTAACATTAAAAATGAAGCGAAAAGAACCTATCTTTCTTTAGAAAATGTAAAGCAAGGAAACCTATTATCTGTAAAAGATATTAACGGCGTAATTTTATATAAAGAATTTATACAAGAAACAGGAAAATACACAAAAGGATTTGACTTAACTACATTACCAAATGGTGGATATGTTTTTGAACTTGACAAAGATTTAGAAATAAGTACAATACCTTTTAAGGTAATATCTAACGTTGTTGTTTTTGATAAGGAAAACGAAAAAACAATCTACAAACCTTTGGTTAGAACTAAAGGTAATCTAGTTTATGTTAACAAACTTTCATTAAATAAAGAGCCTCTGAAAATTAAGGTGTATTTTTCAGGGTTTGATTCTTCTTATTCTGAACTTGTGTTATCTGAAACCATTAAAAACACGAAGTCTATTGGAAGAATCTATAAACTAGAAGGTCTAGATTTAGGTTCTTATAAAATAGAATTTCATTCTGAAGGCAGACAATTTGTTAAATCAATTAAAAACTAATGATCTTACCTTATTTAGTTTAGTTGTTAAAAGTGGGCTGTAATAGCTCACTTTTTTTATATACCAGCATAGTATCAAAATACTTTTATCTAGCTAGTTTTAGAAAATTATTTATTTATTCAACTGTTCTACCTCCCCGGAAAATCAGCCTTACGCTTTTCTAAAAAAGCGGTAGTCCCTTCTTCAAAATCTTCAGTTCCAAAACAGTTTCCAAATTCTTGAACTTCCACATTAAAACCATTTACACCATCTTTAAAATTAGCATTTATAGCTTTTATAGCAGCACCTATAGCCACTATAGAATTACGAGCTATTTTAGTTGCTATTTTTTCGCAAAGTGGCAGTAATTCGTCTTGGATGATTACATGGTTAACTAAACCGTAATTTAAGGCTTGGTTAGCGTCAATCATTCCTGCCGTCATAATCATTTCCATAGCACGTCCTTTACCTACCAATTGCGGTAAACGTTGCGTGCCACCATAACCAGGAATAACACCTAAGGATACCTCTGGCAAGCCTAATTTGGCGTTATCGCTAGCCACTCTAAAATGAGCTGCCATGGCTAATTCTAACCCGCCTCCAAGTGCAAAACCATTTACTGCTGCAATAACTGGTGTGGATAGGTTTTCGATGAAATCGAATAATAGTTCTTGTCCTTTGGCGGCTAATTTTGTGCCCTCGCTAACATCATAATCAGCAAATTCACTAATATCTGCACCAGCTACAAAGGCTTTTTCTCCACTACCCGTTACTATAATAACTTTGGTGTTTTTATCTTTATTAGCTGCATCAAACGCTAGGTGTAACTCTTCAATAGTTTCTCTGTTTAACGCATTTAGTTTTTTGGGACGGTTTATAGTTATTATTGTAATCCCTTTGTTTTTTTCGGAAATGATATTGTTGTATTTCATAATTCTAGTTTCAATTAATAAGATTCCTGCCTGTGCAGGAATGACATTTACTCTTTTGGAAATATAACTTTAAATGTAGTGCCTTTATCCTTTTCTGACACAAAGGAAATATGGCCTTTGTAGGTTTCTACTATGTTTTTAACCATGGCTAAACCTAACCCCATACCACTGGTTTTTGTGGTAAATTTTGGCTCAAACACTTTATCTTTATTTGCTTCTGAAACTCCTGAACCATTGTCTGACACTGTTATAATCACGTTCCCATTGTTGTCGCCAACATTAATTACAATTTTTGGAGTTTGGTGTTCTGGCATGGCTTGAATAGCATTTTTAACTAAGTTTGTTACCACTCGAATTAGCTGTGTTCTATCAAACTTTGCTATAATTTCTTCTTTTTCAGCCGTAAAAAATATATAATCTTCATTGAAAATATCCAGCGCTAATTTTACAATTTTTACCACATTTAGCGTTTCGTTTTGTTGTGCTGGCATTTTCGCAAAGTTTGAAAATGCAGAGGCTATAGAACTCATCGTATCTATTTGCTGAATTAAAGTTTTACTGTATTCATCAACTTTATCATGGATTTTTTCGTCTTCTGGATTAAACTTTCGTTGGAAATTCTGGACCGTTAAACGCATGGGTGTTAATGGGTTTTTAATTTCGTGAGCTACTTGTTTTGCCATTTCTCTCCAAGCTTGCTCGCGCTCACTTTTTGCTAATTGAACAGCACTTTCCTCAAGCTCGTCAATCATGCTATTATAGGAGTTTACAAGAGTTGAAATCTCCTCACTCGTTTCATCTACATCAATTTTTTTATTACGTTTTTCAAGCCTAGTGGTATTTATTTTATCGCTAATGGTTTTTAACGATTTTGTGATGTATTTTGAGAGTAAAAAAGCAATCCCGATTGCGGTTAGCAATATTAATATAAAAGCGAAACCTATCCGTTTTAAAAATTCTAGAAGCTCTTTGGCTAAAAAGTCGTCTTTTTCTAAATACGGAATGTTTAATATGGCTATGGCTTTTGACTTATTATCTGTAATATAAGTGTATGAGGATTGGAAGGTTTCTCCGTTTTCTTTATGTTTATCTACATACCTATGTTGTGCAATCTCAGAGTCATTATTAAATTCTACATTATGGCTTATGGCATTCATAATGACTGCATCGAGGCATTTTTCTGCATTATTATTTTGCAAACCTGCTTTTGAAGAAATTAGAAGTCCGCCCTCTAAATCGTATAAATTTATTTGAAGTTTATGAATATCGGCGATATTATAGATTTCTTCTTTGAAAATTAACGGAACGTTTTCTGTTTTAACCTCCCAAGTATTTTGTCGGCCATTTAAAACGCGTTTAAGATGTGTTTGAATACTACCTTCCTTACGCTCTAATCGCCCTTTGTGATAATCTTCACTTTGTTCTTTATATTGAATTATGGCTACTGCCGAAATAAGCATGGATGCTAATAACACCAGCAATATCATCGCTAGAAATATACGGGTACGTAAGGACAATTTTTTTAGTTTCATCGGTACATAAAGATTCAATAAATATAGCAATAATCAAACCAAACAACATAAGGATGATTTAAAAAACTGGTATTAGCAGATAAGCGTATTCTATGATAGAAAACAAGTAATTTCCATAAAAAATCAGGCTACAAATTTATAAGTATCTACAAAAGGGGAATCTCTATTAATAACAGCAAAGATTCGACCTATAATTTTACATCTCACATTGTTTAATACCAGCA
>NZ_JAQWOO010000038.1 GCF_029245835.1 Algibacter sp. | reverse complement strand
AAAAGGGTATAAACCTTTGTTAGATTACATTAATAATACGCAAACTTCAATTTGGTGAACCGCCGTATACGAGACCCGTACGTACGGTGGTGTGAGAGGCGCACTCTCCTCAATTATGAGGAGAGCCGTCTACTCGATTGTGTTTTCGTACTTTTTAATCGATTTCTTTTTTTAATTTATCAGGATTTTGTCGGGTGTCAAAAATTGTAATTATTTCTATTTCTTTTCGTTCAGCTATTATTCGGTAGAAGAAAGTTGTTTGCTTAGTTACAACACATTTATAAAGATTTTTAAATTCCGATGATTTCGGACAATTATCAGGTTGATTTGATATTTGTTTGATTTTATCGTCCAGTTTTGAGATAAACTTGTCACGAGTTTTTAAATTCCACTCTTCGAGTAAATATTGAGATAGTTTTAGAAGTTTTGATTCGGCAAGTTCGGATAAGAATACTTTCATTAAGAAATTTTCTTTAAGAATGACTCATAGGAAACCCTTTTTCCGTTATCCAATTCCTCAATACCTTGTTTTATTTCGGTTTGTTCAGTTAGAGTCAATTCGTCCCAAAAATCGACTTTTTCTTTTTTCACAAAGTCAGCTACTCTTTGGATAAAATCATTATTTTCTGTCTCCAAAATTGTTTTAAGTAGTTCAAGTTTTGTTGTTCGAATATCCATTTTAAAATTTTTTTTAATCAAATGTACAAAAAATATGATTTAGTTCGATTTTTTGTCAGTATGAAGCACAACGGTTTTCGTGTATGAGAAGTAGCGGGTTAAAAAGCTCTTCACTTTCAGTTTGGCACTGACTTTTATTAAAAGCACTGACCTTTTATTAAGCAATAAGCCGCAATTAATTATACACGTTGTGTGTGCCCAGCATGGGCATCTTTTATTTTACCGAAAGGTAAATAATTAATCTATAGGGTGCAAGTCCCTTATGGGCGGAGGTAACGCTTCGAACCATTAGTAAGTCGCAAGCTCGTTTGTCGTGAGACATTGAGTAAAGGAAGCGAAACTACAAAACTCGGTACTGACGAACAGGAATCCTTAAACGAAAAGGGTATAAACCTTTGTTAGATTACATTAATAATACGCAAACTTCAATTTGGTGAACCGCCGTATACGAGACCCGTACGCACGGTGGTGTGAGAGGCGGACTCTCCTCAATTATGGGGAAAGCCGTCTACTCGATTAGCACACGTTAATTAAGGTAATCTGTTTTAATATATATTACAGCACTTTTTATATAAATCCTTCATATTACGTTATTTGAAGTTTGAGATGTGTTTTCCAATGACTCTCATGTTATTCTCAGGATTTTCAAGATTTCTTGGATAATAATAATAAATCAAATGGTCAACATCTTTGTTAAGGATTTCAGGAAAACGTTTATCCATCAAAGCAACATCTTTATCAAGCATGTTGTGATTTTCAACCAGCCATAACGATTTTTTATTATTCTTTTTCGCTACCGGAAGAAATCTTTCACCTGCTCCTAATAGGGTTTTTGCTAATCCTTCTTGATGTCCTCCTTCGTTTTTCCCAGAATCATCTGCACTCCAAGGTCTACCATCACATCCAAAATAATCAAGATTTTTAATCGTTGCTGCGTTTTCTAGTACTTTTTGATTCATTTCTGAATAGAGAAACATGTGTGTTTGAATTTCAGGATATTTTTCTTTGATATGAGTATTTATCTCAGACCAAAAATCAGTGAATGCTTGATTATATAATTCTTTAGGAGCATTCTTTCCAAGTTTTTTAATTGCAGCTTCCGAATGATCCACAAAGTCATAAATTTTAGGTTCATCCCAAATAATACCTTTAATATTCCATAGATCTATAGCTTTTTCAAGGGAGGATTTAAAAAAATCGGCAACTTCGGGATAGAAGATACTGCAATTAACGCCACTAACCTCTGAATATGAAGGCTTTCCATCAGTATGCATCAACCAGGTATGTGGATTGTGTACAGCAAATAAACTTGGAACTTTAGGAGCTCCAGCCACTAACCCAGCCCATCTTGAAGGTACAATAAATAGTTTCATACCTAGTTTCTCAGCTTCGTTTGCAATAATGTCAATATTTTCAACAGCTGCAAACATGTCTTGTTCTAAAATTGCTAAATCTATTGCATCAGTTCCATGATCTGCCATCCATTTTAAATCTTCCCTAACATGTCTTGGAACCATTGTATACATATGTGCACGAAAGTAATAGCAACTTAATAATTTTTCATTTCTACGATTTAATGCAGGAACTTTATTTTGTGCAAATGCAAGTGGATTTATGGCTGTTATTGCTGAAGTGGCAGCTATAGAATTCAAAAACTTTCTTCTATTCATGTTGTTGTGTTTTTTACCTGACTAACATCACTTTTTGTAGTTATTATCAGTTGTTTATATTCTTATCAAATTTGTCATTTTCATCACATTTTCACCTTCCCCATTTGTCGTTTGCAATAGAGATTAATCGGCAACTTTGATGCGAGGAATGTTTGCCAACAATTAGATATGGTTGCGTTTTAATGAACTATATCGTTCGATAAGCGAAATTCGAATTTTCTTACCAAAATATCAAGTATTCTAAAGTCAAATTCAAAAAAAGTTATAAACAAAAAAAAAATCCCAAGCCAAAGCTCAGGATTCATTTATTATTAAAATATCGATGATAGAATCGACTACCCGTCTGGATGCATAAATTTTTGCTTCGCTAAAAGCTCTTCCTCAGTTTCAACAACATCTTCATCAGGCACACAACAATCTACCGGACAAACAGCAGCACATTGTGGTTCGTCATGAAATCCTTTACATTCGGTACATTTATCTGGAACAATATAGTAAAGCTCATCACTTATAGGTTCTTGTGCTTCATCAGCATCAACCTCTTTACCATTATTTAATACTACGGTACCATCTAAACTAGTACCATCTTTATAGCGCCAATCGTCGGCACCTTCATATATTGCAGTATTTGGACACTCAGGTTCGCAAGCACCACAATTTATACATTCGTCTGTTATTATAATTGCCATAGTAATTTTTTATCTTTTAAAATTCTAGAACTCTGTACAGAATCCTTAAATTTGCAATTGCAAAAATAAAGCCAAAACCATTCATAACCAAATTCAGGATGCAATTACAAGAAAGAATTAACGCTTTTGTAAAATTAGGAGATTTTTTAAGGCAATTTTCTAATGAAGTTACTCAAAAAGCGGATAATATCGAACATAACGAAATATTCTTCGATGGGTTTACACATCAGCTAAAACTAGCCGAAGAGTCCAATGGTTGGTTTACTGAAGAGACTATTAAATTCGCTTTTAAATCTTGGTCTGATGCTTTAACTTTTAATAATTTAAACACTTGGCTAGCCCCTTATAGCTTTGACAATATAGATTCAAAACAGGTGGCTATAATTATGGCAGGAAATATTCCTTTAGTTGGATTTCATGATTTTTTATCGGTACTAATTTCTGGTCATAACGTATTGGTAAAACAATCCTCAAATGACAAACACCTTCTGCCCTATTTAGCAAAATATCTGGAATATGTAGAACCAAAGTTTAAAGGGAATATAATATTTACTGAAGCTAAAATTGAAGGTTTTGATGCTGTAATAGCTACAGGAAGTAATAATACAGCACGTTATTTTGAATACTATTTTAAAAATAAACCTTCCATTATTAGAAATAACAGAAATTCGGTTGCTGTTTTAACAGGAGATGAAACGCCTGCCGAATTAAAAAATCTTTCAGAAGATATTTTTAGATACTACGGATTAGGGTGCAGAAACGTATCAAAACTCTTTGTGCCTAAAGGTTATAAATTTGACGCTTTTTTTGAATCCATTTACCATTGGCATCCAATTGTTGAAAAAGCAAAATATGCCAATAATTACGACTACAACAAAGCCGTATACTTAATGAGCGAATTTGATATGCTTGAAAATGGCTTCTTCATGATTAAAGAAGATGAAAGTTTCGCTTCGCCAATAGCAACACTCTTCTATGAATATTATGAAAACGAATCCGAAATAAAAAACATTTTAGAAATTAAAAAAGACCAAATTCAATGTATTGTTTCAAGTGGGTTTTCTAAAAAAGAAATTGCATTTGGAGACACTCAAAAACCTCAACTTTGGGATTATGCGGATGATGTGGATTCTATTAAATTTTTATTATCAATTTGACTAAAAAATTATTGAATTCTTAACAATAAATCCTTAATAAATTAGGAACTTTGCATCTTTAAATTTTACTACAAAAATGAAAAAACATAACTTTAGTGCAGGACCATCAATTTTACCACCAGAAGTATTAATAAAAGCTTCTCAAGCAGTTGTAGATTTAGATGACAGTGGTTTATCTTTAATTGAAATATCTCACAGAAGCAAAGCTTTTGTTGACATCATGGAAAATGCTAGAGCTTTGGCTTTAGAGTTACTTGGTCTTGAAGGTAAAGGCTATAAAGCTTTGTTTTTACAAGGTGGTGCAAGTACGCAGTTTTTAATGGTTGCTTTAAATCTTTTAGAAAAAAGAGCTGGGTATTTAAATTCTGGTGCATGGGCAGATAAAGCCATTAAAGAAGCTAAAATTTATGATGATATTTATGAAGTAGGTTCTTCAAAAGATGCTAACTATAATTATATTCCCAAAGGCTATGATGTGCCTTCTGATTATGATTACTTACACGTAACATCAAACAACACGATTTACGGTACTCAAATTAAAGATTTCCCAAAATGTGATATCCCTTTGGTTTGCGATATGAGTAGTGATATTTTTTCTCGCACACTTGATTTTACACAGTTTGGTTTAATTTATGCTGGGGCTCAAAAAAATATGGGACCTTCAGGAACTACTTTAGTGGTTGTTAGAGAAGATATTTTAGGTAAAGTGTCTCGTAAAATTCCATCAATGATGGATTATAAAATTCACATCAGTAAAGGTAGCATGTTTAATACACCTCCTGTATTTCCTATTTACACATCTATGTTAACTCTGGAGTGGTTGAAAGGTTTAGGTGGTATCAAAGCTATTGAAAAAGAAAACGAAAAGAAATCTCGTTTGATGTATTCTGAAATAGATTTAAACCCATTATTTAAAGGCTTCGCTGCTAAAGAAGATAGGTCAGACATGAATGCAACCTTTACTCTTGAGAACGAAAACTTAAAAGACACTTTTGAATCTATGCTAAAAGAAGCTGGTATTAGTGGTGTAAACGGACACAGAAGTGTTGGAGGTTATAGAGCTTCAATGTATAATGCTATGCCTTTAGATAGTGTAAAGGTTTTAGTTGAAGTAATGAGTGAATTAGAAAGTAAAGCGTAAAAATAGTTTGTAGTAATCAGTCGCAGTTTTCAGGGACTTACACAAACTTAAAAAATAAAAAATTAATTTAAAGTTGAATAATTAATCGTTCTAAGAACTTTTAACTTTTTTTAACTTTTAACTTTTAACTTTTAACATAGATAATGAAAGTATTAGCAAACGACGGAATTTCTCAAAGCGGTATTGATGCCCTAGAAAAAGGTGGTTATGAAGTAAGCACAACCACAGTAGCTCAAGAACAATTAATTAATTACATCAACGAAAAAGATATCACAGTTTTATTAGTACGTAGCGCAACTACCGTGCGTAAAGATTTAATTGATGCATGTCCAGGACTTAAAATTATTGGTCGTGGTGGTGTAGGTATGGATAATATAGATGTTGAATATGCAAGAGAGCAAGGTAAAAAAGTTATTAATACACCTGCAGCATCTTCACACTCTGTTGCAGAATTGGTGTTTGGCCACTTATACGGATTAGCACGTTATTTACATAACGCAAATAGAGATATGCCTCTTGAAGGTGATAGTAACTTTAAAGGCTTAAAGAAAGCTTATGCTAAAGGTACTGAATTAAAAGGTAAAACTTTAGGTGTTTTAGGCTTTGGTCGTATTGGTCAAGCTACAGCAAAAGTAGCTCTTGGTGCTGGAATGAAAGTTGTTGCATTTGATCCATTTTTAGAAACAGCTCATTTAGAATTAGATTTTTTCGATGGACAAACTGTAAACTTTGAGATAAAAACCATTTCAAAAGAAGAGGTTTTAAAACAATCAGATTTTATTACACTTCATGTTCCTGCTCAAAAAGATTATGTTATTGATGAAGCAGAATTTAACATGATGAAAGATGGTGTGATTTTAGCTAACGCAGCTCGTGGAGGTGTTCTTAATGAAATTGCACTAGTCAAAGCTATTGAAAGCGGAAAAGTAGCAAGAGCTGCTCTTGATGTTTTTGAAAAAGAGCCAAAACCAGAAATGCAATTATTAATGAATCCTGCCTTATCGTTAACCCCGCATACTGGAGCAGCAACTAACGAAGCGCAAGACAGAATTGGTACAGAATTAGCATCACAAATTATAAGTATCTTAGGATAGTATAAAACAAATTGTGACCAAAATAGAATTATTGAGTCCTAACTATATAAGTTGGGACTTTTTTTTGTACATTAAACTTCCAATTTTATAAATCTTTATTAATTAATTCATACAATAAATACACATGGCAGGAATTTTAGATTTACTAAGCAGTGACTTAGGAAAAACAATAATAAGCGGAGTAGCAGGTTCAACAGGAAACGATACAAATAAAACAAGCAGCGTATTAACAATGGCTTTGCCTGTTTTAATGAAAGCTATGCAACGTAATGCTTCAACACCGCAAGGTGCAGAAGGACTTATGGGAGCTATACAAGGGAAACACGATGGCAGGATTTTAGATAATCTTGGTGGATTGTTTGGTGGCGGCGTTGAGGATAATGTAAAACAAGATGGCGAAAAAATATTAGGTCACGTTTTAGGAGCAAAACAACATGGTGTTGAAAAAATATTAGGAGAAAAATCTGGATTAGATGCGGGTTCTGTTGCTAACATATTAAAAGTTGCTACACCAATTTTAATGGGGGTTTTAGGAAATCAAGCAAAACAACAAAACGTAAGTTCTTCCAATGCTATTGGAGATTTATTAGGCGGCATGCTTGGTGGAAATTCTGCTGAGAAAGAACAAAGTTTCTTAGAGTCTATTTTAGATGCTGATGGCGATGGTAGTGTTATTGATGATGTTGCAGGAATGGTTCTTGGAAATGCAAGTAAAAAAGGCGGACTTGGTGGTTTACTAGGTGGTCTTTTTGGAGGAAAGTAAAATTCTAAATAATTAATTCTACACAGAGCTAAACATTATGTTTGGCTCTTTTTTGTTAAAAACAGCTGGAAATTAATATCTTAGGTATAGTTTTTGTAAATTTATTATGAAAGCCAACCTTTTTACTCAATAAAAACCTTAGTAAACTCATTCTCTATTTTCACAAGAAGTCTTTAGTTATACTTCTGAAAAAGAAATAAAAATTAAATAATGCCCATGAAAAAAATAATTTACATCTTACTAGTCTCTGTTTTGATTATTAACTGTAATTCATCAAAAACAAGAATATCAAATAAGAATGAGCGTTTAGAGAGTTTAAAACAGAATGATACCGTTAAAATTGCTAATGAAGACATAGAGTATGAAATTATAATTATCGAACCTGGTTTTAATTTCTGGCTAGCAAGTAGGGCTAAACAACGAGGCTTTTACTCACAACAATTCTTAGAAAATAGAAATAGGCAGTATGTTATTGAATGGAATCAACGTGTGATGCAACCTCAACAATTTAACACAAACCTATATGAGTTACGAATCGATTATCAACAAGGTATCGATTATGGTTATGAGGTTAATTATGTACTTTACAACTACTTTATTTACTTTCAATTAACATACAATCAAAGATTAGGTCCTTTTGTTCCTAGAATTTAAAAAGCTTTTAATATTTTTGCATAAAATTGGAATCTTGGAAAAACTAAAAGAACGTTGGGGTATCGAACATAATTGGCAAATTATAGTCATATTTTGTGTGTTTGCCATTACTGGTTCTACAGCGTCTTACATTGGTAAACCTGTATTAAGTGTTCTAGATATTACAACCGAAAACTTTGGCAGTGTTGGCTATTGGGTTATTCGTATTCTTCTTCTTTTTGTTGTATATCAATTTTTACTAGTGTTTTTTGGTTGGCTATTTGGGCAACACAAATTTTTCTGGAATTTTGAAAAGAAAATGCTTCGTAGATTAGGCTTAAAACGTTTTGTAGATTAATGAAACCTATAAAGGAACATATTGTTTTTAGATTACTAACTGCTTTGTTGGTAATAACACTATTGGTTCCTACTGCAGTAAAATTAGCTCACGTTTTTGAGCATCATAATCACAAAGTTTGCCTAGGTGAAGATATTACGCATATTCATGAAGTAGATTTAGATTGTGAGTTTCAAAAATTTAGTAGAACCCATCACTTTCAATTATCGGAAGAATTTTATGAATTATTTCAAATTCCATCCCCTACTCGAACATACCATTTAACATATAAATTTCTTAATAATCATCGGCCTTTATCTTTCTCTTTAAGAGGTCCACCTGTTTTAGTTTAAAGTAAGTATTTATTTTTAAACTAAAATTTAGTAATGAAACACTATATAATGATTATAGCGTGTTGTTTATTCAACATTACCTATGGTCAAAACTGCAATTACAAGCTTTCTGGTAACGTGCGTGATTTCCATGATGGTTCTGCAATAACTGGTGCCACCATATATATTGAAACTCTCGACAGATATACTACATCTAATATTGAGGGAAACTATACTATTGAAAATCTCTGTAAAGGTCTTTTAATTCTTGAAGTATCACATTTAGGATGCGAAACAAAAAGAATAGAAGTTCAAATTAATGGCGATACTCAATATGAAATTAATATGGAACATCATATTGAAGAACTTAATGAAGTAAAAATAGACGCAAGTGGAAATCCGAAGTTAACTAAAACGTCTCAAGAAACTCAGTTAAAAACAAAAACACTTGAACGCTTTAGTGCTTTTAGTCTTGGTGATGCCTTAAAACAAGTAAGTGGCGTGTCATCAATTAATACCGGAAACACCATTGTAAAACCCGTAATTAATGGCTTGCATAGTAGCCGAATTGTTGTTATGACTAATAATGTGCGCTTGCAAGATCAAGAATGGGGTATTGAGCATGCGCCAAACATCGATTTAAATTCTGCAGGACATATAAACGTTATTAAAGGTGCAAATGCTTTAGCTTATGGCGGCGATGCTATTGGCGGTGTTATAGTCTTGAAACCTAAAACTATTAGTCTTAAAGATTCACTTTACGGAAAAACTATTTTAGGTGCGCAAAGTAATGGAAGCGGTTATAATGTATCATCTTCATTAACCAAATCATGGAAAAAAGGATGGTATGCAACTGGTCAAGGGTCCTATAAACGCTTTGGCGATTTTGAAACTCCAGATTATTATTTAACCAATACGGGCATGAACTCAAAAGGGCTATCTCTAAATACAGGGTTTGAAACTTTCGAAAAAGGGTTCAATATTTTTTACAGCTACTTAAATAATGAAATAGGCATTTTAAGGGCATCGCATATCGGAAGTGTTGAAGATTTAGTAAATGCTATTAATAGTCAAGAACCATTTGTTAAAGACGATTTTAGTTATGACATAAATGCGCCTAGACAAGAGGTAACACATCAAATTATCAAAGCGGATTTTTATAAACGCTTCAAAAAATTTGGTCGTTTAGAAGTTCAATACGATTTCCAAAATAACCAAAGGTTTGAATATGATGTTCGTGTTGGTGATGATAGAGATAAACCTGCGCTAGATTTAACTTTAAAAACGCATACCATAAAATCTGATTTAAAAATAGATTCTAAAACCAATGCTATTTATAAGTTTGGTGTAAACGCTAGTTTACAGAATAATTTTGCAAACCCCGACACGGGCGTAAGGCGATTAATTCCTGATTATGATAAATATGATTTTGGAATTTATGCGGTTTCAGATTTTAAACTAGGTGACAACACCAATTTAGATGTTGGCTTACGCTACGACTTTAACAGAATAGACGCTAAAAAGTTTTATAGAACGAGCCGTTGGGAAGAACGCGGATACGATGAAGATTTTGCAGATATTGTAATTGACGACTTAGGGACACAACTATTAACAAACCCTGTTCTTACGTATCATAATGTTTCGGCTTCCGCTGGAATTACCCATCAATTCAATGCTCATAATTCTGTGATTTTTAATTACGGACTATCAAACAGAGCGCCAAATCCTTCCGAATTATTTAGTGATGGTTTACACCACTCTGCAGCTCGAATAGAATTAGGCGATTTGCGTATAAAACAAGAAACATCAAACCGTATTGGTGCTTCGTATTTATTTAAAAATGAGAAACTATCCTTAAATCTGGAAAGCTTTTTAAATCATATTAACGATTATATTTTTATTAAACCCACAGGAACAGAATTAACCATAAGAGGTGCTTTTCCGGTTTGGGATTATGTACAAACAGATGCCCTATTATATGGCTTAGATGTAAGTGCTAATTATAAATTTAATAAGCAATGGTTTTTAAACAATAAAACAGCTTTTATAAAAGGTAGAGACCTCACAGAAAAAGAAGCTTTAATCGATATACCTGCTTTTAAAACGGTTAATTCGATAGGATACTCAAATAAAAAATGGCTAAATTTTAATGCCGAATTACAAAGTGAGTTGGTTTTGGAGCAAAATGCTTTTCCTGATAATAATTTTGAGGTATTTATTCCAACCACAGAAGAACTGGTATTATTAGATATTAGTTCACCACCTCCAACCTATCATTTAGTTCATTTTGAAAGCGATATTACGGTTAAACTTTCTAAAAAAACAGATTTAAATATAGGTCTGAATATTACAAACATTTTTAATACTTCTTATAGAGAATACCTTAATAGATTAAGATATTTTGCCGATGATTTAGGAAGAAATTTTATGTTACAATTAAAATTAAATTATTAATAATTAAAAAACACAAAGAATGAAAACTTTAAAAAATTTATCTATATTATTTATTTCAGCATTAGTATTCACAGCATGTTCAAACGATGACGACAACCCAGAACCTGTAAATGAAGAAGAGGTAATCACAACACTAACAGCTACTTTAACACCTGTTGGAGTAGGTCCTAGTATTATTTTACAAACAAGAGATTTAGATGGCGATGGACCAAATGACCCAGTGGTTTCTGAATCTGGAGCTTTAGCTGCTAACACGACTTATAATGGAACACTTGAGCTTTTAAATGAAACAGAATCACCTGCCGAATCTATAAATGTAGAAATTGAAGAAGAAGATGATGAGCATCAATTTTTCTTCCAAGTAACTAACAGCCTTGCAACTTTTGCTTATGAAGATTTTGATGGCGACAGTAACCCTGTTGGATTAGAATTTACAGTAACGACTGGTGCTGCAACAGGAACTGGAACATTAACAATTACTTTAAGACACGAACCTAATAAAAATGCCGCTGGAGTAAGTGATGGGGATATTACAAATGCTGGTGGCGAAACAGATATTCAAGCTGTTTTTAATATTACTGTAGAATAAACAGAAAACTATATTCTGTTTTTCAAATTATAAAAACGAGATGGTTTATATGTATATTTAAACAACATCTCGTTTTTTATTTAAATAAATTCTACTACATTAGTTTCTATCTATTTTTTAATAGTAAAAAAAATAATTTGAGAATTGAACAATTAACATTTACTAGGTTTATTGCAGCCATTTTAATTGTTGTTTTCCATTATGGAAGAGATACTTTTTTATTTAATAATGAATACATTTCATTTGTTTCTAGACAAGCAAATGTTGGTGTAAGTTATTTTTTTGTGCTTTCAGGGTTTGTTATGATTATTGCTTATGGTAATCGAAAGCATATATCTTTTTTAAGGTTTTTACAAAACAGACTCGCTAGAATTTATCCTGTTTATTTATTTGCAATTATTCTTGTTCTCTATGTTACAATTAACAATGATATAAATTTTAAAGACTTATCATTAAACTTAACTATGATACAATCTTGGTTTCCAGAAAAAGCAATGACTTTAAATAAACCGGGGTGGTCTTTATCTGTTGAGTTTTTCTTCTATATATTATTTCCCTTATTGATGAATCGCCTGTATTCAAAAACGAATTTTAAAACACTTACGTTATGGGTTGTCTCATTTTGGGTTATTAGTCAACTAATATTTCACCTTTTTGTTTTTAAAATCATAGAACTAACTTTTTATGACATGCAGGATATTTTTTATCATCCAATCATGCATTTCAATACATTTTTAATTGGAAATTTGGCAGGCTTATTCTTTTTGAAATATCAAAAAAAGTATACAAAAAATTTCCGTTTAGAAATCCTATTACTACTGAGGCTTTTAATAATTATTTTGAAATTTTCTTTAGGACTAAATTATCACAACGGTTTATTATCTATAATTTTTGCTCCATTAATCGTGTTAATTTCTTTTAACCATGATAGGATTACTAAAATAGTATCTCATAACTTATTTGTATTCTTAGGAGAAATAAGTTATGGAATTTACATTCTTCAATTTCCTATTTGGGCCATTTTATCAAACTATAGAATGAGAAAATATTTTGGAGTTAATCATGATGAAAACCCTTTAATTACTTTCACTGTGAGGTTGATTATATTGATTCTAATAGCTGGATTGAGTTATAATTATTTTGAAAAACCGTTACGAAATAAAATTAAAAGACTTAGGATATAATAATTAGCTAAATTACGCTTACTAGTTTAAAAACTATCAAACAAAAAGCTACACCAAATTAGTGTAGCTTTTTCATTTTATAATTTAAATCTAATAATTACCTAGAATAATTAGGAGACTCATTAGTAATAGTAACATCATGTGGGTGACTTTCGTTAATTCCGCTAGACGTAATTTTAACAAACTGCCCTGTTGCTTTTAGTGTTTCAATATCTTTGGCGCCACAATACCCCATTCCCGCTCTTAAACCACCAATAAACTGATGAATGCTTTCGTATAAATCGCCTTTGTAAGGCACACGACCAACAATTCCTTCTGGTACTAGTTTCTTAATATCGTCTTCCACATCTTGAAAATAACGGTCTTTACTACCCTCTTTCATAGCTTCAACAGAACCCATCCCTCGGTAGGATTTAAACTTTCTCCCTTCGTAAATAATCGTTTGTCCTGGAGATTCTTTTGTTCCTGCTAAAAGTGAGCCTAACATCACAGTATCTGCACCAGCGGCAAGAGCTTTAGGGATATCACCTGTATAACGAATACCTCCATCTGCAATTACAGGAACACCGGTGCCTTTTATGGCTGCTGATACTTCTAGCACTGCAGAAAATTGAGGAAACCCTACTCCTGCAATAACACGTGTTGTACATATAGAACCCGGACCAATACCCACTTTTACAGCATCGGCTCCTGCTTCAACTAAATATTTAGCTGCTGCACCTGTTGCAATATTCCCAACAATAACGTCTAATTCTGGGAATTTTGATTTAATATCTTTAAGAACATTAACTACGCCTTTTGTATGTCCGTGAGCCGTATCAATAACCACCGCATCTACACCTGATTTTACTAAAGCAGAAGCTCTTTCTACGGCATCAGCTGTTACTCCAATGGCTGCAGCAACTCGTAAACGTCCGTATTTATCTTTATTAGCATTTGGTTTTTGACTCAGCTTCGTAATATCTCTAAAAGTTATTAAGCCTGATAATTTAAAATTATCATCAACAATTAATAATTTTTCTATTTTATATTGTTGAAGTATCTTTTCAGCATCTTGTAAAGAAGTTCCAACGGCGGCAGTTACTAAGTTTTCACTTGTCATAACTTCTGTTATTGGTCGTTTATTATCGTGCTCAAAACGTAAATCGCGATTTGTTACAATACCCTTTAAAGTACCTTCATCATCAACAATAGGAATTCCACCAATACTATACTCTGCCATATATTTTTTGGCATGTTTTACTTTTGCAGTAAGCGGCAAGGTAACAGGGTCTATAATCATGCCGCTTTCAGCACGTTTTACTCTTTTAACTTTTTGTGCTTGAGCTTCTATAGACATATTTTTATGTAACACACCAATACCACCTTCTTGTGCCATGGCTATCGCCATTTTACTCTCAGTTACCGTATCCATAGCTGCGGATATAATAGGTACATTAATAGTTATGTTACGTGTAAATTTTGTTTGAATATTTACTTCTCTTGGAAGTACTTCAGAAAAAGCTGGAACTAATAAAACGTCATCGTAGGTTAATCCTTCTCCAACTATTTTGTTTTCGTGTGCAGTCATGTCGCAATTATAATATTAATTGCGTGCAAATATACAACTAAAATCTAAGTTTTAGTGTTAATATTTATATTGAGTAAATGTTGAATTAAATAATTTCTTTATTGTAAAACTCATTATAAATTATCACTAAAAAATACACGAATTGGTAATCTTAGTACTATAAAATTGCTGAGTGAAAATTTAAAATAAAGAATAGTTTTAGGTCTAACTGAATTTCAAAAAATATTTTTATTATCAGAAATATTTGACTTTCAAAACGTTATGTTTTTTTATTTATATTTATTCTAAATAAACTTTGTAAAAGTAAAATTCATTCATATTTTTACACTCGAAATAAATGTTATTTTTAATAAGTCTAAATAAAATGAGAACCAAAATTACTACAATTATCCTTCTATTTACTAGTGTTTTATTTGCACAAAAAAAAGAAAGTCTTAAGGATTCTATTCAGAAGCTTGATGAAGTTTTAATAAGTACCCAAGTCATTTTTGGAAATAAATATGAAGCAAAGAACAGAATGGGATCTTCGTATTACATTTCACCAAAAGAATTAGCAAAATTTAACCATACCGACATTAATCGTGTTTTAAGATCTGTTCCCGGCGTAAATATATATGAAGAGGATGGCTTTGGGTTAAGACCAAACATAAGTTTAAGAGGCACCTCTCCTGAGCGTAGTGCAAAAATATCTATTATGGAAGATGGTATTTTAATAGCTCCTGCCCCGTATAGTGCTCCTGCAGCTTATTATTTCCCTTCGGTGGCAAGAATGCAGGCTGTTGAGATTTTAAAAGGAAGTAGCCAAATTCAATATGGCCCATTTACAACTGGTGGTGCTATTAATCTAGTAAGTACGCAAATTCCAAATTCGTTTCAAGGTTCTTTAAAAACTAGTTATGGTAGTTTTAATACAGGACAAATTCATGCTAAAATTGGAGATAGTAAAACTAACCTAGGGTATACTGTCGAATTTTTAAATTTTAATTCTGATGGCTTTAAAAATCTACCTGACGGAAGTAATACGGGATTCGATAAAAATGATGTTGTTGCTAAGTTTAGAATGAACTCTAGTGCAAATGCTGCGATAAAACAAGCTGTAAATTTAAAATTTCAATACTCTGACGAAGTTTCAAACGAAACCTATCTAGGTTTATCTCAAAATGACTTTGAAATTAACCCTTTTTCTCGTTACGCAAGTTCACAAAACGATAAAATGACCAATGACCATATTCAAATTACTATTGGTCATGAACTAGAATTTTCAAAACAATTCAGAATAACAACAGATGCCTATTACAATGGTTTCTCAAGAAACTGGTACAAACTTAATGATGTTGTTTTCAATGGTGACAAAGTAGGAATTTCTTCTGTAGTTGCCAATCCTGACAACTATCTAAATCACTTCGCTATTGTGAATGGAACTGTAAATTCTGATCTAGACGCACTCATTCTTAAAGCAAATAACAGACGCTATAAATCTCAAGGTGTACAGACAAAAATAGATTATCATTGGTCTGGTGCAAATGTATTTCATGACTTAGAAATTGGTTTAAGATACCACTACGATGAAGAAGATCGTTTTCAATGGATAGATGGTTACAACATGATAAACGGTGAAATGAATCTGACTTCGAAAGGCACTCCTGGAAATGATGCTAATAGAATAAGTAGCGCAAAAGCTTTTGCAGGATCTGTACTTTACAAATTAAAATACAGTCAACTTACTCTAACTCCGGGTATTCGTTACGAAAATATCATACTTAATAGAGACGATTTCGGTAAAAATGACTCTAATAGAACTGGAACCGATTTAGTAACAAGAGAAAATAAAGTAGATGTTTTTATTCCTGGTATAGGTTTTAATTACAAATTCAATCCGTTTACTTCTTTGTATGGTGGGATACATAAAGGATTTTCTCCTCCAGGAAATTCAACAGGGCAAAAATCTGAAGAAAGTATCAACTACGAAATAGGCTCTCGATTTAATTTTAAAGGCTTAAGAGGAGATGTGGTTGCCTTTTACAACAACTATAGCAATCTACTTGGAAGTGATTTAGCGGCCACTGGCGGCACGGGTTCTTTAGACCAATTTAACGCTGGAGAAGTTGCCGTAAAAGGAATTGAGCTCCTTCTTAATTACGATTTACTTAGTAAAAATAATCAGTTTAATATACCAGTAACATTTGGCTATACCTTTACTGATACCGAGTTTTTAAATAGTTTTGGTAGTGACGATGATTTATGGGGAGAAGTATCTCGTGGTGATGAGCTCCCTTACATAGCAAAACATCAATTTAATACGTCAATTGCTTTAGAACACACATCGTTTGAATTAAATTTAAACGGGCGTCTTAATGGTGCGTTTAGAACCCTGGCAGGAACAGAAGATATTACCGTTGAAAATGGTGTAACTTCAAATTTTATTTTAGATTTTTCAGGTAAATACCATGTCAATAAATACTTAAGCATAACTGGAAATATCATCAATTTATTAGATGAAGCTTATGCCGTTTCAAGAGTACCTGCTGGATTGAGACCAGGACATCCATTTGGTGCTTACGCAGGTTTAGAATTAAGGTTTTAACAAAAACATATTTTTTATAGAAAAGAGCGCTGATTATTTTGGCGCTTTTTTATTTAGTGGTAGTTATTAAAAATCTTAGAAGCTTCATTATAAGCACTCTCGAAACTTAGTGCATTTAAACTATTATTTTTATTTGTTGTGAAGTATGATAATAGTTTTTCAGTAGGCATATTTCCTGTTAATTCGTCTTTTGCCATAGGGCAACCACCAAATCCTTGAATTGCCCCATCAAAGCGATGGCATCCAGCTTTGTAAGCAGCATCTACTTTTTCAAACCAGGTAGTTGGTGTTGTATGAAGGTGTGCTCCAAATTCTATATTTGGGTATTTCGGGATTAAGTTTGAAAATAAATAATCAATACTTTCTGAGTTTGATGTACCAACGGTATCACTAAGTGATAAAATTTTAACTCCCATATTGGCAAGTTTTTCTGTCCACTCGCCCACTATATCCACATTCCAAGGGTCGCCATAAGGATTTCCAAAACCCATTGAAATATAAACTACAACTTCTTTGTTGGTTTTATTTGCAATTTCTAAAATCTCAGAAAGCGTATCAACAGATTGCGCAATGGTTTTATGCGTATTACGCATTTGAAAATTCTCAGATATAGAAAATGGGTAACCTAAATAATCAATTGCTTGATGTTTACAAGCATCTTCGGCGCCTCTTGTATTGGCTATAATTGCTAAAAGCTTACTTGTCGTTTTACTCAAATCTAATTGTGATAAAACCTCAGCAGTGTCTACCATTTGAGGAATGGCTTTTGGCGACACAAAACTTCCAAAATCAATGGTATCAAAACCAACTCTTAGCAATGACTGAATATACTGTACTTTCTGCTCAGTAGGAATAAAATCCTTTATTCCCTGCATGGCGTCTCGTGGGCATTCAATTATTTTAATTGGTGTTGACATTGATTCTTCTAAGAAATTCAGTTCATAAAAATACTATTATTTTTATGAATGAAAGTATTATAAATTAATTGCGACTTAGAAATAGTTTGTTAATCTTCATGAGATAGAACTATGAAAAAAATTACTCTTATTTTATTCTATTTTATTTACGCTTTTGGTTTTAGTCAAAGTATAAGTAACTATGATATTTCAGTTACAACTATTTGGAATACTTCCAATCACACTTCTATCCCACCTGACCCACATTGGTCGCCTCTTGCTGGAGCTACTCATAAAAACCCAAATGATATTTTAGAATTTAATGTTACCGCTCCTTTAACTAATGGTATTAAGAATATTGCAGAAATTGGTAATACTTCAAATTTTATTAATGAAGTTAATCAAGCTATTACAGATGGAAGTGCAAATCAATATTTACAACAAAGTTTTTCTCCAAGAGCAGCTAACAATAGTATTGCAACATTAACCAATATTTTAGTGAGTGAAGATTTTCCTTTAATAACCTTAGTTTCAATGGTAGCTCCTAGCCCTGATTGGTTTATAGCTATTAATAGTTTAAATCTACGTTCTGGTAACAACGCCATAAATAATGGCTGGAAAGACACTTTTACAGTAGATGTTTTTGCTTATGATTCTGGAACAGATTCTGGAACAAACTATACTTCAAATAATTTAGTTTCATCTCCAAGATTGCCTATTTCTATAATATCAGGCTTTCCAATAAATGGAAATAGAATGGCTACTATTACGTTTACATACAATTCCTCAACATTAAGCACGGATAGTTTGGAATTTGTTAAAAAATTCAAACTATATCCTAATCCTTCTAACGGAAACATTACTATGTCAAACATTCAAAATATTAAACTAAAAAACATAGAAATTTTTAATGTTTTAGGAATGTTAGTAGAACAAATTAATGTGAGACAAAATTCTTCAAAAATAGACTTAGATTTATCTCAATTAAATAAAGGAATATACTTGCTAAAAGTCTTGGATAAAACTGGAATTATTGCTATTCGAAAACTTGTAATTGACTGATAATTATAGAGTTTTTAAGAATTATCAAAAAACATCTAACTTTATTGTTAAATAATCGAGTATTTTAACATTTTAACGTTTTTTTTATTCATGAGATTCATTTCGGTATACATTTGAGTATAAATATTTTTCACCCCAAATGAATATTTTAACCTACAGATTGAATCTCCTCTTGTTTTCGGTATTTTTATCGATGACTTCTTATTTGTTTTCTCAAAACATTCAAAATGCCAATTGCGGAAATATTACATCTTCAAAATCTATTGAATTTTACAAAAACATAAAGCCTCAACTTAAAAAATTTGAAGAAGATTTCTTCTCAATAAAATCTGCTAAAGGAGTAATTACTGGGCATGTTATAAACTCAGTACCTATTAAAGCTTATATTATTAGAAGTGCTGATGGTTCTGGCGGATTAAATATGCACGATCTTAATGATGCTATTTCTAATTTAAATTTAGTCTATGCTGATGCATATCTAGAATTTTTCTTATGTGACGGAGTTGAATATATTGATAATAACGACTTATGTGATTTTAAGAGAGGAGATGAAGAACGTCTTACTGAAACCAATTACGTTTCAGGGTTAATAAATATTTATTTTACAAATAATCTGCACAACGAATCAAACGAAAGTATTTGTGGTTATAGTGATAATATAGGAAGAAATGATATCGTTGTGATGAAAAATAGTTGTGCTACCAATATTTCTTCGCTTCCTCATGAATTAGGTCATTTTTTCTCTTTACTCCATACACACGGTGCTGATAATGATAGTTTAACTTCAGAATTAGTTGATGGTAGTAATTGTGATACTGATGGTGATGGTATTTGTGATACACCTGCAGATCCAAAGTTAAAAAGCACTACTGTTGATAGTTCTTGTATTTATACTGGGACAGAAACAGATGCCAATGGAGATACTTTTACTCCAGACACAAATAACATGATGTCGTATTCAAGAAAAGAATGTAGAACATCTTTTACAGAGCAGCAATTAGCTAGAATGTATGCGTTTTACATGACCACCAAAAACTATTTATCATGCCCCGATTTTAATGCTAATATCGTGGTAAATGAAAGTGAAACTTGTGAAGAATCCTTAACTGTTGATTTTCAAAGCTTAAGTGATAATATTACTGATTGGCAATGGGATGTTGATGGTGATGGGGTAATTGATTATACCACTCAGAATCCAACACATACTTTTGAAGCCGGAATTTTTGATGTCATACTTACCGTATCAAACAAGTCTAAAACAATCACTAAAAAATTTGTTAATTTTATTAAAGTTGGCACCTATATAGACCTCTTAGATGAAGATTTTGAAAATTTCAATTTATTAGATAAACACGGTTGGACAACTAACGATGTTACAGGACATGGTTATCATTGGTATACAAATCTTGGAGACACAAAATCTGGCGCAACAGGCCCTACTAATCATAAAAATCCAAAAGAAGAATTAAACACGTATATTTATGCTGAGGCGTCTGGTGCGCAACCTGGAGATATTACCGAGCTTATTTCTCCTTGTATAAATGTAAGCTACCAGAACAGCGAATTGGAATTTTCTTATCATATGTTCGGAAAAGACATTGGGGAATTGCATGTTGATATAAAAACAGAATCTGGTTACATAAATGATGTTATTCAACCATTAAGTAGAAGACAACAGATCAATCAAGATGATGACTTTATTGTAAAAACAATTAATTTATCATCTTATACAAATGAAACTATAAAAATTCGATTTAGAGCCGTAAGAGGAAATGGTTGGGAAGGTGATATTGCTATTGATAATATTTTTGTAAAAACAATTTCTACACCTATATCTGATGATATTTTTAAAGTGTATCCAAACCCTATTAAGGGTGATATTCTTTATGTTAAAAATATTGATGTAGAAACTGTTTCAAACTATCAAATTTCTAATATGGTTGGTCAACCCTTCATATCTGGAATCTTAACAAACAGCTCAATTGACTTTAGTAATTTACCTTCAGGAAGTTATTTGCTTACTTTAACTAATGGCAAAAGAATTGTGGTAAAAAAGATTATTAAATAGTTACTTATTTAGTATCGCTTTATTTATAGATTTTATAAGACTTGGTCCTTCATAAATAAATCCCGTATAAATTTGAACTAAATCTGCACCAGCATCTAATTTTTCTAGAGCATCTTTTGCAGAATGAATACCTCCTACACCTATTATTGGAAATGCTTTATTGCTTTTATCCGAAAGATATTTTATAACCTGAGTACTTTTTTCTTTAATAGGTTGCCCACTTAAACCACCATTTCCAATCTCCTCTAATTTTTCAGTTGTAGCTTTTAGCCCTGTTCTATCTGTAGACGTATTGCTTGCAATAACCCCATCAAGATTGGTGTCTTTTACAAGTTCAATAATTTCATCTAATTGATTAGTATTTAAATCTGGTGCTATTTTTAAAAGAATGGGCTTCTGTTTTATAAAAGTCTTGTTTGCGTTTTGAACCGCTACTATCAACTCTTCTAAATAATCCTTATCATTTAATTTAGCATGGCTTCCCACATTTGGACAACTCACATTCAATACAAAATAATCAACATAGTCATGTAATGCATTAAAACACTCTAAATAATCTGTGGTATAATCTTCTGGCTTGGTACTAGTATTTTTACCAATATTTCCACCAATAATCAATTTACCTTTATTCTTTTTAAGTTCGTTTATAGCGGCATCTAAGCCTTCGTTATTAAAACCCATGCGATTAATAATCCCTTGGTCATCTTTTAACCTGAATAATCTTTGTTTAGGATTTCCAGCTTGTCCTTTTGGAGTTACTGTTCCTATTTCAACAAAACCGAAACCAAAATTTGCCAGTTCATTATATAACACTGCGTTTTTATCAAATCCGGCTGCTAACCCTACAGGGTTTTTAAATGTGAGGCCGAATAATTTTCGTTCTAATCGCTTATCTTCAAGCACATATAAACTTCTAAACAAATTTTTAAATCCAGGAATTTTTGAGGTGAATTTTACTAGTGAAAATGTGAAATGATGAATTTTTTCAGGGTCGAAAGAAAAAAATAGTGGGCGAAGTAGTAATTTGTACATCAATATAATTTAATGCAAAAATAAGTTGAAATACTGTAATACCAAATGAATTTTAAAATGATTAACAATAAATTAGAATTATATTTTCTTTAGATAAACTAAAAAATATAAGCATAGCTTTAGTTACGGTTCTATTTTTTATTGAAATATAAAGGAAATAGAAACGAATTTAGTTGATTATTTTGAAGTTTATTTGATATAATTAAAAAATTGATATGGACTTACTTATTCAGGCTTAATAATTGTAAATTAGAGCAATAATAGATATCTATTTAGACACTTAAAAAAAAATTATTTAAATGATTTCAAAAGAACACATTATAAAACGTTTTATAAGTTACGTAACTATAGATACCGAATCAGACCCTAATTCAGAAACTACACCAAGCACAGAAAAACAATGGGTTTTAGCCAATAAGCTTGTTGAAGAACTCAAAGCTATTGGAATGCAAGAAGTTAGTATTGATGATAATGCTTATATCATGGCAACTTTACGGAGTAATGTAGAATATGAGGTCCCAACTATTGGTTTTATCTCACATTTTGACACCTCGCCAGACTTTACAGGAGCTAACGTTAAACCTCAAATTATCGAGAATTATAATGGTAAAGATATTATTTTGAACAAAGCAGAAGATATCGTGTTATCTCCTGATTATTTTGAAGATTTATTGCTCTATAAAGGTCAGACATTAATCACTACAGATGGCACGACACTTTTAGGGGCAGATGATAAAGCAGGTATATGTGAAATTGTTTCTGCCATGGAATATTTAATTAAACGTCCAGAAATTAAGCACGGAACCATTAAAGTAGGTTTTACGCCAGATGAAGAAATTGGAAGAGGTGCGCATAAATTTGATGTTCAAAAATTTGGAGCAGATTGGGCTTACACTATGGATGGTAGTCAAATTGGAGAATTAGAATACGAAAATTTTAATGCTGCAAGTACTCTTGTTAAAATAAAAGGAAAAATAGTGCATCCAGGCTATGCGAAAGATAAAATGATAAACTCCATGTATATTGCCACAGAGTTTATTAACTCTTTACCCCGATTGGAAACTCCAGAACATACCGAAGGCTATCAAGGGTTTTTCCATTTACATGATATAAAAGGAAATGTTGAAGAAACCACTTTACAATACATTATTCGCGACCATGATATTGGGCATTTTGAAGCTCGCAAAGAAGTTATGGTAAAACTGACTAACGAACTTAATAGTCAATATGATAAAGAGGTAATTACTATCGAAATTAAAGATCAATACTTTAATATGCGTGAGCAAGTAGAACCTGTAATGCATATTGTTGATATTGCCGAAGAAGCGATGAAGCAACTCGAAATAAAACCAATAATAAAACCTATTCGAGGTGGAACAGATGGTTCTCAATTAAGTTATATGGGATTGCCATGCCCTAATATTTTTGCTGGCGGACATAACTTTCATGGGCGTTATGAGTATGTTCCTGTGGAAAGTATGATTAAAGCTACTGAGGTGATTTGTAAGATTGCGGAGTTGGTGGCTTTGAAGCATAAGAGGTGATTTAGGGAATTGCTTTTACAGAAAAACCTATTAATTAATTCCAACATTAAGTGTGAAATTTTTAATGATTCTCATATCATTTCTTAAGTATGAATTAAAAACTAAGCAACGATTAAAACAATGAGAGAAAAAATTAAAAAAGGATTATTAACCATAGTTGCTGTTTTTATCTTTGCTACTTCATATTATTTAATAGACCGATTTTCTTTTGAAAAAGAATTTCCATATTATGAGGTTATTGTTAATAATAAAGATTTTTTTTCAATTGGAGTTATTGGAGATAGTTGGGTTGCAAGAAAAAAACTAGATACCTTATTACATGAAGGATTATTAGAAAAAGGGATAAATAATAAAATAATATCAAGTGGCCAACCAAGTGCCCGAAGTAAATTGATATATCAAAATATGTTTAAAGACAGTACCAATAAGTATTCGTCTAAGTTTTTAATAAAAAAACATCCTGATTATTGTATTGTTATTGCCGGGGTAAATGATGCAATAGGACAAATCGGAGCAAATTTTTATTCTCATCATATGATTCTGATTATTAAAAACTTACTGTATTATAATATAAAACCTGTAATTGTAGAACTTCCTGAATTTGGCATCGTGGAACATATAAATAACAAGAATACCTTTAACAGAATGCGATATATAATATCCTCAAAGTTCAACAATAAAGGAGAAATTGATAATATTAAAACATATAGAAAAAATTTGAATAAGCTACTAATGGAAGAAATACTGAATGATAAAATTATATTTATTGACTTCGATAACATTTGTTCTAATTATGAAGATTGTAAAGATATTTTTAAAAAAGACGGTGCTCATTTAAACGAAGAGGGTAATAAATTATTAAGTGAGAATATTGTAAATGTATTAACAAAACAAATATTAATGCGCTAACATTTATTCGAAGCTAAAGATATCTTTTATCAATAGTTATTTTGACGTTTTTTAACCAATGAATAATATTTAAGATCTTAAAAAAAATGACAATAAATCAATTTCGTTTATAATGCTTTAAATTTTAGCTTTGTATTACTAACCTTAAAATCCCAAACAATTAAATTATCTTTGCTACTATAATTACTTATCATGCGCATAGATATAATCACCGTTTTACCAGAATTACTAAAAAGTCCGTTTGAAGCGTCTATTTTAAAACGTGCTATTGAAGCAGGTTTGGTAGAAGTTCATTTTCATAATTTAAGAGATTACACCTCAGATAGGTACAAATCTATAGACGGCACACAATTTGGGGGTGGTGCAGGCATGGTCATGATGGTAGAACCTATTGATAAATGTATTTCGGCTTTAAAATCAGAGCGTAATTATGATGAAGTCATTTATATGACTCCGGATGGCGAAACTTTAAAGCAAGGGATTGCCAACCAATTATCTTTAAAAGAAAATATTATTATTTTATGTGGCCATTATAAAGGTGTAGACCAACGGGTTCGCGACCATTTTATAACCCGAGAAATATCTATTGGCGATTATGTATTATCTGGCGGCGAATTAGGAGCAGCCGTACTTTGTGATGCTATAATTAGATTAATACCTGGTGTACTAGGAAATGAAACCTCTGCCCTAACCGACTCGTTTCAAGATGGTTTATTAGCACCCCCTATTTACACAAAACCCCGAGAATATAAAGGTTGGAAAGTACCCGAATTATTATTTGGTGGCAACTTTCCTGAAATTGAAAGATGGCGTGAAGAGCAAGCGTATTTAAGAACTAAAGAACGACGTCCTGATTTGTTGGAGGATTAATTGTACGTCATCGCGAGTAACGAAGCAATCTTTTTAATTGTAGTACCTTTTGTGAGATTACTTCGTCATTCTTCATCGTAATGACATTATTTGGTTAACTTTTTTGTTGAAATTGACACGATATCTGCTAATAAGTCTGTGTTAAGGATAGAAGCGGCATCCTTTTTTAAAATAATTAATACAAACTTTAATTTAAAACATACAGTTAACTGATAGGCACGTCCTCTGTCCTCGCTATGACGTATAAAAAAGATATAGCGGATAGCCTGACTTTTTGCTTTACTTAAACTTGAAATAACTTCTAAATTTTCAAGCAAAAAGAAACACCAAAAAAATATAAGTAAAACGTTGCAGATTATTAATTAATAGTTATTTTTGCACCCAATTTCGGGTTAACCTCTGGCGAGAATCGTGAATGTTGTTCTGAATTAATTATAATTAAATTTAAAGATATGGAATCTTTAGTAAAATTTGTACAAGACGAATTTGTAACAAGAAAAGATTTACCAGAATTTGCTGCTGGTGATACCATTACAGTATTCTACGAAATTAAAGAGGGTAGCAAAACGCGTACTCAGTTTTTTAGAGGAACAGTAATACAAAGAAGAGGATCTGGAGCTTCAGAAACTTTTACAATTAGAAAAATGTCAGGATCTGTTGGTGTAGAGCGTATCTTCCCTGTTAATTTACCTGCATTACAAAAAATAGAAGTTAACAAACGTGGTAAAGTACGTAGAGCACGTATATTCTACTTTAGAGGCCTTACTGGTAAAAAAGCTAGAATTACTGAGCGTAGACGTTAATAACAATACATCTGCAATTGTAGTATTTAAAAGCCTTGAGACCTCTCAAGGCTTTTTTTACTAACAGATGTTAATAAGTGCGGTTTATAAGTGGTTGATATCTAACACCTTAAAAAATTGTTTTTTTTGAATTTTGATGGTACATTTATTGAGGAATTAATAACAGTTTTATCTGGTTCCGCTTCAACAACGGATTTGTATTTTTTCTAAATAAGGTAACGTTCTTTATATAATTGTTTTTGAGGTTTTATTGCGAAACGTGTGAGCGTGAAACGTCAATAAACCATGATATTATTAAAATTATCACATGTGCAAACAGATGAGATTTTTTTTAATTGAAAGCTTAAAAATCAACCGTAACGAAAGTTACTGTTGTTATGAGAGCAATGCTTTTAGTAATTTTTTACTTAAAAGGTAAAGAGGGAGCTAAAAGGCATCAAAAAAACAATTAACAGAAACATAGCAGTAATAGGTCAATACATTTTGAAAATTACAATTATGTTTCATTGAAATAACAAAAGCTTGAACTGAAACAGTTTAGATGAAAATTTTAAACAATCATGAGTAGTAATACTTATTAGGTCACGTAATGTTATTTCAAAAAAAGCCATATCAAAGTAGATTAAGTTCTGCAGGGATATGGCTTTTGTTTTTTATTAAATTATCACTCACACTAACTATATAATTCAAAGTCAAACATTATCTCAAACATTTTTACTCATGCTCGTTTTATTTAAACTTTTGTTTAGTAAGCCCATAGCAACATATAAACCAGGTGATATTAATATTTCCTGAATGGAATTAACAAATACTTTTAAACTTAAGGAGAGATCAGCAACCAACCAATCAAATAAGCCTAAGGAAGCTATAATACATAACCCTGAAATATGAATAATATGCCAAATAGAAGACATCCATGTATCCTTAAGTTTTCCAAGGTGAAAAGTTCCAACTAAATAGATAACTATGGTGATTAAAAACCTAATAACATGTTTTATTTTTCTTGGTATAAAAAGAGAATTATTATTTTCTGCAAAAAAAATATAATAGCAAGAATAAATAATGATAATAAAAATAAGGCCCGATATAAAACGAATCTTATCTGATTTGTATAGTTTCATTTTTTAAATGAATTTTTCGAGCATATACCATCCACATTAAAAAAGTAGCAGTATAAACCGTGGCTTTAAACAAATAATGATGAGCGAAGTCAAAATAGGCATGAAAATATTCTCGTAAATAAATTAAGCCCATACATCTGCTTATATTAATCACATCAATAATAATTACACCAAGAATAATATAAAGGACTTTACGCCAAAATCCAGAAGGCATACAAACAATGAAACCAATATACAAAATCATTAATTCCAACCCATTACAAGAATCGGCTATATTTAAAACCAATTTGTTATTGTGGTATATTTGAGAGGCTTCACGTTTCTTTAATTCACCTTCATAAATTGAACTTGTTATCCGCCTTTTTGAAATAAAGCCATTCATGGAACTCAAACTATTTAAAGATTTAGTGGAGGCTTCTCCAACGTGAGTTGTTAATGGATAGTCAATAAATTTTGAATCATATAAAAAAATAACATAAATAAATTTCCATACAAAAAAAAACAATAATGCTTTTCCTAAAAATAGCTTTATTGGCAAGGGAATAGTATTTATTAGTGATTTAAATTTAATCATTTTTTATCGTAATACAATTTTTTATTCCAAATGCTGCAGGATATATAACATTAAGATGCTATAGTTTTTTAAAAGGCTTTTAAGCCGAAAAATAAATTATCAGATTGAAATTTCTCGAATATCAAATAAAAAAATCAATAATTAATAAAATTTCGACAACACGAAAGAATGTAATGCCAATCTGTTTAAAAGGATAAGATTGATCTACAAAAAAGCACAAATTTACAAGTCGTGAAGATTTTTATTTTTTGCAAATTGGGATTTTATTTATAATAATTCAATTTATCAAGGATTTTATAAACATACTAGAGTAATGTGGTTTGCATATTCTTTTACACTAAAAAAAACAAGGCTTCTCCTGAGAAAAGCCTTATTATTAGTGAGATTTTATTCTTGATTAAAGTTCCTCATTTTTATTTTGGCGTAATTTTTTAACTCCATAAGCCGCAGCTCCTACTATTAGAACAGCAAGTCCTCCATCCAATGGTACGTCAACTACATTATCATCAAATCCTCCTGGACCTTGTGCCATTACGCTAGTTGTAAATACAAAAGCAAAAACTGTAACAATTGTTTTAATGGTTTTAATTGAATTTTTCATTTTTTTAAATTTTTTAAATTAGTTAATAATCAATTTTTTGGTAGTTGTTGAACCTCTAGAAGAAAGCTTTACAAAATAGACACCAACGTTTTTAATAAAGCTTGTATTAACTGATACTTTATTTCCTGTTGATAAATCTTTTGTTTGAAATACTCTCGCACCCAAAGCGTTATAAATAGTTACTTCTAAATCATTAATCCCCTGAGGAATGTTTAAATAGATGTTACCTGTATTTGTAGGATTTGGATATAATAGTATCTCATTTAAATCTTTATTTGTAACAGATAATGTTTTTTCAAAAATAATTTTAAATCTATCACCGGCAAAAGAGGCTGGAATACTAGGATTTATGGTATACGCATAAGTTATCATACCATTTTGAGCTATTTCTGTAGTCTCGTTTAAATAAGTATCTAATAATAAAGGAATATCACCCTTTAAAGCTTGAGCATTAGCCTCTAATACATAATCTGTATTTCTATAGGTGTTAATTTCTAATTGAATTTCATCTGGAATAAAAGGCGTAGCTCTGCTCTCTATACTTAATAAATTACCATTATTATTAGTTGCCAAGTTTTCATCCAAGTTTGTAAAATCAGGAGCATCAAAAGCATCTACGTCATTATTTCCTGCATCATCGAAATAAACGGACACACCATCTGCAGGTGTCATGTTTGCTATATAAGCACTACTTTCATATAGCTTTATACTTAATTGAGCTCTACTACTACTTGCTGATTTGTTGCTAGTTGATCTAAACACCTTGGTTTCTAGTTCAGATGAGTTTTTGCTAGCTTGAGTAAAAGTTACAGAAGCAGCACTTTCGGTATTAGTTTGTACAAAGCATGCTTGACCAGCCTGTAAAAATTGATTTTGTTCTCCTGCAGTTGGATTTGCTACAGGATTGAAAAAATCAACTGTAACATAAGCACCTCTTATTCCTAAGGTTGGATCCCACACCCAATAAAACACTGGAATAACATTATTACTATTATTTTGTAATACCGTTTTCATATCTACTTGAGCCTGAAACGGATTTCCTATAAAACTAAAACCATCAGCTGTTGCATTTAATGCAAAAGTACTTGACCCAGCATTTTCAGCAGTTAATGCTCCTTTTGACACTAACGTAGTTGGTGTTGCAGGGGGTGCATTGTTGTTTAAATCGATAGTTCTATCACCTCTTACCATTAAACGGTATGGTGTACCTGAGGTTAAATTGGTAGCATCCGTATTTGGAATTGCGTTCCATGTTTGAGCCACATTATCATAAGTAAACATAGATGGGTTACCTGTTACAGTACCATCAAATCCATTCTCCCCATCTGTAGTAGACCCTGTAATGTGCGTATCCTTTTGCCAGTTGTTTAAAATAAAATCACTAGTGGTTACGGCTGTACTTAAAAAGCGAAAAGCTCTTTTTGCAGGAATATAGCGTTCCACTGTAAAATCGCCTGTAAAATCGCCCGTACCAGCACCTAAATAGGCTGTTCCAGAAGGATCAGATTCAAAAGTAACCGTACCGCCTGTCGCAACTTCAACTGTTCCATTATTAGTAAGTACTGCATTTGGATTAACTGTTAGAGAAGCACCACTTTCAATAGTTACATTTGAACATGTACCTACAAATAAGTTTTGTCCTGAAGTTAAAACAGGGTAATTTGTCAAGCCTGTCGGGATATTGATATTAGTATTTAGTGATAAACTAGGTGCATTATTATTTTCCCAGTTTCCAGCATTAGTCCAATCTGTATTGGTGACTCCTGTCCACATTACGGTACTATCAGCAATTCCGATTACCGTAACATTTTGTGGTAATATTAATTCGCCAATGCCATTAGCGGTAACAAAAGACCAATTCACTATATAATCTCCTGCTTCTGCATATTCTGTTGGGTCAGTTGTTGTAGCAACAATAGTACCACTGCAAATATCCCAAGCTTCTGGTGCTTCTAAAGACACTGTACAGTTTTCCGTAATACTAGGGACTTCTATAGCTTCCGGAACACATTTGTAAACTTCTATGTTTCTCATACAAGATTCGTAAGCATCACTTAAAGAAGCGTAACTAGTAACAAAATTTAAAGCTACTCCTAAAGTTAGATTACTAACATCAAATTGACTTAAATCCAATTCTTCTTGTTCAAAATTAATTACACTATTATTTACGGCTAAAACTAAAGTTCCGTTTAAATAAAGAAATCCTCCTATGCCAAGAAAATGCCTAACCTCAACAGTATGCCACTGATTTAATGGTACACTAACATCTGCATATAGTATATCTCCATTAGCTAATAAAACACCTATTTGTTCTGAAATGTAATTATAGACTAAACCTAAATAGTTAAGATATGGATCGTTATCCAAAACAACAACTTCATCAGGGTTAGCATCTTCAGGTGGGGAATATGACAATTTAAATTCTAGTTTTAGCCCAAAATTATTTGGATCGAAATTGTCCTCTACTGGAGTGAAATCAAAACTATCTATGACACTTAAAAGATCTGGATCTGCTAAAGCTCCTTCCAAATCACCAAAATTTTCTATGATACTGCTATCTAAACAAAGGCCATTAGTACTTGAAATGTTTATTCCTGGTAAAATCTCTGTATTATTGTTACCTGTTGCATCACTTAAATCCGTTAATGGATAAGTAGCAATAACCTCTTTTAAAAAAGGAGTAAAATCAGTTCCTTCACAAAGATCATCTAATCTTATGCCTTGGGCACTTACCATAAAGGACATTAATAGGGTAGGTATAAAGCACCAACGCTTTAAAAAAAATGTAGTTTTTGTTTTCATAATAAAATAATTGTTTTAGTCTTTATATAAGGCGTGAACTTGTTGATAATTGAATATTGAGACGTAATTTTTTAATCATATTTTTTGGTTAGATTAATAGCAATTATAAAATAATACATAGCAGAAAGGAATCTTGTTTTATTTTTACTTATGATGCAAAAAAGTAAAGATTTAATAATTTAAGAGTAGACTTTGGGCGGTCTGATACTTAATAGATTAAAAAAATCTATTTTTATTTTCTAATAATCTACTAACGAAAATGATATAAATTTCCAACACTATTTTTTTTTTTCGATAAAACGTATATAAATCCTAATAAAGAGTCATATTATTAGTATTACTATAATGAAAATGAGTTGCTATTTATATTAAAAGACAGTTATTTATAAAATAAACTTTACTTATAAAAATTCATAGTATCCAAACACACCCAAACATTTTTAGCGAGCATAGATTAAATATTTTTTACTATATTTTATCAATAGCGTCCTAAACGTTTAATAAAAGAGAAAGGGAAATTTGTTCCGCAAAGTTATCTTTGTGGTGCAACACAAAAAACACCTTTCTCCTATGACAAATATAACTTTGTTTTCTCAGATAATTTCAAAATTAGA
>NZ_JAQWOO010000031.1 GCF_029245835.1 Algibacter sp. | reverse complement strand
TTTGGCGATATAGAAATCGCTTTGCTCTATTTTAACAACATTATTATTTACTATTAAAACAAAGAGCGTCAAAATAAAACCTAAATGACCAAAAATAAAAAGATCGCCTAAATTGTTTTTAGACGACCTCTTTTTTTATGGATACCTTTTTAGTGATTTTTCGGGTATAATGATTAAGCTATCCATTATAACGCTTATAATCTTTAAACTTTTACTCATATTTTTCTATCTTATTTTAATAAATTCGAAAACATGAATGTTTTACTAATATCCTTTAACGATTTACTAACTAAATTTCAAGGCATCAACTCGTTTTAGAATGTCGTATTAATAAATTGTATTATGTATTTTTGTTGCTTTACTGAAGTATGATAGACACGCATTCTATATTTAAAATAAAAACTCAATCTGAATTTGAAGATTTAGCATTACAAGTTTTTAAATTTCAATTTGAAAACAATCTTGTTTACAGATCGTTTTGCGATTTATTATACAAACATCCTAGCGAGGTAAAAACATTAAAAGACATTCCTTTTTTGCCCATTCAATTTTTTAAAACAAGAAATGTATTAAGCTCTAAAGACCCCATAAAAACAACATTTACCAGCTCAGGAACTTCTGGAAGCGAAACGAGTAAGCATTATGTTACCGATTTAAACATCTACCACCAAAGTTTTACAAAAGGTTTTGAGAAATTTTATAACCCTATTGAAAACTACGTGATTCTAGGATTATTACCTTCTTATTTAGAACGCGAAGGCTCTTCTTTAATCTATATGGTAGATTATATGATTAAAACCTCAAAACATCCTGAAAGCGGATTTTATTTGAACAACCTTTCAGAATTAAAAGACACCTTAATTAAACTAGATTCTGAAGGCAAAAAAATATTACTCATTGGTGTTTCTTTTGCTTTGTTAGATTTAATTGAAACTTACCAATTCAGTTTAAAAAACACTATTGTAATGGAAACTGGCGGCATGAAGGGTAGACGAAAAGAACTTATTAGAACAGAGCTTCATAATACACTAAAAAAAGGCTTTGGTGTTGAGTATATACATAGTGAATATGGCATGACCGAGCTTTTGAGTCAAGCTTATTCTAAAGGACATGGTGTATTTAATTGTCCGCCTTGGATGCATGTTTTAACGCGTGATACTGAAGACGCATTAACCATTCAAGAATCAGGAAAAACTGGCGGAATAAATGTTATTGATTTAGCCAATGTAAACTCTTGTTCCTTTATTGCAACCCAAGATTTAGGCAGAACAAATAATGACGGATCTTTTGAAGTTATTGGACGTTTTGATAATTCTGATATTCGTGGTTGCAACCTTATGGTGCTTTAAAATCTAAATTCTGTAAATACGTTTTAAACTCCTGCGAGATTTTAAAAACACAAATTTTTGGAAGACACTAAAAAAATAAATTTAAGATTATAATTTATTCTAAATAGTAAAAAGAATAAATGTAAAAAGCAAAAAATACCCCTAAAGTACACTCTAGGGGACAAACGTCCTATTCAACTTAACGAATTGTTCCCTTGGGGGGCTTTAGGGGTGTAATATTAAAGAAACGACAAAATTTAAAACGCTCCCGAAAACTTATTTTTCAAAACCTTGTAGGTATATTTTAACATTAATACCTACGAGGGTAAAACAAGACATCGCAGGATATAAAAAAACTATTTAACTTGCTAATAAATACATAAACTGTAAGGTCTTCTTCATTTTTAGACTTATTATAAAATATCTTTTATGCACAGTTTAGTCATACTATTTTTAATAACCGTTTCATCTTTATCTGCACAAACTATAATAGATTATAATCTAAAAAAAGGTTTCGTTGCAAACGGTTATGATGTGGTTGCTTATTTTAACAATGAAGCTATTGCAGGTGATAAAAAATTCTCAACTTCGTTTGATGGTACTAAATTCAAGTTTTCATCAGAAGAAAATCTAAAAACCTGAGTTCGATTAATATTTAGATAAGTTTTAATAGTAAAAAAGATAGATTTTTAGTAAATTAAAGTACTGAAATTCAATTTATTAATCTAAAAACCTATCTATGTTTTGTTACTCTAAAATTACAGATTTATTT
>NZ_JAQWOO010000028.1 GCF_029245835.1 Algibacter sp. | reverse complement strand
GAAGTTACCTCTCAGCCTACCGCAGGACAAGTGGCTGATTATATTATCTGTGATGACCAATCCAACGATGGTAAAGAAATTATAGATTTATCACAGTTTGATGCTTCCGTGTTTAATGGACAGTCTTCTACGGATTTTGCTGTTACTTATCACGAAACACAATCAGACGCAGATACAGGACATGGGGCGCTTCCAAGTACTTTTGAGAGTGGAAGTCAAGAACTATTTGCAAGAATAGAAAATACAGCAAGCGCATCTAGAACTATAGTATGTTATAACACCACCAAGTTTAATGTTGTTATAGACCAAGCTTTAACCGCACATCAACCATTAGACCTATATTTATGTGATGATGCCTCGAATGACGGAAAAGAATTTTTTGATTTGGCTTCACAAAAATCAGCGATTTTAAAAGCTCAAACTGGTAAGGTGACATTCCACGCTTCGCAATTAGATGCAGATTCAGGGAATTTACCATTAGATGAAAACTTTGAGAATCAATCCCTTTCACAAGAAATATTTGTAAGAGTAGAGAATTTGGTAAATGCCACATGTTATGATACCACGTCGTTTTATATAGAAGTAAGGTTTCAACCTATAATTGATATTGTTAAAACTTGGTACTTATGTCCAGGGGAAGATTTACAACTATATGTAAACTCTATTCATGATGAATATCTTTGGTCAAATGGAAAAACCGATTCAGAGATTACCATCAACAAAGCTGGAAGTTATTCTGTAACTGTTTATAATGTTCTTGAAGGGCGATCAAAATGTGGTGTAACAGAAACTATTCAAGTTTTAGATACGGAGATACCAAAATCTGTTGCTATTATTGAAACGGATTGGACTGTTAATAATAATTCAATTGAAGTTTATGTTGATGGGATGGAAAGCTATTTGTTTTCTATTGATGGTGATGTTTATCAAAGTTCTAATGTATTTAATAACTTAGAAGCAGGAGATTATACCGTATATGTTAAGAATGAAAGAGATTGTTTATTGTATTCAGAAGACGTATACTTATTAAATTATCCAAAGTTTTTCACCCCAAATAATGATGGTTATAATGATTATTGGAAAATAAATTTCTCTGAAAAAGAATTAGGTATTGAAGTACATATATTTGATAGATATGGTAAACTAATAACAAAATTAAATGCATCCTCTGAAGGTTGGGATGGTACTTTTAATGGGCAATTACTAGCTACAGATGATTATTGGTTTGTTGTAAACAGACCAAGTAAGAATAAAACGCATAAAGGGCATTTTACTTTAAAACGATAAAATAAAAAAGCCCTAAAGGTTTAAAACTTTAAGGCTTTTTCTATACTTATTTTTTATGGGTTAACGTCTAGAGCGTCTTGGTCTAGAACTTCCAAAATCACTAGAATCTGAACGTCTTGGTTTAGAGCCGCTATCACTTCTACGTCTGTCACCTCTATTTCCAGAAGATTCTTTTCTATCATCTCGTCTTCCGCCACTGCGTCTATCGTCACGTCGTTTTCCAGAACTACCGCTACGTCTATCATTTCGTCTTCCACCACCGCGGTTTTCAGATACTTCAACATTTACAAAACGCCCTTCGTGTTTAAAATCGGTAAAATGAGCGAGTACTTTTTCTTTTAATTCGTTTTCAGTATTAAAAAACGAGAAGCTGTCTTTTGTTTCCACTTTAAAAACGTCATCTCTACCAAGATTCATTTGCTCTTTCAGGAAGTCTTTCAACTTCATCCAATCAAAACCATCTTTTCCACCAACGTTTATAAAGTAACGCGTAGAATCATTTTTACTACCTCTACTAAAATCACGTCCACCTTCACGTCGGCTATCCCTGTCATAAGAGCCTTCAGCAACATTTAAGTTTTTAGATTTATTATAGTAATTATAAAAACGTGTAAACTCAACAGAGAAGAACTTTTTAATCAATTCATCTTTATCTGTATCAGCAAACAATTCGTTGATGCTGGATAAATGCTTATCAATTTCATGGTTAATCTCTGTATTGTGAATTTTATTAGCAAGCGACATGAGTTGCACCTCGCAAATATCAGCACCATCAGGAATATCCTTTTTCTCGAATTTTTTATTAATAATGCGTTCAATACTTTTTATTTTACGCACTTCACTTTTCGAAACAATAACCATTGAGATTCCCGTTTTACCAGCTCGCCCTGTTCTACCAGAACGGTGTGTGTAAACTTCAGGTTCATCAGGTAATTGGTAATTTATAACGTGTGTAATATCATCAACATCAATACCACGAGCAGCAACATCAGTAGCCACAAGTATTTGTATTTGTTGGTTTCTAAACGATTTCATTACTAAATCACGTTGATTCTGGCTTAAATCGCCATGTAAAGCCCCAGCGCTATACCCATCTTCAATTAAGTTTTCGGCAACTTTTTGAGTATCACGTTTTGTTCTACAAAAAATAACAGAAAATATATCAGGATTTGCATCACTCAAACGTTTCAAAGCTTGATAACGATCTCTAGCGTTAACTAAATAATACTCATGAGATACATTACTCGTACTTTCATTTTTAGTCCCAACTGTAATTTCCTGTGGATTATTCATGAATTTTTTAGCAATAGTAGCTACCTCACGAGGCATTGTTGCAGAAAATAACCAGGTGCTTTTATCTACAGGGGTATGCGATAAAATATCGGTAATATCCTCTTTAAAGCCCATGTTTAACATTTCATCAGCCTCATCTAAAACTGAATATTGGATTTTAGAAATATCAACCAAACGCCTCTTAATCATGTCCTTCATACGTCCGGGAGTCGCCACAATAATTTGCGCACCACGTTTAATTTCACGGGCTTGATCTTGGATGCTAGAGCCACCGTAAACAGCAACCACGTTAAGGCCCTTACAATATTTACCATACAATTTCATTTCGTTGGTAATTTGTAAACAAAGCTCTCTAGTAGGCGATAAAATTAAACCTTGTGTGGTTCTACTAGCGACATCAATTTTTTCTAACATCGGAAATCCAAAAGCCGCGGTTTTACCCGTTCCAGTTTGGGCCAAAGCCACTAAATCGGTTTCCGATTCTAATAAAATAGGAATTGCTTTTTCTTGAACTTCACTGGGTTTAGTAAACCCTAAATCTGTAATTGCTTGTAATAGGTCGTCATTAAGACCTAAATCTTGGAATGTGCTCATTTTAATTTAATGTATGCGATTTATTATGCAGTGTTACATAAAGAAGTGAATCGACATACTTAAACCTAAACTTCTAATAACACATCCTCACTCTGAGGAATTTAAACTCGTTTTGAGTTTCAAGGTGCAAAGATACACTATTATTTGGATTTTTTTTATTTGGTTGTTTTAACACGCTTAACTCATGCATTATTATTTTAAATTTTGGAATTCGTGAATATAAATATTTCACTACTCAATCTTTTTAAAACGTCATTGCGAAGGAGGTACGACTGTGGCAATCTGTTTAGTTATTGTTCAAATTAAAATAAATGCCATTAAGTTTTAAAAAGGATTTCAAACAGGTTGTTCAATCGTTAACGCATTTGTCTGTGAAGGATTTTGATAAATAGGGAATCATTGTTTGTTTTCATGTCGAAATAAGGTGCGATTATGATATCAAAATAGATGAATAAATAATTTTAGCATCTTTGTGCCACATAGATAATAAGATTTCTACTTGTATTTAAATAACTAAGAGCTTTTAAACTTACTTCCTCAAATTCCCAATCCGCTCTAACAACGTTGGGTGCGAATAATGCATAAATACATAAGCAGGATGTGGCGTTAAATTGCTCAAACTGTTTTTCGAAAGCTTCTTAAGTGAGGTAATTAAAGGTTCGCCTTTATAAGTGTTTTTTGCATAGTCATCAGCTTGGTATTCAAATTTTCTAGAAAATACATTCATAATTAACCCTGTAATTTCAGAAATAGGCGAGTAGAGGAGTCCAAAAGCAATTAATCCAATATGAAAGCTTGGTATTTCAACACCCAACGCTTGAGATAATAAAGGGTTTGAAATAAATAACGATAAAATATAAAGTGTTAATCCAGTTAATAAAATAGAAGCAAACAAGTTAAAGATGATGTGTTTCTTTTTATAATGCCCAACCTCATGTGCTAAAACGGCAACAATTTCTTCATCATCTAAATCATTAATCAAAGTGTCATAAAGTGTGACCCGTTTTTCACTGCCAAAACCAGAGAAATAGGCATTGGCTTTTGTACTTCGTTTAGAGCCGTCAATCACAAAAATCTTATCCAATTTAAAGCCAACCGTTTTAGCATAAGCTGAAATCTTATCACGCAAAGTGCCTTCCTCTAAAGGCGTTTGTTTATTAAAAAGAGGTACAATAAGTTTAGAATAAAACATATTCATAAACAACGTAAAAATAGCTACTAAAGCCCAAGCATATAACCAGAAATGTTTCCCTGTAGCCTCGTAAAACCAAATGATTAACGCTAAAATACCACCGCCAACAATAGCCATCATCAACCAGCCTTTAATTTTATCTAAGAAAAAAGTTTTGATAGTCGTTTTATTAAATCCAAATTTTTCTTCAATAACAAAGGTGCTGTAATACGAAAATGGCGTGGTTAAAATATCGCTACCAATCATAATTATGCCAAAGAATATCATTGCAACTATAATTGGCTGCTCGCTATAACTTCTTGCAATATGGTCTACAAATTCAAAACCATCAAACCATAAAAAGCCTAAAGTTAAAACCAAGGAAAACGTTGAGGTAATTATACCAAACTTGTATTTTGTTGCTTTGTAGTTTTGCGACTTTTTGTATTCTGATTCATCATAAACATCTTGCAATGCGTTTGGAAGTTTATCGTTAAAATGTTTCGCATTTAAGGCATCAAGAATTTTGTCAACTATGAAATTGATGACTATAATGGCTATGATGATGTAAAATAAGGCTGTTGATGTCATATTTTTTATGTCATTGCGAGAAGCTTTTTAGCGACGTGGCAATCTGTTTAATTTTAGTTTCAATTTATAATATTCTTGCTTTACGACTTAGGTCTTTACAAGAAAAACTCATTTAAAATTCCGTTGACGTTTGGCCTCAAAAATAAGAATTCCTGCCGCAACCGAAACATTCATTGAATCAATTTCACCTTGCATAGGAATAATAATATTTTGAGTCGCATTTTCTAACCATTCATTACTCAATCCTGTAGCTTCGGTACCCACAACAATAGCTGTAGGTTCTGTAAAATCCTGAGTGTGATAATTCACAGAGGCTTGTAATGCCGCACAATAAATATTAATATGTCTAGTTTTTAGAAATTCGATGATTTCAGATGTGGTTCCAGTAGCAATTTGATTAGTAAAGAGGCAACCCACACTAGAACGAATAATATTCGGATTATATAAATCAGTTTTTGGGTTGGCAATAATTACAGCATCAACATTTGCCGCATCTGCAGTTCTTAAAATGGCACCTATATTCCCAGGTTTTTCAGGCGCTTCTGCAACTAAAACTAAAGAGTTTTTTGATTCAAACTTTAAATCAGTTAATTGATTTTCTTTAGATTGTGCAACAGCCAAAACACCTTCAGTAGTAGCTCTGTAAGCTA
The DNA here is from genome assembly GCF_029245835.1 of Algibacter sp. Classification (GTDB taxonomy): domain Bacteria; phylum Bacteroidota; class Bacteroidia; order Flavobacteriales; family Flavobacteriaceae; genus Algibacter_B. The sequence goes on along the minus strand of NZ_JAQWOO010000028.1, from coordinate 4,418 downwards.
ATTTTTGATAGACTTCTTTTGAAATCTCAATAGTATCGAGTTGTTCTGGTATTAAATTGTTTAGATCTTCAATAGAGAACAATTCAGGGTAAAACAAAACAGTTCCAATCTCATAACCTCCTTTTAAAGCTAATGAAACTTCGCGTACACCTTCAATTAAAAATGTACCAGTTTTTTTTCGTTCGCGCGACTTGTCCTTGAGTTGAACAAGTTGTTTAATATACGTGTTTTGTGAACTAGTTATTTCTTTCATAAGAATCAAGCAAAAGTAATAGTTTTTATGTAATTATATTCCACTAACTTCGTCAAAGACTAAAACTTTTCAAAACTACCGAAATGAAAAAATACATCTTTTTAGCACTCGCAATTTCAGTATTAGCTTGTAAAAATAAAACAACGCCAGCTATAGATTATTCCCAAGAAACGCTAGATGTAACAACAAGTATTTATCCAGAAAACATCACAAAAGTATTTGGTGCTCACGGTGGTTTAGATACATGGAATGGCATGAAGTCTCTAGAATTCACCATGAAAAAACTTAATGGCGATGAGGTTACAACCACCAACTTAAAAAATAGAAAATCGTTAATAGAAATGCCGCATCATACCATTGGGTTTGATGGTGAAGATGTTTGGTTAAAAAATAAAGATACAGCAACATATAAAGGGAACCCGAAGTTCTATTATAATCTCATGTTTTATTTTTATGCGATGCCTTTTATTTTAGCTGATGATGGTATTATTTACGAAGATGTCGCCGCTTTAGAATTTGAAGGTCAATCATACCCAGGAATTAAAATTTCTTATGAAAGTGGGGTGGGAGAATCACCAGAAGACGAATACATTTTATATTACGATTCTGAAACCCATAAAATGACCTGGTTAGGCTATACTGTAACGTATTTTTCAAAAGAAAAAGGAAAGGAATTTCATTTTATAAAATACAATAATTGGCAAACTGTAGAAGGTTTAGTCTTACCAGAAACTTTAACATGGTATAATTACGAGAATAATTTGCCTACTGAGAAGCGAAACGATTTACCATTCACAGATATAAAACTATCAAAAGAAGAACCAGATACAGATATGTTTGAAGCACCAGCGGGGGCAACTATTATAGATTAAGGCACCAATAAACCTCTTGGGCTAATTGTTAAATTACTGCCATCACCAGGGAATCTATGCATAATTTTTAGTAATTCTTTACTTAAATTTCTTTGCTCTGATTGAGACCAAGCAAAATGTCTGTTTGCACGTCGACTGTTATCTATGAAAAAATTAGTGTTTAGATAACCATTTGTTTCAGGCAACAAAAAAGAGTCCTTGTTTAAATTATTTTTTGAGGTAAGTGCTTCTTTAATATTTGGGTATTTCAATGAAATTAAAGCAGGAAGTTTAGCATCAATAATATTAATTTCCTGTGCGTAAGTTTGCGAGCAAAAAAAAAGTGCTAAAACTATCAGTATGTGTTTCATGTGTCTTTAATATTCTTTTTTTTGTTATATGTAGCTTCCATATATAGTCATTCCTTTGGGTGTCAAACTCTCGTTATAGAAGTTTTATAATCTCAAAAACTTTAATTTTATCTAAAGTACAAAACTTCCAGAAATTTACTGAAATAAAAGAGAAAGGGTTTGTAATTCTCAGAAAAAAATAAAATACAAACCAGAATTAAGTCTTTAAAAGGTCTGTTGGGAGCAACAATTGTAGAGTAATTACATTGGGGTAGTCTCAAAGTAATTAACAATAAGAGCCACTACATAATTATAACTTCTCATGCCTTTACTCTGGCTATTAGCTTTTAAAAAATTACCATAAAACAATTTAAAATAAGGTTCAGCAGGATTTTCATGAGCTTCCCAAAAATCCCTAATCTCTTTATAATTTTTTAGAATACCTGTATTAACACTTGCTACAATATTCTCATATAAAGCTTCATCGCGTCTGTAAATTTCATTCAAGCAAAATCGCAAAGCAAAAGTATAGCCTGTATATTTAAAATAGATATTATCATGACTCGTCGTAGCCAAAAAACCAATAAAATTAGCTTCATTCTCAGCGGCATATCCCAATTGGTGTGCAATTTCATGAGCCGATGTTGTAGGGAATTTATAAACAGGAATCAAACCATCAACTTGGGCTTCATTGGTTAAGGGGTTCAAATAACCACTAAACCCCATATAAGTTAAAGGATAGCTATATATGGATTTTTTTAAGCTTTTCGAGTTGTATTCTAAATGCGGAAAACGCTGCATTAAATTATCATACCCTGAAGGGGTCATTTTAAAAATCTCAGATTTAGTTAAAGGAATATCAACTTTAATGGTGTCATTTTTAGAAATTTCAGAATGTAAGGTATTCGATTTTTTAATTAACGATTCAGTAACATGTACTAGTTGTTCTGTAGTATAATCGCGCTCTAAATTCAAACTCTTATGCAGTGGTAAACGATGGTAATTCAATCCCCAAAATATATGAAACGCACCATATATTATGGCAATAGCAGCAAAAACATCAACAAACCAATTTTTTGTGTCTTTACGCAAACGCTTTCTGTTTATATAAAACCATCTTATTACATAAAGGCCCGCAAAAGTATATACCAAGTCGCCAAAGGAAAAAGGCATCCAGCCCAATGTAAACCTAAAAACTTTTGAAATTACAGGATACAAGCCATTACTGTAATATTGCTCAATAAACTCAGGATAGTTAGATAGCAATTTTACAAGTAAAAATTGTGGAATTAACGATAACGCAATAATCGTTTTTTTCTTTTTCAGCATGTATCAAAAGTAATAAAAATTTGTACCCTATCGCAGTTGCATATTTATTAAGGTTTCTTCCTGCTTTCCACTGTATCTTTTTGTGAGGCAGTCCCGAACTTGTTTCAGGATTTCATTAGGTTTCGTCTTTTTTACCTAGGTACGTACGGCAATATAAAAAATTCACAAAAAGGATGCCGTTTCAATCAGGAGTAGCTGCCAAATTCCGTGTCAATTTGCTATCTTTGAAAACATAATAAATACGCCATGAATTTAGAAATAAGACTACTAGAACCAAAAGCCCTTTGGAATAAATTTGCCGATTTAAACGCAGTACCACGTCCATCTAAAAAAGAAGAACGTGTTATCGCTTTCATGAAAGATTTTGGTGAAAATTTAGGTTTAGAAACTATTGAAGATGAAGTTGGAAACGTTATTATAAAAAAACCAGCCACTGCAGGTATGGAAAATAGAACCACCATAGTTATGCAATCGCATTTAGATATGGTACACCAAAAAAATGGTGATACTGTTTTCGATTTTGAGACTCAAGGAATTGAGATGTTTGTAGATGGCGATTGGGTAAAAGCAAAAGGGACAACCCTTGGTGCAGATAATGGTTTAGGCGTGGCAACAATTATGGCTATTTTAGAAAGCACAGATATTCCACATCCAGCAATTGAAGCCTTATTTACTATTGATGAAGAAACCGGAATGACAGGAGCTATGGGCTTAAAAGGCGGTTTACTTTCTGGAGGTATTTTATTGAATTTGGATACCGAAGAAGATGATGAAATAGGAGTGGGTTGTGCTGGTGGAGTCGATGTTACTGCATCTAAAAATTACCTTCCAATCCCAAGTTCTAATAATGCCAATGCATATAAAATAACAATTAAAGGACTGCAAGGTGGGCATAGTGGTATGGAAATTCAATTAGGATTAGGAAATGCTAATAAATTGATGAATCGTATATTATCTGAAGTGAATGACATTTGTTCTTTATCCTCTTTATTGGGAGGAAGTTTACGTAATGCCATTCCGAGAGAAAGTAATGCTATTGTAGTAGTAGCAATTAATAACGAGATCGATTTTCTAGCTGGTTTTGAAAAAATGAAAAATGAAATTAAAAATGAATTTCATCATTTAGAGTCTGCTATTAATATTAGCGTTAAAAAGGTAGCAGTTCCAGAAACGGTAATGAGTATCGAAGATCAAAATCAGTTTTTTAAAGCTGTCTATGCTACTCATAATGGTGTTTTTAGAATGAGTCCATCTATTGAAAACTTGGTAGAAACATCCAATAATATTGCTAAAATAGCGGTAAATAACGGAATCATTAAAATAGAATGTCTTACCCGTTCGTCGGTAGATTCATCTAAAGAGAATATGGTAAATACTTTATCGTCAGTATTTGATCTAGCTGGGTTTACTGTTAGTTTTTCCGGAAATTATCCGGGTTGGGCTCCTAATATGGATTCAGCTATTTTAAAAGTCGTTGCCACTTTATATGAAAAAATAAATGGAGAAAAAGCGAATATTGCAGCTTGTCACGCAGGATTAGAATGTGGTATCTTAGGAACAAATTATCCTGAGATGGATATGATTTCTTTTGGATCTACGATAAAAGGAGCACATTCTCCCGATGAAAGAGCTAGT
>NZ_JAQWOO010000097.1 GCF_029245835.1 Algibacter sp. | reverse complement strand
TAAAGCGCATCAAATTATTAGAAGAACAAGCACAACAAACCTATGAAGAGTGGTTTGTACGTTTTAAATTTCCTGGTAATGAGAATGTGGAGGTTGATGAAGTAAGTGGTTTGCCTGAGGGGTGGGAGGTGACAGAAATTCAAGAATTATCAAGTGTTATAACGGGTAAGACACCTACAACTTCTAAAAGTCAATATTACGGAAACGATATACCTTTTATAAAAACGCCTGATTTACATTCAAGTATTTATATGACAAATGTTGAACAATTTCTTTCTTTAGAAGGCGCGAACTCTCAGAAAAATAAGTTTTTTGAAAAGAATACTATTCTTTTGTCGTGTATTGGGGCTAGAGCTGGAGCTGTTGGTTTAACAAGTGAGATTTCTCAATGTAATCAGCAAATAAACGGTATGATTTGTAAAGACGAAGTATATATATTCTATTTATATTTTTTCTGCCGAGGATTAACACCTTTACTTAGAGCTTTAGGTAGCAATGGAGCAACAATGACGAATGTAAGTAAAGGCAAATTAGAAAAGGTTAATATAGTTAAACCTCATTTGAATATAATTACTAGTTTTCATTCTAAAGTAAAAAATGACTTTGCAGTTATTTTAAATCTTCAAAATCAAAACCAACACTTAAAAGAAGCACGCGATATTTTGTTACCACGGTTGATGAGTGGGATGATAGATGTTGATGGTTTGGAGGTTAGTGAGAAGTTGGGTATGGTTGCTGAGGAGCAGGCAAATCACACTCAATAGTGCATTAAAAAGCACTATTTGTATTATTTATTCTTAATTGAATATAAAACCTCTCTAATAGTGCATTAAAAAGCACTTATTGTGTTGTTAATCAATAAAATTGTATATATTTACATTAAAAGAGCCATATAATGCACTATAAAACATTATTAGAAACAGTAAAAGCACGCAGAGAAACGCTTCAAATAACACAAGAAATGCTTGCAGAGCTTGCTGATGTTGGTTTGCGCACACTAAAACAATTTGAGAGTGGTAAAGGCAATCCCACCTTAGAGACCTTAACCAAAATAGGGAACACCTTAGGTATGGAATTAAGTTTTACGGTAAAAGATTTAACCACTAAATAATGAGGCAAGCAAACGTTTTATACAAAAAAGAAGCTGCTGGATTGTTAACACAGTTAGACGATGGTAGTTTCATATTTACCTATCATGACCAATGGTTTAATGATACCAATAAACCTGCTATTAGTTTAACCTTACCTAAAACACAACAAGAATATAAATCGAAACATCTATTTTCTTTTTTTTATAATATGTTACCAGAAGGTACAAATAAACAAACCGCTTGTTTCGAGAATCGTATTGACGTCAAAGACCATTTTGGCATTTTAATAACGACTGCAAAATATGATACTATTGGAGCTGTTCAAATACATAAAATAAATAATTAATGGGTTTGCCAAAAATAAATAATTGCCCAAGTACACTAGCTGTTGGCTACACGTCGTATAGCAACACAGCTTTACGGCGCGTATTTAATGCAAAAAAGGTGAGCGCCATTTTACCTTATGATTCACCAGCAAGTAACGCTATTACAGACGCCTTATTTAAAAACAATAGGAGCCGTATGTCTATATCTGGTGTACAAGAAAAATTTTCGGTTTTATTAGAAAAAAATAAATTACGCTTAATAGAAGAGGGAGAGCAAGGACAATATATTTTAAAACCAATACCAAACGTTGGTAAAAACGCCAATCAAATGCCTGCTAATGAGCATGTAACCATGCAAATTGCACGTCAAGTATTTGCTTTGGAAACTGCAGAAAATGCACTCATATTTTTTAAAAATGGTGATGCCGCTTATATTACAAAACGTTTTGATGTTAAAGATGATGGTAGTAAATGGGCTCAAGAAGATTTTGCTTCTTTAGCAGGTAGAACACCACAAACACATGGTGAAGATTTTAAATATTCTGGGAGTTACTTAGAGCTTTTCGAGGTATTGAAAAAGTACACACCTGCTTATACTGTAGAATCTATAAAGTTATTTAAGCTGATACTATTTAACTATTTGTTTTCCAATGGCGATGCACATTTTAAAAATTTTTCATTAATTGAAACACCTTTAGGAGATTTTAAATTAAGTCCTGCTTACGATTTATTAAATAGCAGATTGCATATAGACGATAGAGATTTTGCATTAGATGATGGTTTATTGCCACCAAATTTAGCACAAGGAAAAGTAACTGAACAGTTCTATACTTTAGCTGAACAGGCTGGAATTTCAAAAAAACAAGCTGGAAAAGTATTTGAAAACTTAACCTCTATGCAAGATACTGTGTTAACACTTATTGAAGCATCATTTTTAGATGACAAATCAAAAAGGAACTATACTCAAGCCTATCAATCCAGGTTAAAAAAAATATTAAGACCATGAGTTACGAATATTCTGAAGACGGTTTAATAGAAAATGCCACCCAAGATGTTTTAGAAGAATTGGGTTGGACAGTCCTTTCTGCATGGCATAAAGAATCCTTTGGAGCCGATGGTTTATTAGGTAGAGAAGATAAAAGTCAAGTGGTTTTAAACCGTTACTTATTACAAGCGCTTAAACAATTAAATCCGAATCATCCAGCTTTAGCTTATGAGCAAGCCATAGAATTAATCACGCAAAATGTAGCAGACCAAACCTTAGGCAGAATAAATAAAGACAAAAGCAATCTCCTTAAAAATGGAGTTCCTGTTAGTTACACCAATGACAAGGGAGAATTAATAAAAACCAAACTCAAAGTTTTTGATTTTAAGGATTATAAAGCAAATCATTTTTTGGCAGTAAGACAATTAGAAGTTTTAGGCGAGCTGTATTTAAGACGACCAGATGTGGTTGGTTTTGTTAATGGTATTCCACTTGTGTTTTTTGAACTAAAAGCACATCATCAAGATTTACGACAAGCCTATAATGACAATTTAAAAGATTATAAAGACACGATTTCACATGTGTTTCATAATAATGCGTTTATCATTTTAAGTAATGGAACGGACGCAAAAGTTGGTACAATAACCAGTCCGTATAAATACTTTTTAGATTGGAAACGTATTGAAGAACATGAAGAAGGCGAAGTAAGTTTAGATACCATGCTTCGTGGAACCTGCGATAAGCATCGCTTAATGGATATTTTTGAAAACTATTTAATATTTGATGATTCACAAGGCGATGTGGTGAAACTTATGGCAAAAAACCATCAATATATTGGAGTTAATAAAGTGATTGAAAACGTCGATAATATTGACGATTTAGAAGGGAAATTAGGAGTGTTTTGGCATACACAAGGTTCAGGTAAATCGTATTCCATGGTGTTTTTATGCGAAAAAATCCATCGAAAATTAGGTGGTTCTTACACCTTTTTAATTGCTGTTGACAGAACCGAATTAGAAAACCAATTGTACGATACCTTTTCTGGTGTTGGTGTAGTAAACGATAAAAATGTTATTGCTGGAAAAAAGAAAGGTATAACTGGTCGTGAGCATTTACGAGAACTACTTTCTGAAAATCATAGATATGTATTTACGCTTATTCATAAATTTTCCATAGACCCAAAACTAGAAAGCGAATATCCATTAATCACAGAACGCAAAAATGTGATTGTCATTAGTGATGAAGCACACAGAACACAATCTGGAACTTATGCTAGAAATATGCGTTTCCATGGTTTGCCAAATGCATCGTATTTAGGATTTACAGGAACACCAATTATAAAGGAAGAAGAAGAGCTTACCAAAAACATCTTTGGTGAATATGTTTCTGTTTACGATTTTAAACGTGCTATTGAAGATGAAGCAACCTTGCCATTACGTTATTTAAATCGTGGAGAAAAACTGGACATCACCAATCCAGAATTGGATGAGCAAATGGCTGAGGTTTTTGAAAACGAAGACCTTGATGATGACCAAAAGAAAAAGTTAGAATATCTTTTTAGTAGAAACTATCCTATATTAACAGCACAACCGCGTTTAGAAGCTATTGCTAAAGATTTGGTTTGGCATTTTAACGAAAGAGGCTATCAAGGTAAAGCCATGTATGTAGCTTTAGATAAGCCCACAGCAGTTAGAATGTTTGAACTAGTTCAAAGCTATTGGCCAGAATATTTAAAAGACCTAGAAGAGCGCATTAAGAATGCCGAAGACCAACAAGAAGAGCAGGAACTAAAACGTAAATACAACAAGGTTAAAGAAACCGAAGTTTGTGTGGTAGTAAGCAGCGAGCAAAATGAAGTAGATAAATTCAATAAAATGAATTTAGATATAGAAGTGCATCGCAGAAAAATGGTGGAACGTAATCTTGAAAAAGAGTTTAAAGATGAAGATAACCCGTTCCGATTAGCCATAGTTTGTGCCATGTGGATTACTGGTTTTGATGCACCTTGCGTATCTACAGTATATCTAGATAAACCAATAAAAGGACACACACTCATGCAAACCATTGCAAGAGCAAACCGAGTATATGATGATGAAAAGGAAAACGGTTTAATTGTAGATTATGGTAATGTTTACAAACAATTAGAGCAGGCGTATTCCATTTATGGCGAAGGAGGAAAATCTGGAGGCAAAGGAAAACCTGGAAAACCTGTTGAACCTTTAGAAGATGTTGAAATAGAATTGAAGCAAGCCATTAAAGATATAAAAGCGTATTTAAAAGGACTTAATTTTTCGCTTCAAGATTTAAAAGACGCTAAACCCATGTCTAAAATTGCACGAATTAAAGATGCAACGGATTGTGTGTGTTTAAATGAAACAACGCGAACCACTTTCGAAATGATGGCTCGTAATGTATTTAGAAAGTACAAAGCCTTATTTCCTTCAGATAAATTAAAGAAACATGTAAAAGATTTCAATGCGATTGAAGCGATTTATACAGCTTTAAATCAAAATGTAAAATCTGCAGATGTCACACAAATCATAATGGACTTACAAGCCATAGTAAGTGATAGTGTTGTGATTCAAGATAAGGTTAATGAAGAAGATGAAGAAGTATATGTAGATTTGTCATCCTTAGATTTTGATAAATTAAGAGCCGCTTTTGCTAAAACACCACGTAAAAATACGTTGGTATTTAATTTACAAGAAGCCATTGAGCAACGTTTAGAACAAATGCTAAAAGAAAATCCGTTACGTATTGAATTTTATGAACGTTACAAAGAGATTATAGAAGAGTATAACAGAGGTAAAAGTTTAGAAGACACCATAAAGACATTTGATAATTTAAACAATTTCATCAAAGACTTATCACACGAAGAGCAACGTGTGGTTAGAGAAAATGTAAAAGACCAAGAAACACTTGCCATATTCGATTTACTTAAAGAAGGAAAGGAGTTATCAAATAAAGAATTAAAGGAAGTTAAGAAAGTAGCAGCAAAAACTTTAGAAACTTTAAAATCTGAAAAATTAAAGATTGATAATTGGCGCGAGAGTAGACAGATTAAAGCCCAAGTAAAAAGTACTATTTACGATAATCTTCTATATCTACCACAAGACTATTATTCAGATGAGGAAGTAGGTATCAAAACAGCAAACGTTTATCAGCATATTTATACTAACTATTACGGAAATAATATGAGTGTTTATAATCAAAAGGCAGGTTAATTAAAGTCACTTCTAGAGTCTATTATGAGTTAAAAGGAGTCTTTTGAAAGCATGCACCTCTTTTAAGAAAGTCTATTAAGTTCAGTTTGAATTTGGATTAGCGTGTTTTTCTTATTAAGAATTTTTAAGGTATGTAATGCATTACATTTATCATTTTAGTGCATATTTAATAGATATTTAGTTAATCTATTTGGTGGTTGTGTTTAATTAAAATTAATAGAATGAAAAAGATAGTTTACGTAGATATGGATAATGTTCTAGTTGATTTTTCAATCTGGAATTGATCAGTTCAGTTGAGTACTGAGATATTGAAAGAATATGAAGGCAGACTAGATGAAGTCCCTGGTATTTTTGGTTTAATGCAACCCATGCAAAACGCCATCGCATCTTATACTGAATTGACCGAACATTTTGACGTGTATATATTATCAACTTCACCTTGGAAAAATGAGACTGCAGCCACAGATAAGTTACGATGGGTAAAGGAATATCTTAAAGGAGTTGCTTATAAAAGATTGATTTTGTCACATCATAAAAATCTAAATAAGGGAGACTACCTCATTGACGATAGAACAAAAAATGGCGCGGACAGATTTGAAGGCGAGCATATCCATTTTGGAACTGAGTTAAAAAAAATAAGCACTTAAAAAATGATACAAGACTTATTAGGAAGTCCAAGCCAATAATCTAAAAACAAGATTCTACAAGCCGCATCATAGTCTTTAGCATGTTCAAGCAATTCATCGGTCACATAAAAGCCTTCAAGTTTTAAGGACTTTAAATCTTCAGAATGTAAAGGGATTTGAGTGTAAATGGCTGGAAATTGGCGAATTAAGATATATGGAAATTGCCCATAACCTTTTTCTAGATAAGAGGTGTCAATAGTTTGTTTCATAATGCATTGTTTTAAAGTTAATGCACCAGGATAATAATATAAATAGTGGATGTTCATTTATTTTGACTGAACTGTCCGTATACTAAACCACCGTGGCTGTTGTGCTCGGTTGGTACGCATTTATTGCGTTCCTGATACTATTATAAAGATACAAAAATATTTTTTAAAAAACCTATAACTCAATAAAAACACGTAAGAAAAATAGGATTTGTTAATAATTTTGACTTATCCACAATATTTTCTGTAGATAAATTTTTCTAGCCTTTTCGGAGATTTTTTGAAGCTATTATTATAATTTTATTGGAGTTAAATACTTTAATTTTATAATTATAATGAGTGCTTTTATTGATGATTTTTTTGAAGGTGATGCCTTCGATTCTTATAATTTAGAACCTTGGACGGATGATATTTTAAGTCTGCAAGAAGATTACGATACCTATATTATTTTTTATAATGATTTAAAGGCATCCATAAATAATGACCTTTATTTAAGTTCTATTGATATTTGCATTCCCATTAGAGAGATTAATATTATGATTGAACGTATTAATGATATTAAAAGATATAAGATATCAAAATATGGCGTGTATCGCGATTGTGAAAACTATTTGGTAAAAACAGCATGGTTTTCTCAATTAGAACCCACCAAAAAATTTAAAATATGCTTTGATTTTTATACCCATATCGTTTTAGGGATTCATGAGGCATTTAACAGGGCTTAGTTTTTAGTTTTCGGTTATTTGATTGGGGTATTTAAATATGAGATACATTGTTTAATGCAGATAAAAAAAACGGTTTAGACCAATCTAAACCGTTTTTTAAGTTGTAATACTTTTTGTAGCGAGAGGGGGGCACGATCCCCCGACCTCCGAGTTATGAACTCTAATCATTTGGAATTAAAATCAATCGATATACACTAAAAGCTATTGATTTACAGGGTTTTATTTTATTTGGCAGTATTTAATATTAAATGATATCAACAAATGTTGTACCTATGTTGTACCTGAAATTTGTATATTTACTTACATACAACTTTAAATAAATTATGGCATCGGTTAAAGCAGTTATAAGGACAAAACAAAATTCTCAGAATTTATTTCCAATTGCAATACGAATTACAAAGGATAGAAAGACTTCTTTTTTGTATACAGGTCAGTATATAAAGAAGAATCAGTGGGATAAGACTAAAGGACAGGTAAAAAAATCTCATCCAGATGCATTGAATATCAATCAATTAATTTTTAAAAAACTTTCGAAGGTTAATAGAAGTCTGATGGACGCCGAGACCAATAGCGAATACATGTGTTCAAAGCATGTTAAAAGTTCAGTAACTTCAAAGAAGGCTAATGACTTTTTTGAAATAGCTAAAATCTATTTAAAAAATATTGAGGACAGAAAGAAATTCCATCAATTAGATATTGAAATTAGGCGGATAGAGGTTTTCAGAGAATTTCTAAAGAAGGATAAACTTTTTTTTGATGAATTGCATATCGAATTACTTAAAAAATTTGAAAACTATCTGCTTAATGAACGTAGTCTTTCAAAGCGAACAGTGGTAAATTATATGACTACCATTAGAACCATTTTTAACTTAGCAATAACAAATTCTTCCGTGGATGTAACGTTATATCCATTTGGAAGAGGGAAATATCAAATAAAATTCCCCGAAACAAAAAAAATTGGATTAAATAGTGATGAAATAACCATTTTGGAGAATATTGAAGGTTTAACAAAAGCTCAAGAATACGCTTTGCACGTATGGTTACTAAGTTTTTATTTTGCAGGTATTAGAGTTAGTGATGTGCTCCAATTGAAATGGAAAGATTTTTTGGATAACCGCTTATATTACCGAATGGATAAAAACAATAAATTATTATCCTTAAAAGTTCCGGGTAAAGTTTTTAATATTTTAAATAAATTAGAAAGACGTGATAGCTCTGTGTTTCTGTTTAAGGAGTTAGAGGGGGTTGATTTAGATAACAAAAGGTTATTAAGAACTAGAATAAAAACTGCAACAAGAAATTTTAATAGAAGATTAGAGATTGTTGCCACCAAAGCTGGTATAGATAAAAAAATGAGCATGCACATTGCACGTCATAGTTTCGGAAACATCTCAGGAGATAAAATTCCTATTCAAATGTTACAGAAACTATATAGACATTCTTCGGTTACAACTACCATACAGTATCAATCAAATTTTATGCAGAAGGATACAGATGAGGCATTGGATAAAGTCCTTGATTTTTAATTTTTGCTGGATTTTTTGAATTTTATATGTTGATTAGAGATAGTTAAGAATGAGTTACGTATCTCTTATTATGGATTTAATATAATGAGTTTAATTTGATATGATTTCAGGAATTTTTACTTGGTCATTAAGCTCATAACCCGAAGGTCACTGGTTCGAGTCC
>NZ_JAQWOO010000095.1 GCF_029245835.1 Algibacter sp. | reverse complement strand
TTTAAATTGCTTTAAAAAATCTTCGTTCAATAAATCTTCTGGTTTCATAAATGTGTAAAATTTAAAATTAATAAATAAAAAATCTCAGGCTAAATATTAACCTGAGATTTTAAAACTTACACAGTTTATGAGATACTGCCAACCAATGCGCAAGACATGCCTGCGGCGCCACCTCCAACTATTAATACATCAAACATCTTATTTCTGACCTTTTACTTTTTGTTCTATACGTTTTGAGATTCTTAAAATTGCCATCATAATAATAACACAAAGTGACGCTAATATGGTTATTATAGCAATAATACTATCGCCTTCAAAAGGCGCATCAAAATTAACTTGGGTAAAATTAAAGACGATTAAGGCTAAGGCAATAATGCTAAGTATTATGGTAAATATTTTCATTTGTCTGAAATTTTAATATCGTTTTTATTTAATTTATTAAGATAAACTTTTTTTCTAAATGTTTATTATGTGCTTTAAGCAAAATCAAATAACGCTTTTATATTATGTGCAAATAATTTTACAGCAATAGCTAATAAAACAACTCCAAAAACTTTACGTATTATATCAATACCATTTGCGCCTAAAAAGCGTTCAATTCTTGCTGATGTTTTAAGTACTATATAGATAATAATAACATTCATTAAAACAGCAACAATAATGTTTTCTATACTAAACTCAGCCCTTAAAGATAGTAAGGTTGTTAAGCTTCCGGGACCTGCAATAAGAGGGAACGCCAAAGGGAAAACAGCAGTAGTTAATGATGCATTTTCATCTTGTTTGTAAAGTGTAATACCTAAAATCATTTCTAAGGCAATAAAAAATAAAATAAAGGCACCAGCTACGGCAAATGAGTTTACATCTATACCAATAAGATTCAAGATGCTTTTTCCTAAAAACAGAAATACAATTAAAATAACTCCAGCAATTATAGATGCTTTCTCACTTTGAATATGACCTGCTTTTTTTCTTAAATCAATTACAATAGGAATGTTTCCAACAATATCTATCACGGCAAATAAGACCATGAATGCTGTGAATATTTCTTTAAAATTGAATTTCATTATTTTAAATGTTTAAAATGTCTCGCCGTTTATTGCGTTTTTTTTGATTTGTTATTCTCGCCTTTTATCTTTGATTACGATAAAGTTACGCGAAAATCTTAAAATTAAGAAGCTTTGAAAATACAGATTCTTAATTTTCGGCAAAAGTAGATTATTAACTTAATTAAATAAACCTAAAGTTTAACTATTTTTGCTATGTCAATTTAGCTTTATAATAACGTGAAAGTAAATTAGAATATTTTTTTATTTATCAAGACAAAAAATTAAAGCATAGCCTTAGCTACGGTTTTGTTTTTTTACGAAGAGAAATAGAAATGATTTACCGCGACATTATAAAGCTAAATGGGTATTAATACAAGATAAAAATTTTATGTTTCAATTAGGGAAGACCATTGTTTCTGAGGATATTATAGAAAAAGATTTTTTGTGTAACCTATCCGCATGCAAAGGTGCTTGTTGTATAGATGGTGATGCGGGGGCACCTCTTGAAGCTGATGAAGCTAAAATACTAAAAGCCATTTACCCAAAAGTAAAACCATTTTTGCGTCAAGAAGGCATAGATGTAATTGAATCTCAAGGTGCATACATTTCTACAGAAGATGGCGACTTAGAAACACCTTTAATTAACGGTGCTGATTGTGCTTATGTGATTTTCGATGAGAAGAAAGTGGCGCTATGTGCCATTGAAGAAGCCTACAATCAAAGTGAAATATCTTGGAAAAAACCTGTTTCATGTCATTTATATCCAATAAGAGTTCAGGATTACAGTGAATTTTCTGCAGTAAATTATCATAACTGGCAAATTTGTGATGATGCTTGCGCTTTAGGGAAAGAACTTCAAATCCCTGTTTATAAATTTGTGAAAGAAGCACTTATACGGAAATTTGGTGAAGATTGGTATACCGAATTGGAAAAGGTTGCAGAAACTTTTTAACACCCAAAAGTTTATTTAAAAAAACCTTATAAAAAGCTATATAAACAAAGGGTTTGTGCTTCTAAAACCTAACTTTTTTTTGTAAACAATTTAAAATTTTATTTTTTTAAAATATTGAATATCAATATTTTATATGTTTTTTTCTGTAAACTTCTGAGTTTGTAGGGGTTTTAATGTTTGTTAAAAACTTGTTGAAAAGGTTTCTACTTTTTTTAAAAAACATATCAATCATTTTACAATCTTTGTTATCCCGAAAATAAAGCAAATTTTACTTCTAATTTTAAAAAAATAAAACTAATGTCTCAAGCTATTGAACCCATTTTACAAGAAAACAAAGATCGTTTTGTTATTTTTCCTATTCAACATCATGATATTTGGGAATGGTATAAAAAACAAGAAGCTAGTATTTGGACTGCTGAAGAAATCGATTTACATCAAGATCTTAATGATTGGAATAACAAATTAAATGATGACGAACGATATTTCATCAAACATGTTTTAGCCTTTTTTGCTGCCAGTGATGGTATTGTAAATGAAAATTTAGCTGAAAATTTTGTGTCTGAGGTTCAATACTCTGAGGCTAAATTCTTTTATGGTTTTCAAATCATGATGGAAAACATTCATTCTGAAGTATATTCATTATTAATTGATACTTACGTAAAAGACGACAAAGAAAAAGAGGCATTATTTAATGCTATTGAAGTGTTTCCTGCTATTAAAGAAAAAGCAGATTGGGCACTTAAGTGGATAGATTCGCCAAGTTTTGCAGAACGTTTAATTGCATTTGCAGCGGTTGAAGGTATTTTCTTTTCAGGAAGTTTCTGCTCAATATTTTGGCTTAAAAAACGTGGTTTACTGCCTGGTTTAACATTCTCGAACGAGCTTATTTCTAGAGATGAAGGCTTGCATTGTGATTTTGCGGTGCACTTACATGAAAATCATATTGTAAATAAAGTGCCAAAAGCAAGGATTACTCAAATATTAACCGATGCTTTAGATATTGAACGCTCATTTATTACTGAATCGCTTCCAGCCAGTTTAATTGGAATGAATGCGAAGTTAATGACGCAATATTTGGAGTTTGTAACAGATAGGTTATTAGGGGAATTTGGTTGTGAGAAAGTTTACAACTCATCAAATCCTTTTGATTTTATGGACATGATTTCGCTACAAGGAAAAACAAATTTCTTTGAGAAACGTGTTGGAGATTACCAAAAAGCTGGTGTGCTTAATAAAGAAGAAGACAAGGATAAATTCAGTTTTGACGCTGATTTTTAATTAAAAAAGAACCCCTCGAAGCATAGCTTAGAGAACACCTTTGAATTTGTTATTCCTGCATAGGTAGGAATCTATATAAAAAACCAAAAGTTTTCTTTAAACGATTAAAATGATATTTCTGTAAAAGGAAAATAAAACAAAGTACCATTTATTAATTAATTTACTAAAGTTTATCTTATTAAAAACAAGGTAAACTTTAGAACAAACAACTAACCATTTTTCTGGAGGTGTGTCAGAAAATTTAAAAACCGTGTAAAAAAATGTATGTAGTAAAAAGAGATGGCAGAAAAGAGCAAATCATGTTCGATAAAATTACTGCTAGAGTAAGGAAATTATGTTATGGATTAAACGAATTGGTCGATCCATTAAAAGTAGCTATGCGCGTAATCGAAGGATTATATGATGGTGTAACTACTAGTGAACTTGATAACCTTGCTGCAGAAGTTGCTGCAACCATGACAACGTCGCACCCTGATTATGCACGTTTAGCAGCTAGAATTTCTGTTTCTAACTTACACAAAAACACCAAAAAGACCTTTAGCGACGTTATGGAAGATTTACATAAATATGTAAATCCAAGAACGGGGAAAGATGCGCCTTTACTTTCTGATGAGGTTTATAAAGTCATCATGGATAATAAGGATCGATTAGATTCTACTATCATTTATAACCGCGATTTTGGTTATGATTATTTTGGTTTCAAAACCTTAGAGCGTTCTTACCTTTTAAAGTTAAATGGTGAAATTGCTGAACGTCCACAACACATGCTTATGCGTGTATCAATAGGGATTCATTTAAACGATTTAGATGCTGCTATTGAGACTTATGAACTGATGTCTAAAAAATATTTTACACACGCTACACCAACATTATTCAATTCAGGTACACCAAAACCGCAAATGTCTTCATGTTTTTTACTCACCATGAAAGATGATAGTATTGAAGGTATTTATGATACATTAAAGCAAACGGCAAAAATTTCACAATCTGCAGGTGGTATAGGGTTAGCTATACATAACGTTCGTGCTACAGGAAGTTATATTGCTGGAACTAACGGAACAAGTAACGGTATTGTACCCATGCTTCAAGTCTTTAATGATACAGCGCGTTATGTAGATCAAGGTGGCGGAAAACGTAAAGGAAGTTTTGCTATTTATATTGAAACGTGGCATGCTGATATTTTTGACTTCTTAGATTTAAAGAAGAATCATGGTAAAGAGGAAATGCGTGCGCGTGATTTATTTTATGCGATGTGGACTTCTGATTTATTTATGAAACGAGTACAAGAAGATGGAGATTGGACCTTAATGTGTCCTAATGAATGTCCTGGATTACCAGAAACGCATAGTGAAGAGTTTGAAGCTTTATACACAAAATATGAAGCGGAAGGAAAAGGTCGAAAAACTATAAAGGCACGTGAGCTTTGGGAAAAGATATTAGAATCTCAAATTGAAACGGGAACGCCTTATATGTTGTATAAAGATGCAGCGAACCGTAAATCGAATCAGAAAAATTTAGGAACCATTCGTTCTTCAAATTTATGTACTGAGATTATGGAGTACACCTCTCCAGATGAGGTTGCTGTTTGTAATTTAGCATCTATTGCATTACCAATGTTTATTAAAAACGGGGAGTTTGACCATAAAGAACTATTCCGTATTACAAAACGTGTTACTAAAAACTTAAATAGAGTTATTGATAGAAATTACTATCCAGTAATTGAAGCTGAAAACTCTAATATGCGCCACAGACCAATTGGTTTAGGTGTGCAAGGTTTAGCAGATACGTTTATAAAATTACGTATGCCTTTTACTAGTGATGAAGCAAAAAAGCTAAATCAAGATATCTTCGAAACGCTTTACTTCGCTGCAGTAACAGCAAGTATGGAAGAAGCAAAAGTAGATGGGCCTTACCAAACTTACGAAGGATCTCCAATTAGTAAAGGCCAATTCCAACATAACCTTTGGAATGTTCAAGAAGATACATTAAGTGGCAACTGGGATTGGGAAAAACTACGTAAGCAAGTATTAAAACATGGTGTGCGTAATTCGTTATTAGTAGCACCAATGCCAACAGCATCTACGTCTCAAATTCTTGGAAATAATGAGTGTTTTGAGCCTTATACCTCTAATATTTATACGCGTCGTGTATTATCAGGAGAGTTTATTGTAGTAAACAAACATTTATTAGAAGACTTAGTGGATTTAGGTTTGTGGAATGAGACTTTGAAACAAGATATCATGAGAGCTAATGGTTCTGTGCAAAATGTTGATGTGCCTCAAGAGATTAAAGACCTTTATAAAACGGTTTGGGAATTAAGTATGAAAGATATTATAGATATGTCCCGTCAACGTGGCTATTTTATAGATCAGTCACAATCACTAAACTTATTTTTAGAAGGTGCAACTATGGCTAAATTAACCTCCATGCATTTCTATGCTTGGAAGAGCGGCTTAAAAACAGGTATGTATTACTTACGAACTAAGAGCGCCGTTGATGCGATTAAATTTACGCTTCAAACGGCTAAAAAAGAAGAGCCAGTTGCTGAAGTTGTAGAGGTAAATGAAGTTGCAGAACAAAAGCAAGAAGCTAAAAAACAGAAATTAGCGGTACAAAACGCTGCTAAGTTTGCAAAGCAAAATACTCCAGAAGTTGAGGTTGAACCAATGAGTGCAGAAGAAATGAAAGCACTTATTGCACAGGCGAAAGCTGGTGAAGGTGATGATTGCTTAATGTGCGGATCATAATAATATTGTTATTGGGTTTGTCCTCCCGAAAGGGGGGACCCCAAATTTTTAAAGAAGCATCTCGAAAGAGGTGCTTTTTTTATGGTATTTATAATCTAATATGCTATTTTCTGCAATAAAAATCCTAACAACAGTTTTATTAATGGTTACAGAAAATTTTTCATCTTCAATCGTATAGCTTTCGCCATAAGGGAAGAAATTCATCATAGATAATAAAGCAGGTATTTTTTATAACGACTTATATTGGCATAAATAAGCCGTTTGGTTAGATACTTTTACTTGAAATTTTTTATTGGCTTCAATCTCGTAAGACGCACCAGCTTTATAAGTTTTCCATTCAGAACTGTTAGGTAATTTAACCGTCATTTCACCTTCAATAACTTGCATGGTTTCGTGTGTGGTTGTTCCAAATTCATAGTGTCCAGTTTCCATAACGCCAATACTAGACTTTCCCGTTTCTGATGTATAACTTAAGGATTTTACATGGCCTTCAAAATATTCGTTTATAGAAATCATATATTATTATTTAGTAAATGTTTTTTTAAGATTACAAATGTAAACTTTTTTAAAAGTCAAAAAAGATGTTTTTTTGAAACTTACAACAATCATTTTTTTTCTTTTGAAAGAATTAATTTTCAAATACAAACACTTTACATTATATTAAAAGAATTTTAGAAATATTAACTAAATAATAATATATGATTAGAAAGTCTTTATTCTTCGGGCTTTTAATTGTCTTGGGGGTTTCACTGTACTTAAATCCAAATTTTAAAACAATTTCGGCAGGAGTTGCAATTTTACTTTTTGGGATGATCATGTTAGAAGAAGGCTTTAGAGTTTTTACTAAAGGACCTTTACAGAATATCTTAAAAAAAGCGACAGATAAGCTTTATAAAAGTATTACAGCTGGAGCGTTTGTAACAGCTTTAATTCAATCGAGTTCTTTAGTTTCGATTCTAACTATATCTTTTATAAGTGCTGGGTTAATTTCTTTAGGTGGAGGTTTGGGGCTCATTTTTGGGGCCAATATAGGAACTACAGCTACGGCTTGGTTAGTTGCTGGTTTCGGACTAAAAATAAAAATTTCTGCATTAGCAATGCCCATGCTTGTTTTCGGAATTATTTTTTCTTTTCAAAAAAAGGTATCACTTAAAGGTGTTGGACATGTTTTAGCAGGACTAGGCTTTTTCTTTCTTGGAATTCATTACATGAAAGAAGGGTTTGATGTTTTTAAAGGCTATATAGATTTATCAGAATATGCCGTCTCTGGGTTTTTAGGTGTTATTATTTATACAGGACTTGGGATAATTATTACCACAATTTTACAATCAAGTAGTGCTACATTAGCATTAATTTTAACAGCATTAGCTGCAGGACAAATTGAATACGAAAATGCTTTAGCATTGGCTATTGGTGCAAATGTTGGTACAACTATAACGGCAATTTTAGGTGCTTTAAGCTCAAATAGTGCCGGAAAAAGACTAGCTGTGGCTCATTTCATTTTCAATATCATAACTGGTTTGGTAGCCATAGCTTTTATTTTTCCATTGGCGAGATTAGTAAATAACCTTTCAGAAGTACTGCATATTGCACCAACAAATTATACGTTAAAACTAGCTCTGTTTCATACCATATTTAATGTTATAGGTGTTCTATTAATGATTCCTTTTGTAAAAATATTAGCGCGTTTTTTAATGCGTTTCTTTAAGGAAAAAATAAATAAGGATGTAGATGAACCAAAATATCTTAATCCATCCATATTAAAGTTTCCTGGTTCTGCAATTTCTGCTTTAATTAATGAGTCAAAATATTTATATAAGAATAGCGTATTTGAAATTGTTTCGCATGCTTTAAATATCCATAGAGCGGATATAAAATCTGAAGAAAAGCTAAAAACAATAATCAAAAAATCTAATATTGATTTAGAAACAAATGTTGAAGATTTATATTATACTAAGGTTAAAATTATTTATGGAGAAATTATAAAATATGCTTCAAATGCTCAAAGTACCTTAAAGCTAAATAATAAACAAATAAAGGCTATTACAGATATTAAAATTGCCAATAGAAAAATGGTTGAAATAATTAAAGATGCTAGAGAATTAAATAAAAATATCGTTTTGGTTTTAAATATGGACAATAAGTATCTGCAAAATGAATATGATGATTACAGAAAAAAAATAACTAAAGTATTAAGAACTATTTATTTATTTAGAACAGGAGATGATACAGAAAAATATGCATTAAAATTAAAAGAGTTAAAGTCTGAGGCTAAAGCTAACGTTAGGCAAAGCAATAAATCTATAGATAAATTAATAAGAAAAAATTTAATTACTGCAGAAATGGCCTCGTCATTATTTAATGATTATGCCAATGTGAATGATATGATTAAAAAATTAATTGATGTTGCTGAATTATTGTACAGCAAAAAAGATTCTTTATTAGAAGAAACTTCTGAAAATGAAAACACCAATTAAAGTTGTATTAATTGGTGTTTATAAAGGTTATTTTTATCTTATTCTTCTCTATTTTCTCCTACTTTTTCATCATCTGCAATAACATCAATAGTTGCGGGTTCAACTGATGCATCATGAGCATTGTAGTATTCTTCTAAAAGATTCATGGTAGCCATCAACAAGTCTTTAGTTTCTATCAATAGACTAAAATACAAAGTTGTGTTTTTCGGACTAGATTCTTCTGTCCTAGTTCGTCCAACTTGCTTTTGAATTTTATCTGAAACTAAAGAAACGATCTCTTGTTTTCTATTTAAAATTGCCCCAATTTCCTCAAAAGAGCGCGAATCAAAAGCTGTCTTAACATTGTTGAAAAGTTTGTCAAAGCGCTCGTCTATTTCTTTTAATTCTTTAATTTGAGTGAATTTTAACTTTTTATGATTGTTATTTACATGCTTGAAACTTACGTTTGAAATGTATTCTAAAGATTGTGCAAAATCTTGCAAATGACTCAATATGTTAATATAAAAGTTACTGGCAGTCACACTAGGTTCTTCAAGGTTTTTAATGAAATAAAAAATATGATCTCTCAGTTCTTCAATTTCTTCAGAGAGTTTTTCAATATTCTTTTTATTCTTTTTAAGAAGCTTCAAGTTATGTGTTGATAGACCATTAATAGCACCAGTATATATTTTATTACCACGTTTAACCACATTTGCAATGTTATTAGCACTTTCAACAATAACACCTTGAGTAGAACTACTTTCAGCTTTTTCTAGACTATCTTCCTCTTTTAATTCTTTGGCTTGCTTTCTGTGGTTCATATAATTTCTAACAAGAAGTATAATAGCAAAAGTTAGTAATGCAGTCAGTGCATAACCCCTGCCGTAGTATAAAATTACTGCCATTATTGCTGCGGCTACAAAGGCACTTAAGGCAGTAAAGAACCAACCTCCAATAACGTTAAGTACACCAGCTACTCTGTAAACTGCACTTTCACTACCCCAGGCTCTATCTGCTAACGATGTTCCCATAGCTACCATAAAAGTAACATAGGTTGTTGATAATGGTAGTTTCATAGAAGTAGCTAAGGATATTAATACACTTGCAACCATAAGGTTCACTGCTGCCCTTACTAAATCAAAAGCCGGTAAATCTTCAGATTTTATAACAGCAGATATTTTAGGTTTTTGGAATTGTTTGTCAATATGTTTTTTAGTAGAATTTGGTAATATATTGTTAAGGCCATCAGATGCTGCGATACTATATCTTACAATCGTTCTTGATAGAAAATTAGGTTCAAAACGTTCTTTTACATCGTCTTGCCTTGATAAATCAACTGATGTTTTTACGACTGCCTTTGCTTTACTTGAAAACCAAAGAGTCAATACCATTACTAAACCTGCAATAAGTAGTAAATAAGGTTGGGTTTGAACAGGTTGTCCCAAGGCTACCATTGGAAAATGCTGCGGCAATATATTTGTTACTGACCAAGCTTCATATGAATTAAAAGCTGCAATTGGCACACCTATAAAGTTTACTAGATCGTTACCCGCAAAAGCCACAGCAAGCGCAAAAGTACCGATAACTATAATAATTTTATAAATATTTGTTTTAAAAAACACTATAAGTAATAAAGATATTAGCGTAAAAAAAATAAAACCAATACTTAACAATGTCATTGGATTTGCAGAGATTAAACTCTTTATACTGTCATTCATAAAGGATGCATTTTTAATGCCTTTAATAAGAATAAAATACATAATAGATGTAACAGCAAATCCGCTAAAAATAGCTCCAAATAGTTTTGGCTTATCATTAAAATTAAATGAGAGTAGCAACCTTGAAAAAAATTGAATTATAGCACCAATGGAGAAAGCAACTATTACCGATAATAAAATACCAAGAATTATTTCAATGGCTTTTTCATTATTAATATAATTTCCTAAATTAAGAAGTGATTGATTATTATCTGCAAATATTTTTAAAATGGCTATAGCAACTGAAGCTCCTAGAAGTTCAAAAACAATAGAAACTGTTGTAGAGGTTGGAAGCCCAAGAGTGTTAAAAAAGTCAAGTAGTAATATGTCTGTAACCATAACAGCCATGAAAATAATCATGATTTCATCAAACATAAACTCTTCTGGGTTAAAAATACCTTTTCTAGCTACTTCCATCATGCCGCTAGAAGTTAAAGCACCCATGGCTACACCTAAACTGGCAACTATCATTATGGTTTTAAAAGAAACTGCTTTAGAGCCTATTGCAGAATTAAGAAAATTCACGGCATCGTTACTAACACCAACAATTAAATCAGCTATGGCTAAAAAAGCTAGAGCCACTAGCATATAGATATAAATATCTCCCATTTAAAAAATCAAAAATATATAAAAAGCAAATGTCTAATTTTTATATGAACCTTATGTTACGGAAATGTTATGTTCTATTCAATAAACTTTAATATTTATTTTTATAAAGCCTAAAAATAGAAACTCATATTATGAATGTTAAGAAATCAAAAAATATTTTAAAAACATAAAATACTGTAAATCAAATTATTACTTATCTAATGTTAATTTAATGTTACGTAAATGTTGTTTGAATGTAAAATATGTTATATATTTGTAAAGTAATTATTAATTAAAAGCCCATACAGATATGAAAAATATAGTCATTTTAGCAATAGCACTTTTTACTACGATAAGTTTTGCACAGAAAGAAAGAACTTTAACCTTAAATAAAGATACTAACTTAATTGAAGTAATTTATTATCATGATACTGCCGAGGTCAGTCAAACAGGAACATTTACTCAAGAGGGTAAATTACAGGGTAATTGGGTAAGTTATGATACTAAAGGGAATAAACTAGTATCTGCTTTTTATGACAATGGTAAAAAAGTAGGTAAATGGATTCATTGGATAGATGGAGAAAAGAAAGTGGTAAATTATACTGATAATGTAGCAGCATTATCTTCGTTATAAACATAACTAAAATAAAATGTAAAAAGAGGCTACTTTTAAAGACAGCCTCTTTTTTTTATGTTATAAATTCTATAAAGATTTTAGAATTTATAAGAGTAACCAATAGAAAACTCTGTTCCTGGTTCTCTTAACGAAAATATTTGATCTTGCGCTTTAAAAGATTGGTAAACACTCTTTCTTTCGGCACCTAATATATTTGATACTTTTATATCAATTGAAGATTTTTTATCCTCTCCAAAAGCTTTATTTAAAGTAAAATTTAAACTCTCAAAAGGTTTTGTAAATACATCTGGAACTCCTCCTAAACCTACAACTTCTAGTGTTTTACCTTGCATGTTAAAAAACAAGCCTGTTTGTAAACCTAAGTCGCTATTGTTATAGTTTAAACTTGTATTTATTAAGAAAGGAGATTGACCCTGTAAATTACGTTTTCTATCAATAGTTTGTCCATCTCTAGCATTTGCTTCTCTTGATAAAAATTCTTCATCAGACATGGTCAATTCAGATTCTGTAACAGATACATTTAAAGCAAACTTTAAGTTTGTTAAATTTTCTGAAATAAATCCTAAATGCTTTCTAAATTCAAATTCTGCTCCATATACTTTTGCACTACCTAAGTTACCTATGGTTAATTGAGTTGGTGCTGAGGCAAAGAAGGATTTTTCAAGTGGATCTGTAAAGTCTTTATAAAAACCACTAATTGCAAACATTTGTCCTTTGTTACCAAAGTTTTCATATCTTAAATCAAAATTGTTTACATAAGTTGGTTTTAAATTAATATTACCAATAAATAAACGGTCTGTAATAGGATCGAAAATTTGAGATAATGAAGCTTCTTTAAAAGATGGTCTTGCAGTTGTTTTGTAGTAAGATGATCTTATATTAGAATCGTCAGTAACCTCATAAATTAAATTTGCAGATGGAAATAAGTCATACTCATCTAATACTTTAAACCTGTCATATAAATCTGCACCATCTTGTCCTGTGTAATATGAAGTAAACGCTTCTGCTCTTAAACCTAATATAGTTTTAAGCTTTTCACTTATATTAAATTCATTAGAGACATAGGTAGAAGCAATATGTTGTTCACCTTCATAAGCATCATTAGGGTTAAATATATCAACAGATATAAGGTAAGTACCATCGTTATTATCTCTACTCCAAATATTTTCTGGTAATAAAAGATTATTTGGGTTTCCATTTGTTACAGGTGTTCCGTTATTATCGAAAGTCCAATCATCAACACTAAAATCTCTAAATTTATAAGTGTAACCACCTCCAAATTTTACCTTAGCAGGTTTGCCAAATAACTCATACTTTTTATTAAAATCGAACTTTGTTGCCCAGTTTTCTTCTTGTAAAAAACGCCAGATTCGAATAGGGAAAGTTGCCGCAGAGGCACTAATAAAAAATTCTCCAGTTTGAGATTCTTGTAATGGGGTTACTCGGTGGTCTTTATCATGAACTTTTGAGAATGTTGGCGCTAATTTCCACTCGAAATTCCAATCGTTTTTTGTGTCAAACGAATGGTTACCGTTTATAAGTAAATTTGTAACAGAGCGTTCGGTGTAAGCAAGGGCATCTTTTGTTAATGGTTCGAAACCAGAACCAGAACCAGAACCGCCTTGAGCTATGTTTTGATTAAAAAAACCACCCGATGACTCTCCATTTTGAATATGAAGTAAATTTACTTTATACTTTGAGTTTTGTGTTTTAAACGTAAGGCCAACTAAACCATTTAAAAGGACATTGTTTATGCCTTCTCTACCTGTTGAAAATCTGTCGGCAACAAGTTCGTTGTTCGATGTATCGTTAGCATCAATAGAATATGCACCATCAATACGGTTTTCATAAAATGTTGTATTGTTCTTGTATGAGAATGAAGCTAAATAGCCAAATTTGTTATCGCTTCCAACTTTAAATTGATCGCCTAAAGTAAAACCAAAATCAAAATTTGGATTACTTGTACTCTCTTTTGCTCTTAGCTCCTTATTAAAACGACCTGTTAACGATGTTAGTAAGCCTCTGTTCTCAAAAGTTCCAGGAATAGTTTGGTATCTGTTTATAGGTACATTTCTAGTGCCATCATCATATCCGAAAAAATCAGTATCGCTGGCTGTTCCATTCAAATAATTATCTTTACCATGCATGCTATGGTTATAACCTGCACCTAAAGATACAGACGCTTCAAATCTAGTTGGGAAATCTTTAGTTACAATATCAACAACACCACCCGTAAAATCTGCTGGATATTCTGCAGCTGCAGATTTAATAACTATGATATTATCAAGAATATTTGTTGGAAATATATCCATTTGAATCGTATTTCTATCTGGGTCCAAACCAGGAATATCAACACCATTTAAAGTTGATTTTGTATAACGATCTCCAAGACCTCTTACGTATACATATTTACCACCTTCTACAGAAACTCCAGGAACAGCCTTTACTGCACTTGCAAGAGACCCTGCTCCACTAGATTTTATACTTTGTGCTGATAAACCATCTAAAAGTGTCACAGATTTCTTCTGGATATTTAGAACGGCTTCTTCAGTATTTCTTTTAATACTAGTTGTAATAACAACTTCATCTAAAGAGTTTGAAGATAAGACAACGTCTAAGTCGACTACTTGACCTGATTTAACAACTACATCACTAATTTCTTTTGATTCATAACCAACGAAAGAAAAGAGAATAGAATAAGTTCCCTCATCTAAAGATAACTGGTATTTTCCATCAAAATCTGAAGTTGTTCCAATTGTAGTCCCTTTTACTAAAACGTTGGCAAATGCCATTGGTTCGTTATTATATTCGCCATCAAGTATATTACCAGCAATAGTTCCTTGCGCTGTAAGACTTAATATTGAACCAAATAATAGAGTAAGAACTATATAAACTTTTTTCATATATATAATTTGTAAACTACTGCTTACTATTTAATATGTAAGCAGTAGTATAAGTACTTTATTGTTTTTATGATTCTGTTTAGAATCCTAATCCACCAGTTGTATTTGCATAAGTCCAGCTAAGGATTGCTGTATTAGCTCCAACAGTAGCAGCCCCTTTAGCAACAGCAGTAGCGTGAGAGCCAAAACCTGTAACTGTAACCGTTTCTGCTTTGTTTACAAAAATATCTTCTACGGCAGTAACACCTGTTGGTAAAACGATTTCCCAAGCAGAGAATGTTAATAAACCATCGTTATAATTAGTTGCAACACCATCGTTATCTAACTCAACATCAGATTCTGCTTTAAAATCGTAAGCATATATGTTGTTTGTTTCTCCCATAGCACCACTTCTGTAATCAGCATATTCACCATTAGCAGTGACATTATTTCCGATTATAGTAGCGTTTTGTAATATAAATGAATCAGTAGCAGTCCCTTCAGGTCCATCAATTTCAAAAGCATGGTCAGATGCTTCACCTAAAACTACTACTGCATTGTCTATAGTACCAGAATAAGCTTGGTCGATATCTATAGCGTCATCACCAGCAGCCCAAACTAATAAGTTTGATGCATTAACAGTACCTCCAAAAAATTCTACACCATCATCAACGTTTGCAACAACTTCTACGTGGTCGATTACTGTTTTATTACCAACACCACCAAGAGTTAAACCGTTAATCTCGTTTCCTTCACCAATTAAAGCACCACCATGACGGATAGACACATATTTAATTATTCCTGAATCATCATCTGCAACTGTACCACCATATAAACCAAAAGTGTCATCGGCTGGAATTCCTTCTATTTGTACTTCTAATAAATCCCCTTTAAAAGATCCTGGTGCATTACCTAAAATGATTAAACCGCCCCAAAGGCCTCTATTTGATTCATCTAAATTGGTGCCAGCAGTTTCACCAGGTACAATATTGTCACTTGTAGATGTAAATATAATTGGGTTAGTTGCTGTGCCAACAGCATTAATTTTTGATCCTCTAGCAACAATAAGTGCTGAAGCTAAAGAACCTGTACCAGGCTTTCCTTTAATTATTGTTCCAGCTTCTATAGTTAATGTAGCACCTCCGTCAACAACAACTTTTTGGTTTAATTCGTAAACCTTGTCGTTTGTCCAAGTTGTATTAGAAGTAATGGCTCCAGTTACAGCAACTGTTTCATAATCTCCATCAGTATCATTACCACTTTGTATTATAGTAATCTCTTCTATAATAATTGGAGTGTCATCATCTTTAAAACATCCGCTAAATAGTAAAGAAGATGCAATTAATAAGGTTAAAAATAATTTTTTCATGAGTTTAATTTTTTAAATATTCTTAAATAAATTTTTGTTTTAATTCTTGCCGCAAAGAAACTACCGTTTTGTAAATAGTGTGTTATCTGTGGATTAAAGAACCGTAATAAAAGCGTTAGGTTAGTGTTAACTAAGTAGCTGTATTTTTTGTGTTAGTTTACATTATGTTAACATTAAAATGAGATTTAGTCACTACCTAATCTCAGAAGTATTTAATATGGTTTTTTTACAGTGATTCAATTAGTAAATAGTATAAGACAAAAAAGCAGTTTTTCTAAGAAAAACTGCTTTTTAAAATTATATATTGTTGTGTAAGCGATTAACCGACTAATTGTTTATTGCAGATGCTTGAGGTTTGTCAACACTAGCAACCGCCATCATTAAATCCTCTAAAGAAATAGTACTAGGCTCAAGTGTTATTTTAAAGGTAGTTGTTTGATTTGATTCTACTTTTATTTTTGATTCTTTAGTTTCATAACCTGTAAAGCTGCTTACTAAAGTATATTCACCATCATTTAAGTTTTCAAACTTAAAAAACCCTTTTTCATCTGATAAAACTTCAGTACCCGTTTCTTTAATTAAAACTTTCGCAAAGATTAAAGGTTGGTTATTCGATTCAAAATCTAATAGATTGCCGCTTATAGTACCTGTATTCTCCTGCGCAAAAGATAATGCAGAGATAAAAAAGATGAGGATAAATAAAACCTGTTTCATGTATAATTCTTAATTCTTTTGCAAACATACAATCAGAACTCAAAAAAGGGTGTTACCAAATCATTAAACAACTATGATTAAAATGTTATCCTAATGTTAAGAAATGGGACAATTAAAAAAGTTAAGATTAAGAAGACGCTTTAACAAGATGTTTTTTATCTTGCCTCTGCTTAAAATAAGACCATGAACTGGGAACAATTACTATCCTTAAAACGCTTTGGCGACACTAATAAACGCATAAGAAAAGAACAAGACGAAACCCGTTTAGGTTTCGAGGTAGATTACGATCGTGTTATCTTTTCATCAGAGTTTAGAAGCCTTCAAGATAAAACACAGGTTATCCCGTTATCGGAAACCGATTTTGTACACACTCGATTAACACATAGTTTAGAAGTTAGTGTAGTAGGGCGATCTCTTGGGAGACGGGTTGGGCAAAAATTATTAGAAAAACATCCGCATTTACAAAGTGTACATGGCTATCAAACTAACGATTTTGGAGCTATTGTGGCTGCTGCAGCTTTAGCACACGATATAGGAAACCCACCTTTTGGGCACTCCGGAGAAAAAGCCATTGGTGAATTTTTCAAAACAGGACAAGGCAAAACTTTTAAAAGTCAGCTTTCCGATAAGGAATATCAAGATTTATGCGATTTTGAAGGTAATGCCAACGGATTCAAAATTCTAACCGAAAGTAGAGCAGGACGAGAAGGCGGTATCCGATTAAGTTACGCCACCCTTGGTGCATTCATGAAATACCCAAAAGAATCACTGCCTAAAAAACCAACAAAACATATTGCCGATAAAAAATATGGGTTTTTCCAATCTGAAAAAACAGCCTTTCAAGATGTAGCAAACGAGTTAGGATTGCTAAAACGTTCGGATACAGATGTTAGTTACGCACGCCATCCACTCGCATATTTAGTAGAAGCAGCAGACGATATTTGCTACACCATTATCGATTTTGAAGATGGTATAAACTTAGGCTTAATTCAAGAAGAATTTGCGCTAGAATACCTATCTAAAATCATTAGAAACACCATAAAGCCCGAAAACTATTATGCGCTTTCCACCAAAGAAGATCGTGTAGGGTATCTGCGTGCATTGGCCATAGGAACACTAATAAACGAAGCGGTTGATATTTTTATGCAGCACGAAGCCGCTATTTTAAATGGCAATTTCGATTGCGCCCTTCTAGATAAAAGCAAATACGAAGCACAAATAAAAGATATTATAAAAATTAGTATCGAAAATATTTACCAATCTACAGAGGTAGTCGATAAAGAAATTGCTGGCTATGGTGTTATAAATACACTTTTAAGCACCTATACAAACGCCGTAAATAATAGTTTTAACAACACCGCTTCAAATTACGACAAACTTATTTTAAAAGGTTTGCCTAAAACATTAGAAATTAATAATTCAAGCTTATATAGTCGTTTGTCTAGCGTATGCTATTATGTCTCTTTACTGTCCGATAGTAAGGCAATATTAGATTACAAGAAGATAAAAGGGATTAGTTTTTAGAAGTTTATTAATAGGTTGGGCGTTACCCAAAGGGTCGGGCTTTACACTATATCTTTCTTGTGCTGAACTTGTTTCAGTATCTCATCAAGTAAATTGAATCCATTAAATGCAAGCATTCAATCAAACATATTATTAAGCACAAAAAAGGATGCCGTTGCAATCCCTAACCTTTAGTTTGTAATTGAAATAAATTTTTAAATTTATTCAAAAGAAAACAGAGGTGAACTATATCCCTAACTAGGTTAGCCCTATCGTGCGTATCAGTCCTCTGCTTTCTGTTTGAATAACCGTTGAA
>NZ_JAQWOO010000084.1 GCF_029245835.1 Algibacter sp. | reverse complement strand
ACCCTATTACAATCAAAAAACATGGCAGAAAAGCTAAAAGTATTTTTAAACATGGGCTCTCTTTCTTAGCTAGTGTATTGTTAAACACTGAAAATCAAATGAATACTAATATATTCCATTTTTTGTCATGTACTTAGCTTTTACATATTAATTATTTCAATCTACACATCTTAAGATCACAACATTTTATATATATCTTATCCTTAAAAGATGTCTCTATAGCTATATATTTATTCAAAATGTATGATCAAAGGTGGAAGGGTCATAACATATGCAAAATAGTTACCGTTGTAGTTTATAGAGATGCCATTTCATTATGAAGTAGATTTTAAATACATTGGCATTATATCGCATATAACAGCGCTTTATTATAATTCTACTATTTAACAAATTAGAGCGTAAAAAACTGAAATCAAAAAAATAATTTAAGATTTGATTTCGGTGTCTGAAACAGCTACCATTTTAGTTGTTAATAAATAGAGAATTTTTTCGGCTACAGTTACATTGGTAGCGCGTTATGTGAAATTTTAGCTTAGTAAAGATATTTAATTAAGGATTTCAAACATTTCGGTTTTTAACTTAGCTTTTACGTCTGCATATTTTGAATCCATCGCCAAATTTTCCCATTCGTGCGTATCTGTTTTATGGTTGTAGAGCTCTTCTTTACCATTACGATACAAAATATACCTCCAGTCTTTAGTTCTGTAGGTGTAATTTTGCCGTGCAACATACGATGTGTCCAAATCTTTAGTAATTTGGATATGCCATAAAGCACTTGGATTACTATTAAAACCAATACCTTTTATGGGTTTATTAATACCGGCGCCTAATACCGTTAAAGCACCATTTGGTCCTTGCCATGTCCCGGTTTTGGGGTTTTCTAAAAATGGTTTTAAGCTAAAACCATCTAATTGTTGCGTCTTATTTTGGTTGGTATTACCCTCTAATTGACATACTTCTTTAAGCGTAGGGAATAGGTCTATTAAGGATACTGCTTGAGTTACTTTATCACCTTGTTTTGATCGATTCGGGTCGCGAATTATAAAAGGAATGCGCGTACTTTCATCCCAGGGGGAGTTTTTATATAAATAGTCTTTTTCGCCCATTTGCCAACCATGGTCGCTTACTAAAACCACAATGGTGTTATCCTTAAAACGGCTTTGATCTAAGGCATCCATAACTTTACCAACTTGGTCATCAACAAAAGCCACGCAGGCTAAATAGCCTTGTAAAAATTTTCGTAATCCTTCATCTTTACCTGAATAGGCGGCTTTTAATTTTTGATAATAGGCTAACCCCATTTCTGTTTGTGGATAAGTACTAGAGTAAAAACAATCATCAGCATCGCCTTCTTTTATTTCTGGCATGATAATATCTTCTAAGGGAAACATATCAAAATACTTTCTAGGTGCATATAAGGGGGTATGTGGTTTAACAAAACCTACACCCATAAAAAACGGTTTATTTTCTTCAGTTTGTTCTAATGCTTTTATTTTTTCATCAATCCAAAGTGCATGTTGTTCGTCTGGCATTAAATCTCGATTAGTATCATCAATGTAATGATATGGTTTGTTACCATATGTCCAGCCGGTTTCTTTAAAACCTCCATTCCCATCAGAAATTACTGGTGTGTCGGAAAGTGGTGCAAAAGAGCCATCAACCACATTGATGCTTCTAAAAGGTTCTGGCACCGATGAATGTCCCATAATTCGTTTGCCTTTTTCATCAATACCACTGTAGGCATGAGGACCATAGTTAATACCTTCTGGTACGCCCCACTCATCCCAATACGCTCTCACATTAGCGTGCAGTAATTTACCTGTGCCCAAAGTTCTATATCCGTTTTCTTTAAAGAGCTCTATAAAGGTTTTATGATTTTTTAAAACAGCTTGCTTGAAATGCGGTGTCCATCCAAAATCTCTAGAGCGATGGGGGTATATTCCAGTAAACAAACTATTTCTAGAAGGTTGACAAACGGGTACATTAGTATGCCCATTTATAAATGTGGTTCCAGATTGCGATAATTTATCGATACTAGGTGTTTTAGCTTGTGGATGACCACCAAAAACACCTTGATAATCGTTTAAATCATCTATCATAATAAACAATACATTTGGTGGTTGTTCCGGAGTGTTTTTGTCTTGAGACTCACAACTTATGACCATTAAAACCACAAATAATGAGATAATAAACCGATATATTGTTTTCATAATGATTGGTTTCTGGTATTTGTATTTATTTTTTTTATTTCTAATTAATTATTTGTTTAAATTCTCGGTACGAATGATAAATTATACGCTTTAGTTACCGTAAATATTTAGGGATTGCAGCCCTTTTCTAAAACAAAATATGACTTGATTTTTATGGCTTTTCATTTTAATCAAATTATAATACAAAAATATTAGGCAATTGCTGTTTTTTCAATTCAATACTTATCTAATACCACCCAAATTTTATCTCATGTTTTATTTATACTGAAAGTTACCATATTGTTCTGTATCTGACGAAAATATTTTGATAAATGATAATTTTTGATTTGTAGGGGATAGTATTTGAGATAGATGTTTATGATACATTCATCAAATTTGTAAAATACAACGCAGCTATTTGCTCTGAACCTAAACTTTGAATAATGAATAATAATAATCTAGTATTTTGTTTTTTTCTTCTGATGTCAATGGTGAGTTGTCGTCAAAAGCAAATTTCCAGTGTTCAAATGGAGACTTCACCTATAAAACCAAATATTCTATTTATTCTATCGGAAGATATGAGTACAGATTTAGAGTGTTATGGCATGCAAGCAGTAAAAACTCCAGTATTAAACGCATTGGCAAAAACAGGGATTCAATTTATGAATGCTTACGGTGCCAATTCTATTTGCTCTCCAAGTAGATCAAACATGATTACGGGTGTGCATCAAAATATTATTAATGCCCAACACCACAGATCGAACAGAAATATTCCTTTATCAAAGCCTTATAAACCCATCACCTCTTATTTAAGAGAGGCTGGCTATACTTGTATTATTGGAAACAAGTTGGTAAAAGGTGGTGGCAGAAAAATTGATGTAAATTTTAAACACGAAGCCCTTGGCAATTGGGATGGAGAAACCGAATTTGGTTTGTTTGATAAAAAAAATGAATTCACACCCGAAGACCAGCCCTTTTTTGCTCAAGTTACTTTAGATGTAACGCATAGAGGCGATTGGTGGAATGATATCCGTAGTAAATCTGCACATAGAGTGAACCCGGATAGTATTCAACTCCCTCCATATTTTGCAGATACAAAAATAATTAGAGAAGATTGGTCAAAATATTTAGACCAAATTGAATATATGGACCATGAAGTAGGATTGCTTCTTGACGATTTGGATAAAAAAGGAATGCGTGACAATACCATCATCATTTTTATAGGGGATAATGGCCGCTGCAATATTAGAGGAAAAGGCTATTTGTATGAATCTGGGTTGCATTTGCCATTGATAGTGAATTGGCCAGCAAAAATTACAAAGGGTAAAAAAGACTCACGCTTAGTAGCTTCTTTTGATGTGGCTGCCACTATTTTAGATGCAGCAGGAATTTCTTTACCTAATTATATGACTGCCAAATCGATTATTAAAGAAGATAAAAAACCTAGAAAATATGTGTATTCAGCAAGAGATTTATGGGATGAAGTTGTAGAACAATCTAGAGCCATTACAACCCATAAATATAGATATATTAAAAACAATA
The DNA here is from genome assembly GCF_029245835.1 of Algibacter sp. Classification (GTDB taxonomy): domain Bacteria; phylum Bacteroidota; class Bacteroidia; order Flavobacteriales; family Flavobacteriaceae; genus Algibacter_B. The sequence goes on along the minus strand of NZ_JAQWOO010000084.1, from coordinate 3,847 downwards.
TCACCAATCAATCCCATGATGCCCATCATGCATATCTAGAATTTTACAGACCTGCTCTTCATATTATGAGAGATTTGAATAAAAAAAATGAACTCACAGATTTGCAGGCGACATTTTTTGCCGATTCAAAACCTCAGGAAGAATTGTATGATATTGTAAACGATCCTTATGAAACAAAAAATTTAATTGATCTACCTGAATATGAAACTGTTGCAGACGAAATGCAAGGCTATTATTTAGATTGGAATGCCAAATATCACGATTTTGGTATGGATCCCATTAATTGGGAAAATTGTACTCCAGCATATTCCTTGCAATTGCTCAATTGGTTGAAACTTGAAAAACCAGAAGTTATCGACCAAATGAAACAAGGCATAGAACCAGGGTTTTCTAAATATAATAAAGCATTTAAAAGTAGTAAAAACCAAAATTAGTTAATATTATATTATGCAAACAAAAAGAACACCAAATATACTATTAGTGATAATTAGCCTAATGGTCGGCATTAAAAATCATGCGCAAACTTTAGATTCTATTGTTGAGAACCCTAAAGTTGTTGAGATAAACAAGCTACCAGCACGCGCTAGTTTTTTCGCCTATGAATCAGCCGAATTAGCAAAACAAAACGATATAACAGCCTCAAAAAAATATAAAACTCTAAACGGGATTTGGAAATTTAATTGGACACGCAGTCCAAAAGACAGACCAAAAGACTTTTACAAAGAAAGTTATAATACTGAAAAGTGGGATGATATCCCAGTGCCATCCAATTGGGAGTTACAAGGATATGGTGTGCCTATTTATCTTAATATCGAATATCCCTTTAGCTACAAACAAACTCCTAACCCGCCAGATATTCCGGACAATTATAATCCCGTAGGCTCATATAAAAGAACATTTACAATTCCACAAGATTGGATGGGCAATGAAATAAAAATTCATTTGGGTGCGGTAAAATCTGCTTTTTTTATCTGGGTTAACGGACAAAAAGTGGGGTATAGCCAAGGGTCTAAATTACCGGCTGAATTTAATCTTACAGAGTATGTAAAACCCGGTGGAAATAACATAGCATTAGAAGTTTACCGTTGGTCAGATGGTAGTTATTTAGAGGATCAGGATTTTTGGCGCTTATCAGGAATTGAGCGTGATGTCTATTTATATGCAACACCTAAAGTTCATATTCATGATATTGTAGTAGGTGCAGATTTAGATACTGACTATAAAAAGGGTTTGTTTACTTTGGATGTGGATATTGATAATGTTGATTTGCTTAAATTTAAAGGCGCTTTAAAAGTAGCCTTATCCCATGGTAATGATATTTTATACAGTGCTATTAAACCCGTTGTTTTTAATAAAAACAAACAACTAAAAACATCCTTTAAAGCAACACTTCCTGATGTTTTACATTGGACAGCAGAAACTCCTAATCTCTACAACTTATCTATTGAATTTTTGGATAAAAAAGGAAAAACTACAGAAGCCATTGTTAGAAAAATTGGTTTTAGAAACATACAAATCAAAGACGGACAAGTTTTAGTAAACGGACAACCCATATTAATTAAAGGTGCAAACAGACATGAACACGATTATAAAATGGGTCATGTTATGAGTCGTGAAAATATGTTACAGGATATTAAAATCTTTAAACAAAATAATATTAACGCCGTTAGAACCTGCCATTATCCAAATGCTCCGTATTGGTATGAGTTGTGCGATGAATATGGGATTTATGTGTACGATGAAGCCAATATAGAATCTCACGGTATAGGTTATGATTTAGATAAAACACTTGCCAACAATCCAGATTGGCTCGAAGCCCATTTGCAGAGAACAGAGCGCATGATACTACGTGACAGAAACCATCCATCAATTATTGCATGGTCCTTGGGTAATGAGGCAGGAAATGGATACAACTTTTACCAAACCTATTTGAGAACAAAAGAATTAGACTCTACCCGATTTGTGCATTACGAGCGCGCACGTTATGAGTGGAATACCGATGTTATTGGGGTTATGTATGCAAACTATCAAACGGTAGAGGATTATGCAAAAGATGACAATCAAAAGCGTCCAATGATTCTTTGTGAATATGCCCATGCGATGGGAAATAGTTTGGGCGGATTTAAAGAATACTGGGATTTGTTTGAAAAATACGATAAATTACAAGGGGGTTTTATTTGGGATTATCAAGACCAAGGATTTTTAGAAAAAAAGGATGGGAAGCCTTATTTTTCTTATGGAGGTGATTATGGCCCGCAAGACACACCTAGTGATCATAATTATTTAAATAATGGATTAATACGAGCTGATAAAACACCTAATCCTCATTTATATGAAGCAAAAAAAATACTTCAGAATGTAAAATTTTATAAACAAGGACTAGCGCAGAATAAAGTAAATATAAAGAATTGGTATTTCTTTAGAGATCTGTCTAATTATAAACTAAACTGGGTTATCCTTAAAGATGGTGTTGCGACAGAACAGGGCATTATAAACAATCTTCAAGTTGAGCCACAAGAAACAAAAATGTTGGAAATTCCTTTTAAAACAGTTGTAAATCAAAACCATGAATACTTTTTAAATCTATCGGTAACCCTAAAATCAGATGAACCTTTCCTGGAATCTGGATTTGAAATAGCTAAGGCTCAGTTTTTATTAAATAGTGAAAAAGTTAAATTGCCAGACCCTAATTTACAAGAAAAACCTATTTCAAAGAAACTTGATAAAAATAGTATAACACTATTTAACGATTCGTTTAGTGTACAATTTAATACGGAAACAGGAACTATAAGTTCATATATTTATGAGGGGGATGAAGTTATTTTAAATGGGGCGCAAGTTAACTTTTGGCGAGCCCCAACGGATAATGATTACGGCGCAAATACCCATAGTATTTACAGAGAATGGTTAACTGTTGGAAAAGAGAATATTCAAATTAGGCATGAGTTAATTGAAAATAATAAAGGGCGTATAATATTAAAATTTTATCAAGACCTGTTAAATGGTGACGCTAAATATATACAAACGTATACCTTATTTTCAAATGGAATAATAAATATTAGTAATGATTTTAAAGCTATAAATGGTATAAATCCAAAGGCTAAATTTGTAAGGAGATTTAATGGACAACTTCCGAAAGGGGCACATTCAAACCTCTATAAATTTGGAAATGAATTTGTGTTATCTGAAAATTTTAAACAAACATCTTGGTATGGACGTGGTCCAATTGAGTCCTATTCCGATAGAAAAAATAACACCTTAGTTGGTTTATATAGAAAGGATATTAATGAACTTTTTACCATGTATGCAAGACCTCAAGATAATGGTAATAGAACAGACGTGCGTTGGGTAGAGTTAACTAATGACAAGGGGGTCTCTTTAAAATTTTATGGGGATAATTATTTAAATTTTTCAGCTTCGCATTTCAAAAGAGAAGATTTAGATTCAGGTCCTGATAAATTTGCAACACAAAGCCATGGTAGGTTGTTAAATCCGAGGCCTGAAGTTTATCTTAACATTGACGGATTTGTTAATGGCATTGGCGGGGTTAATAGTTGGTCAGCAATTCCAGTTACGGAATACCTTTTGCCATTTCAAGACTATTATTATTCATATTGGATAGTACCAAGTAAAAAATAGTATTTTTAAATAATATGTTATCTAAATTATTTACTAAACTCAAAAAATAAAATTTTATTAAAAATAACCTAAGTACATGACAAAAAATGGAATATATTAGTATTCATTTGATTTTCAGTGTTTAACAATACACTAGCTAAGAAAGAGAGCCCATGTTTAAAAATACTTTTAGCTTTTCTGCCATGTTTTTTGATTGTAATAGGGTTAA
>NZ_JAQWOO010000083.1 GCF_029245835.1 Algibacter sp. | reverse complement strand
AACTTGGTGGGAGAAGACTTAATTGAGACTGACTATTCGTCTTCCAAACGATGTTGCTTTTCATACCTTTAAGATACGAAAACCAATACTTTTTTTAAAATCTAAAACAATAAAAAAGAGACTGCCTTTTTAGACAGCCTCGTTAAAATATTTTTTTATTGGAGTATTATTCCACAATAAATTTTCCTTTCATCAACGCATAATGCCCAGGGAAGCTACATAAAAAATCATAAGTGCCAGCTTCAGGAGCATCAAACTCAATAACAGCAGTTTCTCCTCCACCAATTAATTTCGTGTATGCAATAACATCTTTTGTGCCTGTAGGAATATAATCATTATCACGGAAGGTAGCAGCTGTATTACCAAATTTTACTAAATCAACACCTTGTTTAAGTAAAACAAAATTATGACCCATCACATTTTTATCCATTTTACCAATATGTCTTAAAGTGATTTTTACTTTTTTACCTGCTTCAACTTTAATTTCTTTTTTGTTGAATTGCATAGCATCATTAGATGTTATAACAACATCATTAGGATTGCTTTCAACTTTTGTAGAAACCTCAGGTTTTTTTTCATAACTAAATCCTTCTTTTTTCTTTTCTTCCTTACCACCACAACTGATTAAGGCGATTGAAAATACGGCCAACAGAATAATTTTAATTTCTTTCATAAACGTAACTTATTTTTTTTCAAAATTAAGAGATTTTGTCTATAATATATAATCTGTACTAATGAAATTTGATGTTTTCTTTTCTAATAATTCTTCCAAAATAGCATTATTGTATTCATTATCCTTTGATGCGACAAAAGTTCTTATTGAAAAAGAGCGTAAGGCATCGTGAACACTTAACGTACCAAAAGCGGAATCTTTTCTTCCTGTAAATGGGTAAACATCGGGTCCACGTTGACATGAACTATTCAAATTTACACGGCAAACTAAGTTAACAAGCGTATCAATTAAGGGAGATAGTGTTTGTACATTTTTACCAAATAAACTGACTTGTTGACCATAATTAGATTCTGCCATATCATCAAGTGGTTCTTCTATATCAGAAAATGAAATAACAGGTACAACAGGACCAAATTGCTCCTCTTTGTAAACCCTCATATCCTTGGTTACTGGATATAATACCGCTGGAAATATAAAATTCTCGGAAGTTTCACCTCCCTTGTTATTTAAAATTTTAGCCCCTTTTTCTTTAGCATCATCAATTAGTTCTTGAATATATCCTGGTTTATCCTCCTCTGGAAGTGGTGTTAATTTAGCGCCTTCAACCCATGGATTTCCAAATTTAAGTTGGTCTACCTTATATGCAAATCGTCTATTAAACTCTTCGACTACAGATTCGTGGACATATAATACTTTTAATGCTGTACAACGCTGCCCATTAAAAGATAACGTTCCAGCAATACATTCATCTACAGCAGAATCTAAATCTGCATCTGGTAATACAATAGCTGGATTTTTAGCTTCCAGACCTAAAACCATCCTTAACCTATTTCCTTTTGGGTGCTGAGATTGTAAAGCATTAGCAGATTTACTATTTCCAATTAAAGCCAAAACATCAATTTTTCCAGATTGCATAATTGGCGTTGCCAAAACACGACCACGTCCATAAACAATATTTACGACACCTTCTGGAAAACTACTTTGAAAAGCTTCCAATAGCGGAGAAATTAATAAAACCCCTAATTTTGCGGGTTTAAATATTACAGGATTCCCCATTATTAATGCAGGAATCAATAATGTAAAAGTTTCATTTAAAGGGTAATTATAAGGCCCTAAACATAAAACGACTCCTAATGGTCCACGACGAATATGCGCATAAACTCCAGAGTTTTTTTCAAACTTAGCTGAGTCTCTATCTATTTGCTTATAAGCTTCAATAGTATCATAAATATAATCGACTGTTCTATCAAATTCTTTCTCAGAATCAGGTAAGTTTTTGCCAATTTCCCACATGAGTAATTTTACAACTTCTTCACGCTTTGTTTTCATCTGTTCAACAAAGGTCTCCATACAGGCAATTCTATCACCAACTTTCATTGTTGGCCAAAGTCCTTTTCCATTATCATAAGCTGAAGTTGCAGAATCAAGAACATCTAAAGCCTCCTTTTCACCAAGTTGGGGAATTGTTCCTAAAAGCGTTTGCTTGTATTTTGAAGTAGATGAAATAGTAGAATAAACTTCAGCAGTATCTCCTTCCCAATTTTTAAGCTCGCCATTAACAAGGTATGTGTTTTGATGTAAAAGAGATTTAATTTTGTAAGCTTCTGGAATTTCTGTAAAAGGGTGTTTCATAATTCTGAATTTAATGTAAAAACCTAAAGTTTATAGAATCCTATAATCTATTTAGATTAAAATACTAATATCAAAATAACTAAAAATAACTTTAAATCAGTCATTGAAACTAAAATAAGTATAAGTTTTATAACGCAAACGATTTCGCATTTTCATACTTTTTTGAAAAAAATAAAAAATAAAAATTTACACCAAAAACTGAAATAAATCTGGTTTGTCATTTAAGTAATCACCATAAAAATTTTGTGCTTTCATTTTACTAATTAAGGGTTCTAAATCTAAAGCAGATTTCAACTGAATACCAACTAGAGCAGAACCATTTTCTCGGTTTGTTTTTTTAGCATATTGGAAATATGTGATATCATCATTTTTACCTAAAACATGAATTACAAAATCCTTTAAAGCCCCTGCACGTTGCGGAAATTTAATAATAAAGTAATGTTTTAAATTAGCATACAACAACGCCCGCTCTTTAATTTCTGGTGTTCTTGTAATGTCGTTATTACTCCCACTAACAACACAAACTACATTTTTTCCTTTTATCTCTTTTGCATAAAAATCTAAAACCGAAATACTCAATGCGCCTGCAGGCTCAACAACAATAGCATCTCTGTTGTATAAGTCTAAAATAGTTTGACATACTTTCCCTTCTGGAACAGTAATCATAGCATCTAAATTTTTCTTGCAGATTTCAAAATTCAAATCGCCTACACGTTTTACAGCTGCTCCGTCTATAAATTTTTCAATAGATTGAAGTGTTGTATTTTTATTGTTTTTTATTGAAGTTGTCATAGATGGCGCACCTTCTGGCTCAACACCAATAATTTTTGTATTTGGAGATAAGGTTTTAAAAACTGTTGACAAACCTGCTGCTAAACCACCACCACCAACAGCAACAAAAACATAATCAATGGGTTCTTTAAATTGTTCTAAAATTTCTAAACCAATAGTTGCTTGACCTTCAATAACTTTTTCATCATTAAAAGGATGAATAAATGTTTTATCTAAAGACTCACATTCCAACATAGCTGCATGATAAGCATCATCAAACGTATCACCAACAAGCTTAATTTCTATAAAATTTTCTCCAAACATTTTTACCTGTTCTAGCTTTTGGTTTGGTGTTGGAGCAGGCATAAAAATTGTGCCTTTAATTTGTAATAACTTACATGATAGAGCAACGCCTTGTGCATGGTTTCCAGCACTGGCACAAACTACTCCAGATTTAGATTCATCTGAGGTTAGTGAGCTAATTTTATTATAAGCACCTCTTATTTTATAAGAACGTACTTGCTGTAAGTCTTCGCGTTTTAAAAAAATATTAGCATCGTACTGTTTTGAATATCTTAAACTAAGGCTTAAAGGCGTAACTAACGACACTTTTTTTATAGTTTTAGCAGCAGCCTTTACGCTATCTATACTAGGAAAATATGTTTTTTTTTCCTGATTCATTCTTTATCATTTATAAAACAAAACATTAATGCAAGTTACGATTTACTGCAATAAAAAACCTGTCAAAATGATAACATCTAACAGGTTTTAAAAAATATAGTTTAGTTTAGTTGTATTCGTTACTATACAATTGGCTTCATAGCCGTCATAGATGATCTTAAAAATTCACCTACTTTTTCAACTGGATGCTCTCTTAATACTTTATTAATTTCAATAAGTTTAGCATTATCAACACCATCGCCATTATCTTTAGCAAAAGGCTTTCCAATAACATCTGTTTTGATGTTTTTCATGAAATCTGCTAATAAAGGCTTACAAGCATGATCGAATAAATAACATCCGTACTCTGCTGTATCAGATATTACACTATTCATCTCATATAATTTCTTTCTTGCAATGGTATTTGCAATAAGTGGTGTTTCATGCAATGATTCGTAGTATGCAGAAGCATCAATAATTCCAGAATCTGTCATCGCTTCAAAAGCTAACTCAACCCCAGCTCTTACCATAGCTACCATTAATACGCCATTATCGTAATACTCTTGCTCTGAAATTTCAACATTACCAGCAGGTGTTTTTTCAAAATTAGTTTCAGCAGTTGCTGCTCTCCAAGTTAATAAATCATGATCATCATTAGCCCAATCTGCCATCATTCCTGCAGAAAAACGACCTTCAATAATATCATCCATATGCTTTTGGAATAACGGACGCATAATATCTTTTAATTCTTCTGATAATTCAAAAGCTTTAATTTTTGCTTTGTTAGAAAGACGATCCATCATGTTAGTTACACCACCATATTTAAGACCTTCAGTTACAGTTTCCCAACCGTATTGAATTAATTTTGAAGCATAACCTGCATCAATACCTTCTTCAACCATTTTATCAAAACAAAGGATAGAACCCGTTTGTAACAACCCACAAAGAATAGTTTGCTCGCCCATTAAATCAGACTTTACCTCAGCAATAAAAGACGATGCTAAAACACCTGCTTTATCTCCTCCAGTTCCTACTGCATAAGCTTTAGCTTGTGCCCAACCTTTTCCTTCAGGATCGTTTTCTTCGTGTACAGCAATTAATGTTGGTACACCAAAACCACGCTTATATTCTTCACGAACTTCGGAACCTGGAGACTTTGGCGCCACCATAATTACAGTAAGATCTTCACGAATTTGCATACCTTCTTCAACAATATTAAAACCGTGAGAATAAGATAATGTTGCTCCTTTTTTCATTAAGGGCATAACTGCATTTACTGCATTTGTATGTTGCTTATCTGGTGTTAAGTTCAATACTAAATCTGCTGTAGGGATTAACTCTTGGTAATTTCCAACTGTAAATCCATTTTCTGAAGCATTTAAAAAAGATTGACGCTTTTCAGCAATAGCAGCATCACGTAATGCATAAGAAATATCTAAACCAGAATCTCTCATATTTAACCCTTGGTTTAAACCTTGAGCACCACACCCAACGATTACTATTTTTTTTCCTTTTAAAGCGTTTACTCCATCTGTAAATTCTGAAGCGTCCATAAATCTACACTTCGATAATTGATTTAATTTATCTCTTAGCGATAATGTGTTAAAATAATTTCCCATTTTATATTTAATTGTAATTATTGGTTATTTGGATGCCGTTAGCAATTCCGTTATTTTCATTTGATCTTTAGTTACTGCAATTCTCCCTGAGCGAACAAATTGCATAATACCAAACGCGTTTAAATCTCGTCTTAATGACTCAATTTCGTTTCGTCGCCCAGATTTTTCTAGTACAAAAAACTCCTTGTTTACTGTTACAATTGTTGTGTTACTCTCTTTAATTATATTCTGAATTTGAGGCTCATTAAACAACAAATCAGATTTAATCTTGAACATGCAAGACTCCGTAAATATGGTTTCGTCTTCAGTGTGATAATAAGCTCTTATTGTTTCAACTTGTTTTTCAATTTGTTTAACAATTTTAGATGCATTCGTTTCGGTCATGTCTACAACAATTACAAAGCGATTTACACCATCTATTTCAGATTGTGAAGTTGTTAAACTTTCAATATTGATGTGTCTTCGCTGAAAAATAGCAGAAATACGATTCAATAGACCGATATTGTTTTCGGTATAAATTGATATTGTAAATGATTGTATGTCTTCTTTCATTTTTTAAAAGATATTAGAAAAAAGATATTAGAAAAAAGAGTGTTGTCGCTTTCGCTGAAAAAATACTGCTTTTATCTTACTTATCTTAATCCATTGTTCTCAATTCTTAATTCTACTTTATTAACTTAAACGTACGTCTGAAACTGATGCTCCCGATGGAATCATTGGAAATACGTTATCTTCTTTTTCAACACAAACCTCTAAGAAATAGGATTCTTTTGATTCCATCATTTCTTTTACAGCTTCGGCTAATTCTTCACGTTTGGTTACTTTTTTCGCTTTTATATAATACCCTTCGGCAATAGCTATAAAATTTGGATTTGTCATTTCGGTAGACGCGTAACGCTTATCAAAAAATAATTGTTGCCACTGACGCACCATTCCTAAAAACTCATTGTTTAATACCACAATTTTAACAGCTGTTTTTTGCTGAAAAATAGTACCTAACTCTTGAATATTCATTTGGAAACCTCCATCTCCTATAATCGCTACTACTTCGCGATCTGGCGCTGCCATTTTAGCGCCTATAGCTGCTGGAAGTGCAAACCCCATAGTGCCTAATCCTCCAGAAGTAATATTACTTTTTGAAACGTTGAAATCAGCATATCTACAAGCAATCATTTGATGCTGCCCTACGTCCGAAACAATTGCTGCGTTACCTTTACTTTCAACATTTATTTGCTTTAACACCTCACCCATAGTCAACCCTTCTTTCGTAGGATGGAGATCGCCTTTAATTACTTTTTCAAATTCAATAGCATATAAATCTTTAAACTCTTGTAACCAGGCTTCATGTGCGTTTTTATTCAACGCATCTAATAGCATCGCTAAGCTTTCTTTAGAATTACCTAAAACAGCAACATCGGCCTGAACATTTTTATTAATCTCTGCAGGGTCAATATCGAAATGAATAATTTTAGCTTGTTTTGCATAGGTATCTAAACTCCCCGTAACACGGTCATCAAAACGCATCCCTATAGCAATTAACACATCACATTCGTTCGTTAATTTATTAGGCGCATAATTACCATGCATCCCAACCATACCTATATTTAAAGGATGCGATGTTGGTAATGCCGAAGCACCTAAAATAGTCCATGCCGCAGGAATTCCAGCTTTTTCTATCACAGCTTTAAGTTCTGCTTCAGCTTTCCCTAAAACAACACCTTGCCCCCAAACAATCATGGGTTTTTTAGCATTATTAATCAATTCTGCGGCAGCGTTAACAGACTCTTGACTTGTTTTAGGTATAGGCTTATAACTTCTTATACCCGTACATTTTTCATATTTAAAGTCTAACTCAGAAACTTGAGCATCTTTAGTAATATCAACCAATACAGGTCCTGGTCGTCCACTTTTCGCAATATAGAATGCTTTAGCAATAGCCTCTGGAATATCTTCAGCTTTTGTTACCTGACAATTCCATTTAGTAACTGGTGTAGAAATACCAACAATATCGGTTTCTTGGAATGCATCGCTCCCTAATAAATGAGAAAACACCTGCCCTGTAATACATACGATTGGTGTAGAATCTATTTGAGCATCTGCGATTCCCGTAATTAAGTTAGTTGCTCCTGGACCAGATGTCGCCATAGCAACTCCTACTTTACCAGATATACGTGCATACCCTTGGGCCGCATGTGCCGCACCTTGTTCATGACGAGTTAATACATGATGAATTCGATCTTGAAATTTGTATAATTCATCATAAACCGGCATAATAGCACCTCCAGGATATCCATAAAGAATATCAACGCCTTCCGCCATCAAGCTTCTTACAATAGCTTCGCTACCTGTTATACGTTGCGTTTTTTCTGCCACTTCTTTTTTATTGTTAATTGTTTGTGTTTTCATATTCTCAACGTTTAATGATGAGATTCCTGCCTGCGCAGAAATAACAATTTATTATGCGTCAGTTACGCAGCCTTTAGAAGCTGATGCTACTGATTTTGCATATTTATATAAAATTCCTTTTTTGTGTTTTAATTCCGGTTGAATCCACTGTGATTTTCTTTCTGCTAGTTCTTCATCAGAAAGCAATACGTTTATGGAATTATCTTCGGCACTAATTTTAATTTTATCACCCGTTTTCAATAGACCTATAGCTCCTCCTTCTTGAGCTTCTGGGGTGATGTGCCCGACGACAAACCCATGTGTTCCTCCAGAAAAACGACCATCTGTAATTAACGCTACAGATTTTCCTAAACCAGCACCCATTATTAATGAGGTTGGTTTTAACATTTCCGGCATCCCTGGCCCGCCTTTAGGACCTACATAACGAATAACAACAACGTCTCCTTTTTCTACTTCGCCATTTGAAATTCCCGTGTTTGCAGCTTGTTCTCCATCATAAACGACAGCTTTTCCTTCAAACAAAAGCCCTTCATTTCCTGATATTTTTGCTACAGCACCTTCAGAGGCTAAGTTACCGTAAAGAATTTGTAAGTTTCCTGAAGATTTTAATGCTTTGTCTTTTGGAAAAATAACATCTTGACTATCATCTTCAAACGTAAGCGCATCAACATCTGCTAAATTTTCGGCTAATGTTTTTCCTGTAACGGTTAGACAATCACCATGCAAATAGCCGTTATCTAATAGATATTTCATCACTGCAGGAGTACCTCCAACACCATGAACATCTTCCATTAAATATTTTCCGCTAGGTTTCAAATCGGCTATTAACGGCGTTCTATCACTAACACGTTGAAAATCTTCTAATGTAAAATCAATATCTGCAGCATGTGCTATAGCTAAAAAGTGTAAAACCGCATTTGTAGAACCTCCTAAGGCATTAACCAATGCAATCGCATTTTCAATAGATTTTTTAGAAATAATATCTAATGGTTTTAAATCTAATTCCAAAAGATTTTTTATGGCCCTAGCTGTCCTTTCACTTTCTGATAATTTATTAGGATTTTCAGCAGGGATTGAAGAATTATAAGGCAATGCAAAACCCATACATTCTATAGCTGAAGCCATAGTATTTGCGGTATACATACCTCCACAAGCTCCTGCTCCTGGGATAGCGCTTTTTATAATATCTCTATATTCTTCTTCATCAATTTCACCAGCCACTTTTTGACCTAAGGCCTCAAAAGCAGAAACAATATTTAATTTTCTTCCTTTGTATTTTCCTGACGCAATGGTACCACCATACATCATTATTGATGGACGATTTAAACGCAACATAGAAATTATAGATCCAGGCATGTTTTTGTCGCAACCCACAATAGCAATTAATGCATCATAACTTTGAGCGTTCATTACAGTTTCGATAGAATCTGCAATAATATCGCGAGAAACCAACGAATAATTCATACCCGATGTTCCCATCGAAATACCATCACTTACACCTATAGTGTTGAAGCCTAAGCCAACTAATCCAGCTATATTACATTCAATTTTCACTTCATCTTTCAAACTATTTAGGTGCATATTACATGGATTCCCGTCGTACCCTGTACTAGCAATACCTACTTGGGCCTTTTGCATATCTTCATCAGTTAAACCAACTGCATATAACATGGCTTGAGAAGCTGGTTGAGATTCGTCTTGCGTTAACCTTCTACTATGTTTATTAAGTTTTTTCATATTTGTTACAAAAAAATTCGCTTTTTTCCTTTTTTTTTGATTATTCTATTGCTTATTTAAGATTTTTAATAAAAATTATTCAATTTACATTAAACAAGTTGTCGAAATTAATTTATTAGAGTTTCTAAATAGAATAACCTTTACTTTTTTAGGTTAAATTCATAGCCCATAAAAATCATGCAATATACTGATATTCAAGTTTTTAAATCATTTATTTTATGATGTTCAAAAACGAAAAAAAATACATAAAAAAAGCCTTCCAAAATCAGGAAGGCTTCTAAAAGTTATTTTTCTAAAATACCATCCCTTAACGTTGTAAAATATTCACAATTACAATGACACAAATGCTATTTAAAAATTGTTTTTTCATCTTAGTGGTACAAATATTAATAAATAAATTTTAACAGCCAATTATTTACTGAAAAAACAAAAAATCAACCTAGATATTCTTTTATTTTTTTACTTTTGTGCTCACAAAATAATAGAGGAAAGATTTGACTGATTGCAACCTCTTTGTATTAAACTTATTTCTTCAATATTATCTTTAAAAGATACTGAAACAAGTTCAGCACAAGCAAAAATGCTAAAGGCAGTGTAAACTTCCTTCGACGTTATCGTCAAATCTTACGATAAAATAAAAAATATGGCTTATTTATTCACTTCAGAAAGTGTTTCTGAAGGACACCCAGACAAGGTAGCAGATCAAATTAGTGATGCTTTAATTGATAATTTTTTAGCGTTTGATAAAGAATCAAAAGTAGCCTGCGAAACTTTAGTAACAACAGGACAAGTTATACTTGCTGGAGAAGTAAAATCCACAACCTATTTAGATGTTCAAAAAATAGCTAGAGACACTATAAATAAGATTGGATATACCAAAGGCGAATATATGTTTGACGGTAATTCTTGTGGTGTGCTTTCTGCAATTCACGAACAATCTGAGGAGATTAATCAAGGCGTAGATCGTGGTAGTAAAGAACAACAAGGTGCCGGAGACCAAGGCATGATGTTTGGTTACGCGACAAACGAAACCGAAAACTTTATGCCGTTAGCATTAGATTTGTCGCACAGAATTTTAAAAGAGCTTGCAGAATTACGACGGGAAAATAAAGCAATTTCTTATTTAAGACCAGACTCTAAAAGTCAGGTTACTATAGAGTATAGTGATGACAATGTTCCGCAGCGTATTGATGCTATTGTAGTATCAACCCAACACGATGATTTTGATGAAGACGAAGTTATGCTTGCAAAAATCAGAAAAGATATTGTTGCTATTTTAATACCAAGAGTAGTTGTTAATCTTCCTGAAAACATTCAGAAATTGTTTAATGATGACATCACTTATCATATCAACCCAACTGGGAAATTTGTAATAGGTGGACCTCATGGCGATACGGGCTTAACAGGACGTAAAATTATTGTTGATACTTACGGCGGAAAAGGTGCTCACGGTGGTGGAGCATTTTCTGGAAAAGACCCAAGTAAAGTAGACAGAAGTGCTGCTTATGCGACTAGACATATCGCTAAAAATTTAGTAGCTGCAGGTGTTGCAGATGAAATTTTAGTGCAAGTTAGTTATGCTATTGGTGTAGTTGAACCTATGGGGATTTTTGTTGATACCTATGGCACATGCGGTTTTAATATGACTGATGGCGAAATTGCAAAAAAAGTAACTGAAATTTTTGATATGCGTCCTTTTGCAATCGAAGAACGTTTAAAATTACGTTCGCCAATGTATAGCGAAACGGCAGCTTACGGACACATGGGACGTAAAAATGAAACGGTTACTAAAACTTTTTATCAGCCTAATGGTGAAAACGTAACGCTTGATGTCGAATTATTTACTTGGGAGAGATTAGATTATATTGACCAAGTGAAAGCTGCTTTTGGATTATAAAATTTGAAGCTAATATAGATTTCAAAAGACCACTTTTTCAGGTGGTCTTTTTTGTTTTTAGAACTTGACTTTGTAAAAATTTTCAGCTATCTTCGTTTACCGTCAGATATAAAACATTAAAACGATTTCATATCTGCTAAACATTAGGCAGCATTGAATCACTTAAAAACGGTAAAACCATCTTCACTAATTCTGCTTGCCTCTTTTAGTATTAAATCGGAAAGCGAAATTGAAGTTCTTTTATGATATATTCTATTTGCTAACGCCCTTGTAATGGTAATTTCATTAAAGCTTTCAAATGATTCACCATAACGATATTTACCATCTCTGATTCGATAAAAACCATCTTTTTGAATGTGGGAAGCAACTGTCGAATAAGATTGAATCGTATCAGAATCAAAGCTATCATACAGTTCCTTTAAATTTGTATAAAAAGCGTGGACCTTGATTAAGCTATTATACTCAGATTTTGACTGATTTTCTAAATCAATTTTCACCCCTTTTAATATATATATTCTTATTTCTCTTTTCATAACATATTTACAATTAAATAGAATATAACGATATATTCCATCATAAATACAATAAAAATAGGATATCTTATTAAGATATTAATAATTTATGCTATATATTCCAAAATATTGTTAACAACAAAACAAGTAAATACCTAATAGCTAGATGATTATGTGTTAATTTTGATTCGCAGAAAACACGTAATGTATGATTTCAAAAGAAAAAAGGAAGCTGATAAAAAAATATCAGTTGGAGATGAAACGCTGGCAAAGAAAAATTCTTATTACAGTTTTCTCAATATCAGTTATTAATTGTTTGCTTCTTTCTATCTTTTTCTTTGGTTCGGTTCTGCCAACGACGGCAGCGTCACCTTACTTTATTTTTACAATAATCACTTTAATTTCATCACCTTCTATATATTATCTAAGGTTCTGTATTCGAGAATATAGAATAAGCAACGCTTGTAGAAATTCTCTCAAACTGAATAATTTTGTTTTCAGAAAAGATGAAAATAAATTACCTAGAACAAACGCAGCCTAACTTAAGCCGTGTATAACTAATTGCTAGGTTCTTCCCTACTTGCGAATATTCCTGCGGAATATTCACAGGTTCGTAAATGTTTGCTAACTTAGTTGCTTAACCACGCAACTTTCCATACACATCAACGGTAAACGAACCTTCCAAAAAAGTTCCAAAAAAATGAAGATTTTTAAAATCCTATTTTTTATAATTTCAATTATAAACGTTACTAAGGGTATGTCTCAAAACATAGCATCACATCAATGGAAAAACCGAGTTTTATTAATTATAACGGATGATTCAGATAGTATCACTTTTCAAAATCAAATTAAAACATTGCAAACACACGAAAACGGACTTACAGACCGTAAACTTATTGTTTACCAAATAAAAAAACATAGTTATACTACAGGCTTGAAGGATGAAGAATGGAAGGATTCATCAAAACTCTACAAAATATTCAAAACAGCAAACACCCCTTTTGAAGTTATATTAATTGGTTTAGACGGTGGCATCAAATTAAGACAAAGTGATTTATTAACCTGTGAAGCACTATTCAGCACCATAGACGTTATGCCTATGCGTAAAGAAGCATTAAAGCGAAAGAATAAGTAGTTTAAAAATAAAACCCAAAACTACCTGTTACACCAAACTTTCTAGCATCTGGGTAAAGCACCTCATCTTTATAATTTCCTCTGAAATTAAAGTCGATTCTAAAAACTTTAAAAATATTACCAATACCTAAACTGTATTCGTAATAAGGTTCTGAAGAAGGTGCTATTAACTGAAGATTATTAGGATTGCTTGGAACGTTACTTAAGGAGATATTTTCAGCTGAAATATCAGCTATTACACCTCGAACACTTATAATTTCTCTTAAGTTTAATTTTCTTAGAAAAGGAATTCTTGAAAACAAGCGACCGTTAAAATTATGTTCAAAATGAAATGATGCATACGTATCTGAAACAAACTCATAAAAATCAAGTTGAGAAAAGGTGTTATAAATTGAAAAATAGGTTTGGTTTCCTGGAATGACACTTAATAAACCAAGTGGTACATCGCCAAAAGTTTTTCCAGCTTCAATAGTAGTATTCAATCTTCCAAAACCGCCCATTTGCCAGGGTTGTGTGTATGAAAATTGTACTTTAGTATAATCAAAATCACTATTAAAAATACTTTTATCACCTCGAGTTACTTGAGCAAAAAGGCGTGCAAAATCATCATTAGCTATTCTTCGTTCAACACCAAAACCAGTCATTTTTCGACCTGGAAAATACGATACCGACAAGTTGGTTTCGTATTGTTTAATTTCTGATTCAATTCCTGTTGGCGTATTGTAATCTAAACTAAATGTTGGTGATGCAGATTCTAAAGTCCTGTAGTTTCCGCCTAGTCTAAAAATAACATTTTGCCAAGGTTCTGCTTCAATAGCTACACTAGTTAAATTGATATTTGTTAATTTATCATTAGCTCCCGTTCCTACTAGTGAAGAAGATGCTAAACTTCTGCCTAAAACATCGGTACTCGTTGTTAAACTAGCCCCTGTTTGCTCTACATCTCGCCTGTTTCCTCCAGAGATAATCAGTCGGCTCTTTTTATCAAGTAACCATTTCCCTGAAATACCATATTTGAATTTATCGTCATTAAATCCATAAGCTAAAAACCCTTCTAGTCGCCATAAATCATTAGGTCCAAAATAAGTTCTTCCGCCAGTTCGCAAACGTATACCTTCAACTTCATTAAATCCAAAGGTTGAAAATACAGGTCCATAATCTAAAGGCAACGTATTAAACTCAATATAACCAGACGCTAGAATACTTCCTAAGTTATAAAGACGCTTAAATTTTTTAACCGTTTTTAAAGTATCTAACATTTTATAGACACCCTGCTCATCTTTATTTAATTTTTCTAGTCGATTTTCAGACCAAAATTTATTATCTCTGTTATAAATATCTTTATCGTAATTATAAACATCCTTTTCGTAGAATTTTTTATCTTTTTCAATATCGAACTTATAATTATTATACAAGGTTGTGCGCTTTCCGTAAACCCCACGTGACTTTTCTTTTTTATTAAAAGCAAAATCCGAGAGCATATAATCTCTAGTTACCAGAAAAAGGGAATCACTTAATACCTCAAACTCTTGCTCGATATAAATCTCTTTTACCCAGTTTATATTCGCACTTTTTGAGGCTTGAAGATTAATTTCCTTAATAGCGTAGGTAGTATCTGCTACCCAAAAATCACCTTTAAAAGTTAATTCATTTTTTCGCCTTGGGTAATATATAATATTGTAGCACCACTTATTATCAATAAATGAACTATCAGACAAAACATAATTATAGGTGTTAATTCCTGTTTTCGACAAGGGACTCACAAAACTTTTATCGAAAAACTGCAAATAATTATCATACACGTTGAAGTCTGTATACAAATCGTCTATAAAGTCAATAATAATTTGATTATCACTAAACCCTGAGTTTTTATTCCCTAGTAAATCTTCTTTATTTTTATTAATAATGTTATCGCCATATACCTTAGAAACGGCTTCGTTTATAAAAATTGGCAAGTATGTTTTTCCTGTTACGCTAGACGTATCAACTTCTTCAAAGACAAACTCCATGCCTTTAAACAGTTTACTTTTAATAAGTGCACTATCAATAGTATTTAAATCGAATTCTACTTTTTCGTATTTATCGTATTCGTATTGCTTAAATTGTTTTAAACCATTGCTTCGTTTACTTGCCCAAATTTTTCTGAGCAAATCTATTGCAGGGTTATTTTTTTTAGATTGCTTTCCAGATAAGATAACTACAGCGTCCAATTGTGCAGCCTCCTCTTTAAGTGTGAATTTTAAATTATAATTCACCTTTTTATCTAATGGAATATTTAAAGTTTCATAACCAATAAAAGATACCGTTAAAGCTTCCCAAGTTTCATCAGATTCTAAATAAAATTTTCCGTACTCATCAGTTATGGTTCCATGAGTAGAACCACTAAAAATAATGGTTGCAAAAGATACAGGTTCATTATATTCATCAAATACATAACCACTCACTTTGGTTTGTGCAAATGCAGAACATATACCGAGGAAGAAAAGGGCAATAATTAATCTGATATTCATAATACAAAAAAACTTCATCAACAATCGTGCTAATGAAGTTTATATAACGTGAAAAAATATGATTTATTTATACATTACTTTTTTTACAGCTTTAATGACCTCCGTGTAATCTGGCAACCATTCTGCCAATAAAGTAGGAGAATATGGCGCTGGAGTATCAGCTGTATTAATTTTTACAACTGGAGCATCTAAATAATCAAATGCTTCAGATTGTACTAAGTATGTAATTTCAGTAGCTACATTTCCAAAAGGCCATGCTTCTTCTAAAACAACAAGTCTATTTGTTTTCTTTACAGATTCAACAATTGCTTTCCTATCTAAAGGACGAACGGTACGTAAATCTATAATTTCACATGAGATGCCTTCTTTTTCTAATTCATCAGCAGCTTTGTAGGCTTCTTTAATAATTTTACCAAAAGACACAATCGTTACATCTGTACCTTCGCGTTTAATCTCTGCAACACCAATTGGAATGATATACTCCCCTTCTGGCACTTCACCTTTATCACCATACATTTGCTCACTTTCCATAAAAATAACGGGATCGTCATCACGAATAGCAGCTTTTAATAATCCTTTGGCATCGTAAGGGTTTGAAGGCACAACCACTTTTAAACCAGGTGTATTTGCAAACCAGTTTTCAAAAGCTTGGGAGTGTGTGGCTCCTAATTGACCAGCAGACCCTGTAGGCCCACGAAAAACGATTGGACATTTAAACTGCCCACCAGACATTTGCCTTATTTTCGCGGCATTGTTTATAATTTGATCAATTCCTACTAAAGAGAAGTTAAAGGTCATATACTCAACAATTGGCCTGTTACCAGTCATTGTAGAGCCAATAGCTATACCTGCAAAACCAAGCTCAGCAATTGGTGTATCAATAACGCGTTTAGCACCAAACTCATCTAACATCCCTTTTGATGCTTTATAAGCACCGTTATACTCAGCCACTTCCTCTCCCATTAAATATACGCTTTCATCTCTGCGCATTTCTTCGCTCATCGCTTCGCAAATAGCTTCTCTAAATTGAATTGTCTTCATTAAAATTTATTTTTATTCGAATCACAAAAATAACAATAAATGAGATACCCTTTCAAAAGATTTTTTTAAAATTTACTATGCATGCATAGTAAATATTCAGAATAAAATAATTAACTTCGTACTCTCAAAAAAATAAGACATTTTAATACATAAAAATTATGAAAATATTAGTGTGTATAAGTCACGTTCCAGACACTACTTCGAAGATTAATTTTAGTGATGAAAATACTAAATTTGATACTAACGGGGTACAATTTGTTATTAATCCAAATGACGAGTTTGGTTTAACGCGAGCTATGTGGTTTAAAGAAAAACAAGGTGCTAGTGTTACCGTAGCAAATGTTGGAGGTGCAGAAACAGAACCAACACTTCGTAAAGCATTAGCTATTGGCGCTGATGAAGCCATTAGAGTAAACACACCTGCAACAGATGGTTTTTCTGTGGCGAAACAATTAGCCAACGTTATTAATAGTGGTGGTTTTGATTTAGTTATTGCTGGTCGTGAATCTATTGATTACAATGGTGGTATGGTTCCAGGAATGGTAGCTGGTTTAATTAGTGCCAATTTTGTAAATAATTGTATTGAACTTGAAGTTGACGGTACTTCTGTTAAAGCGGTTAGAGAAATTGATGGCGGTAAAGAAACGGTTTCAACATCACTACCTTTAGTTATTGGCGGACAAAAAGGTTTGGTAGAAGAAAGTGAATTGCGAATTCCTAATATGAGAGGTATTATGATGGCTCGTAAAAAACCTTTAAATATTGTTGAACCTGTGAGTGTGAAACCTGAAACATCTTCGGTTTCATTTGAAAAACCCGCTCAAAAAGGGGACGTTACGTTAGTATCCCCAGATAATTTAGACGAATTAATAAGCTTGCTTCACAATGAAGCTAAAGTGATATAAGCCTCCCCTATTCCCTCCAAAGGAGGGAAAATCATTGCGGAGGAAACGTGACTAAAAACCGAATCCATTTTTCGGTATATAATACAAACAAATTCAAAGCCCCTCCGAAGGAGAGTGTTTGGGGAGAAAAAAAAATAATAAGATTCCCGTCTAAACGGGAATGATAAAAAGAAAAATATATTATGTCAGTTTTAGTATATACAGAATCAGAACAAGGTATTTTCAAAAAAGCAGCTTTCGAAGTAGCTTCCTATGCAAAAGCGGTTGCTAATCAATTAGGAACAACAGTTACGGCAGTTACAATAAATGCCAACGACACGTCTACTTTGGGCAATTATGGAGTGGATAAAATTTTAAATATATCCAATTCGCAACTTGATAATTTTAATGCGAATGCTTATGCGTCTGCTATTAAACAGGCTGCCGAAAAAGAAGGTGCAAAAGTTGTCGTAATAAGCTCTTCAGCAGATAGTAAATATTTAGCGCCATTACTAGCCGTTGGTTTACAAGCAGGTTACGCTTCAAATGTTGTTGAAGCACCATCTAACGCAAGCCCATTTACTATAAAACGCACTGCTTTTACAAACAAAGCTTTTGAAATGTCTCAGATTAATACCGACGTAAAAATCGTTGGAGTTTCAAATAATGCTTTTGGTTTAGTTGAACATAGTGGAAGTGCTTCTGAGGAAGACTTTTCGCCTTCAATTCCAGAATTAGGAGTTACTGTTGAATCCATTGATAAAGCTACAGACAAAGTAACTATAGCAGACGCAGAAATAGTAGTTTCTGCTGGGCGTGGATTAAAAGGACCTGAAAATTGGGGCATGATTGAAGAACTTGCTGATGTTTTAGGCGCAGCAACAGCTTGCTCTAAACCAGTTTCAGATTTAGGGTGGAGGCCACATGGTGAACACGTTGGACAAACAGGAAAGCCTGTAGCATCAAACTTATATATAGCCATTGGTATTTCTGGAGCTATTCAGCATTTAGCGGGTATTAATGCTTCAAAAGTAAAAGTAGTTATCAATACAGATCCTGAGGCGCCTTTCTTTAAAGCTGCAGATTATGGTGTTGTTGGCGATGCTTTTCAAGTCGTTCCAGAACTTATAGAAAAATTAAAAGCATTCAAAGCACAACAGTAATTTTTGTGAAACCAATTACGGTTTAAAATGAGTTATAAATAATTTGAATTATAGTTTGTTCAGATGAAATAGAAACAAATTAAATGGGTTATTTTAAATTATAATTGGTATAATACTTAAGAACTGCTTAAATTAGCATTTTGACTTAATATGCCTTGTGCAGTTGGTAAAGTTCTAATTTAAGCAGTTCTTTGTGTTTTTATAAATTATGAGTTTAGTAAGATTAAATATAAAAGGCATATCATATAGCCAAACCCAAAATGGCGCTTACGCCTTGATTTTAAATGAAGTGGATGGTGACCGTAAACTACCAATCGTTATTGGTGCTTTTGAAGCTCAATCTATTGCAATAGCTTTGGAAAAAGAAATTAGTCCACCACGCCCATTAACCCACGATTTATTTAAAAATTTTGCTGATAGGTTTGATATTGTTGTCAAACAAGTAATTATTCACAAGTTAGTCGATGGTGTTTTTTACTCAAGTTTAATTTGCGAACGCGATAAAATTGAAGAAATTATTGACGCCAGAACTAGTGATGCTATTGCATTAGCGCTTCGTTTTCAAGCACCAATTTTCACCTATAAAAACATTCTTGACAAAGCTGGTATTTACTTAAAAGTGAACCCTAAAAAGGAAGATGAAGACGATGAAAATCAAGATAGTATTTTAATGGACGAATTAGTTGCCAATGAATTGGAACCTAACGAACCCCGTGAGAATTTTAAAGGAAAATCTTTAGAAGAACTTCAAACATTACTTGAAGAAGCAGTTGCTAACGAAGATTATGAAAAAGCAGCTCATATCCGTGATGAAATGTCACAACGCGAGTAATCCTTAATTTTTATTATGAAAAAACTGTTTTTTCTTTTTGCTGTTATTTCTTTATGTTTTACATCAACGATAATAGCTCAAGATTTAGATAAAACAGAAGTCTCCGAAACAATTGAAACCATTTCCAATACTGAAACAATTTTAATAGATTCAGCACAAATAAATTTTTCAGAAGCAGAAGTACTTACTGTTTCTAAAACTACTTCCAGTAACCAAACTAATACCCCCTTAATTCCTAGTCAAGGATTTTCCGTAAACAGTTTATGGCGCGGTGTTTTAGGGATGATTACTTTAATTTTTGTTGCCTTCCTTTTTAGTAGTAACAGAAAAGCCATAGATTGGAAAATTGTAGGTATTGGTTTAGCCTTTCAACTGCTTATTGCTATTGGTGTTTTAAAGGTTGAATTGATTAAAACGATTTTTGAATTTATAGGTGGTTTATTCGTTAGTGTTTTAGACTTTACAAGAGCTGGAAGTAAATTTCTGTTTGAAGGCTTAGTCGTAGACATGGATACGTTTGGGTTTATTTTTGCTTTTCAAGTATTACCAACCATCATATTCTTTTCTGCATTAACTTCAGTTTTATTTTATTTAGGCATCATTCAAAAAGTAGTAAAAGGAATGGCTTGGTTACTTTCAAAAACTCTAAAAATATCTGGTGCCGAAAGTTTAAGCGTTGCTGGAAATATCTTTTTAGGACAAACCGAAGCACCGCTTCTAATAAAAGCGTATTTAGAGAAAATGAATAAGTCCGAAATGCTTTTAGTTATGATTGGCGGTATGGCAACTGTTGCAGGCGCGGTATTAGCAGCATATATTGGGTTTCTAGGAGGTGATGACCCAATATTAAGATTATTTTACGCAAAACATTTATTAGCAGCATCAGTCATGGCAGCTCCAGGAGCTATTGTAATATCAAAAATATTATACCCACAAACCGAAGCTGTTAATACAGATGTTTCTGTGTCTCAAGAAAAAATAGGGTCGAATATTCTTGATGCTATCGCTAACGGTACTACTGAAGGTTTAAAACTAGCCGTTAATGTTGGAGCCATGCTTTTGGTATTTGTAGCGTTTATTGCTATGCTTAATGGAATTCTTGGTTGGATTGGTGATGTTTCGTCAGTAAATAGTTGGATTACCAATAACACGTCTTATACTGGTTTATCTCTTGAACTTATATTGGGCTATGTTTTTGCTCCGTTAATGTGGCTTATTGGTGTTGCCAAAGAAGATATGGCTTTAATGGGGCAACTACTAGGTATTAAATTAGCCGCTAGTGAATTTATAGGCTACATCCAATTAAGAGATTTAAAAGAGGCATCTAATGCCATACATCTTAATTACGAAAAATCTATCATTATGGCAACCTATATGCTTTGCGGCTTTGCAAATTTTGCATCTATAGGTATTCAAATTGGTGGTATTGGTTCTCTAGCTCCAGGACAACGCAAAACACTTTCAAAATTTGGCATGAAAGCGTTGATTGGGGGCACCATTGCTTCATTAATTTCGGCTACTATTGCTGGTATGATTATTGGTTAAAAAGCCCCTTTAATTCCCCAAAAGGGAAACCTTAGCGTAAATTAAATTCGTTAATAACTTCTGATATTTTGTTTGAAAAACGAACCTCTATCTTTGCTTATTTTCTCTATTTTTATCAACAGTATTTTGTCATGCTGAGCGCAGTCGAAGTAACTTACGAAGAGATTCGATTATAAAAATCAAGTTTAATTAAAAGAGATCCCCATTTTCATGGGGAATATTATGAAACAATATCACGACTTAGTAAAACACGTTTTAGAAAACGGCAATGAAAAAGGAGACCGCACAGGAACGGGAACAAAAAGTGTTTTCGGACATCAAATGCGCTTTGATTTGAGTGAGGGGTTCCCTATGGTTACCACCAAAAAATTGCATTTAAAATCTATTGTTTATGAATTACTTTGGTTTTTAAAAGGTGATACTAATACTAAATATCTTACCGAAAATGGCGTGCGTATTTGGAACGAATGGGCTGATGAAAATGGGGATTTAGGACCCGTTTACGGGCACCAATGGCGCAATTGGAACAATGATGAGATTGACCAAATTAAAGAAGTTGTTGATGCTCTAAAAAACAATCCGAATAGCCGGAGAATGATGGTTTCTGCTTGGAATCCTTCGGTATTACCAGATACTTCAAAAAGTTTTAGTGAAAATGTTGCTAATGGTAAAGCAGCTTTACCACCTTGCCATGCATTTTTTCAGTTTTATGTTGCAAATGGCAAACTATCTTGTCAGTTATACCAAAGAAGTGCAGACATCTTTCTGGGTGTCCCTTTTAATATTGCTTCTTATGCTTTATTTACTATGATGATGGCACAAGTTTGTGGTTATGAAGCTGGAGAATTTATACACACGTTTGGAGATGCGCATATTTATAGCAACCATTATGAACAATTAGAATTACAATTATCAAGAGATATTCGTCCGTTACCAAAAATGATACTTAATCCTGAAATTAAAGATATTTTTGATTTTAATTTCGAAGATTTTACTTTGGTAGATTATAATCCGCACCCTCATATTAAGGGCGTTGTTGCTGTTTAAGTTTTTTATAAATCAAGTAAATTAACAACCCGCGTTAGGGATTGCAGTGGAAAGCCCACAGCTTTTGCGCCCTAGCGCAGAAGCGAGGACTTGTAACGAAAAGCCCGACCCTTTAGGGTAACGCCCAAAATATTTTTAAATTCTTGACTTAAAACACCCCTAAAGCCCCCTCAAGGGAACAAAAAAAAGCACCCCAAAACGAGGTGCTTTTAAACTTTATGTAGTGAAGTTATTATAAGTTTATAACACCATTTTCTGCACCAGCAAAATCGTTCCATGCATAAGCATCGGCAGTTTCGTCATTTACGTAAACGCCATCAACAACATACTTAAACTCGTAAGAAGCCCCTGCTTCTAAATCTAGGGTCCCTTTAAAAGTTCCATTTTTTAATTTTTTTAGGGGTGCTTTTTTAGCATTCCAATCGTTAAAAGATCCAACAACAGATACTTTTTTTGCGTCTTCAGCAGGTATAGAAAATGTTACTTTACAAACTGGTTTACTTTTCAAAAATTGTTTTTTAATAGCCATAATATTATATTTAAAGTATTTTATTTAAAGGTTTTATTACACTGCAAATTTATAAACTATTTATTACACATAACTATTTAAGTCTTTTACTTCTAAAGAATTATCAATTTGGCAATTTGTGTTTAACAAATAATTAAAGTAAACAAAAAATTAGTATAAAATTTAAATTATTATCAACTAAAAATTCACGTTTATATCTGATTATCAATGGTTTTTAGCACTAAAACGTTTTCGTTAACAGCTATTTTTTAAGTCTCTTAATTTTGTATTAAGTATCAGTAAAAAACTTTAACTTTACACTTGTTATTTTACTAATATGTTCGGAAAAAAGAAATCCATACCAGAAATAGATAAAAACCAATTAGAGCTTATTGAAAATGCTCAAAAACGTATAAAACAAAAAAAGCGGTTGTATGCGCATTTTGTCATCTTTTTAATTGGTGCTGTTTTTTTAATTATTGCTAATACCGTTTTAGGTATTGGAAAAGATTTTAAACTCTTTGATATTGATTGGTTTGTATTTGCTATTCTATTATGGCTATTCTTATTTATATACCACCTATTAAACGTGTTTGTTACCAATAAATTTATGGGTAAAGCATGGGAAAAAGAACAACTTGATAAATTAGTTGCCAAACAGCAAGAACGTATTGAAAAACTTAAGGCAGGATTTGTTAAAGAGGAAACTTTAATGGCGCAAAGTGAGGTTTATAATGACACTCAAAATAAAACAACTAAAAGCACAAAATCTGAGCTCACCATTATTGTTGCTGCCGCAGAGAATGACGCTATTGGATTAGGAAATAAATTAATTTGGCATTTAAGTAATGATTTAAAACGTTTTAAAGCACTTACAAATGGGCATCATATTATTATGGGACGGAAAACGTTTGAAAGTTTCCCGAAACCTTTACCAAATAGAACTCATGTTGTTATTACACGTCAGAGAGATTACAATGTGCCTCAAGGTGTTATTATCGTGCATAGTTTAAAAGATGCTATTGATGCCTCAAAAAACGATTCTCAACCTTTTATTATTGGTGGTGGTCAAATTTACAAGCAAGCCATGAGTTTAGTCGATAAAATAGAACTAACACGCGTGCATCATGATTTTGATGCAGACACCTATTTTCCAGAAATTGATTCTACCGTTTGGAAAGAAACTGCAAATACATTTCATAAGAAAGATGAAGGGCATGATTATGAGTTTTCGTTTTTGACTTATGAGAGGAAGTAATTTGACTTTATCATAAAAATAAACAAAACTCAAAAATTCTTTTTTAAAACTCCTGTTCTAAATTTCCTTAATTTTGCCTCATGGTAAAAGACATACAGCTTCGTATTTCACTCAAAGAAGAGGGACAACCAGATATTTTAGTTTTAAAATCTGCGATTACCTTAGAGATAGACCGAAAAGATATCACTGGTGTTAAAATACTCCGAAAATCTATTGATGCTAGAAAGCCTAAAATTATTCTAAACTATAAAGTTGCTGTATATATTAAAGAACCGCTTCCAGAAACTTCAGACTATCAATTTGATTACAAAGATGTTTCAAAGGCCAAACCTATCCATATTATCGGTTTTGGTCCAGCTGGTATGTATGCTGCTTTACGCTGTATCGAACTCGGTTTTAAACCCGTTGTTTTAGAGCGTGGTAAAAACGTGCAAGACCGCCGTAGAGATTTAAAAGCCATAAACCAAGACCATTTTGTAAACGAAGATTCTAATTATTGTTTTGGCGAAGGCGGAGCAGGCACTTATAGTGATGGTAAGCTTTACACCAGAAGTTTAAAACGTGGAGATGTACGTCGTATTTTTGAAAACCTTGTGTTTCATGGCGCTACAAATCAAATCTTAATTGACGCACATCCGCATATTGGAACCAACAAATTACCAAAAGTGGTACAGAATATTCGCGAAACTATTTTAAAATATGGTGGCGATATTCATTTTGAAACGCGTGTCACCGATTTCATAATTAAAGACCATAAAATTAAAGCCATTCAACTTAGAAATGGCGAAGAAATACCAGTTGAAAAAGTCATTTTAGCAACCGGACATTCTGCACGCGATATCTTTTATCTACTTCATAAAAAACACATTGCTATTGAGGCAAAATCCTTTGCTATGGGCGTTCGTGTTGAGCATCCGCAACATATTATAGATTCTATACAGTACCATTGCTCTGGTGATCGCCATGAATTACTCCCAGCAGCTTCTTATGGTTTAGTAGAACAAGTTAAAGACCGTGGCGTATATTCATTTTGCATGTGTCCAGGCGGTTTTATCGTACCTGCTGCTACCGCCAATGGCGAAGTGGTTGTAAATGGTATGTCGCCCTCAAAACGAAATAATTTATATGCTAATTCTGGAATTGTAGTTGAAATAAATGCCGATACAGACTTACACAAATACGAACAATTTGGCGCATTAAAAGGCTTAGAATACCAAAAAAAATTAGAGCGTTTAGCATTCACTGCAGGTGGCAGAAGTCAGACAGCACCCGCGCAACGATTAACAGATTTTGTTGAAGGAAAGCTATCGCCGGAATTAAATCCTACATCATACCAACCGGGATTAAAATCAGCGCCACTGCACTCTTTGTTGCCTAAATTTATTGGTGGTAGATTACGAAAAGGGTTTGAAGCTTTCGGAAGAAAAATGAAAGGGTATTATACCGAAGAGGCCAATGTTGTTGGTGTAGAATCCAGAACCTCATCGCCAGTTTCCATTCCTAGAAACGAGCAATTACAGCACACTCAAATTTCTAATTTATATCCTTGTGGAGAAGGTGGTGGTTATGCAGGTGGTATTGTTTCTGCAGCCATGGATGGGGAGCGTTGTGCTGAGGCGGCAACTGGGAATTTATAATGTAATAATTTGGGCGTTACTTTTTACTCATACCTACAAGGTTTTTAGAAACCTTGCAGGATCGCAAAAAGTCGGGCTTTTCGTTACAAGTCC
The DNA here is from genome assembly GCF_029245835.1 of Algibacter sp. GTDB lineage: Bacteria > Bacteroidota > Bacteroidia > Flavobacteriales > Flavobacteriaceae > Algibacter_B. Next base: position 20,278 of record NZ_JAQWOO010000083.1, on the reverse strand, counting down.
TCGCTTCTGCGCTAGGGCGCACAAGCTGTGGGCTTTCCACTGCAATCCCTAACGCAAAACTCAGAACTTTCAAAAAACATAGTTACTTCTTCTAAAGATTTATTCCTATTTTAGCCCCACAAAAAACTAACTAAAATGAACGCATACATATTTCCAGGGCAAGGCGCACAATTTTCAGGAATGGGCTTAGACCTTTACGAAAACTCACCTTTAGCACAAGAACTCTTTGAACAAGCCAATGAAATTTTAGGCTTCAACATCACCGACATTATGTTTGAAGGGTCTGCAGAAGACTTAAAAGAAACCAAGGTCACCCAACCAGCCATATTTTTACACTCGGTAATTTTAGCAAAAACATTAGGCGATAGTTTCAAACCAGATATGGTTGCAGGACATTCACTTGGTGAATTTTCAGCTTTAGTAGCCAATGGCGCTTTGAATTTTGAAGATGGTTTAAAATTAGTATCGCAACGTGCTCAAGCTATGCAAAAAGCTTGCGAGTTACAACCAAGTACTATGGCCGCAGTCTTAGGATTAGATGATGATGTGGTTGAAAAAGTATGCGCAACTACCGATGGTATTGTTGTGGCCGCAAATTACAATTGCCCAGGACAATTAGTTATTTCTGGAGAAGTAGAGGCTATAAATAAAGCTTGCGAAGCTTTAAAGGCAGAAGGTGCGCGTCGGGCTTTGGTATTACCCGTTGGTGGCGCCTTTCATTCACCTTTAATGGAGCCAGCACGTGAGGAGTTAGCTGCTGCCATAGAAAACACAACTTTTGGCAAACCTAACTGCCCAATTTATCAAAATGTAACGGCTAATGCTGTTATTGATGAGGCAGCAATAAAAGCAAATCTTATTTCTCAATTAACAGCACCAGTGCGCTGGACACAGTCTGTACAGCAAATGATAGCTGATGGCGCCACCTTATTTACAGAAGTTGGCCCAGGCAAAGTTTTACAAGGTTTAGTAAAAAAGATTAACAGAGCATCAGAAACGGTTTCTGCAACTTTTGAAACCAACAGCTAAATGAAATTAAGCAAACGCTCCATCTACATTATATTAGTCATTGTTTTAACTATAGCAGTCGACCAAATTTCTAAAGTACTTGTTAGAGATAACATAATACTCAGAACAGAAATAAATCCTGGTGAACGCATTCCTTTAATTGGCGATGCTTTTGTTTTAATGCATGTTGAAAATACAGGTGCTTTTCTTGGTATGGGTAGTGAATTGAATGAAACGCTTAGAATCATCTTATTACTTATTCTACCAATATTAGTTTTAGGTTTTGTACTTCGCCATATCTTCAAAGACAAATCCTTAGATAACTGGTCGCTTTTTGCTTTTGCAAGTATTATAGGCGGTGGTATTGCTAATGTTTTTGACAGAATAGTCTTTGGAAAAGTTACCGATTTCTTGTTTATAGATCTTGGTGGAGTTTTCAGAACTGGTATATTTAATTTGGCCGATTTATCTGTAACTTCTGGTATGATTATTTTGGTATTTATGAGTTTTAATAAGAAGAAAACTAATCCATAAAAAAAGGTCGCTAATTTTAAATTAACGACCTTTTACATTTATACTAAATATTTATTTTTTACTTAGCTCTAACTTTTTGTTCCCACTTCCAAGCAGAAAGCATAGCATCGTCAAGAGATAATTTCGTTTTCCATCCTAGTTCATCATTAGCCTTATTGGTATCAGCATACGCTGAAATAATATCACCTTCTCTTCTATCAACAATCTTATAATTTAATTTTTCACCAGAAACTTTCTCAAAAGACTTAACAACTTCTAATACTGAACTTCCTTTACCTGTTCCTAAATTAAAAGTTTCATAATTTGATTTATTTTTGTTGTTCAATAATCGCCCTAATGCAATAACATGTGCTTTAGCTAAATCTACCACATGGATATAATCTCTAATACATGTGCCATCTGGTGTTGGATAATCATCTCCAAAAACTGATAATTCTTGACGTAAACCAATAGCTGTTTGTGTTATAAATGGCACTAAGTTTTGTGGCACACCAATTGGTAACTCACCTATTTCAACAGATTCATGTGCACCAATTGGATTAAAATAACGCAGTGCAATGGCTTTTAATGTGGGTACAACTTTACAAGTATCTTGAATAATTTCTTCACCTATTTGTTTTGTATTTCCGTAAGGTGACTCAGCTTGTTTAACAGGAGCACTCTCTGTAATTGGTAACTCATCGGCTTGACCGTAAACGGTACAAGAAGAACTAAATATAAATGCCGCAGAAGGTAATTTCTTTAATTCTTTTAGAATGTAAACTAAGGTTGCTATATTGTTTTCATAATATAACAAAGGCTCTTTAACACTCTCTCCTACAGCCTTACTAGCGGCAAAATGAATCACACCTTTTACATCATTATGTTTAGCAAAAAAAGATTCAACTCCTGATTTGTTTTTTAAATCTAGTTTTTCAAAAATTGGTGTTTTACCAGTAATAGCCGAAATTCCATCTAAAACCGTTTCTGATGAGTTTGATAAATCATCAATAATAACCACCTCATAACCTTCATTTTGTAATTCTACAACCGTATGCGATCCGATAAATCCTAAACCACCTGTTACTAATATTTTATCCATTTATAAATTTTATAGTTGTTGATGTAATGTATTCTATTTGTTCGTCGTCTAATTCCGTATGCATTGGTAAAGAAATAACATCTTTTACCAATTGATTGGTCACTTCAAAATCCGCTTCATTATATCTTTCATCCAAGTAAGCCTTTTGTCTATGAAGTGGAATTGGGTAATATACCCCACAAGGGATTCCTTGGTCATTTAAATGTTTAGCTAAAGCATCCCTATCAATACCTTTTATTTTTAGTGTATATTGATGGAAAACGTGGCAATCACAAGTATCACAAATACCCTCGCAACCATTTACTGTTTTAGGTGTTGTTATACTTTCAATATTTTTAAAAGCAGCATTGTATTTTCTTGCTGCATTTCGTCTTGCCTTATTATAATTATCTAAATGCGGTAATTTAGCGTCTAAAACAGCAGCCTGTATACTATCTAATCTTGAGTTTACACCAACCACATCATGATGATAACGCTCGTACATACCATGATTTACAATACCTCTAATGGTATGTGCTAAATCATCATCATTAGTAAAAATAGCACCACCATCGCCATAACAACCTAAATTTTTAGAAGGGAAAAATGAAGTTGCTCCAACATGTCCAATAGTTCCGGCTTTCACTTTAGCACCATTACTATATGTGTAATTAGCACCAATAGCCTGAGCATTATCTTCAATTACAAATAGATTATGCGCTTTTGCAATTTCCATTATAGCCTCCATATTAGCGCATTGCCCAAATAAATGAACAGGCACAATCGCTTTTGTTTTTGGTGTAATAGCGCGCTTTATAGCTTCAATATTAATGTTAAAATCATCTTCATTAACATCAACTAAAACTGGTGTTAATTTCAAAAGTGCAATAACTTCAACAGTTGCAGCAAAAGTAAAATCGGCAGTAATAACTTCATCTCCTGGCTCTAAACCAAGACCCATCATAGCTATCTGTAATGCATCTGTCCCGTTTGCACATGGAATAACATGTTTTACACCTAAATATGTTTCTAAGTTTTTTTGAAAATCATGAACTTTTGGTCCATTAATAAATGCTGTGTTTTCAATTACTTCTTGAATAGAAGGGTTAACGACATCTTTTATGCCAGCATATTGACCTTTAAGGTCAACCATTTGAATTTTCTTCATTTAAAAAAAATTATAGCCTATTTGATTTTAGAATTCAATGAAAGACTAATTTCCTGCATAGTTACTGTAAACTAGCATACTACAAAATTACAAAAATGATTGACGTGAACTAATGAATTCTCTTCAAAGAAATGTATTTTAGCATATAAATAAAGAATATTGAGTTTTATTTATAACATAGGTATTTTTCTTGCTAGTGTAGCTTTAAAATTTGGTGCACTTTTTAACGATAAACTTAAAAAAGGCGTTGTTGGCAGAAAAAATACTTTTAATATATTAAGTACTCATTTAAACAAGGGTGATAAAACATTTTGGTTTCATTGTGCTTCTTTAGGCGAATATGAACAAGGGCTTCCAGTTTTTAAAAAACTAAGAGACCAATACAAAAATCATAAAATCATCCTAAGTTTTTTTTCTCCCTCTGGTTATGAAATCAGAAAAAAATCACCAATTGCAGATGTTGTTATCTACCTCCCGTTAGACACTAAAGTTAATGCTAAACGCTTTTTAGACATTGTAAATCCTGAACTTACTATTTTTGTTAAATATGATATTTGGCCAAATTTTTTAAATGAATTAAAGCGAAGGCAACTGCGTGCTATATTGATTTCAGCGGCTTTCAGAAAAAATCAATCTTATTTTAAATTTTACGGTAAACCATTAAAAGAAGCGCTTTTTGCTTTTGAACATATTTTCACTCAAAATGAAATTTCTAAAACACTACTTAAATCCATTAATTACCATAAAACAACAGTAAGTGGAGACACTCGATATGACAGAGTTTACAGCCAATTAGATATTGATAATACTCTAGACTTTGTTGAGGAATTTAAAAACAATGAACTTTGTGTTGTTGCGGGAAGCACATGGCCAGAAGGCGAAAATTTACTCATTAATTTTATAAATTCTGAAGCTTCAAAAAACGTAAAATTCATTATTGCTCCGCACAACATTAAATTAAATCAAATTAAGCAATTACAAGAAAAAATTAATTCAAAATCTGTATTATTTACTGAGAAAAAAGACAAGGATTTATCGAATTACCAAGTTCTTATAGTTGACACCATAGGAATTCTGTCAAAAATATATAGTTACGCAGACATCGCATATGTAGGAGGCGCCATAGGTAATACTGGTCTGCATAATACACTGGAACCCGCAGTTTTTGGAATTCCAATAGTTATTGGCAACAACTTCAAGAATTTTCCTGAAGCCCAATTACTTATTAATAATGGAGGTATGTTTTCAGTAGCCAATAAAACAGCGTTTAATAAAATATTTAATCATTTAATAATCAATAGTGACTTTAGAGAGAAAAGTGGGTCAAAAAACAAAGCATTCATTAAACAAAACAAAGGTGCTGTAGTCCAAATACTCGATTTCCTTCGTATATAGTTTGTTTTTAATTAAGACTTTTTATAAAATTCTTAATTCTAGTAAAAGCGTCATTAATTTTGACATCTAATTAAAAGTTAACACTAAAACACAAACCAATGAAAAAATTATTATTAAATTCAATCTTATTATTAGCATTAAGTTTAAGTTTCACATCTTGTAGAGATACAAAAAAAGCAGGTTCGATAGAAGATGCTATTGAGAATGCTACCGACGCTGCTGGTGATGCCGTTGACAATGCTGCAAACGCTGCTGGTGACGCTGTTGATGCCGCTGGTGATGCCGTTAACAATGCTGCAAGTGCTGCTGGAGACGCCGTAGATTCTGCCGTTGATGCTGCAGGTAATGCTGTGGATGATGTAAAAGCAAAAGCAGGTGAAGCTGTTGACGCTGCAGGTAATGCAATAGACAATGCAAAAGCAAAAACAGGTGATGCTGTTGATGCTGCAAAAACAAAAGCTAGTGATGCTGCTGATAAAGCTGCTGATGCTATGAAAAAAGAAGCAGATAAATTAAAAGCTGGTCACTAATTAGTCTTTTTAAAAAATTTATAAAACCACCTATTTGGTGGTTTTTTTGTGGCTGAAATTTAAATTTTGTCTATTACATCCCATTTTAAAAAAAGTCGATTCATAAAAATGAATCGTTTGTTTTAAAGCCACCTTGAATATAAACATGAGGAAACTTTTGAAAAACAAAAAAGTCGAAACTTTCGTTTCGACTTTTTATATGTACTGAAGACGGGACTTGAACCCGTACGTCCTAATGGACATTGGATTTTAAGTCCAACGTGTCTACCAATTCCACCACTTCAGCATTGGTATATTTTAAGAAAGTTTCAGAGCGAAAGACGGGATTTGAACCCGCGACCCCCACCTTGGCAAGGTGATGCTCTACCCCTGAGCTACTTTCGCAGTCTTTTAATGAACAAACAACCTCTCGATTGCGGATGCAAATTTAAAATATTTCTACTAAAACCAAAGCCTTTTAGTAAAATAAATAAAAATAATTTTACGCTTGTTTTTTCTTAACTAACATCCGCTTAATTTCATTCAATTTCATGAGTGCTTCTACGGGCGTAAGTGTATCAATATCAATATGTAATATTTCCTCTTTGATGTTTTCTAGTAACGGGTCATCAAGATTAAAGAAACTCAATTGCATATCATCATTCAAAGTTTTTACCTTATCTGTAAGTTCTTCGCTTGAATGAGATTTCTCTAATTTCTTCAAAATAGCATTAGCACGATGTAAAACTTGTTGCGGCATACCTGCCATTTTAGCCACATGAATCCCAAAACTATGCGCACTACCACCTGCAACCAATTTTCTTAAAAAGAGTACATTATCTTTTAATTCTTTCACTAAGACATTGAAGTTTTTAATACGCTCAAATGTTTCACTCATTTCATTCAATTCATGGTAATGCGTTGCGAATAGTGTTTTTGGTTTTGCAGGATGCTCGTGCAAATATTCACTAATGGCCCAGGCAATAGAAATACCGTCATAAGTACTTGTCCCTCTTCCTATTTCATCAAGTAAAACTAAACTTCTATCAGAAATATTATTCAAAATAGAAGCCGTTTCATTCATTTCTACCATAAATGTAGATTCTCCCATCGAGATGTTATCACTCGCGCCAACTCTAGTAAAAATCTTATCTACCAAACCAATTCTGGCTACTTTAGCGGGTACAAAACTACCTATTTGCGCCAATAACACAATTAGAGCCGTTTGACGTAAAATAGCAGACTTACCAGACATATTAGGCCCTGTAATCATAATAATTTGTTGCCCTGTTCTATCAAGAAAAACATCATTGGCAATATAGGCTTCCCCAAGAGGCAATTGCTTTTCTATAACTGGATGACGCCCCTCTTTAATATCTAAATCAAAAGAATCATCAAGTGTTGGATAAACATATTTATTATCCTTAGCTAATTGCGCAAACCCACATAAACAATCTAACCGCCCAATTAAAGAAGCATTATGTTGTACTGGTTTTATGTATTGATTTAACCAAACCACCAATTCTGAAAACAACTGCTGTTCTATAGCTTGAATTCTATCTTCGGCACCTAAAATTTTAGCTTCGTATTCTTTAAGTTCTTCTGTGATATAACGCTCAGCATTCACCAAAGTTTGTTTACGAATCCATTCTTCAGGAACTTTATCTTTATGGGTATTTCGAACTTCTATATAATATCCAAATACGTTGTTTGATGCTATTTTAAGAGACGTGATGCCGGTACGTTCGCTTTCTCGTTCTAGCATATTATCCAAATAGTCTTTACCAGATTTCGACAAACCTCTTAATTCATCTAATTCCGAAGAAAAGCCAGGAGCAATACTATTCCCTTTCAATACATTTATGGGGGCTTCCTCATTTAAAGTCTCTTTTACTTTTTCGCGAAGCACATCACAACTTTGAAGTTTATCACCAATAATTTTTAATGATTCATTATTACAATTTGAAGCTAAAGATTTTATGGGCACAATAGCTTCTAAAGAATTTTTAAGCTGAATAACTTCTCTTGGACTCACTTTTCCTGTAGCCGTTTTAGAAATTAAACGTTCTAAATCACCAATATGTTTAATATGATTTTGAATCTTTTGAAGCACTGTGCTTTCTTTGGTTAAGAAACTCACCACTTCATGGCGTTGTTTTATTTTATCAATGTTCTTTAACGGTAGAGCCAACCAACGTTTTAATAACCTTCCACCCATTGGTGAAATCGTTTTATCAATCACATTTAAAAGCGTAACCGCATTATTATTGGTAGAATTATAAAGCTCTAAATTTCTGATGGTGAATTTATCCATCCACACATAATCATCTTCAGCAATTCTAGAAACAGAAGTAATATGCTGTAATTTATGATGCTGGGTTTCTCCTAAATAGTGCAGAATAGAACCCGAAGCAATAATCCCTTCATATAAATCTTCAATTCCAAAACCTTTTAGTGTTTTAGTATCAAAATGTTTAATTAAGGTTTCATAGGCATAATCTGTTTGATACACCCAATCTTCTAAATAAAACGTATGAAAATCATCACCAAAAGTCTCATTAAATAACGAACGCTTTTGTTTGGAAACCAAGACTTCACTAGGGCTAAAGTTTTGAAGTAGTTTATCAATATATTCAGCATTACCTTGGGATGTTAAAAACTCTCCGGTAGAAATATCTAAAAATGAAATTCCAATATATTTTTTATCAAAATACACAGAACATAAAAAATTATTAGATTTCGAAACTAAAACCTCATCATTTAAAGCTACTCCAGGAGTTACCAACTCAGTAACACCACGTTTTACAATGGTTTTGGTTTGTTTTGGATCTTCAAGTTGGTCGCAAATAGCAACACGCTCACCTGCTTTTACCAATTTTGGCAAATAGGTGTTTATGGAATGATGCGGAAAACCAGCCAACTCAGTTTCACTCTCACTTCCAGCACCACGTTTTGTTAAAATAATACCTAAAATACCTGCAGCTTTAATAGCATCACTTCCAAAGGTTTCGTAGAAATCACCCACGCGAAACAACAGCAACGCATCAGGATACTTTGCTTTAATCGCATTATACTGCTTCATTAACGGGGTTACTTTTTTTGCTTTTTTAGCCAATGGAAATCTAATTTTTAAGTGTTACTTTTGACAAAATTGTAGCATGCAATGTACCATTAATTTCATGTGTTATGAAGTTGACTTTTTAGAAGTTATCTACAATTAGAACGAGATTTCAACAATAATTGTCATTCAGAACGAAGTGAAGAATCTTTTGAATTAGCAAATTAGTTAGGTTTTCGCTTTCGCGGGAATAAAAAAAAGAACAGTTTCAATGCGTAAACTTAAAAATAGCGAATTAGATAGATTAAGTGTCGAGGCTTTTAAAGAAGTTAAAAAAACACCTATCATTATTATTCTTGATAACATTAGAAGCTTAAATAACATTGGTTCGGTATTTAGAACCAGTGATGCGTTTTTAATTGAAAAAATTTACCTCTGTGGTATTACTGCAAAACCGCCACATAAAGATATTCATAAAACTGCTTTAGGAAGTACTGACACTGTAGATTGGGAATATGTTGAAAACACACTTAATTTAATTGAAAAATTAAAAGCCGATAACGTGAAGATTTGCTCCATTGAGCAAGCTGAAAACGCTATCATGCTTAATGCCTTTAAAACTAAATCAAACACTAAATACGCATTAGTTTTTGGCAACGAAGTTAAGGGCGTCAATCAAGAAGTAGTTAACACCAGTGATGCAGTTATTGAAATTCCGCAGTTTGGAACAAAACATTCTTTAAATATTTCGGTGAGTTGTGGTGTTGTAGTTTGGGATATTTTTGTTAAGCTTTCTGAACATTAAAATTGATGTTACAAAACAAAAAGAAACCTTGGCCTACCAAAGATGTGATGAACCAGATTTATGAGATGAATCTCTGGGGCGGACAAGATTTCGATTTTTATTCTGGAATAGGTTCACATGACCCCAAAACTATAAACCCATATTTAAAAGTTGTGATTGCTTTCCTAAAATACCACAATAAGCCTTTGATAGTTTGCGATTTAGGCTGTGGTGATTTTAATATTGGGAAACACCTCACCAAATACACGAAAAAGTATATTGCGATAGATATTGTTGAAAATCTTATTCATAGAAATAAAAACCTATACAAAGAAAACAACTTAGAGTTTCATTGTTTGGATATTTCAAAAGATGATCTTCCTCCAGGAGACTGCATTATTTTGCGTCAAGTGTTACAGCATTTATCTAACCGTGAAATACAAAACGTACTCAAAAAAATAGCTAATTATAAATATATAATTCTGACAGAACATATCCCATTAGGCAACTTTATTTCAAATAAAGACATTATTTCAGGACAAGGAATTAGACTGAAAAAAAACAGTGGTGTTAATGTACTAGAAGCGCCTTTTAATTTAAAAATAAAAGACCAGAAAAGACTTGATGAACATATTTTGGAGAATAACAAAGGACAAATTATAACGACTTTGTATGACCTATTTTAGAATGGTCTTTTTTATTGTTTTCAAACTTTAAAAGTACTGTTAAGTAACTCTTTCTGTGTTTTTCAAAATATCACTTCATCAATTAATCTTATGTTTTTTTAAAGAGAAATCAAAAGAACAGCATCAAAAACACCAATAAAGAAATACTTAGAAATCAGACAACTACTTGCTAAAAAAAAGCACTATTTTTACTTAAAATCTTTTAAAAACATAAGACTTCAAGACGACATTCATATATTTAAAAAAGCTTTTCTTTTAAATTTATAGTTTAAAAATTTCATTAATAATTATAACCTATGGCTCATAAAAACCCTGAAGAAGAAAGACTAGCAGTTTCTGAAAACTACAAAAATTGGAAAAAATGGGGCCCATATTTAGCCGAAAGACAATGGGGAACAGTTAGAGAAGACTATAGTGAACATGGAGAATCCTGGGATTTTATAGACCATGAGAAAGCTAGAAGTAACGCCTATAGATGGGGAGAGGAAGGCATAGGTGGATTTTGCGACTCCATAGAGATTTTGTGTATGGCACCTGCATTTTGGAATGGAAATGACACCATTTTAAAAGAACGATTGTTTGGCCTTACTAATAATCAAGGCAACCACGGAGAAGATGTTAAAGAACTTTATTTTCATCAAGTATCGACACCAACACATTCATATAATAAATATTTATATAAATATCCGCACAGTAAATTTCCATATAGTGATTTGGTTAATGGAAACAAGAGAAGTCGAGACGAGGATGAATATGAAATATTAGATACAGGCTGTTTTAAAAACAACGCCTATTTTGATTGTTTTATTGAATATGCCAAGGCCGATATTGATGATATTCTGATGAAAGTTACTGTTATAAACAGAGGTTCAAAAGCAGCAGATATTCATGTATTACCTCATGTATGGTTTAGAAATTTCTGGAAGCACAATAACAAATATAACCGACCCATTATAAAATCGACTAAAGATGGCGCTGCTAAATCAATTTGCGAAAGAAATGGAGAATACTACTTATATCATGAGAATGGCAAACAGTTATTCTGTGATAATGAAACAAATAATAAACGTATTTACAACGTCGAAAATGACGTGCCTTATGTTAAAGATGGGATTCACGAACACGTTGTAAACAAACAAAAAACGGTAAACCCTAAAAAAGAAGGGTCTAAAATGGCTATTTGGCATAAGTTTAAGCTAAAGGCTGGAGAAGAAAAAAGTGTAAAAGTACGTTTAAGCAAAGCTGAATTAGAAGACCCTTGGACAGCATTCGACACCATTTTTAATCAAAGAAAAACGGAATGTGAGGAATTTTATAGTGATATCATAAAAAAAGATTTACCCGAAGCTCGCCAAAGTCTTGCAAAAAGTGCGTTTTCAGGTTTGTTATGGACTAAACAGTTTTATTATTTTGATGTCTTTAAATGGCTTTTTGGAGGTCCTGGAGAAAAAAAACCACACAGAACCAACATGCGAAATTTCAGTTGGCAACACCTTACCAACAGACATATTATTTCCATGCCCGATAAGTGGGAGTACCCGTGGTATGCGGCTTGGGATTTGGCATTTCATATGGCGTCGTTTGTAGAAATTGACCCTTATTTTGCAAAAGAACAATTATTATTGGTTCTTCAAGAAAGTTATATGCATCCTAATGGACAGATCCCTGCTTACGAATGGAATTTTAGCGATGTAAACCCACCTGTACATTCTTATGCCGTTTGGAAAGTTTATGAAAAGGATAAAGAAAAAACAGGTAAAGGCGATATCCCATTTTTAGAAAAAGCATTCCAAAAACTACTCGTAAATTACACGTGGTGGGTCAATCAAAAAGATAAAAGCGGAACAAGTCTTTTTGAAGGCGGCTTTTTAGGCTTAGATAATATTGGTGTTTTTGATAGAAACCACATGCCTGAGGGTATTACTAGAATGCAGCAAGCTGATGCAACAAGTTGGATGGCGATGTTCTCAATTAATATGTTGCGCATGTCTTTAGAGCTTGCAAAAAACAATAAAATTTATGAAGAATCTGCCGCAAAGTTTTTCAGGCACTTTTTAAACATCGCTTGGGCTATGCATCATATAGGGAAAAAAGATATTTCGCTTTGGGATGATGACGATAACTTCTATTATGATGTTGTTGAATTGGCTAACGGTCAAACAGACCGTTTAAGAGTGCGCTCTTTAGTAGGCGTAATCCCTATGTTTGCTGTAGAAATTATTAATAAAGATTTATTTGAAGAATTAAAAGAGTTTAGAATAAGAGCAAACAACATAATAAGAACACGACCCGATTTAGCGTCTTTAATTTCTAATTTAGAAAAAGCCAATAAAGACGGGAAATTTATGTTCTCCATCATGCGTGGTTTTAGGCTAGAACACTTACTAAAACGTTTATTGGATGAAGATGAGTTTTTATCAGACTACGGCGTTCGCTCACTCTCAAAATACCATGAAAAATATCCTTTTGTGTTTAAACACAACGGACACCACCAAATTCAGTACGAACCAGGAGAGAGTCGTTCTAACATGTTTGGAGGTAATTCCAATTGGCGTGGGCCCATATGGATGCCATTAAACTATATGATTATTCAGTCTTTACGAAAATATTACACGTTTTATGGTGATGAATATACTTATGAATTCCCCACAGGTTCAGGTAACAAATTAAATTTAAAACAAATTGCTAACGCATTAACCAAAAGATTAATAAAGCTTTTTGAACCTAATAAAGATGGCAAGTTTCAATACCACTCTGATGACCCTGATAAGGTTTTTACGAAAGAGGAACATTTTAAAAATGAACATTTTTTCTATGAATTTTTCGATGGCGATACTGGAAGAGGTCTTGGAGCTTCTCATCAAACAGGCTGGACCTCTTTAATTGCCAATTTGATTATGGAAATGGATGAGGATTAAAAACATTTTTTTCTAATATAATAAAAAAACATTTTGCCACATTTGAGAAAAAAATCCCATAAAAATAAAATTTAACGACATAGAAAACTTAATTGAAATTAAGGACGGCCTTAAAAATCAATATCTAATTTTAAAGCTTTTAATGGTATTGAATTTGGCAAACGCAATAATCCAATTAATCAGTTATAACAAAACTGAATATGGATTTATTGAATATTTTTGGATAGGAATAGGAGTTATCTCCTTAGTGATTCTCTATTTATTTCTTTTTAAAAAATCTGCTGCGAAAAAAATTAATGTTACAGAAATTAGGCGACTTAAAGAAAAAACTTTTTTTGGAAGAAAAAGGTTTGCGTTAGAATTGAAGAATGGAAAAAATAGAGATCTGGGTAATTTTTATAATGAAATCGAGCTAGCTAACGTACGTGAATTATTTTCAAAAATCGGAATTGAAAACTAATTTTCAGAATGTTCTCATTTAACTTTTATGGTTTGCATACTTCATTTGTTTTATTATCAAATAATGAACTTAATTATGTAAACTATAAAATCACGCTTCACAAATAGCATCCAAAACCCACAAATAATCTGCTCTACTTGTCACAAAATCTCTATTAGATACATCTATAATTTTTACATTAAAATCTTTTTGAGTTTTTAAAAATTCTAAATAGCCTGCATTGATTTTCTCTAAATAATCATCAGCAATATTTTGCTCATAATCGCGTCCGCGTTTTTTAATATTTTGCTGTAAGCGTTCTGTATTTTGATACAAATAAATATACAACTCTGGTTTCGCGATGTCTTTATACATTAAATAGAAGAGTTTTCGATATAAACTAAACTCATCATCGTTTAAAGTAATCTTAGAGAAAATTAAAGATTTAAAAACATCATAATCACTAACAATAAAATCTTTAAACAAATCAAGTTGCGATAAATCATCAGAAATTTGCTGGTAACGATCTGCTAGAAAAGACATTTCTAAAGTAAAAGCATATCGATTTGCATCTTCGTAAAACTTTGGCAAAAAAGGATTGTCTGCAAAACGTTCTAAAATAAGTTTCGCATTAAAATCATAAGCTATTTTAGTTGCTAAACTGGTTTTTCCTGCACCTATATTACCTTCAATAGCTATGTAATTATATTTTGAGAAATCGTATTGCCTACTCGGATTTTTTAACCAAATATTGATAGGTTCTAAAACCGATTCGTCTTCACATTCATCTAACAAAGCAAACACTTCCTTTTGAAGTTTTGGGTGCTTCATTTTTGAAGCGACATCATTAAGCGGTAAAAGTACAAATTTACGCTTGCTCATTTCTGGATGCGGTACCTGCAGTGTTTTTGTATTGATGATTTTATTTTCAGCAAAAACAATATCCAAATCTATAACTCTGGCTTCGTAAGCACTAGTTTTTGTTCGCGTTCGCCCTAAAGTGGTCTCAATATTCAATAAAGCATCTAAGACATCTTGAGGCTCTAGATAACTTTCTAAAACCAAACAACAATTCAAAAAATCATCACTTTCAAAACCAAATGCAGGAGATTTATATACTTTAGAAATGAGTTTAATATTCCCAACACGTTTATAAATAGCATCAACTGCGGCTTGCAAGTTTTTAAACTTATCCCCTTTATTGCTTCCTAGTGCAATGTGGTATGTTGTTGGTTTTAACATAATTTATAAACTCATCTTGACTTTTTCTATTTCCTAAAAAATGGCCAATATCTGTCCATATTCGTTGCTTTTTTTATGCTTAGCAAAACTATGCCTTTCAAAAAGAGCCTCATCTAGACAAATTTTATCTCATTTTCGGTTAAAAACAAAAAGTCAAGATCAGTTTTTGGCAAAATAATAAAAAGTAAATGGTTTCCTTTATATTTACAGAACCTATTTATTCACAATCGTAAATGACTTTAAAAAACAAACTTGCCGCACAACGTATTTACATCCTTTTAGGCGCTTTATTTATAACATCATTGGTAGTTTCAAACCTTATTTTTCAAAAATTCTTTTACTGGTATCCGATTGATATAGAGATTTTCGGAAATAAGCTTTTCGAAATATCAGTTGGCATTTTACCTTATCCTATGACTTTTTTAATCACTGATTTAATTAGCGAAATCTATGGAAAAAAACGCGCAAATGATATTGTAGTCGTTGGGATTTTCTCTTCTATATTTTCACTTTTAATTATTTACATGGCAGATAGCGTTCCTGCAACATCATGGTCTTACGTTAAAGATGATACCTTTAAAACGGTTTTTGGAAACTCTATGATTGCCGTTTTTGCAAGCATGCTAACCTATTTATTTGCGCAATTTGTAGACATCCAGATTTACCATTTCTGGAAAAACTTAACTAAAGGCAAACACTTATGGCTTAGAAATAATTTCTCCACATGGTTTTCACAATTTGTAGATACCTTTACCATTGTATTTTTATTATGCTCCTTCGGCATTATTGATTGGGCTAACTTTAAAGGTTTATTAGTTAGCGGATTTTTATTTAAAGTCATTATAGCCGCTTGCGATACCCCATTTTTATATTTAGGTGTGTTTTTGTTCAGAAAACGTTTCAATTTAAAGGTCAATGAAGAGATTGATTTGCTTTAATATTTAACAATAAATTCACTGTTTTCAATCTTTTAGCACCATTTTTGCGTATATCTTTGCAGACACGCTAAACCTAAATTCTTCATTTTGAGAAAAGTATTTAAAATTATTGTAATCACAATACTTATTATTCTTGCATTATTAATTGCTATTCCTTTTGCTTTACAAGGCCAAATAAAAGAAATGGTGAAGCATTTTATCAATCAAAATTTAAATGCTCAAGTTGAATTTAGTGATGTATCCCTTAGTTTTATAAGAAGCTTCCCGCAGGCACATGCTAATATTAACAACCTAGTAATTACTAATTTTGAACCTTTTAAAAACGAAACTTTCGCTACAATAAAAGATATTTCATTTACCATGAATATTAATGAGTTATTTAAAACTGCAGCCGAAGAACCAATTGTAGTTCATTCCATAAATATTGATGAAGCGTTATTAACTTTGAAAACTAATAAATTTGGAAATAATAATTACGACATAACAAAAGAAAATACTAATAACGCTTCCGCGGAAAACAAAGCAGACAGCTTTAAATTTAATATTGAAGACTATCAAATAAAAAATAGTGCACTAACCTATATTGATGATCTTTCAAAAACTTTAATACATATTACAGAACTTAACCACGAGGGTCACGGAACGTTTTCAACAGAAACTTCAGAATTTAACACCAAAAGCGAAGCCAATGTTAGTTTTTCGCTTGATAGTACTCATTATTTAACTAATAATCCTGTAAAATTAGATGCCTTAATTGGTTTAGACTTAAATAATAGCAAATACACTTTCAAAGAAAACAAAGGTTTTATTAATGATTTACCTTTAGAATTTCAAGGCTATGTACAACAAGTTGAAAACGGACAAAACATTGATATTTCGTTTGAAAACCCAGAATCAGATTTTAAAAACTTCCTTGCAGTTATTCCAAAGGCATATTCTAAAAATATTGAAAATGTACAAACCACAGGTGATTTTAAAGTAAAAGGACTTATTAAAGGATTAAGTTCAGACGAAACTATTCCAAATTTAGACATCAGTATCACCTCAAATAATGCCTCTTTTAAATATCCAGATTTACCTAAACGTGTTGAAAATATAACTATCAACACAGAAATAAAAAACACTACAGGACAAATTGATGATACCTATATAGATATTAAAACGCTTAATTTTAAAATTGATGATGATATTTTTAAATCCTCGGCTACTTTAAAAAATATCACAAAAAACATGTTAGTAAATGCCAATATAAATGGTGTTTTAAACTTAGCAAACATTACAAAAGCGTATCCTATAGCATTAGAAAATGACCTTACTGGTATTTTAAAAGGAAACATAAATACGACTTTTGATATGAATGCTATTGAAACCAATGCATACGAACGCATAAAAAATAAGGGCTCTGCAAGTATTACCGACTTTGTATTTTCTTCGGAAGATATTGTAAACCCCATTCATATTTCTCAGGCGAATATGACCTTTAATCCAGGCACTGTTTCCTTAAATAATTTTAAAGCCAAAACAGGAGCAAGCGATTTAGATGCTAATGGAACCATAAATAATTTGCTAGGGTTTTTGTTAAGCAATAATACTTTAAAAGGAAACTTTAATGTGACTTCCAATCTATTTAAAGTGAGTGATTTTATGATAGAAGCGGAAACATCAACAGTAAATAAAACGACTAGTGATTCGGAATCTTTAAAAATACCAGCCTTTTTAGATTGCACCATACATGCGGATGCTAAAACTGTAGTATATGATAATTTAAACTTAAAAGACGTTACCGGAACACTCTATATTAAAGACCAACAAGCAAAGCTTCAAAACATGAAGTCTAGTATTTTTGATGGTGTTTTAATCATTTCTGGAGACGTATCTACAAAAGAAGACACGCCAACTTTTAATTTGAATTTAGGAGCAGACGGGTTTGATATTTCAAAGTCATTCAAAGCTTTAGAGCTACTTCAAAATCTAGCTCCAATAGCAAAATTACTAGAAGGAAAACTAAATACAAACCTCAACCTATCTGGTAAATTAGATGCCGCATTTTCTCCAGATTTAAACAGTGTTTCTGGCAATGCTCTAGCCGAATTACTAACTACAAAAATCAACACCAATAAAGGCGAATTATTTAGCAAACTAGAGCGTTCACTAGGTTTTATAGATTTTGATAAACTCGATTTAAAAGATTTAAAAACCAGACTAGACTTTGCCAACGGAAAAGTAAGTGTAAAACCTTTCGATTTAAAATACAAAGACATTGCCATTACTGTTTCTGGAGCTCACGGATTTGATAAAACCATCGATTACAACGCCGTATTTAAAGTGCCAGCAAAGTATTTAGGCAGTGATATAAACAGGTTAATTGGTAAAATAAACGATACCGAAGTAAACAATATCAGCATCCCTATTACCGCAAACATTGGGGGTGATTTTACTAATCCCACCGTTAAAACCGATTTAACTCGTGGTGTTTCAAACTTAACGAAACAACTTATCGAAATCCAAAAACAAAAATTACTCAATCAAGGACAAGATAAGGTCAAGGACTTAATTGGGGATGTAATTGGAAGTAATAAAACCAAAACTGATTCTGTAAAACAAAAACAAAACGACGCTATTAAAGATGTACTTAGCGATATTTTAAAAAATAAAAAAACACAAGATTCTTCAACAACCGAAACCCCAAAAACTACCGAAAAGGTCATTAAAAATGTTTTAGGAGGATTATTAGGGGGAAACAAAAAACAAAAAGACACTGTAAAATGATTTTTCAGCGTTACCAATCCTGACAGCTATCGGAACGGGAGCCCCCCGCTTTTAACCATGTACTTCTATTTTGAATTTTTAAATTATTGAACATAAATGTTTCACTATATCTTTTTTGCAGAAAATGTAACTATTGAATTATCCTTTTTTGCTGAAAATTAACAAAAAATGTTAAAAAAAGTAAATTTTATACAAATTTTGCCCGTTTTTTAAATAAAAACGTTCGTTTTTTAGGATTTCCCATTTTTTTGGTTAAGTTATAAGAATGTATAATTATTAAATCTTTTTAAAGATATATGAGGCAATTAAAAATCACTAAACAAGTTACCAATAGAGCATCTAAATCGCTAGACAAATACCTTCAAGACATTAGTAAAATTCCCTTAATTACTGCTGAAGAAGAAGTAGAATTAGCACAACGCATAAAAAAAGGCGACCAAAAGGCCTTAGATACCCTAACAACAGCTAACTTAAGATTTGTGGTTTCCGTTGCAAAACAATATCAAAACCAAGGATTGAAACTCCCCGATTTAATAAACGAAGGTAATGCAGGGTTAGTAAAAGCAGCAAAACGTTTTGATGAAACTAGAGGTTTTAAATTTATATCCTATGCGGTTTGGTGGATTCGTCAATCCATTTTATCCGCCCTAGCACAACAATCTCGAATAGTTAGATTACCACTAAACAAAATTGGTTCGATTAATAAAATTAATAAAGCCTATTCTTATTTAGAACAAGCACACGAGCGTCCGCCAAGTGCGGAAGAAATAGCTAAAAATCTAGATTTAACCGTAGATGATGTAAAGCAATCTATGAAAATTTCTGGAAGACATATATCTATGGATGCGCCTTTTAAAGAAGGAGAAACATCCAATTTATATGATGTTGTTCAAGGACAAGAATCTCCAAGACCAGATGCTGAATTGATGAAAGATTCTTTAAACCTAGAAGTTAATCGTGTTTTAGAGACATTATCTGAAAAAGAGGCTGAAGTTATTAGACATTATTTTGGAATAAGTGTAAAAACACCTAAAAGTCTTGAAGAAATTGGAGATGCTTTTGGTTTAACCAGAGAACGTGTTAGACAAATTAGAGAAAAAGGCATCCGGAAATTGCGTCATACTTCAAAAAATAAAGTATTACGATCATATTTAGGATAATCTTAAAACAAAGAGCTAAATTAATTTGGTTTTCCTAATAAAATAACTGAAATTTGCATCCCTTTTAGGGAAACCTTGAAAACGCAAAATAAAATATATTTATGTTAAAGATAATTGTTAAAGATGGTGAAAACATCGAGAGAGCTTTAAAACGCTATAAAAGAAAGCACAGAAATATTAAAGTAATGCAAAACTTAAGAGAAGGACAGTTTTTCACAAAACCATCTGTAAAAAGACGTCGCGAAGTTCAAAAAGCAGCATATATTCAAAACTTAAGAGACCAAGAAAATATTTAGTCTTTTATTTTATACAACATATAAAATCCCAATTACAACTTGTAATCGGGATTTTTTTTATTTGCAATATTTTTAAGTCTATCATTTACGATAATTGACAGGCTTATCTTCATAAAAATGCTCAAAGGTTTTATCAGTTTTATAATGGTCTCGCAAAACTTTATATACCATAATTATACCAATTATATTTTAAAACAAGCCTTAAAAGTTTCAGTATAGAATTCTGATTTGACTATATTCATAATATTTTGATTATTGATTTCATTTTGCACAGTTATGTGTAGCCATTTCTTTAGCGCTTGGATATTTACAAA
>NZ_JAQWOO010000075.1 GCF_029245835.1 Algibacter sp. | reverse complement strand
AGTTTATCACGATGTGCTTTAAAGTGAGCGATACAAGAAGCTTCACTATCAAAATTTGCTGTAAAACTGAAGATATTCATATGGTGGAATTTTTAGCTAATTTATGAATAAATTTTTAATTGTGATGTATTACGGATATTCATTTTTTACTTATACAGACCCTAATATATCTTTTAAAAATTATAATGAATTTTTCATAACACGAGATCTAAGCTATGCAGAGTTTTTTCAATATTTTAAATATTTAGTAATTTGCGGTATTACTTCTTATATAATAATATTAAAAAAAAACTATAGTTATATTCCTTGGCTATTATTGTTTTTAATTCTTTTTCTAGATGATGCTTTTCAACTTCATGAAAGCTTAGCTATATTGTTTATCGATTTTTTTAATTTAGAACCAGCTTTAGGGTTAAGACAACAAGATATTGGAGAATTAGCTTACTCAGCATTTGTTGGATCAATATTACTATTTACAATAGTAGTATCATATATCACAAGTCATGTAATATTCAAAAAAACAAATTTAGATATCTCACTTTTATTTAGTGTTTTTTTATTTTTCGGAATAGTCGTTGATATGGCACATTCGTTAGTTAATAAAATTCCATTACTAGACTATACAATAGGTTTAATTGAAGATGGTGGAGAAATGATAGTTTTAAGTTTATTAACTTGGTATTTTTCACATATAGTATTTAGACCAAATGAATCAGATACTTTTTTATATGAATTTTTATACAAGAAAAAATCCTCATTTTAGACATTTAAAAAATTTCCAAACTCCCCTTACCTTCTCTTACTACTACGGGTTCATCCTCAGATAAATCAATGACTGTAGAGGGTTCATTATCCCCATAACCACCATCAATTACTAAATCTACCAAATTACCCCACTTTTCTAGAATCAATTCGGGGTCTGTGGTATATTCTAAAACTTCATCTTCATCATAAATAGAGGTTGATATAATTGGGTTTCCTAGTTGCTTTACAATATCTATGGCTATATTATTATCAGGCACTCTAATACCAACAGTCTTTCTTTTTTTAAATGGATTTGGTAATGATTTTGAACCCGGTAGGATAAATGTATAGGGCCCAGGTAAAGCCCTTTTTAATATTTTAAAAACAGATGTATCAATTTGTTTCACGTAATCACTCAAATTACTCAAATCGCTACAAACAAAAGAAAAGTTAGCCTTTTCTAACTTAATCCCTTTAATTCTTGCTACTTTTTCTAAGGCTTTTAGGTTTGTAATATCGCATCCTAAACCATAAACGGTATCTGTTGGATAAATAATAAGTCCACCTTTTTTTAAGACTCTAACCACCTTGCTAATTTCTTTGGCATTTGGGTTTTCCTCATATATTCTTAAAAATTCAGCCATGGTTTTCTAACTTATAATGTATTTATCCAATTACCTCTAACTTAGCAAAACGTAGTAATAATTTTTTAACACCTCCATGTTGAAAATTAATTTCTGCTTTAATATCGGCCCCCGTTCCTTCAATTTTCATAACTTCTCCAGTGCCAAAACGAATGTGTTTTACAAAATTACCAACAACAAGATTGCTATCAAACAAATTGGTTTTTCCGTTAGTTTTTGCTACAGGCTTTAAGTTTTTTGGTGTTGATACTTGAAACTTTTCCGCTTCCTTTTTAGCTGTATTTCCTTTTTTAAATACGGGCTTTTTTGCTGGTTTATATCTAATTTTATTAGGCTCCACATCACCAAAAATTTCTGCAGAGAGCATCGGATTAAAACGGCGCTCTTCAATAGGTGTCACAATGTCTAAATATTGCTCGTCAATTTCTTCAATAAAACGGCTAGGTTCAGAATCAATCAATTTTCCCCAGCGGTACCTTGATAAGGCATAAGTTAAATAGGCTTGCTTTTCAGCACGGGTTAACGCCACATAAAATAAACGGCGCTCCTCCTCTAGTTCGCTTCGTGTATTCATACTCATTGCACTAGGGAATAAATCCTCTTCCAGTCCAACTATAAAAACAGTAGGGAATTCTAGTCCTTTAGCTAAATGTATCGTCATTAAAGCGACATGGTCACTATCACCTTTGTCGGCATCTAAATCGGTGGCTAAAGCTACATCTTCTAAAAATTCTGCTAAATTACCTGTGGTATCAGCAATTTCTTTTTGACCTTCAACAAAGTCTTTCATACCGTTTAAAAGCTCTTCAATATTTTCCATTTTAGCCACACCTTCTGGTGTACCATCTTTATTGAATTCTTTTATTAAACCTGTGGTTCTGGTAACATGTTCTGCCAATTCAAAAACATCAGCAGTTTGATTTAACACTTGAAAACTCTCTATAAGCGTTACAAAATTTTGAAGTTTGTTTCTAGTCCCGGAATTAATCTTAACATCGGTTTTATCAATATTTTTCATCACCTCAAAAATGGTGCGATCATAACCATTTGCAGACACAATCAATTTATCGACTGTAGTTTGTCCGATGCCTCGAGGTGGAAAATTAATTATTCGCTTAAGTGCTTCCTCATCTGCAGGATTAATAATTAAGCGCAAATAAGACAACACATCTTTAATTTCTTTGCGTTGATAAAACGATAAACCACCATAAATTCTATAAGGAATATCTCGCTTTCGCAAAGCATCTTCAATGGAACGGGATTGCGCATTGGTTCTATAAAGAATTGCAAAATCACTATTCATTAATTGATCTTGCATTTTGTTTTCCCATATGGTACTGGCTACATAACGCCCTTCATCTCCATCCGTTAACGAACGGTTTACTTTTATTTTTGCACCTTCATCATTAGCTGTCCAAACTATTTTATCCAGCTTAGTTTGATTTTTATCAATAATGGAATTTGCTGCGTTTACAATATTTTTTGTAGAACGGTAATTTTGTTCTAATCGAAAGACTTTCACATCATCATAATCTTTCTGAAAATTCAAAATATTATTAATATTAGCGCCACGGAAGGCGTATATACTCTGCGCATCATCACCTACTACACATATATTTTGAAACTTATCAGATAACGATCTAACAATTAAATACTGAGAATGATTGGTATCTTGATACTCATCAACCAAAATATATCTAAATCGGTTTTGGTATTTCATTAATACCTCAGGAAAACGTGTTAATAACTCATTGGTTTTTAATAACAAATCATCAAAATCCATGGCGCCAGCCTTAAAACAGCGCTCAACATATACTTTATAAATATCGCCCATTCGCGGACGACGAGCCATAGCATCGGCTTCTTTTAATTCTGGGTTTTGAAAATATGCGCGTACCGTAATCAAACTATTTTTGTACGATGAAATTCTTGAGCGCACCTGTTTATATTTATAAATATCCTTATCAAGATTCATTTCTTTAATAATTGAGGCTATCAACCTATCAGAATCTTGTGTATCATAAATAGTAAAATTACTTGGATACCCTAGTTTATCAGCTTCACTTCTTAAAATTCTTGCAAAAACGGAGTGAAAGGTTCCCATCCACAAATTCTTTGCTTCGCTTACTCCAACAATGGTTGCAATACGCTCTTTCATTTCTCGAGCCGCCTTATTTGTAAACGTTAGCGATAAGATATTAAAAGGGTCAACCCCTTTACTCATCATGTATGCAATACGATATGTTAACACACGTGTTTTACCAGAACCTGCGCCAGCAATAACAATCATAGGGCCATCAATTTGAACTGTAGGCTCTAATTGTGCTTCGTTTAACTGGCTTAAATACTTTTCCAAATCATCTTCAATTTTATCCCGTGAAAATAACCATTGTTCTGCTTTTTTTATCTCTGAATTATTAATAATTATAAACAATTAGAAGATATTAACGCATTCATGAATTTTGAATATATTTAGACTCTATAAAAAAATACTATGAATGTAATACTAGATTTTTTTTTAAACATAGCTTGGTGGGGATGGATTTTAATTTCCTTAGCCTTAGTAGCTATCCGCGATATTTTTTTCCAAAAGACGCATACTATTAGTCACAACTACCCTATAGTTGGTCATTTACGCTATTGGCTAGAAAGTATTGGTCCAGAAATGCGTCAATATTTTGTTGCAAATAACAGAGAAGAATTGCCTTTTAATCGCATAGAACGTGGTTGGATTTATGCATCGGCAAAAAAAGAAAACAATTACGAAGGTTTCGGAACAGATAGAGATATTTATGAGCATCAACATGTGTTTATAAATAATGCCATGATGCCTTATAAATTACCCGAAAATCATCCGAATAAAATGGACAAAACATTTTTACCCTGTGCCAAAGTAATGGGTGAATTTAGCAAACGAAAAAGACCATTTCGTCCAGCATCAATCATTAATGTATCTGCTATGAGTTTTGGTTCACTATCAGCAAAAGCCGTAGAATCCTTAAATAAAGGGGTTAAAATTGCGGGCGCCTATCATAATACAGGCGAAGGTGGGCTGTCACCATACCATAGTTATGGAGGCGATGTGGTATTTCACTTCGGAACCGGCTACTTTGGTGTTCGTGCCGATGATGGCGGATTTTCGATGGAAAAAATGGTAAAACTTGTTAAGGATAATCCCTTTATTCGTGCCATTGAAATAAAACTTTCTCAAGGTGCCAAACCAGGAAAAGGTGGCGTTTTACCCGGTGCAAAAATAACTAAAGAAATAGCCGTAATTAGAGGTGTTGAAGTTGGTAAAGATGTGCTATCACCTCCAAACCATAAAGCGTTTTCTAACGTGCCCGAAATGGTAGATTTTATTGAAAAAATAGCTGAAGCAACGGGATTACCCGTGGGTATAAAAGCAGCAATTGGCAAGCTCGACCAATGGGAAGAACTAGCCAAAATTATGAATGAAACAGGTAAAGGTCCAGATTTTATTACTGTAGATGGCGGCGAAGGCGGTACAGGCGCAGCGCCACCAAGTTTTGCAGACCATGTGTCTCTGCCTTGGGTGTATGGTTTTAGCGATTTATATAAACTTTTTAAACAGTACTACTTAGCAGAACGCGTTGTATTTATAGCTAGTGGGAAACTAGGTTTTCCAGCAAAGGCAGCCATGGCATTTGCTATGGGCGCAGATTGTATAAATGTGGCTAGAGAAGCGATGATGAGTATTGGCTGTATTCAAGCACAAGTTTGTCATACCAACCGTTGTCCTAGTGGTGTTGCAACACAAAGCAAATGGTTGCAAAAGGGCATAGATCCCACTTTAAAATCCGTAAGATTAGCACAATATTTCAAAACCTTCAGGAAAGAGCTGATTGAAATATCACATGCCTCAGGTTACGAGCATCCCTGCCAGTTTAAAATGAGCGATGTAGAAATTAATGTAGACTATCATAACCTCTCAAAAGCACTAGAGAGCACATATAGGTACAAAAAAACACCTGTTCCCTTTTCTGGTATGCAAACCTTAAAAGACTGTATACATCTAGGTGGCTCTAAGTAAGTTTTAGCACTACCATTAGCAAATAATTTTTGTACAATAAACACAAACCGCTTATGTTTGTATTAAAACTACCTTCTTATGGAAATTAGCCGAATCTTTGATATTTTTTTATTTGCAGTGCCTTCTTTAATTACAGGAATTATTGCCTACTACTTTTTTAAAGAACACATTAAAAACGAAGATGGTCGCAGACGCTTTTTGTTAAAAAAAGATATGCAAATAAATGCGATGCCATTACGCCTTCAAGCTTATGAACGTATAGCGCTTTTTTTAGAGCGCATTTCGCCTTCAAAATTACTAATTAGAATACCACCAATATC
Organism: Algibacter sp.; assembly: GCF_029245835.1. GTDB lineage: Bacteria > Bacteroidota > Bacteroidia > Flavobacteriales > Flavobacteriaceae > Algibacter_B. The sequence goes on along the minus strand of NZ_JAQWOO010000075.1, from coordinate 12,363 downwards.
CTCTAATAAAGATGACTACGAAGCTTTACTTACCCAAAGTATTGAACAAGAATATGAGCATAATTTATCGCAGCAGATATATATTAGCGATAAGTGTTGGAATATAGCAACAACCGCAAAAAATGCTACAATTCAATTGATTAGAAAAGCCAGTATGCTTGAAAAAACAGATACAGCAAATAAGTTAAGAGAAGTTGTTTTAACTGAAATGATGGAACGCCGCTCTCCTAGTGATGCTGCACTCTCTTTTATTAAAGAAGAAGTTTCAGAATTATGGTAAACTATCCATACGTAACTCATTAGAACGGGCATGTTCACATTTTCCTTTTGCATAATAGTACCCTTGTTGCCACCAAGATGTCATTAATTTTTTATTAAAAACTAAAGAGTTTTCAGTAAGTTTTGAAGGTGTATAATATAAGTTCAGCTTTACATCTTTGTTTTTCGCTGCTAACTTACCTATTAAAATATCACTACGTTCCACCTGATCCAATAAATGTCCAAACAAGTTTAACATTAAAGAAAAAGGATTCTTACCAAGCACTTTATTATAAGCCATACTTTCAGATTCTAAAATAATAGCGTCAATCTCTGTGGCTCCTCGTAAAATAGCTTCACGAATAGGAACAACACAACCAAAAGCACCATCTGCATATTCAAACCCATCCTTTTTAACTAAGGACATAAACGGAATGTAATTACAAGAAATCCAAATCCAATCACAAAACTCATCATAACTAAAGTCTTTTATGGACTTATATTCCACTTTATTTTTAGACAAATTAGAAACTGTTACCACAACATCATCTTTGGTTTCTCTAATATTTAAATATTCTTCATAAGTGAAGTGCTTTTTCAGGTAACGTCGCAATGCCTTACTTTCACCAAACGTTCTTTTCATTTTAATAAACTGCCATAAAGAATTTAAAAAATCAATAGAAACAAATTCTCTATTTCCCTTTTTACGAACTACAAAGGGATTGACACTAAATATATTACTCTGATTAACATTAGTAAATACGCTGTGAATTTTATCAATTTCTCCAGCAGCCAAGTGAGGAATTAACAAACTGCCAGTAGATGTTCCTAAAAACAAATCATATTCCCTACCTTCTTCTTTAATTAAATACTCGGCAACACCGCCTGCATAGGCGCCTTTACTACCTCCCCCAGAAATTACTAATGCTCTCATATTAACTTTCTAATTGACTAATCTGTTCGTTTTTCAATTTAGCAAAATTATACCCACTTTTCCACCATTCATTCATTTTTTCTTTATCAAAAATTAATGAATTGGTTGTTAAAACTGTTGGTGCATAATAAAAATTAATAATGGCATTATTATGAGAAGCAACAAATTTTCCAATTTTAATATTTTGTGATTCAATACGGGCTAGCATAAAACGGAACATATTTGTTAATAATGAGAAAGGGTTTTTAGAGGGCATTCTATTCAATTGATTAACTTCAGTTTGTAAAATAATAGCATCTACCTCTGTTGCTCCACGACTGATAGCCTCTTCTATAGGCACCATATTTCCCATACCGCCATCAGCATATTCACAGCCATTTTTTTTAACTAAAGTCATAAAAGGTGTGTAGTTACAAGATATCCAAATCCAATCACAAAATTCGTCGTAATCAAAATCCTTTACCGACTTATACTCTACTTTATTTAGCTATAAATTTGAAACTGTTACAACGACATCTAGAGCTGATTCCTTTAATTTAAAAAAATCAGCTTCTGAAATTGTTTTTTTTAATTAAGTGTTTTAAATTTTGGCTTTCGCCAAATGTTTTACTTCCTCTAAATATATTTATCAAAACATTTATATGGTTAATGCCTATATTTTTAGTACCATGTTTTCGTTTAATAGTAAAGGGGCACACATTAAAAATACTATCATTAGTAACATTCGTATAAACGTATTTAATTTTTTCGATTTTATTTAATGCAAGATGCGAAACCAATAAACTCCCGGTTGATGTTCCAATAAACAACTGATATTTTCGTTTCAAATCTTCAATAAGATGCTGGGCAACACCACCTGCAAATGCGCCTTTACTTCCACCACCAGAAATAACTAATGCTCTCAATCTAAAATTTTTATTAATAAATATAATTAAACAATTAACGAACTCCCGAAAATCACAAAACAATCAAATTGCGTTTTTGCTTTATATCCCCATTATTAGGCGTTTTAAAGAAAATGCCGACATATTATGCTTTCCAATAGTGATGCTTTAAAAAGAATATATATTTTAGTATCAGCTATTAACGTAATTTCCTTTTTATGAGAAAAAAACTTTTTCTTATCGTTCTGTCATTGTCTATTCTCAGTTTTTCTGTTTTTGCTTTAAATAATTTAGAAAATCCAAAATCAGCAACAAAAAGCTTACTATTTACTAAGTTAATTAAAAAAAATAAACTTCCACCGTCCGCAAGTATTTCAGGTTCTACAACAGTTTGTAGAAATGATATAGCTCCACAAATAACCTTTACAGGCTCAGGAGGTACTGAACCATATACCTTTATATATACGATAAATGCTGGTCCCGATTTAACAGTAACAACAACTACTGGAAACTCAGTTACTGTTGATGCAGACACAAATACAGTTGGTTCTTTTGTGTATCAACTAGTATCGGTTACAGATAGCACAAGCGATACTTCAAGTGAAAGCGGAAACGCAACTGTTGTTGTTAGTGAGCCTGTAGTAGATTTCTCTTTTAATAATAATGGAGCTTGTGCTGGAACATTAGTCAATTTTACTCCAAACGTTACTGGTAATGGTCCATTTACTTATAATTGGACGTTTTCTGATGATGGTAGTACGAGTACAAGCAACAGCCCATCACATATATTCACATCTACGGGTTGCGGAACAGAAAATGTAAATGTAACACTCACAGTAACAGATATTAATGGATGCACTAACTCAATAACAAAACCTGTTTCTGTGCTAGAAAAACCACTCCTTGCATTTATAGATAATGTCAGTAGATTTGATCCTTTTAATAATTGTGGAAATAATACAACGGACCCATCTTACACAATTGAGGTAGGGATTGATAATGTATCAACCTGTGTTTCTTCTTATAATATAGATTGGGGCGATGGAAGTGCTATTGAAACAAATGCTAGTTTCCCAGCAACTCACACATATACACAATTAGGCTCATTCAATATGAGGATTACTGGTTTTGGAACAAATTGTGATAATACCGTTACATATTTAATAAAAAACTCAAGTAATCCAACAGGATCTATAGTTAATCCGGGTAATACCGTAAATCTTTGTATTCCTGTACCCGCTATAGAATTCGCCATCGGATCTTGGGCTACTAATCCCCCTGATACGAGTTATATTGTAGATTATGGTGATGGAACATCAGAAAATTATACACAAGCCGATCTTGAAGCATCACCTTTTTTTAATGTCGCAGACCCCATAAATTCTCAAAATTTCCCTATTCCTCATACATATACTGAAACGAGTTGCCCAAATTCATATACCGTTTTTTTAACGATTATTACCTCATGCGGGCAAACTAATTTAACAGCAGGACCAATAATTATATTAAGAAAACCAGAAGTTGATTTTGAAGACCCACCTACCAGTTGTGTTAATACATTAGTGCCATTTGAAAATACATCCTTAGATGGATACACTAATGATTGTAATATTAATGACGGTTATTTTTGGGATTTTGGAGACGGCGCAACTTCAACAGCACGCAATCCTAGTCATGCCTATACCGCCCCAGGAACTTACACGGTGTCTTTATATGCCGAAAACTCCTGTGGTGTTACTAATACCGTAACAAATACAATTTGTATTGAGCCACAACTAACAGCAGCATTCACATTAGATAACTACAATGGATGTTCTCCATTAGCAGTTAAAACTACCAACACTACTGATTTAAGTGACAGCTGTGGTGGCGAAACCTATTTATGGGAAGTGACTTATAGCTCTGGATTTTGCGGAACTGCACCTGAACAATGGGATTTTACGAATGGAACCGATGAGAATTCAGCAGCTCCAGAAATAGATTTTATTACCGCAGGAACTTATACCCTAACCTTAACGACAACAAATTCTTGTGGCACAAGTGTTTTTTCAGATACTATTGAAGTCAAACAACCTTCAAGGAATACAATCAATTCAATTAATGATTCTTGTGGCTCTGCTTCTATAAATCCTATAGCTAATATTGATGTTTGTGCTCCAAGCTCTGAAACGATAACATATAGTTGGAGCTTCCCTGGAGGTACACCTGCTACAGCAAATACCTTAAACCCAGGAACAATTACATATGTAACACCAGGAGACTATCAAGTATCTTTTAGCGTAACTAATAGTTGCGGCACAACAACAGATACAGAAGATTTTACTGTTAATCCTATTCCATCAATTACAAACACAAACTTAATACAAACTATCTGCTCTGGAACAGATTCAGCTGAAGTTACACTAACATCAGATATAACAAATACAACATTTAACTGGACAGCTTCAGCGCCAACTGGTATAACTGGTTTTATAGCATCAGGAAACACAAATACGATTCCAGTACAAACTATTTTTAACTCAAATACAACCTCACAAGACGTTACTTTTATTATCACACCGTCAGTAGGAAGTTGTGATGGAAGTCCCATAAATTTTGTTATTACAGTTGATCCTGCTCCTGCCTTCATCAGTCAACCTGCATCAGAAAGTGTGTGTTTAAATGCCACTCTAACACCTCTATCTGTGTCTGTTAATGGTCCTGGAACACCAACTTATCAATGGTATAGTAATACCATAAATTCAAATTCTGGAGGCTCTATTGTCACTGGAGAAACATCATCCACTTATTCCCCGCCAAACACCACTATTGGTGTTGTCTATTACTATGCTGTTGTGTCTTTTCCTTCAGGTGCGGGATGTAATGAAATAACGTCTCAAGTTGCTACAATAGAAATTGTTAGTGGTATTCAAATAGACATTAATCCAACAGCAACCCAAAGTATATGTGTTGGTGGCGCTATTACATCACCGTTATCTGTTACACATTCTGGTGGTACTGGAACAATCACCTATCAATGGTATAGTAATACAACAAATTCTAACACTGGTGGGTCGCTTATTACTGGAGCAACAAATTCAAGTTACACACCTCCTACTTTCAACACTTCAGGAAATTATTATTTCTATGTTATTATTGCTCTAAACGGAAGTGGCTGTAGTGATATCACTAGTGAAGTTGCAGAAATTATTGTAGTTGATGATCCTTTAATAACAACTCAACCTATTTCATCCCAAACGATTTGTCAAGGTATTACTCCACAGGATTTAGAAGTCAATGTTTCTGGTGGTTTAGGGACAACATACACCTATCAATGGTATCGTAATACAACCAATTCAAATTCAGGAGGAACGCTTATTGTTGGAGCAACTAATGCCATTTTTACACCACCTACAACTACGGTTGGCACTACGTATTATTATACTGTTGTCTCACAACCAGGAATTGACTGCAACGTTATTAGTAATACCTCTGAAGTTATTGTAAATCCAGCACCAAATTTTACAACACAACCCCTATCAGACACCTATTGTTTAGGTGATGCTTTAAATCCGCTTTCTGTCGCATTTGATAATGGCGTTGGAGCACCTACCTACCAGTGGTATTCTAATACTATAAATGATTCAACCACAGGAACTTCACTTACAGGAGAAACCACTGCGCTTTTCAACCCACCTTCCGGTAGTGTTGGTACTATATATTATTATGTGATATTAACTTTTTCCTCTGGCGGATGTACTGAGATCACATCTAATGTTGCAGAAATCACAATAAATCAAACCCCTAGCATAAGTGATAAATCTGATATTATTTGTAGTGGAAATGCCTTCACTATAACACCAGATAATACAGGGGGAGATGTCCTTTCTGTGGGAACAACATATACCTGGACTACTCCAACAATCAATCCTGTAGGAACTATTACTGGCGCTTCAAATGAAAATGCACCACAAAACATTATCAGTCAAACTTTAACGAATAATACCATCACCCCTTCAACAGTAACCTATACTGTGACACCTACATCTGGAATATGTGTTGGTAATATTTTTGAAGTTGTGATTACCGTAAATCCATCAATCAGTATTACCACCAATCAAACGAATAGCAATTGTTATTCTGCAAATGCTGGAGCCTTAGATATTTCTATATTTGGAGGTGTACCTTTTTCAACAGGAAACCCATATCAAGTTTCATGGGCTAGTCCGAATGGTTTCACTAGTAATAATGAAGATATTTCAAATTTAGAACCAGGGGATTACACCGTTAATATTTTAGATGATGGTGGTTGTCCATTTACTGAAACATTTACTATTACAGAACCCGAAGCACTTATTTTTTCTAATATTGATTTTAATCCTGAAACCATATCTTGTTTTAATGCGAATGATGGCTCTATAGGTATTGAAGTTTCTGGAGGAACAATGCCATACACTTACAATTGGACAAGAAACGGAATAGCTTATGCTATGACAGAAGATATCAATAATTTGAGTCCTGGTAATTATGAAATCACAGTAACCGATGCGAATAACTGCCCATCTATTATTCAAAGTTTTTCTATAGTTGAACCACCTGAACTTGATGTAAGTTTAGTTAACCAATTGGATGTGATATGCTTTGGAGATGCAACAGGCGAAATTAACATCAATACTGTTGGCGGAAGACCTATTGAAATAACTCCTGGTGTTTTTGATTATACCTATTTATGGACAGGTCCAAATGGATTTACAAGTAATCTTCAAAATTTAACAGGATTAGTAGCAGGAACATACAACGTTACTGTAACGGATAAATCAAACTGCACAGATACTTTAGAAGTGATTATAGATGAAACAGATGAAATTATTATTGATTATACAGCCACAGCCATTGAATGTTATAATGATAACAACGCATCAATTACTATCAATAATATTTCTGGAGGCAATGCACCATATACCATTTCTTGGAGTAATTTAGGTTCTGGTACTACGCAAACTAATTTATCATCTGGAGATTATACCATAACTGTTACTGATAATACAAATTGCGAGAAATCCACTACCATAACGATAATTGAACCGCCAATTTTTACTATAAACCCTGTAGTAAATAATGTATCCTGCTTTGGAGAAAGTGATGGTCGTATTATTTTAAATTTAGTAGGTGGTATAGATCCCGTTACTTTAGCTTGGGATGATGACCCTTCTGCAGGTGTTGAACGAAATAACATAGGCCCAGGAACTTATACAGTAACTATAACAGATGGCAAACCATGTGTTATATCTGAGACCTTTATAATTACAGAACCTGATGGGTTATCACTTTCTGCAAATACAACCGATGCCTTAGATTGTGATGACGCTAATAGTGGTGCGATAAATTTAATTGCCACTGGTGGCACGCTTCCGTTTAGTTACGTATGGTCTAACGGAGAAACCACCGAAGATTTAAGCAATATTCCTCCCGGAAATTATTCAGTAGAAGTAACAGATGCTAATAATTGCAGAGTCTCTGGAGATTGGGTAATAAATAGGTTTGACGTATTAGAAGTCAATGTTAACACCATAACCGATTATGATTGTGATACAAAAACTGTAAACCAATCTTTTGTAGCTCAAGTAACTGGTGGTGTTCCGCCATACAACATCAATTGGTCTAGCGGAACGGTTAGTGGTACAAATGGTGAAATAATGAATACCTCTCAAGATGGTTTAGTTATAATTGATATCAATGATAGTTTTGGATGTACCACAAGTTTTTCATACAATGTTGAAATCCCTATTTTAGGCGATGCGGATTTGTCTGTAACTTCAAGTGCCTTTAGTACTTTCGGGTTTTATTCTATTGAAGACCCCATTCAATTTACAAATACATCAACGGGAGATTATATTGCTGTGTCTTGGGATTTTGGTGATGGTAATTTTTCTTCCGAAGAAAACCCCACACACACTTATATAAATGAAGGTACATATTCTATAATTCAAACAGTAACTTATCCCTTTGGATGTGTTTATACCAAGCAAATAACCTTAGTTATTGAAAAGGGATACAGCCTAATAATGCCCAATGCATTTACACCAAACGGTGATGCGATGAATGCTTATTTTGTACCTGAATCTATTGCGCTTAATGCTATTGAATTTAATATTTACGACACTTGGGGCAGTTTAATTTATTCCGAACGCGGAGATAATATAAAGGGATGGAATGGAAAAATAAATGATGCAGAAGCCGAAAACGGAAATTATTATTACACCCTTTCAGCAAAAACATTTTATGGCAAAACCATTACCAAAAAAGGCGCATTTGTATCCATTAAATAAGTAAGTAACACCATGAAAATAAGACTATATATAATTATAATTTTGTGCTGCTTATCGCTTAAAGTACAAGCGCAAGACCCTGTTTTTTCTCAATATTTTTTAGTTCCTGAAACTTTAAACCCTGGTTTTTCTGGTTTTGAAGATGCCTCCTATTTTGGTATAATGCACAGAACACAATGGCCAAGTTTAGATTTAAGAGTCGATACCGAATATGTATTTTTTAACTCGTGGATAGAAAATGTTGGTGGCATTGGGTTTAGTATTATCAACCAGCATGAAAACAACACGAAATACAATCACCTTCAAGGGAATGTTAATTTTGCTTATCATGTTAAATTAGCTAATGAATGGTTTTTTAGACCAGCCATTGAAGTTGGTTTTGGAACAAAATCCTTCAACTTTAGAAACCTGTTGTTATCCGATCAAATTAACATTAATTCTGGAGCCATAAACCCAACATCATCTGATCCTTTTGCAATAAATGCTAACCGAAATATAAGTTTTGTTGATTTTAGCGCTGGTTTTGTTTTCGATAAAAAAAACACTAGTAACGATACCGATTTGTGGTTAGGTGCTTCAATAAAACACCTAAATAAACCTAATATTTCTTTTGTTGAAAACGGCAATGTGCCTTTGGATATTTTTTATTCCTTACATGCTAGCTATAAGTTTCCGTACTTTGATTATAACGATATGCTTATTTCGGCGAATTACATGCAACAAGGCGAATATAACAGACTAGACATTAGCTCTTTAATAAAACTAGACAAACTCATGTTAGGCGCTACGGCTGTTACTAATCCAGCCAAAAACAATGCAAATAGCCATTTATTAACTTCAATTAATGCCTTTGTGGGTCTAGAATTGGAACAACTGCGTTTTGGGTTTTCTTATGATATAAACACCACAGATATTGGCAGAACAGATGGTGTTTACGAACTTTCAGTAACCTACTTAGCAGGCTGTTTAATTTGTAGAAATCCAACAAATTTGGAACGTAGAAAGTAAATGAGAATTCGTCTTTGCGAGGAGGCAACGACGCGGCAATATTTTAAAATTTACCGAAAACTAATTAAACAGATGCTTTCACTGCGTTCAGAATGACGGTACATTTTGCTTATTGTTTAGATTTAAGCAGCTCCTTCGCAAATTTCGAAAACCGCCAATTGTGGTGTTTGGTTGCTTGTTCAAGATTTCCTTTACAGACCTCACCACAAGCTTGAATTTGATTTAAATATTGAAATGCATTTTGCCGAACTTCAAAACCATATTCAGGACTTGTATAATTAGTTAACTCTTGATAATACTCACGTATTTTTTTATCTTCAAAATCGGGTGAAATTATATTTAATGCTAACCATAACATTCTAATATTCTTATTACTAAACCCCTGAATATTTTTAGTTTTATCGAAATATTTTTGGCGCTCTTGCGGAAAATTTTTCCATAAATTGAATAATGCGACCTCAATAGTTATATATGATTTATCATCTAAAAGCGATTCGTATTCTATTTTTAATTCTAATGGAATTTTGTATAAGTTTTGAGCTACTGCTTGACGGATTTTGATATCTTTTGAATTTAGTGCTTTTCTAATAATACTATCGTGCACCAAACTAATTGCATCTTTAGAAAATAAGTGTGATTTAATTTCATAACTAGTAGCTTGCTCCCAATATCTATTGAAACTATAGTCTAACGAGTGAGAGGACAACATAAATTCTTGATCTAATTCCAATAGTTCCGATATGTCTTTAGAATTCTTCTTCAATGTATTAATACAATCTTCGTAAAGATATTTTTCGTCCTCTAGCCACACTTCTACAAATTCACTTAAATCCAGTCCACTAGCCTTTTCAACTTCGCTAATAAAATTATCAGTCTCCACATTTTTATATTGATATTTCTCTAAATAGTTTTTTACGGCTTTTTTAAAAGCATTATTTCCTACTCTTTCTCTAAGCATATAGAGCACCCACGCGCCTTTTTTATAAAACGTGATGCTACTAGATTTTGGGTCTAGCAATGAAGTATTTCCACCTGCTTTCTCTTGTTCTAATAGTTCTTGAGCATATTCATACAAACGCCAATAGTAATAAGCATCTCCAAAAATGTTGCGTTCAGCCAATAAAGCATAATAGGTTGCAAAACCTTCTTGTAGCCAATGGTGTGTTCCAGATGTTTCAGTAACCAAATCTCCAAACCATTGGTGTGCTAACTCGTGTGCGTTAACATTTACATAGTTTTTATCTACAAACGCTATAGAATCTATAACAAAACTATCCGCAAAAATGGTGGCACTTGTATTCTCCATACCAGCGTACAAAAAATCTTTTACAGGCACTTGCTTATAATTTTGCCAAGGAAATGGCACGCCTATTTCGTCTTCAAGAAAATCAAACATTTGTTTGGTATGGCGATAGGTTGGCTCGAATTTCATCGAATCTTCTGGATAATAATACATCTCCAATGGAATACCACTTTTAGAATATTCTACTTTTTTATCAAATTTACCAATAGCTAAGGCCACTAGGTAACTAGACATGGGTTTTTGCATGTCATATTCCCATAAATTGTATAGTGGCGTTTCTCTTTTAGATACCATTTTACCGTTAGAAATTACCTGATAGCCTTTGGGAGCTGCAAACGATAAATCAAACTCAATTTTATCATTCATATCGTCAATAGATGGCATCCAGTGGCTTGTGTATTTACCTTGACCTTGAGTCCAGACCTGTCCTGAGCTTGTTGAAGAATCTTCCCAACCCACAAAATACATGGCTTTTTTTGGTGCTGCAAAAAAGAGGAAATTAAGTTTGTAAGATCTTGAAGCTTCAAATTCGTTATAAATGATAAGTTTTTTACCGTCATTTTTATAGCTTATCGATGCTTCATTTAATGCCACATTCATAAATTTCATATCGACAGCATCCAAATAAACAGAATCTGTTTCCTTTAAAATATCAAATTTTATTTCATAGGAATTGAAAACAGTACTGTCAACCTTCATTTGATTGAAAAACAATACCGATTTCACTTCTTTAAAGTCGACGTAATCTGTTTGTTGTGCCAATAGAAAATTTACACAAAAACATAAAATAAAAAAGATTCTATTCATGATTTTAAAGATATCAAAGATTGACCCAAAATCACAAAAAACGTACTAAAAACTATGAAACTCAATTAAATTAGCTTCATAATATTGATCGCCTAGTTTTGATAACAGATTTCTAATCACATGACTATCGCCATCAATGGCAAGCGCAGAATATCCCGTATCATTTAATTTACCTAAACGCAAATCTTTAATATTAATGTGCTTAGAGGCCAACGCAGAAAGCAATATGAGTAAAACTCCAGGTGCATTATGGTGTTTCGTTAAAATAACCTTATCACTTAATGCTAAGTTTAAATTAACGCCGTCTACCTCAAGTAAATACACACCTTCCCTATAATAATTAGGTAAAATAGCATTTTCTTGATAGGTTAACTCTTTAAAAAGTCCAGTATCCGTACCGTTGATAAAATCGATAGCACTTTCTACTTTTCCATTTTTGTTGTCTATAGATAAAAATGCCACCGCGGTACCATCATTATTCGATTTTAAACGTGCTGTTTCCACATTAATGCCTTCAGAAGCCAATGTGTTAAATAATGAAGAAATTACTCCAGGTTCATCTAAATGTTCGGAAAACAAACCATTTACTATTCTTTGGCTATTTTTAGGAATTTCGTTGGTTACTGTAATTGATTTGCCCCATTTACGAATTCTAACAGCATTATAATCGCCCATTCCAGTAGCGCTTCTATAAATATCTACAAATTCAGAAAAGGTACCTCCAAAAGAAAAATCTGGAATTATACGTCTTTGATTTGCATCTAATCGTTGATTTAATAACTCGATTCCTTTATTTAAAACCGTGTATTTTACTTTTAAATCGTGGTCATCATAAATAGTACGATTCTCTGGAATTAACTT
>NZ_JAQWOO010000063.1 GCF_029245835.1 Algibacter sp. | reverse complement strand
TTGGGCTGAACGCATTTTTACTCTAAAAACCCCATCAAAATCCATATCCGTATTTTTTTAAAACTTTTTAATCAACTGATTTTAAGTTGATTACTGATTAAAGCAAATATGTAACCTCGCAACGCGGGTTACCCTCTTGCTATTCGATTTCGTCCCGCTCGCGGGACAAAATTTTCATACACCTGACTAAAAAGTCAGTTGCTTTTTCTGGGCATTTCTGCTATTTTAAAGTTATGGGATTAAGGTGTGAAATTCAAACGTGGATTGGTTTCAAACAAGTGCTTTTGATATTAAAAAATATGGTTTTTAATAAATGTTTGGTTTTGAAAGTCAGATTTTAAAAATAAGTGTGACTATTTTAATAAAACCTTTGGATATATTTTAAAACATCCAAAGGTCTAGGTTACTTTTTGTTTAGTATTCAAATGTTGAACACATATTGGTAGCTGTATAAATTCTTTATGGCTTCTTCTTCCAATAAAGTGTTATAATCCAAATGCTGTTTTTTGGCATAAGATTTTAGGTCGTTTCCAAATCGTTGCTCTACATCATTTTTTGAATCATGTAGCAAACGATTTTGGGTTTCTGCATCGAGGTTGTTATAATTTAAATAGACCATGATAATTTATTTTTAATTATAGCAACCCGTTATCGGCAAAACTGTAATAGTTACCGTCTGGAATAATAATGAGATGGTCTAAAACATTTACATCAAACAATTTGGCTGCTTGCTGTATTTTGCTCGTCAATTGTTTATCCACCTCACTCGGTTTTAGTTTACCGCTCGGGTGGTTATGGCATAAAATAATCCCTACTGAAAGGGTCTTGATTATGACTGCAAATAAAATCCGCATATCTACTAATGTTCCTGTAATGCTACCTGTCGATACTTGATAAATGCCTTTAATCTTATTGGCATTGTTTAACAACAATACCTTAAAGGATTCTTGGAAACCAATAGTATCTTGATTCCACCCGTCAAAAATCAATTTAGCCGCATCCTCTGAACTTTTAATGGATAACCCATTAGAAGTGCTTAATTTTTCTCGGTAACTTATTTTTATTTCGTTAACTTTGGTTTTCATTGTTCTTTTCTTTAGAAGTTAATAATGAAAAAGAGGGTGTGTCTGTCGAAAGTAACACCCTCTTTCTTTTTGTTTATTCTGCGTTTCCTAACAGAAGTATTTCACTTACTACCACTTCGGTTACATAGCGTTTTACACCGTCCTTGTCCTCATAACTTCGTGAGGTCAACTTCCCTTCAATGGCGATTTCCTTGCCTTTGGTCACGTACTTTTCAATGATGTCTGCGGTCTTGCCCCATGCCACCAGATTGTGCCAATTGGTATCGGTCTGTTTTTCGCCATGACCATTTTTGTATTGTTCGTTGGTGGCTAAGGATAAACGGACTACTTTTTTGCCGTTTTCTAGGTCTGTAACTGTTGGCTCTTGTCCAACGTGTCCAATTAACTGTACTTTGTTTCTTAATGTACTCATGATTTAAAAAATTTAAAGGTTAATAATTCCCCTGTATTGGTTTAAACTGAATTAAATTTTAAGGGGTGTTTTGTTCGATTTCTTTCGTGCTCAGCACAATAGATGAAGTGGGTTTTGTCAAGACTTTTGGAAAACAAATTAGGAGTGTCTGCGACGTAGCAAAATCCTTGGATTTTCAAGGCAGTAGAAACCTTATTTTTTTTCAAAATTTGCATGGTCTTGACAAGTTCCATAAGGGCATTAGCAATTCTTTGGAACCTGTTTGCGTTAGAGCGTACCGGTAGTTAAGCGAGAAAAGTAAATGGGTTCCAATTAGAAGTGTTTATGCACTGCCTGTTTTTCGATGCCCCGAAAAACAACAAAAGGCGTCATCTATTATAAACCCCTTAAAATGACTGAGACAAACCCTGAATTTTTAAGAATTGTCGAGCAAAGCTCAAAGAAGGCTTTGCCGATGATTCGGTTAAGAAAATTCAGGGTTTGGCTTTCCGATTAAAAGAACCAATAGCTTGATCAGTGTTCTATTGAGCGGACTTGACTTTAAAGATGGAGCATTGTAATGGAGTTTGCCCACTTCCCGACTTCTCCCGGGAATGGGTGGTCAAGTGGAATGGAAATTGGAATCTTTGAAGTTATGTCCAAGATTTTTTCAATGAAGCGCTTTTCCCGAAATGGCGTTTTTCACGGCATGTAGGGGAATGTGCTGAAGATTTGTTTTCATATAATTCACAATACACATGATAATCTTATTTAAGACTATTAAAACGTGGCTTTTATCTGGAAACATAAGATATATCGGTATATTTAGGTCAAAAAATTTAAAACCTAGATTTCTACCTTTAAAAAAGCAACAAAACCATGATTACAAGCCATTACGTTATAGACCATTATACAGAACCAAACAGCACCTATACTATTTTATCCAATAAGATAAAATTAGGCCAACTCGTTTTTAATATTCAAGAAAAAGCTTTTGAAATTGTCAATCTAAAGGTTTTGAAAGCTATCGTGGCATTTGAAAAAGGCAATGGTGTTGATAGAATATACTACCCGATACCCCTAAATCCCAAATGGCTCACTAAAGTGTTTCATTTTGAGGTCAAGCGTTTAAACGTTCATTACATGCATGTTTTTACATCAAAGGTTCACGGATTAAAAATCCATGAACAGCATAACCGCTACTATATTGCCTATACCATTCGGGAAAAAGTGGCATTGGCAAACCAGATGAAAGGTGTGCAAGTTGCCAAGCCACAGATTTTGTATGTCCACGAATTGATGGACCAATTATACTTATTGAAAAGAGAGCAAATTGAAATCAAAGAATCAGACCTGGCCAACATAAACAAGTGCTTTAGTGAAGAGCTGAAGAAAGATTGATTTTTCAACGTTGTCTATCTGGTTGCTTAATTTTTTCTTAAAATCAAGGTCGATGCATACCTGTTAAGCTCCAGTTTAGAAAGGCACTGGAGCAAACTTTTTAAAAACGGTATTTAAACCATGGCATAAATTTCATTGAACAATACTTTATCAAATTTTTCTTGCTGGGAAAAGGTCTTTTTCAATGTGCCATGTAGTAAAGAATTAAAGGCATTATAGCCTAACCATAGATTTGGGTTTTCGTTCAGTAATACCGCTTCATGGTTTAAGATTTCAATGACCTCTCTGGATTTCTTGGAAGGATCATCGTTGGTATCGCTACATTCGTATCTAAACAGTTTAGTTTTTTCAAGAATGTGCTTTACAAAGGCTTTAGTATCTATGATATCAATGCTCTTCATGGCATCGAATTTCTGTACGATGCTGTAAAATTCGTTATCTAGAAATTTATCAAATAAATGATTCAATCGAGGCATCATTAAATCGGTATTGTGTTTGGTATGCCGAATTGAAAATTCCAATGTCTCTTGGGATACATGCAAACCATTGGAACATACCTTGCGATAAAACCCAAAGTGTCCCGATGTTTTTTCACTGCCATCATAGGAGTTTTTAAAACGTAGCATTGGTAAAATGAGGTCTTCCGTATTCTTGACCGAAAATTGATTGGTGTCTTCTATGATAAAGTCTATGATAAAAGAACGGTCCATTCTGTTGATGCTTCGTTTGTGATAATTCAATTTAGCATCGATGAGCATTTGCTCTGCTATTTTGAAAAAAAGTTCATTGGGTATGTGCCCGTAGCTCTTGGATACAATATTCACAATTTTACCATTGGAGATAATAGCTTGTTCCAGGCCCCTTCTGGAATCCATTTGTGTCAGGCTTTTTAATGCGACCATTTCTGATGGTACAAACACATCATCTTGTTGTAATTTACTTAAATACATAATTATAAAATTTAGGTTAAAAAAGTAAAGCCCACTCTTTCGAGCAGGCTTTTGTTTTGAAAGGATTCAAAATGCAATTAAAGCTCAAATTGAACAATTTCCTGTTCAATTTCTGATTTACGCTGTTCCAATGTGGACTGTAAATGGGTCGTTACCAACTTGATTAGATTCGTGTTGGTGGTTCTAAATTCTAGATTACGGGAATCCCTGATGTAAAAGGAAGCGGAATCATCCTGATTGTAATTGAACTTGGTTAGTTCATTTAAGGTTTCGTTCAGCCGTTCTCGTTGGGTAGCTAAACCTCTCAACTTTTCGAATTTTTGGATGCGTTCATCTAAGTTGATTGCTGGTTTTTCATCTGAAACTGTTTTTTCTTTAGCTGTGGTTTTACCCATGGCTTCTTCAGTTAACTTTTTTTGAATGTCTTTTTTAACGGTGACATTTTGGTTTGTTGCACTTCCGTTTTGCTTTGTTTTTGTTTCCATAATTAAATAATTTTTAGATTAAACAATATTTGAGCAATCACCAAACGGAAGACAAAATTTTGGAGTGGAAAGGAAACGGAATAAATTTGCGGTGGATTGAGAAATGGCTTTATGCCGTCCCTTTTCCGAGAAATATTTTGCGCCGTTTATATTTCGGGAATATTGTATGAATATATTATATTCTTAATTTGAATCAGGTAACATGAGGTTAGCAATAGTTTTCTACTGGAATCCGATTCAAGCGAACTTTATGCTAAAATTTGGGATTGTAATGCCGTGTCCATTCCAGCCAAAGCGGAATGGATTAACGAATGGAAATATTAAATTTTAGTGTCAGGTTCAAGACCTTTTTAATGAAGCGCTTTTCCCGAAATGACGTTTTTACGGCATGTAGTGGGAATGGGCTGAATACAAAGAAATATTCAATTTAAAAACAGATTAATTCTTGTTATACATACACTCAACATAAGAACAATTATAGGACAAATGTTATCATTGGTATTCTATGAAAGAAGTCTATTTGATAGCTGTAATGTAGTATTATGTATATCCTTTAGCTTACTTTTTTTTGCGTTTAGGTGGCTTTAGTGATGGTGTGTTTCCTGGTGTGTCTTTGTTATCTCGCACACGTCTATCTGGTTTCCCAGTTGATTTAGCAATTCTTTTTGGTCCTGGTTTAAGTGCCATAATTCTTGTTTTTAATTAATACTTTAATATACAATTACTTTTTGCTATAAATAAATAACATTTATGTTTCAATTTATCTTCTTTCTTGAGTTTCATTATCTTTTGTCTTGAAACAAAAGAAACAAAAATTCAAGGCTGCATATAATTTTGAAAACAATTAACGGCTCATTCGCTATATTTTAGACTATTGAGGGTTAAGAGAATGTCCTGTTTACATTTTTAGCCAAATACGATTTGAAATAGACTTTTAATTTAAATACAATCATCCACAGGATAATTGCATCTGAATAGCCTAAAATATGGACGCTCACTTCTCCTATTGTTTTAACCAAAATTATATGAGGCCAAGAAAATTAAAAACTAAACAAGGAATTTATAGATTCTTTTAAAAAAGCATAAAATCCTTTGTTCTTTATATTTATTAACGAATTTTCATGTTTAATTCTGCTATTCTCAGCTGCTAAATGATTTATTATCAGAGATTTATTTATTTCATCTGCACTACCAAGTAAACCTTGAGAAATTGCACAATCATTCCTGCATTCATTGTCAAATTCGAAATCTATATTTCCTGTATTAAAATCCATTTCTTTTGGACCATAATAAATTCCTCTAGGTTTCAAAATCAAGGATAAGAATTGTTGTATTTCCATTCCTGCCAAACTCAAACTAAAACCAAAAACATTTTCACCTCTATTAATAAAATGATTCTTTGGTAAGCCTTTAATATAGTTAGGATTATCCAACTCTCCAGACATTTCCAACGCAGCATCTTCAGGTTTATATTGCCCTAAACATTGCATACAGATTCTTTCAGGCCCTATTGTGTGAGCCTTCCATCTTGCTTGATCTATATTTGATAAATCTTCCATTGGATTTGTATCAATTCCACCATCAATTACTGGAATTAAATTTGCAAATGACAAGCAATCTAAAACATATCTTGGTAAAGGCATATCAACACAAGAAAATAATACATCACAATCAAGAGCAGCTTCTTGTCCTTCTTTTTCGGTAATACTATAAGGCACAGCATTAATACTTAAATCCGAAATGAGTTCAGTGTTTAAAAGACGATCTTTTTGAACATCTACTTTATATTTTCCAATATCAACTCTATTTATTGCTAATAATCTATCTAGATTTTTCAATTCAACTAAATCAAAATCAATTAGCGTTAAATTCTTAATACCGGTCCTTAAAATAGCTTCAGCAACTATTGAACCAACACTACCTAAACCTACTATTCCAATTTTTAACCTAGAAATTTCATGCTGTTTTAAATCTCCCCAAGATGAAATTGTACGTTTAAACTCTTCTCCGAAATTAGATTTTGGAATAATATCATCACAGAAATATGTTTTTAGAGACTTTCCTACTACCCTTACAGATTCACACCAATAACGCTCATAAGTATTTGGAGCTTCTTTAATCCAAATGCGCGCGCTCCAATAGTTATCTGTTCCAAGTGTCATTCCAATTAAAGGTAATCCTGTAACAGCCTTAACTCTTGGTGCTAACATTTTCTCTGCTTCAATGTCGTCAAAACTCATTCCTTGCCATCCTGGATAAGGATGGCTATGTATAAAACAGATTCCTAAATTATTAGCTAACGCATAAGAAGTCACTTTATCAAAATAAACTGAATTAAAACTTACGTTTCCATGTACATTTCTGTCGCCAACTTCTGGTAAAATAAACTCATTAATCACTCCTGTTTTTCTTGATCTTCCTGAAGATAATTTATAAAAAGCAAAGCATAAATCTTCTTGACCATCCTCTCTTATGAGGTGTTCAAAAAATATACTATTGACATTTTCTGTCATTGTTATGCTGTACTTCATTCGAAATCCAATAATGTTCTTAAGAATGCTAAATAATCGTCCGCAGTCATACCAGAAGTCCAACCTCTAAATGGTCTACTCCAATACTGATATTCTGGCGTAGGTACTTTTCTGTCGTGTATTCCACCAAAAGGGTGTGTGCCTCCACCTCCTGTAATAGGAAGTAAATGTGGTTTTATATGTGGACCTGAAGGCGGTATCATTGGAAATTGGTTACCTTGTAAAGCTACTTCAATTTCTTGTCCTTTAAACCTTCCTAATGGTACAATAAACTTGAAGCACACAAAGTTATTTGTGTGCATCCAAGTTTCGAGCCCTTTGTTTTGCAACTGACTCATCAACTCTTGATTTCCCATAACTATGAAACAGTTGTAGGTTCAAGTTTGCAAGAACTAAATTTAAGACCATTCTTAATGGCTACTTTATGTTCTCGATCATTTTTGTAACTAACTTCTTTATGTCCACTAATTTGTTTTAAATAAAACCCATTAGCATTTTTCCCTGCAGCAGTTAATATTTCATTTGGTGTCATGAAACATTCATCAACTTCTACAGGCTCATCATCAACATAAATTAGTAGTTTCTTATAAGGTTTGGCAAAAAAGCCTTCAATCCCAGCACCTTTTAAATCAATTTTTTCATCTAATTGAACTGGTTCGAAACCTTTTTCATTTACCTTAATTAATAACTCGTAATCTTCTACAGGTAATAAACTAGCTATTCCTAAAACTTCTTTACCTGTAATAATTGCGTTAACAGATTCAAATTTTTGTCTATTAACTTTAAATATAAATTTGTCCATTTTTTCTTTTTTTTTATGGATCACCTCTCTTTTTTAAAACAGTTTGAGTATACTATTCAGACAAGATATTGGTCATTATACTTGTGTAGATTACAAAAAAATACTACTATTGTATAACAAAACAAAGGAATTGTTAAGGTGATAAGCCTTAATACTAGAGTTGTCGAAACTTTTATTCCTATTACTATAATCCAATTTATTGTTGTCGCAATAAATTGGATTTTTTTTCTTATTATCAGCTTCTATTTTTAGAATTAAACATATATAATTATCTTACCCAACCCAGCACTAATAGTTTATCAATATTGTTATTGATGCCAGATTGTATTAATTTATTACTATCCAATTTATTCATTTCCATTTTTCTAGTTTCTTCATCTAATGGCATATAATTAATTGCTTCTTTCGCAACTTGATCTTCCAAATATCTAGTTAGTGTGTCTAGATTGTTTGCTGTGAATCCTTCAATTTGATTATCGAAATCATATTCGAAAACCAAGATATTATCTTCTAAATCAGGTTGGGCTCTATTCATTAGTAATTCAGCTCTTTTAATTGCTTCAATTTCCCAAAGTTGTAGCTCATTTTTAACTGCTTTTGTATCTATTGTAGCATCAACCTCTATTCGCACTTCTTCCCTTATTTTTATATTAGAGTGCAGAAAGTTTCTATCTGCCAATAACCTAGAAACTTCATTATAAACCTGTTGTTGTCCTTTTGTATCTCTTATTGTCACTATCATTGTAAAATCTTGATTTAAAACTTCACCATCTTCTTTTGATCTTGTTTCCGCAAATTCTCTATACTCCCCTTTTATTATAGTATACCATTTTCTTCCTTTTGCTAAACTATCTCTTTGTCTAGCAGCAGTCATTTCATCGAGGTTTATTGAGTATTTTTTAACGGGCTGATATTTCTTACCGTAATTTAACAGCATTCGTTCTCTCGCATAATCGCTGGAGGTATCCTTCTTATAAGAGCTACCGTAGTTCGAATCTAGTATTACATTTTTTGGATCTTCCGGCCCTATTGGATTTAGAATATTGGATTTCGTAGTATCTCTATTCTTTATGTCATCATATGTACCAAACTGTAATTTGAGATTTGATTGGCAGTATTCAGCTCCTTGTTTCTCCCTTAAAACAGGCTGTGCTACTAATGTTATTTTAACTTCACCATAAAAGAAACCATTCTCATCGATTAAACTCTCAGGAAAGGGGAAGTCAAGAATTTCTATAAATTCTCCTTTGTTAATGTTCTCCTGTAATATTAAAGTAATTTCGTGTGGGTCATTATAGATAATATCATCCGCAGAAGAAGCAACTCCAAAACCCATTTGATTTACTTTGTCGCTTATGGAGAAATTAACTCCTAATGGATATTTAGCTGAATGAATAGCTAATGCCTTTAATAACGTTGGATTAAAGTTTTCTTTTACTTTAAAGTTCAGTTCTGATAACAGTGAAGTCACTCTTGGTGTTGAAAAACTAGTTCCAATTATTTTTACTGTGCTGCCATCTGGTGCAATAGCTTTTACACCATTTTCAACTCTTCTTCCTCCTTTCATTCCAGCATTACCTCCATAAGAGACTAAATCTGGCTTGATACTATTAGCAGGACCTGGACCAATTCTAGTAAAAGGTGATGGATGATTTACTTCTGCAATATCACTTTCATTTTTTGAATGTGTTATTGATCCTACCACAATTGAACGCATTGAGTCTCCTGACCTAGCAACTCTGCTCTTGGGAAAACCATTCTCAAAGTTTCTGCAATTTCCTGTAGACTTACAAATAATTACCTCATTTGATATTTGAATATCATCTAAAGCCTTACCAAAATCGGAAAAATCACTTAAATCCGATTCAGATCCTGTACCCAAGGAAAGGTTCCAAATTTTAATATCAGAATTATTTTTTATTGCAGTTCTAATGTTTAAGATTAGCTCATCTTCATCTATACTTTCTTTTTTATCATCAGGAAATACTGTTGCATCAAAAAGTTTACACCCCGAATTACCTGTCCAATTTTGACCTTCCAATTCATCACCATAAATAATAATGCTTGAAACACAAGAGCCATGAGTTGGATTTATTAAATCCTCTGGGTATGATGAATAATTTCTATCAAGAAGCCAGGGTTTTAGGTATTTATTTTTAGCGATACCAGAATCCAAAACTCCAATAATAGGATATTCTTCATCCTTAATGGGTTCTTTAACATCAAGCGCCTCAGTAGTAGCCAATAAATCCATGCCAACGCTATATTTGGGCATAAACGTTATAGATTCTAAGGCTTCAAAATCACTTATACTATCTAATTGTGCTTTGGTAGCATTTTTGAGTTTAAAAATTATTAAGCCTGACGAATAATTTGTTTTTATAATATCTAAATTCTTTTGCTTACAGTATTTTTCAAATGAGACCTTGACTGCGTTATTTATTTCGTAGTTTAGAAAATCTATTAGTGAAATTTTAACTGTCTCATTTTCTTTAATATCTGCAATAAACGGTTCAAATACTTTTACAGCCTCAACAGCAGAAATAGCTTTAGGATTTTGGTTATAGTTTTTGATATTTTTTCTTATCGCATTATTATCTACAATACTGTCTACTTTCACAATAGCACTATTGGAATTTATAAAACCAATTATATTATTCTTGGTAAACTGACCATTAAATAATTTCTGAATGTCTTTTCTGTGAGATTTTGCAATAGCATTATCATCAATATCCACACGCAAAGCTGCCGGAATGAAACTCCTTGCATTATCACGAGTATTAAAAAAACTATCCAATTCACTTAAAGGCTCCAATAGACTGTTTGCTCTAGATATAAGTTCTTCTCCTTCAAGTTGCCATTTTGGTGGAATATTACTATTCATGCCTTCAACTCTTCTATCGTCTATTTTTTGTCTCCTTTGAAAGAGTTTTATTGGTAAATTTTTCTTAGCCATCTTACTCTACATTTAATGCGTTTCTTACTTGTCTTATTGAAATATCTAGGTAACTAGCTATTTGTTTTTGAGGTATATGACTCTCATTTAAAAAACGTATCATTTCCTCTGGCGTAAACCTGTTGTTGTGTTTGTATTTAAAGTATTCAGAAAAAATTTCATCATATTCAAATTCTTTATTTTTAATGATTGAATTGTAAAATGCACTATTTATAATCTTAATTATTTCAGAGTGTGAGAAATCATTTAAATAAGAAGATAACATATCAAACTTCTTGTCTTCAATATCTAGTTTAGAGTCTACTTTATTAAAATAGCTCCCTATAAGGTTCTTAATTTCGTCTGAACTTGGTTTATTTACGTTGATTACTTTTTCAAATCTTCTCCAAATGGCGCTATCTAACAATTGTTCGTGATTTGTAGCAGCAATTAGAATACCTGTTTCTAAAAAATCGTCAATATTTTGAAGCAAACTATTGATTACCCTTTTTAACTCACCTGTTTCATGATTATCGTCTCTTGCCTTAGCAATTGCATCAAATTCATCAAGAAATAATATACATGGTTTACTTTTTGCATAATCAAACAATTTTCTGATATTCTTTGCGGTATTACCTAAAAGTGATGATATTAAAGAATCAAATCTAGCTATTACAATAGGAATATCTAATTCTTTAGCAATATGCTTAGCTAACGTAGTTTTACCACATCCAGGTGGACCATAAAGCAATAATGATAAATTCATTTGCAGGCCTTTACTTTCTATTTCATTTTTTGAATTAACCAGAGAGATAAAATTATTCACAGGGTTTTGAATACTTTCAGAAAGTAAAATATCTAATTTAATATCTTGAGGTAAAATAATATCAGCAATATTTAATCTTGTATCATTATCTACAGGTGCATCAAATAATTGATCTTTAAAAACAGGAATACCTGTTGAGCCTTCTATAGTTTTCATAATCTTATCTGCAAGTTTATCTGCTCCATCTTCTCTTAACTTTTTAGCCAAGTGTTTAGAATAGCTAATAACCTTCTTTGGATCGTGATTAAGACCACCTTCAATTATTTTAATGAGCTCTGTATACATATATGTGTGATATTATTTTGGATTTATGTTACAAAGATAGTGAAAAATGTAATATATTTGTAATAATACGTAATATTTATATGTATAATCGTGATAATTATACAAAATATCGTGATAATTATTGATTATTATGTTGTGTATTAAGGATTTAAAACGATTCCACACATTTTATGCTTCCCTACTTCGTCGTCACATAAAAAGTGTTCTATTAACTTAAGTTGAAGAAACTCTTGAGATAAATTTTTTCAATTTAATAGAGTCAAAAGCATAAAGAAACGAATTGAATTGAAAAGGAGTTTGGGTGTTAATAGGTTTAAAATTTAACTTCAGAGCTCTGTTAGTAATCAATAAGTAAAATGGTTTATCTCTAAATTCACTAATAATCATAGAATTTACTCATAAAAGATATCAAATAATAACAATTTGAAAAAAAAAATGAAAACCCCCTTATTCTGTACTTATTCTGTACTAGATATAATAAAAAAAGCTTCCAATTTCTTGGAAGCCCTTTGTTTACTAGTAGCGGGAACTGGACTTTATATCCTACCCTATTATTTCTTACATCGTTGTTTTTCAATTAATTGCAATTGGCTAATTTTATTATTTTTAGGTTATTTGAGCCGAATATGAGACGGTTTAAAAACCACTTTCTCCTTTATTATTAGGAGTTTGTGGCTTATCCATTTTTTTTGAATCCTCTTTTTTTATCAATTTTTCAATATCTTTTGATAATCTTCCATCTTTATCGTTTGTTATTTTGAACTTAATTACCATTCTTCTTCTTTTGTGTTTAAGTTTTCAATGTTTGATATAATCTCTGGAAGCTTTTTGTTAATTTTTTTTATCCATCGCTTTTTGTAACTTCTCATTCCTTCTAACGGATGTTTACCTCTTTGATCTTCTAACAAGAAATTTGTTAAAGTCAGTTTGTATTTTTTCTCTTTAAAATCAACTTTAACCAAATACATTATAGCTATCGGAATTCCAGAAGCTAAATGACTTGTAACTCCTGTTCCTTTTATTGATTTTTCAGAACTCTCAATATCTTCTAAGTTTATTTGTTTAAACCTTTTAATGAATTTTTCTTTTATTTTTCCATCATTAGTTTTTACAATTTTAGAAAACTCATAAAAGTTTGTAGATTCATTTAATGATAATTTTTGAGAAAAACTCGCTAGAGATATTCCAAGTAAAACCAACATTAATACATTCTTTTTTTTCATCTTTTTATTTTTTTAAAACAAACAAGAAGCAGCTTCAACTCTAAAAACATTTCTGATTAAAGACTTCTTTATTTGTTGTGGTGGGAATTCATCTTTTTTATTATCCGAAGGTTTACTTATTAAAGTAAAACTATCTGTATCTTCTCCTTTTGTAATAATCTTAACTAAACGCCTATCGTCAGCTAATACAATAGCATATATTTCTCCGTATGCTAAAAACTCCTGCCAATTAGGCAAATGCTTTAACCCAATAGCATCTCCATGTTTAATTACTTTAGCCATAGATTGCCCAGAGTTTCTTACCACAAAATCTGACGTTGCAAAAAATGGATGTGCAATGTATGATGAAGGCTTTGTGGTTTGCGAATTTTCTAAAAATGTAAACCCAGAGGTAAATTCCACATCATAATAAGGAACACCTTCTTTTTTTAAAGTCATACATTTTTCAGAAGGCTCATTAACTAAATTAGGATTAGAAGATGACATTTCTCCCTCTCCAGTCATCAACCAATGTAAATTTATATCTGGAAAAGCGTTTATTAAATAACTAATTGCATCAGATTTTATAGGTTTTTTTAAATGTTCTCCTTTAAAACCACCATCTGTCATACCTAAAATACCATACAATTCTTTGTATTTAATATTTTGATATTCAGCAACTTGCTTAATTCTTTCTTTGATATACGTTTTTTTATTAACCATTTATTTGGATAATAGTTTATTTATTATCTATATTTGTCTAACATTAATATTACTAAAGTATAACAAATAAACTAATAAAAAAATAGGGTTTTTCTATGATTACTGAAGAGCAAAAAACAGAGATAAAGAAACTTTTAGGGCATAGATATGTAGAAACTATTCAAAGTA
>NZ_JAQWOO010000046.1 GCF_029245835.1 Algibacter sp. | reverse complement strand
AAATTAAAGGAAAATATCTCCAATTATACTTAAATGAATTCGTCTATAAACTAAATCGTAGATATTTTGGAGACCAACTCTTCGATAGGCTTGTTATTGCTAATATCACAGGATTATGACTTATAACGGATATTCAAAATTTTTTCTTATTTAAATGCATTATTCATAAATACGAAATAGTAATTTTGCTTTTATGACTATAAAATTAATTACTATTGGCAAGACTGATAACAAACAACTTACGTTGTTAATTGATGATTATAAAAAGCGTTTGGGCTTCTATATTAAATTCATTTTAGAGATTATTCCAGACATAAAAAACTCCAAGAATTTAAGTGAAGTACAGCAAAAACAGAGAGAAGGTGAGCTAATTTTGAATAAGATAAGCAATTCAGATGTTTTAATATTGTTAGATGAAGACGGAAAACAATTTGATTCTGTTGCGTTTTCATCTTATCTACAAAAACACATGAATTCTGGAATAAAGCAACTTGTTTTTGTTATTGGTGGTCCTTATGGTTTTTCTGAAGCAGTTTATAAAAATGCAAATGGGAAAGTATCATTATCAAGTATGACATTTTCCCATCAGATGATTCGCTTATTTTTTATTGAACAACTTTATAGAGGCTTCACTATTTTAAGAAATGAACCTTATCACCATAGATAAGTTGTCAGTCGCAGTAATCAGTAGGCGTTGCTTACTCTTACTTGTAAGAAGTTTTTAGTCTCAGTCACAGTATTCAATTTACTCTAAGATGTATATTAGCTTTACTGCTTTTTTTGCACCACTTAGCGTCTAACCAAAATATTTTTTTTAGAATTCACTCAAAAAAAGATAGCTAAAACTAAATTTTAACTATCTTTTTATCTTCGGTAAACTATCTTCAGTCTTCCGTTATTTTTTTAATGTGTCTTATAAACTTCTTTACGTTTTTTGAGCTGGCGTTCTAAATCACTAATTGTTTCTCTAACAGATACTTCAAAATTACGTTCATTCGAAGTAGCAAAAATCCTAGGTCCTGGTAAGCTCAATTCAATATTACAAATTTTTCCGTTATTATGATCTTTTTCATCTTGTTTGAAATGTACAGAAGCACTAATCAAAAACTCATACTTGTTAGATAATTTTTCTAATTTTTCCTCTGCGAAAGCTGAAAGTGTTTCACTAACATCTACACCTACATACTGAATGTTTACTGTCATAATCGTTCTCTTTTTAATGTTTAAATTCAACTCCAATATACAAGTTTTTTAAATAACTTTTAAAAACAAAAATCATAAAATGATGCTAAATTTTTATTTTAAAAAACAAACACACGTTATTCAATTTAAAATCAATTAATAGTATTTTTGAAATTATAAAAATTCAATATATGCAACTTGTTTTCGCTACCAACAATCTAAATAAAATTAAAGAAGTTCAATCTTTAATTCCTTCAAACATCAAACTACTAAGTTTAAAAGATATTGGTTGCTTTGAAGATGTACCAGAAACACAAGAAACTATTGAAGGTAATGCCACTCAAAAGGCCGAATACATAAAAGCACATTATGGTTATGATTGTTTTGCTGATGACACAGGTTTGGAGGTTGAAGCTTTAAATGGTGCCCCTGGAGTATATTCTGCTCGGTATGCTGGTAAGCAGCGTGATGCACATGATAATATGAACAAAATTCTTGAAAACCTAAAAAATAAACCTTATAGAGAAGCCCGGTTTAAAACCGTAGTCGCACTACATTTAAATAATAAGTTAAAAACGTTTACAGGAATTTGCGAAGGCGCCATTACTAAAACTAAACAAGGAGAAGGTGGTTTTGGTTACGATCCTATTTTTAAACCTAAAGGGTTTAATAAAACATTTGCTGAAATGGATTTAAGCTTAAAAAACAAGATAGGTCATCGTGGAAAAGCCATTACTAAACTAGTCGATTTTTTAAATTCTATTGAACCGAAAATTTAGTTAAAAAAAACAAATTTGGGGTTGGCTGTTAGTATTCTTTATGTTACTTTTAATCTATGACAGAGGAAGCTATAGAAAAAGAAAATGCAGCTATTGCCAAAGCCTACAAACAGTTATTAAAAGTTAGTTACACAGCACTTTCTGATACTGACAAAAAGCTTATTCGTAGTGCTTTTGAAGTGGCGCTAGACGGCCATAAAAACCAACGTAGAAAATCTGGAGAAGCTTATATTTTTCATCCTTTGGCTGTGGCTAAAATTGTAGCCAAAGAAATTGGTTTAGATGCTACCTCTATTGCTGCTGCTCTGCTTCATGATGTTGTTGAAGATAGTCCGGACTATGAAATTAAGGACATTGAAAAAAAATTCGGCAAAACTATTGCTACTATCGTTGATGGACTCACAAAAATATCTTCTTTAAGTAAAGAACAAGATATGGATGTCTCTTTGCAAGCAGAGAACTTCCGTAAAATGCTATTAACGCTTAATGATGATGTAAGAGTTATTATTATCAAAATTGCAGACCGCCTTCATAACATGCAAACTATGGACTCGATGCGTGCTGATAAACAAATCAAAATTGCATCTGAAACCCTATATATTTATGCGCCTTTAGCACATAGAATTGGATTGTATAATATTAAAACTGAACTTGAAGATTTAGGTTTAAAATATACTGAACCAGATGTTTACAAAGAGATTTTTGATAAAATAAAAGACAGTAAAGAAGAACAAGACCAATACATTGAACAATTTAGTGATGTTATAAAAAATTCATTAGACAAAGAGAATCTCAGGTACACAATAAAAGGCAGGCCAAAATCAATCTTTTCCATTCGAAAAAAAATAATTAATCAAGGTGTTTCTTTTGATGAAGTTTATGACAAATTTGCAATTCGAATCATTTACAAATGCGATTCAGACCCACAAAATGAAAAATTTATAGCTTGGAAAATTTACTCTATTGTAACAGATCATTTTAGACCAAATCCTATTCGCTTAAGAGATTGGATTTCTTCGCCAAAATCTACAGGTTATGAAGCGTTACATATTACTGTAATGGGACCTAAAGGACGTTGGGTAGAAGTTCAAATACGAAGTGAACGCATGCATGAAATTGCCGAAAAAGGCTATGCTGCTCACTATAAATATAAACAAGGCAATGAAAAAGAAGATAATTTAGAAAGTTGGATTAATAGACTACAAGAAACGCTTGAAAATCACGATATGAATGCCGTTGATTTTGTGGAACAATTCAAGTTAAACCTCTATTCTAAAGAAATATTTGTTTTTACTCCCGGTGGGGATTTAAAATCTCTACCTAAAGGGGCAACAGCATTAGATTTTGCTTTTAGTATTCATACTGAAATAGGCATGAAAACGCGAGGCGCCAAAGTAAACGGCAAATTAGAGCCATTAAGTCATGAATTAAAAAGTGGCGACCAAGTTGATATATTAACTGGTCAAAATATAAAACCAAACCCCAACTGGTTAGATTATGCAACAACAGCACGTGCAAGAAGCAAAATTAAATCGGCTTTAAAAGAAGATAAAAAACGAATTGGTGAAGATGGCAAAGAGATTCTTCGACGTAAGTTAAAACAATTAAAAATTACCCTTGATGAAAACACCATTAATGAAATGGTTAATTATTTCAAGCTTAAAACAAGTTTAGATTTATTCTATAGAATTGGCCTGGGCTCTATTGATAATAAGATGTTAAAAAGCTATGCTGCTTCAAGAAGTAGCGCTTTAATGAGTTATATCAAGAATAAAATCACAAGAAAGCCTTCTGTAACAAAAGAGGACATAGAAAAGCAAGAAGTTACCCTAAAGTACGATTCACTTGTTTTTAAAAAAGAAGAAGAAAAACTAGATTACAAATTATCTAATTGTTGCAACCCAATTCCTGGAGATAAAGTATTTGGGTTTTTAACTGTAAATGAAGGCATTAAAGTGCACAAAAAAAACTGTCCTAATGCTGTTAGTTTACAATCTAATTACGCTTATAGAATCATGTCTGCGAAGTGGATAGATTCTTCACAGCAAGAGTTTTTAGTTAAAATTGAATTAACAGGAATTGATCATATTGGTTTAGTCAATGATATTACTAACATTGTTTCAGAAAATATGCATGTAAATATGAAAAGTATAAGTTTTGAAAGTAACGATGGCCTTTTTTCTGGTAAAATTAATGTAGTTGTTAAGAATAATACTATTATTAGAAAGCTTTTAGAAAAACTTAAAAAAATTAATGGTATTGATAAGGTAAGAAGAGTATAAAAAAGTGTAAATTTGCGACGAAATTATGGACGGAAAGGCAGATTCAAAAAATCAAGACATCGTTAAAAGCGTTTTTACTAGCTTTTTAGAAAGCAACGGGCATCGAAAAACCCCCGAACGTTATGCCATACTTCAAGAAATCTACAACAATACAGATCATTTCGATATAGAATCCCTATATCTTAACATGAAAAATAAAAAGTATCGTGTATCTCGTGCAACACTTTACAATACTATCGAATTACTTTTGGATTGTAAATTGGTTAGAAAACATCAATTTGGAAAAAATCAAGCACATTACGAAAAATCTTATTTTGATAGACAGCACGATCATGTAATTCTTACTGATACAGGTGAAGTTATAGAGTTTTGCGACCCTAGAATTCAATCTATAAAAAAAACTATCGAAGAAGTTTTCGATATCGAAATTAATAACCATTCACTCTATTTTTACGGAAATAGAAAATCAACAACTAATAACTAATTTTTACAATGGCAGTAGATTTACTACTAGGACTACAATGGGGAGACGAAGGCAAAGGGAAAATTGTTGACGTACTAACTTCAAACTACAATATTATTGCACGTTTTCAAGGTGGTCCAAATGCGGGGCACACTTTAGTTTTTAATGGACGAAAACATGTATTACACACCATCCCCTCAGGAATTTTTCATGATGATGCTACAAATTTAGTAGGAAACGGCGTCGTTATAGACCCTGTAATTTTTAAAGGAGAACTTGATAAATTAGAAGAACAAAATGTTGATTACAGAAAATCGTTAATGATTTCTAGAAAAGCACATATTATCTTACCAACACATAGGCTCCTTGATGCTGCAAGTGAAGCATCAAAAGGAAAAGCAAAAATTGGTTCTACTCTAAAAGGTATTGGACCAACTTACATGGATAAAACTGGACGAAATGGTATTCGTGTTGGAGATTTAGAACTAAGCGATTGGAAAGAAAAATATAGAGCTTTAGCTGACAAGCACGAATCTATGATTGCTTTTTACAATGTAGAAATTGAATATGATTTAAAAGAATTAGAAACTGAATTTTTTAAGGCTGTAGAAGTTTTAAAATCTTTAAAGTTTATAGATTCTGAGGAATATATTTATCAAGCTCAAAAATCTGGAAAGACTATTTTAGCTGAAGGCGCGCAAGGGTCTTTATTAGATATTGATTTTGGAACCTACCCATTTGTAACATCAAGCAACACAACAGCTGCTGGTGCTTGTACTGGATTAGGTGTGGCTCCTGGCCAAATTGGTGAAGTCTTTGGTATTTTTAAAGCGTATACTACACGTGTGGGGTCTGGTCCTTTTCCAACAGAGTTGTTTGATGAAGATGGAGCAACTATGGCCAAAGTTGGTAACGAATTTGGTGCCACTACTGGACGCCCAAGACGTTGCGGATGGTTAGACTTAATAGCCTTAAAATATGCTTGTCAAGTAAATGGTGTTACACAACTTATGATGATGAAAGGCGACGTACTTTCTGGTTTTAAAACGTTAAAAGTGTGTACCGCTTACAACTATAAAGATGAGATTATTACGCATTTACCATATAATATTGAACCTGAAAACGTAGCACCTATCTACTCTGAATTTAGTGGATGGCAAGAAGATTTAACAGAAATGTCTGAAGCTTCTCAAATGCCAAAAGCACTTAATGAGTATATCGCATTTTTAGAAAAAGAATTAGAAATCCCTATTACTATAGTTTCTGTAGGGCCTGATAGAAAACAGACAATTTTTAGAAAGTAATATTAAAAAAATTAATACTATGAAAACGCTCCAAAACATTTTGGAGCGTTTTTTGTTTCAATATCATAAAACATCATATTAATCGTTATTTTTGCGACAAACAATTTATATTTTGAACAAACTACAAGCTTTATTTTTTATTCTGTTATTTGGTTTTGTATCAAAAATTGGATTACACGCCCAATCCGAAAAGAAAATTAAAATTGAATATGCTGGTAAGCTAACGATTGATGAAGCTAATTACCCTGGTGCAAAAATCTTAACGCGAGATGATGCGCAACAAGTTCATATAGAACACGGTGGTGCAAATATGTGGTGTGATAAAGCCATTCATTATAGTAAAGAAAACTTTATTGAAGCCTATGGGAATGTGATATTAAAACAAGGTGATACTATTAATATGTCGTCAAAATATATAGAATATAGTGGCTTAACAGAATTAGCCTTTGCTAGTGGCGATGTGGTTATGAAAGACCCAAATTCTACAATTTCTTCAGATACCTTATATTTAGATAGAACAAGACAACAGGCATTTTATAAAAGTGGCGGTAAAGTAGTAAAAGATTCTTCTGGAACTATTACCAGCAAAATAGGTAGGTATTATATGGATATTAAAAAATACCAATTTGTTGAAGATGTAGTTTTAGTAAGTGATGAATCTACTATTAATTCAAATTATTTTGATTTTTATTCTGATACAGGATATGCTTACCTGTTTGGCCCTTCAACAATAACTACAGAAACTAGCAAAACGTATTGTGAAAAAGGATTTTATGATACTGAAAACAAAGTTGGGTATGCGCTTAAAAAGTCTAAAATAGATTACGACAATAGAATCATTGAAGGCGATAGTTTATATTTTGATAATAATAAAAGTTTTGCGTCAGCGACCAACAATATAACAGTTACAGATACCATAAATAAAAGCATTATAAAAGGACATTATGCTGAAGTTTTTAAGGAAAAAGACTCTGTATTTATTATTAAACGCGCTTTAGCTATAACCGTTCAAGAGCAAGATTCTGTTTATATACATGCAGATAAAATTATGGTTACTGGCAAACCAGAGAATCGAATTATCAAGGCATATTACAATGCTAAAATATTCAAAACGGATTTAAGTGGGAAATCAGATTCTATTCATTCTGATCAAAAAACAGGCGTCACTAAATTATTAAATATCCCTAGTTTAACTTCAGGAGATAAATTTTCAGTAAAACGAAAACCTATTCTTTGGAATTTAGAAAATCAAATGACTGGTGATACGATTCATTTACTATCCAATAACGAAACAGAAAAAATTGACTCGCTTCTCGTTTTTGAAAACGCCTTTATCATTAGCAGAGATACAATCAGTAAAAACGGATACAATCAAATAAATGGTAAACGATTAGTAGGTTTATTTAATGAAGAAAATCAATTAAGACAAGTTGATGTAACTAAAAATGCGCAATCTATTTTCTATGCCAGAAATGACGAACAAGAATTGATAGGTATCGATAAGTCTAAATCTGGAAGTATCTCCATTTTATTTGATAACGGAGATATAGATGAATACACACGATATAACCAAATAGACGGAAACCTATTTCCAGAATCTAAATTCCCTGAAAAAGAGAAATTTCTAAAAGGTTTTGACTGGCGAGAAGAAGAGCGTCCAAAAAGTGTTGAAGATTTATTTAAAGACGACCCACCTCTAGAGTTACCAATAATTAAAGGTTTAGAAGATTATGTTCCTCAAGAAGCGTTTTTCGATGAGTCATTAAATGAACGAATTAATGCTTCAAAAAGAATCTATAAGTTTAAAAATAATAAAGAGGATAATTTAATTCTTTTTGAAAATGAATTTGATAATCCGAAATGGGAAAAGAGCGCATTAAACATAACACCTAATACTGTAGCTGCTCCTAATGGTAAATTAGAAGCTGATCAAATTACTGGTACAGGTGATACAAACGGATATATAGTTCAAGTCATTGATAAAATTCATGGCGGTTTTAAGTTTACTATTTGGCTTAAAGGCGATGGAGAAACAAAATTGATGTTACAAGAAGTAGGAAACGATTATACCAGGTATAATAGTTTAATTGTTAAGTTAACTAACAATTGGGAAAAATATCAAATTGAAGCAACAAAAGAAAATGATGGTAGTAAAATAAGATGTGTATTAAGTAGTATTCAATCAACTGACAAACTTTATTCATGGGGCGCTGAAGTGATAAAAATTACTAAACCCAATCCATCTCCTGATTTAGTAAAAGAAAAAAATAAAGTAATCAATCAAAATAAACCTAAACCCATTCTAGAAAAACCAGTTCCAAGAGAATAATTGTAAATGAAGTCAGATTTTTTTAAATATCAGGCACAAACAACACCTCACCCTCTAGCCATGGAAATATCTCACGCTAAAGGGTCTTACATATTCGATTCGAATAACAAACCATATTTAGATTTTGTAGCTGGAGTTTCAGCTTGTCCTTTAGGGCACAATCATCCAAAAGTAATTCATGCCATTAAATCACAACTAGATAGTTATATGCATGTTATGGTTTATGGAGAATATATTCAAAAACCAGCTATAGAACTCACAAAGCTATTAGCTAAAAACTTACCTAAATCATTAGAAAAAACATACTTAACAAACTCTGGAACTGAGGCTATTGAGGGCGCATTAAAGCTAGCAAAACGAGCTACTGGGCGCAGCGAAATTATAGCAGCCAACAAAGCCTATCATGGAAGTACGATGGGCGCGATGAGTGTTATGGGTTATGAAGAACGCAAACAAGCATTCAGACCACTTTTACCAGATGTAAAGTTTATAAATTTCAATAGTAATAAAGACATTGAAAAAATAACAAATAAAACAGCATGTGTCATTCTAGAGACTATACAAGGTGGGGCTGGTTTTATTGAGCCTAAAAATGGTTATTTAGAAAAAGTACAAAAACAGTGTAATAAAGTTGGAGCACTTTTAATATTAGATGAAATACAACCTGGGATAGGAAGAACTGGAAAACTTTTTGGGTTTGAGAATTATAACTGTGTTCCAGATGTTGTAGTAACTGGTAAAGGCTTAGGAGGCGGTATGCCTATTGGTGCGTTTACTGCTTCTGGTGAATTAATGGATTTACTACAAGACCACCCCAAATTAGGACACATTACTACTTTTGGGGGACACCCAGTTATTGCTGCTTCTGCCCTAGCCACATTAAAAGAAATTACAGAAAGTAATTTAATACAGGAAGCTTTAAAAAAAGAACAACTTTTTAGAACCCTTTTGGTGCATCCGCTTATTAAAGAAGTTAGAGGAAAAGGTTTAATGCTTGCGTTTATTACGCCATCTGCAGAAGTAACAAATTTATTGATTTTAAAGTGTCAAGAGCAAGGCTTAATCCTTTTTTGGCTTCTTTTTGAACCTAAAGCAGTCAGAATTACACCACCTTTAACCATCTCAAACGATGAAATCACTAAAGGATGTCAAATTATAATTGATGTTTTAGACGAAATACAAGATTGCTAACCTACGCTTAACACTTTACTATTCAACACATAAGCCTTAAAAATTACCTCAAGCAAAGTAAATGTTGATTACTTTGTTAAAAACATTTATTGAAACTCCTACAAAAAAGGAAATAGAAGCTTAAATTTATTTTTGTAGAAACTTACAAATGTGCTTATGGAGTTTGGTCATAACGACAACAACAATTTGCCTCTTACCAAGTTTGAATCGATGTTAAAAACGAATCATGTTTTGTTCTTCGATTCTGAAGAATTCGAAAATATCATTCACCATTACCTAAACCAAGGGAAGATAGCCTTAGCTAAAAAAGCGATTAAACTAGGTTTAGATCAGCACCCAACTTCTATCAATTTAAGGCTTTTTAAAGTAGAAATTTTTGTTTTTGAAGATAAACTTTTCGAAGCAGACAAACTCTTAGACGAGTTATATACACTAGACTCTAAAAACGAAGAAATATACATTCAGAAGGCTAATGTGTTTTCTAAAAAAGATAATCATGAGCAAGCTATAGAAGTACTTAAACAAGCTTTAGAACTTACTGATGATGTTGTAGACTTATATTCACTTATTGGTATGGAATACTTATTCTTAGACCAATTTGAACATGCAAAAATATTCTTCATGAAGTGTTTAGATGAAGACATAAATGATTATTCTGCACTTTACAATGTTATATACTGCTTTGAGTTTTTGAAACAAAGTGAGGAAGCTATTACTTACTTAAATGAATTTTTAGATAAAAACCCATATTGCGAAGTCGCATGGCATCAATTAGGTAAGCAATATTTCAGTTTAAATGATTATGAAAAAGCATTAACCTCTTATGATTTTGCTATCATATCAGATGATACGTTTGTTGGCGCGTACTTAGAGCGTGGTAAAGTTTTAGAGCAACTTAAACGCTATGAAGATGCTATTGAAAATTACACCATTTCACTACAGTTAGACGAACCTTCCTCTTTTGCATTGTTACGTATTGGGTGTTGTTATGAAAAACTAAAAAATTACGATTTAGCACTTCAATATTATGATAGGACAGTTCATGAAGATCCGCAATTAGATAAAGGATGGATTGCTATCACTAAATTTTATAATAAAAAAGGAGATTATCAAAAAGCATTATTTTTTATAAATAAAGCTATAAATATAGATTCTGAAAACGTGATTTATTGGAAGTTATACGCTCAAATAAATCAGCGACTAAAGTTTTATGAAGAGTCTGAACGTGGTTATAAAAAAACCATAGAATTAGGTAACTACGAATTAAACACTTGGTTGTCTCGTGGGGATTTATTAATTCAATTAGGAGAACCAAAAGCTGCCATATTTAATTTTGAACAAGCTATTGAATTTTACCCTGAGAATGCTGAATTAGAATATCGACTAGCTGGTTTATATTTTACCATAAAAGAATTGGATAAAGGCACTTTTTATCTTAAAAATGGTTTCAAACACAATCAAGATTACGCGTTTATAATTGAAGAACTTTTCCCTAAAGTTTCGAAGGAACTAATTGTAAAAAAAATCCTTAAATAAATCTGCAAGTAGGGTTTTCTTCTGACTCAATTTCTTATTTGAAATTACTTAAAATAAAATCATGATTTTTTCTCTTTATACGAAACAGAAAATTAGATTCTTAGTTTCGGTTTCTTTTTATGTTGATATAGAAAGTTAAAAAGGTATTTACCACAAGTATATTAAATAAGAGATGGTGTTATTTCAATTTTTTTTTAGTGACCAAATGCATACCTTTGAAATTCGCTAAAAAACAAAGCATGCAAAGACGTCTCAAAGATTATTTAGTCATATCGTTTAAAGGATTAGCCATGGGTGCAGCAGATGCAGTACCTGGAGTTTCTGGTGGAACAATAGCTTTTATTTCTGGTATTTATGAAGAACTAATAAACACCATCAGTAATGTAAATGCATCCCTTTTTAAAACACTTTTTAGCAAAGGATTAAACACCTTTTGGAAACAAGCAAATGGCAATTTTTTATTAGCACTTCTTTCAGGGATTATAATCAGTTTTGTATCGTTTATGAAACTTGCCAAATACTTACTCGAACATCATCCTATTTTAATTTGGGCGTTCTTTTTTGGACTCATAGTAGCAAGTATTTATTTTGTTGGAAAACAAATCACTAAATGGAATCTTGCCTCCATAATTGCTTTAATCGTAGGTGCTGGGATTGCTTTTTATATCAGTCAATTAGCCGCATTAGGAACAAATGAAAATCCTTGGTTTCTGTTTTTTGCTGGTGCTATTGCCATTTGCGCTATGATATTACCTGGTATTTCAGGCTCTTTTATTCTAATTATTCTTGGAGCATACAAAACATTAAGTGATGCTATTCATGATATTGATATCAAGAAAATTATAATTTTCGGAACAGGCGCTTTAGTTGGGTTACTTAGTTTTAGTCATGTATTAAAATGGCTTTTCAAAAACTATCATAATATTACATTAGCGTTATTAACAGGATTCATTTTCGGATCGCTAAATAAAGTTTGGCCGTGGAAAAACACCTTAACTTGGCACACAAATTCTAAAGGCATAAAAACGCCTTTACTTCAAGAAAGTATGTCTCCTTTTTCATTTGAAGGAAACAACCAATTTATGTTCGCTTTAATCTTAATGATTTTAGGGTTTTTAACTATTTTTATTCTTGAACGCTTAGGGTCAAAAAAATAGAATGGAAAGCACCAGGACACTTACCGACAAACTTTTTCTAATCTTAAAAGGATTAGGTATGGGTGCTGCCAATAAAGTGCCCGGAGTATCTGGAGGTGTTGTTGCCTTTGTTGCTGGTTTTTATGAAGAATTTATTTACTCACTCAGAAAAGTAAATAAAAAAGCCTTTAAATTACTTTTCAATGGGCGTTTTAAAAGTTTTTATAACTATATAAACGGACGATTTTTAAGCTTACTTTTCTTAGGAATGCTTGTAAGTTATTTTAGTATATCCAAGGTTTTAGATTATCTAATAAAACATTATGAACTTTTTATTTGGAGTGTTTTCTTCGGAATGATTATTGGCTCTATTTATTACATCAATAAGGATTTTAAAGATTGGGATTATAAAACGTATACGTCTCTAGCCTTAGGTATATTACTGGGTATTAGTATTAGTTTTTTAAATCCTGCAAAAGAAAATGATAACCTTTTGTTTGTTTTTTTCTGTGGAATAATTAGTGTTTCAGGAATGACCTTACCCGGGTTTTCAGGATCATTTATTCTTATTCTTCTTGGAAATTATGTTTTACTTTTAGTAGATTCTGTAAATGCATTATACGACACCTTTTTTGAAATCATCAATGGCGATTTTAGTTTTATTAACAACTCAGAACGGATAAGAATGCTAAAAGTTTTAGCCGTTTTTACTTTAGGTTCTGTAACAGGTTTAGTTACATTTTCTCATGTGTTAAGCTACATTTTAAAGCATTATAAAAGTATTACGCTATCAGCAATTATAGGATTTATTATAGGGTCATTAGGCGTTGTATGGCCTTGGAAAGAGACTATTTATAAATTAGACGAAACAGGAAGCTTTCTATTAGATTCCAGAGGAGAAAAAGTCATTGAAAATTATCAGCGTTTCATTCCAGAATTAAACACCGAAACATATTACGC
The DNA here is from genome assembly GCF_029245835.1 of Algibacter sp. GTDB lineage: Bacteria > Bacteroidota > Bacteroidia > Flavobacteriales > Flavobacteriaceae > Algibacter_B. Next base: position 3,061 of record NZ_JAQWOO010000046.1, on the reverse strand, counting down.
TATTGGTTTCATTATCCTCGGTATTGCGATAGTTTTGGCATTAGAATGGTACGGACAAAAAACAAGAAAAGTAACATGAACAAGTTAGGTCTACTAGGTAAAAATATTTCTTATTCTTTTTCAAAATCATATTTCAAAAAGAAATTTGAAGACGAAGGTATTGAGAACACATCTTATGAAAATTTCGATATTGAAAGTATTGATTTATTTCCTTCAATTATAAAAAATACTAAAGGTATAAAAGGGCTTAACGTTACTATACCTTATAAAGAAGAAGTGATTCCTTATCTTGATAAAATCAACAAAAAAGCAAAGGCAATTGGAGCTGTAAACACTATTAAAATAACAAAAAAAGGAAAATTAGTTGGCTATAATACAGATTGCTACGGGTTTAAAAATACGCTTAAGCCCTTTGTAAAATCACAGCATAAAAAGGCATTAATTTTAGGCACTGGAGGTGCTAGTAAAGCAGTTGCTTACACGCTTAAAGAGATGGGGATCACTTACCAATATGTGTCTAGAAAACTAACAAAAGGCATTGGTTTTTCTTATGATACCTTAACAGAAAACGATATATCTGAACACCAAATTATTATTAATTGCACACCTTTAGGAACATTTCCAAATATTGAAGAATGTCCAAATATTCCTTACACTGCCATAAATAAAAATCATATTCTATTTGATTTAATATACAATCCAGAAGAAACTAAATTTTTGAATAATGGTAAGCAAAATAAAGCCACAATAATAAACGGATTAAACATGTTAAGACTTCAAGCAGAAAAAGCTTGGTCTATCTGGAATATTAAATAAAAGGGTCTAGTACAATTAAAATCTTATTGTACTTTGTAAATACTTTACTTGTTAGTATCTTTAAAGTCGAAAGTAATTTTGCGAACCTTAACATTTTTAAAATGTCTGATATTAACAACCCTCAAGAAGTAGACGGAACTGAAGAATTAAATTCTCATAATAATTCCACACCAATAAACAACAATCAAAATGCAGAAGAGACTTCTACTGATGCAGAAACGATTGATGAATCTACCGAAAAAGATAAAGTTATAGCAGAAGAACATGTTGAGACACCTGAAGCATCAGTAGAAAACGATGAAGTTATAAATGAAATAGAAGAATCTAACGCCGAGGATGCCGAAGACGAAGGCAATAAAGACAGGCACACTATTGAGGTGAAAGCTTATGACACCATGTCTTTAGAAGCTTTAGCAATAGAGTTAGAAAAGCTTGTAGAGAAAGAAAAGGTGCAAGCTATTAAATCTCATGTTGATCAAATTAATTCGGAATTTAAGACAAAATTTCAGGCATTAATTGATGAGAAAAAAGAAGATTTCATCAATGATGGTGGAAACGAAATAGATTTTTATTACTCATCTCCGGTTCAAAAAAGATATAAAGAAGCTTACAAAGCCTACCGAAAAAAAGTTAATACACATTACCAAAACTTAGAGCAAAACTTAAAACAAAATTTAGCCGATAAACTTGAAATTATTGAAGAACTAAAAGGCTTGATTAATGTTGAAGAAAATATTAATACAACCTATAAGCACTTTAAAGAATTACAAGAACGTTGGCGGAATACTGGTCCAATTCCTCGAGATAAGTACAACAATGCATGGAATAGCTACCACCACCATGTAGAGATATTCTATGATTTTTTAAATATCAATAGAGATTTACGCGACTTAGATTTTAAGCATAATCTAGAAAAGAAATTATTAATTATTGAACGTGCTGAAGAATTAGCAAAAGACGATGATGCTATGCGGGCTTTTAGAGAGCTTCAAGAACTTCATAAAATGTGGAAAGAAGAACTTGGTCCCGTTCCAAGGGAGCATCGCGAAAGTATTTGGGAACGCTTCAAAGCTGCTACAAAAACAATTAATGAAAAACGCCAATTCTATTACAAAGAAATAGATAAAATCTACGAAAAAAACCTTGAATTGAAACTTGATATTATTTCAAGAATTGAAGAAATTGCTGCACAAGATACTAACTCTCATAGTTCGTTACAAAAGAAAATAAAAACTGTTGAAGCACTTAGAGAAGCCTTTTTTAGCGCTGGAAAAGTACCTATTAAAGTTAATGAAGACACTTGGGCTAAATTTAAAAATGCAGTTCGGTTATTCAACAGAAAAAAGAATGCCTTTTATAAAGACCTTAAAAAAGATCAATATAAAAATCTACAACTTAAATTAGATTTAATACAAATTGCTGAAGACAACAAAGACAGTGACGACTTTGAAACAGTTACACCTTTGATGAAAAAAATTCAAGGGGATTGGAAAAAAATTGGTCATGTTCCTAGAAAAGACAGTGATAAAATTTGGAAGCGTTTTAAAGCGGCTTGTAATAGTTATTTTGATAGAATACATGCTAAAAGAAATGCAGCTAGCGAAGAACAAGTTGAAGCTTACAACAAAAAAAATGATTTCTTAAAAAGCTTAAAAGATTTAGAACTCCCTAAAGACAAAAAAGAAGGGGTTAAAACTATTAAAGAACGTATCAAGCAATGGCAAACTTTAGGTCGTGTGCCAAGTGATAAACGTTATATTGATGGTAAATTTCAAAAAACTATTGATAGTTTGTTAACAAGTTTGAAAGTTGATAAAACTGAAGCTGAAATGATTAAGTATGAAAATAAGTTAGATAGTTTAAATACTTCTGATGATAACAGGAATTTAGACAATGAACGCAGTTTTATTCGTAAGAAAATTGATGAAGTAAAAGGACAAATCAATCAACTTGAGAACAATTTACAATTCTTTACTAATGTTGATGAAGATAATCCTTTGGTAAAAGAGGTGCATAATAATATAAAAGAACACAAGGATTCTTTAATAGTATTGAAAGAAAAGTTAAAAAAGATTAAAGCACTTTATTGAAAATTTTACTTATAATAAAGACACTATCCTAAAAAGTGTGTAAGTTCAAAATTTCAGGGTTAAATTATTTATAGTTTAATCCTGTTTTCAAATATAGCTAAAAATTGGTTGAGTATAATTCCCCAATTTCTAACAGGCATTATCCATTTTTTAGT
>NZ_JAQWOO010000045.1 GCF_029245835.1 Algibacter sp. | reverse complement strand
AAATTAAAGGAAAATATCTCCAATTATACTTAAATGAATTCGTCTATAAACTAAATCGTAGATATTTTGGAGACCAACTCTTCGATAGGCTTGTTATTGCTAATATCACAGGATTATGACTTATAACGGATATTCAATTTTTAATTATGTGAATTAATTTATATTGGCTATATCTATTTTGGGCAAACTTTAATAAGATTAAACCTAATACTGGCACTGTGCAATCTGACGCTTTTATTCCACCATGTACTCTCATAACATTTGCCAAGTCCCTTAGTTTATAACCTAACTGTTTTAGTTACAGGTTGGTCATTTAATATTTTTAATTTCATTTTTAATAGTTTTTATTATTTTTTCTGGTATCGCTAATTCACTAGCAATCTCCATCCATCGAGGAATTAAAGCTTGGACATCATCAATAATTCCTTTAGGATTCTTTATAGAAAATTCTTCAGCAATAGTAAGGATATCTTTAACTGTTAATGAAGTGCGCTTGCCATTAATCGATAAAGCTCTAGATGTTATTTTGAATGTAAATAGTGGATTGAGTGCATAGGTTAAATCGTATGCAGGTCCTAAATTCCAACCATTACTTTCTTTGTTATAAATAAAACTGTGGTTTTTTAAATGGTCGTCCACATTTCTGAAAACGAGATTAAATACCATACGCTTAAATAATTGCTGTAAATCCTTATGTGGTACTTCTAGTCCTAAAGCTACCTTGAAAACATTCTCATAGGAAGAGTTTTCTGGTTGACTTTTAAAGTCCCATCCTGTTAAACCTGTTACTGTTAATACGTGCTGTTTTTCTCCGTGCTGTCTATCGTATCTAAGTGTTGCGAAGTGCTTATTTTCTATCAGCTTAGAATGCATCATTTCTATACCCGCTTCTTGTGCTAGTAAATAATAGGCGTATTCTACTTTTTCTTTGTTATAGCCATCGCTATCATCAATATGTAACTTTACCAGGTAATGGTTATAGTCTTCACTAACTTCTCGATCACCAGCGATTATTTTACCTGTTTTTTTATGTTCTGATATTAATATTTTTGGTCTTGCTCCACCTGCGGAAGTTCCTATCTTGAAAACGTTAAGTAAAGACAATTCATCAAGGGCTGTCCCAGAAGTATCCTCTTTTATTTTTAATACCTTTTCTAAGATGGTGATGATTTCATCGATGTTTACGGATGACGCATTGGGTAGCTCTTTTACGGGTCTATACTCTAAGGCACCCATACCACGATCTGCTACATAGGCTAACTGCTCCAATGGTGTTACTTTTTGGATTCCTCTTGCTGTTAACCATTCTTGAAATATAATATTACCAAAGGTATCGGGTAAGGAATCTGCTATCATTGGTGGTAAGCCCTGAAAAGTATCTTGTTGGTATTCCGTAAATACCTGCGCCGGTTTTGTGCGTTTGAAAATAAAGGGAAAAAGTTTTGAGTATTTACCAGATTCTAAAAATTCTGGGTTGTATTGAAAAAAAGATTTACCATGATCTATATCATAGCCCAATTTGCCAATCTCTTGACCAAAAGCAACAACATCTATGATTTTATCTCTAGCCATCTATTAATATAGTGAAATATCGTTTTTATCAACTAAGACTTTCTCTATTTGATTGGCTATAGATTGCAATAATCCAAAATGATTTGCTACTTTTAAAACATTATCTAGTGTGGCATTTTTACCATTCTCAATGTTTTGAATGGTTGTGCTTGAGACATCAAGTACCTCTGCTAAATCTTCTCGAGATAGATCATTTGATTTACGAAGTGACTTACAAGCCTCTCCAATCTTGACTTTCACATCTTTTATTGTAGTAATTTCCATCATAATATACCAATATAATGGTTAAATATACTTATTTTAATTCATATTTACCATTATAACACTAAATATATTATTTTGTAGAATTACTATTCTTAACGTTACCTTATCAAACCAGAACGATAGGACTTTAGTAAACTTTCGAAAAAGCACTAAAAATTAGTACTTCACTCGAAAGTTTACTATAATCACCTTTTAAGAACATAATTTACACTAATTTGACTCTTTAACCGAAGTAAACCTTTCAAAACTTTAAATTTTTGTTAAAAAGGGGCTAATTCGGTGGACGTGAAAATATTGGGCGCTTTAAAGCCCCTAAAACCCTCGAAAAATGATAATTTGGATAGTTCCTCTTTCTCCGCAAAAACAAAAACCCTATCAATTAATATTCAATTAGTTAGGTTTTTTTGTTCTCAGTATTAGCCCACAATTAGTCCATAACCAAGGATCAAATGGATCAAACATAATTCACATCGCTTTGGATTTCTTTATCTAATGGTGATGCTGAATGTACCGTTGCAATACCGCTTACAATTGAACCTAGTTGTTACAGAAAAAAATATTTTATACCGCTACAAATGATATTTTTTTTAAAAAACTTATTTTCTATAATAAAAACACAACCATGACTGACCTACATCATTGTTATAAGTTTCGAAAGTCTGTATTATTGAATAATAAACAAAAAACAGATAAATGGCAATACTTACCAAACAAGATATAGAGCAACTATCAAGTATTCATAGTGCCTTTTGTATTTCGATTTTTATTCCAACACACCGAGCAGGGAAAGAAGTGATTGAAAAACTAGATGCAAAAGCCTTAAAAAATGAGCTAAAAGCGGTTAAAACCAAATTAGGCAAGGAAGAATTGAGTGTAAAAGAAATCGACGATTTAGTACACCCAATTCAGCAATTGATTGATAACACAGGATTTTGGAGATACCAATCAGATGGTTTAGCCATCTTTTTATCCAAAAGCTTTTTTAAAGCATTTACTGTTCCAGTCCGTTTTGAAGCCTTTAATTATGTTGCAAACTCATTTTATCTAAGTCCTTTAATGCCAATGTTTGTGGGAGATGGTTCTTTTTATCTACTAACCTTGGAATTGGAGGATGTAAAGTTATATGAAATGACCAGACACAGCATAACAGATGTTATCGTCAATGACCTAATTCCTGCTCGTTTGGAAGAAAGCGTAGGTTATGATTATGAAGAAAAAAATCTACAATTCAGAACACAAAAAGAAGGTTATGGAGCAGCTACCTTTCATGGTCACGCAGAATCTGATAGAGCCCGAAAAAACGAAATAACAAGGCATTTTAGAGCTATAGATAAAGGGCTTATGACTATACTCAATGATAAAAAATTGCCAATGCTAATTGCAAGTCAGGATTATTTATTTTCAATTTATAAAAAGGTAAACACCTATAAACACCTACAAAAAAATCATATTACCAATGATCCTGTAGAAACAGATAAATTTTTGTTACATGAAATAGCTTGGGAGATGATGGCACCTGTTTTTGATGAAGAGCGAAAAGAAAAAATAGAAGCCTTTAAACAATATGAAGGTAAAGGAAAAACATCATCAGATATCAAACAGATTGTACCAGCAGCATTTCATGGTAAAATAGACACCCTTTTTATCGAAAATAGAGAAGATATATTTGGTATTTACCATACTAAAAAAGAGAAAGTAGAAATACGTAAAAATCTTGAAAAAACAAACGTTTCTCTATTAAATATGGCTGCAATAAAAACTTTTTTACAAGATGGAAAGGTCTACTTGCTCGAAAAAGACGACATGCCAAATCCATATTCAAAAATAAACGCACTCTATAGATATTAGTAAACTACTAATCTGAATTAAAGAAAGTTATGGAATACATCATTCAATTTATTCAAACCCCAATTAGGGAATCTTCAGAGTCCCTAGTCATAGAAAAACTGGAAAATCTTGGTAAAAAGTTCGACTGGATTATAAGAGCCGATGTGTTTTTTAAAGAAGACAAAGGGACTTATGGCAAAGGTAAAATATGTGATATACGATTAAGCGTTCCTGGTCCCAGAATATTTGCGTCTTCAAATGAAGAGAGTTTTGAAGCAGCAGTTTAAGAAACAATCAGAGATTTGGAAAAACAATTGAAAACTAAGAAAGATGATATGAAAACGTATTAAACCCACCACTACAAACGTCTCTAAAAAAATGATAATGAAACTTTCAGAATTTATATTTTTAGTTCTTAACCTTATAATTATACATGCCTGTCAACCTCCTGTCGTATTTTCAGAACCTCAACCTCATGGCAAAAAAGAATTAGCAACTATTCCAAAACAATATCGTGGTATGTATTGGTGTAAAACAGATAGTGTAACCCTAATTGTAAACGACAAAACCATTTATAAAGCTTTAGAATTTGAAACCACCTTAACAAAACCTGAAGTCGATTCCAATCCAGATATTTCATTTGTTAACGGAAAGCTTTATTTAAAAGAGCTCAATCAATCATTTCCATCGCAGCTTAAAAATGATTCTATTATCTCACAATTAACCTTAAATGACACCTTATTCAATATGGCGACAGACCATGTTGCAAAATTATTTAAAGGGCATCTTATAATAAATAATAAGTTAGATGATGCATCTTGGGAAGTAAAAGTACTCTCTCTAGAACAAAAAAACATACTTACTATAGCTAAAGCAGAAATACCAGAAGACTTTGAGCTACTTAAAGAAATAACAGATATAGAACAAACAAACTACAGCGAAAGCAATAAAATAAGACAGATAAAAATAGCACCAACACAAAAGGAATTTAATCAAATCTTAAAACAAGGTTTACTGTTTGATAGTTCTTGCAGTGAGTTTTTTAGAATGTCAAAAGATTCGAAACAGCAAAACTAAATGCTTTGGAAATCAATATAAATAAGCTTTTAGTAATCGATTATAAAACATTAGGCAATGGAATGTAATAAATGGTTTATAAGAGATGTATAAGTTAGTTTTGTAAACAGGATCTTGCGCTTTGGTTTAAAAAGAATTCAACAACTAGTGCTAAAACATAATTGCGAGTTCCGAGAAGTTGGTTTACCGTAAAATAATCAATGGATAAACTATTCGAAAAAATACAATATAAATTTAGGTAAATAAAACACACAAAGTATTATCTTTCTTATATGAATAAGCATCACAATATCATAATTGCAGGAGCTGGAGGAATTGCCCAAGCTGTTGGGTTAATACTCGCAGAATGGAGTAAAGTGCCACCTACTATATTTATTGGTAACAGAACGCTCGATAAAGCCCAAAACCTAGTGGATTGGATTAAAGATGGTATTACCAAACCTTGCTCAATTAAAGCATTTCATCTTGCTGAAGAGGGTGTTTTTAAAGAAATGGAAAGCATATTTAAACAAGGAGATATAATTTTAGACTGCTTACCAGGAACCCAAGCACCCAAAATAGCTCGCTTTGCCAAAGATTTTAATATGCACTACGCCAACCTTACAGAGTATGTTGCAGAGACCGAAGAAATTAAACAATTAGCAAAAGATGCAACAACAGGTTTTATATTACAAACAGGTCTCGCACCAGGCTATATCAATGTATTGGCAAATCATCTCTATAAAGAATTTTGTAGTGATTATAAAGTAAAAAAAGTAGATGCCTTAGAGTTTAAAGTTGGTGCACTTACTAAAAATGCTGTACCGCCTTATTATTATGGGTTCACTTGGAGTCCTGTAGGTGTAGCAACAGAATATATTAAAGAGGCTGAAGTTATTAGAAATTTTAAGAAAACAAAACTTCCATCTCTATCAGAACGTGCAACTATTATAATTGATGGCATTATCTATGAAGAAGACCTGACTTCAGGAGGTGCGGCCAACTTGCCTGATGCATTAGCTAAAAAGGTTCAATCACTCGATTATAAAACCTTAAGACATCAAGGACATTATGCTTGGATAGAAGAACAAATTAATAAGCTAAACACGACTGAAAATCCTATTGAAGCCCTACAGCTCATTATGGAAAATCATATTCCACATATTGAAGACGACCAAATCATTTTATATGCCGCTGTGCAAGGTAAAGATGTTAATGGCATATTGCGTAGACAAGAAGTTTCAAAGCAAATACGACCTCAAAAAGTAGGGAACCATCAATTGCGTGCCATCCAAACAACAACTGCCGTACCCTTAATACAATCTGCTCAATTACTTCTTGAATCTTCTTACAAAGGTGTTCTGCTGCAAAGTGAGATTGATACAAAACCCTTTTTAAATGGAAGTTACATCGTTCCAGTTTATGGAAAGGTATAAACGCACTTCCGCTATTATTCTTTCAAAAAAAATAAAAAGCGTTTTGCTACTTCAAACGTCTACAATCACAAATAGAAATTGATTTTCCTTCAATTGCTTTTAAACTTTCTGCAATAGTCTCATTTCTATAAGTTCTGCTCTCAAAACCTGGGCAAATATTTGTAAATGTAGCGTCTTTACCTTCATTATCTTGACCATTTCAATAACCTTATAATATTCTTGTGATTCTATTTTATTGTCCGAAACAGTAATGGCGTAAAATAGCTTTCCTAGGTTTTGATAAAGTTCAATATGTTCTTTAGAATACTTAGTAATGGGCAAATCCTGGCTCTGTAGATTTGACTGATAAATATCATTGCGAAAATTTTGAATTAAAAATAGATTTAACCGTATAAAACATATATTATGAAACGGAGATTACTATTACCAACGGATTTTTCAAGAAATGCACAAAACGCTATAGATTATGCCATTAATTTGTTTAGAGATGAAGTTTGCGAGTTCTATATTTTGAACACCTACAGCATAGAAGCTTACACGATGGAACTTGCTCTAGCTAGAGATTTAGAGGAGTCTAAAAAGAAATCAATTGCTGGATTGTCCAATATTCTTGAAAGACTATCTGTGACTGATGAGTCTATCAATCATAAGTTCCATATGGTATCAGAATGTGGCTCTTTAGTGGACATAATGACCGATATAGTAGATAAAAGAGATATAGATATAGTAATTATGGGTACTAAAGGAGCCACAGATTCTAGTATTGATATTTATGGAAGCCAGACAGTACTCGCTATGGAAAAAATAAGAAACTGCCCAGTAATGGCTATCCCATCAAAAGCAAGATTTAAAGAGATTAAGGACATTGTTTTCCCTACCAGCTACAGCTTGCATTACAAAAAACACGATTTTCAGATTTTGGTAGATATTGCAAAAATTACCAAAGCAGCGATTAGCGTTTTAAATGTACTAGATAAAGATGAAGGGCTTGATGAAGACCAACTCAATAATCAGAACCGTTTAAAGGATTATTTTGAAGGATTACAGTACTCATTCCATACTTTAAATAATAAAAATGTGCAAATAGCTGTTAATTCTTTTGTTGAAAGTCGAAATAGTGATATGGTTGTTTTTATCAACAAAAAACATAACTTTTTTAGAAATCTTTTGTCCAAAACCATGGCAAAAAATCTTGGTTATCATTCTGTTGTTCCTGTTTTGGCATTACATGATTTAAGAAATTAAAAAGATAATGACCACTTTGTTATTGTAGAATGTAAATTTTATAGTAATGAATCTTGAAATTGTAATATTAAAGAAACCACATATTAAAACTAGTAAAAGTGAAATCAAAACTAATTGTTTACCCAACAGACTTCTCTTACTGTTCAAAGAACGCAATGCCTTATGTCATTGCTATGGGTAAAGCACTAAAATCCAAAATAAGAATTGTTCATTCTATGGAAATGGCTTCACTTGGTTCTGCGAAAAACAATCCAATAGCTGTTGCCCTTCTAGAGAAAATCACATTAATCGAGGAGGAAGCTGAAAGGAAATTAATAAAGTTAAAAAATGAAATACAAATATGTGGTTTAGAATGCGAATACGACATTATTCAAGGCAGAACTTTATTTCTAAAAGAATATATGGAGGATATAAACCCTCTTATGATAGTTATGGGCACTATAGGCAAAAGTGGTTTGGAGAATAAGATATTTGGTAGCCAAACCTCTAAAATAATTCGTAATACAAAATCCATTGTCTTGGTAGTACCGGAAAAAGCTAAGTTCAATAATTTATCGCAAATAGTCTTCGCTACAGATTATCACACAAAAGACAAAACCTGTATAGAGTTCATTACGAAAATAACAAAATACTACGAAGCCAGTCTTGAGGTTATTCATATATGTGAACCTCACGAAAATTTAAAAGAAAAGCAAAATTTCCTTTTAAAGTTAAAGGATGAAATATCTCAAGTATTTAGCAATCAAAAACTTTATCTCAAACTCCTTAATGCTGATGATCCAGAAGATAAATTATTAGAATTTTTAGAAAACGCAAATCCAGATATGCTTTGTCTAATCACTAGGAAACGAAACTTCATTGAACGCCTTTTCGATAAAAGCATGGCAAAGAAAATGGTGAATCACACAAATACTCCAGTACTTGTTTTTTCGTAACTGACCCATATTAACTATTTATAATTATCGGTTCATTTTTTGTTTAAATAAACTTTTTGAAATATTGTTTTTAGAATTTGAGCATCCAAACATTTTAAGTTTTCATATACTTATATCGTACTGATTAATATCATAGCAGATTGATTGCTATTGGGTTAGTTTTATACTAATAAAAATACCCCAATGAAATAATAATAATAATAATATCCTGAAAATGAAATCAAAACTAATTGTATATCCAACTGACTTTTCTGATTGTGCAAAAAATGCATTGGCTTATGTCATTGCTATGGGGAAAGCTTTAAAATGTAAAATAAAAATAGTACATGCTATTGAGATTGGTGGAATTGCAACATCAGAAGAAAACCCAAACATCCTTTTAGATACAATAACAATATTAGAGGAGTATGCAGAACAAATGCTTAAAAAGCTAAAAAAAGAAATAGAGTCCTTTGGTCTAGAATGTGATTATGATATTTTACAAGGAAGAACCTTATTTCTTAAAGATTATATGGAGAATATAAATCCACTTATGATTGTAATGGGTACTATTGGCAAGAATAATCTTGAGAATAAGATATTTGGTAGCTTAGCTGCACAAACTATTCGTAATCCAAAATCGATTGTCTTGGCAATACCAGAAAAGGCGAAATTCAACAACTTATCTGAAATAGTATTTGCAACAGATTACCACATAAAAGATAAAACCTGTATTGAGTTTATTACAAAAATCACAAAGTACTACAAATCCAGACTTAAGGTGATTCATATTAGTACACTTGAAGAGGATTTAGAAGAAAAACAAAATTTTATTTCAAAATTAGAGAGTCAAATATCTCATGTCGTTAGCAATCAAAAACTTCATTTCGAACTGCTTTATGGTGAAGATGCAGAAGACAAGTTATTAGAATTTCTAGAAAAATCAAAACCAGATATGCTCTGCTTAATCACTAGAAAAAGAAGCTTTATTGAACGTATTTTTGATAGAAGTCTGGCAAAAAAAATGGTGAATCATACAAATATTCCAGTACTTGTTTTTTCGTAAACAAATAAAAATAGTTTATTTTTTAATACTTCGTTTTGAACTGACCAATATCATAGCGTATTTTTTTTTATTAAAATACTTTTAAGTTCTAAAAAAGTATGTTATGAAAATTTTGATACCAACAGATTTCTCACCATTGTCAATAATAGCCATTGAGTATGCAGTGGGCTTAAGTAAAGATATTGAACTACACCTTGTATTACTGCATGTTATAGATACAAGCACACCTACAATGGCGCGCATTAGTTCAAAAAAGCTTGAAGAGGCTATTAAAATGAGTTCTGAGCAGGATATGAATGAACTTATTAAAACTATAAAAAAAGAAAATAGCCATAATCCTAAAATAAGCACTAAAATTATTTCTGGCGCTTCAATAGAAAAAGAAGTTGAAGCCTTTGCTCTAAAAAATAATATTGATTTCATTTGTATTGGCACCAAAGGAGCTAGTGGTTTAAAAAAAGTAATTATAGGAAGCAATGCCGCTAGTATTATTCAACATAGTAGCATTCCAGTTCTAACAATCCCAGAATATGCAAGATACAGAGGTGTCGGTAATATTGTGTATTCAAGTGATCTGGAAAATCTAGATGAAGAGTTCGAAATCATGATACCATTTGCAAAATTAATGAACGCTTGGATTCACATTTTGCATATTAATGAAGATAATACCCACGTTGATGAGGATTTTCAAAAACAGGAAAAAAGACTTAGAACTTTGTTTTCCTATAAGAAAATAAAAGTTAAAGCACTTAAAGCTGCTTCTGTCGTGCAAGGCATCAACCAGTATATTGCAGATGTCGATGCAGATATGGTTATTATGTTTACACATCGCACCAACTTATTTGAGAAATTATTCCGAAAAAGTGTTACTCAAAACACAGCATTTCAAACCAAGACACCTCTACTTACTTTTCAAAAGAGTAGTGATTTTTTTAATTAATAAATTTTCAAATCTTAATAATACCGTAAAACCCTCATTTTTTCATCAGGTTACTATGAGATAACATTCAAGAAGCAGATAGCGAAAATATAAGCGTGGACTAAAAAAATAAGACAAACTTCTTTAAAAACATAATGGGCAATATCTACTTAAATATTATTGGTTTTATAGCCTGTACACTCATCATACTTATAAGTGGCACCAAGCTGGCAAAATATGGAGATATTTTGGCAGAAATGTTGGGTTGGGGAAAAATGTTTATGGGCATTATACTTATGGCTTCTGTAACCTCAATTCCCGAATTAATGTCTGGCATGAGTTCTGTTCTTATTGTTGATGCACCAAATCTAGCTGTTGGTGATCTCGTTGGTAGTTGTGCATTCAATATTCTTATTATATCTATCATGGATTTTTTTTACAATCCAAAAAAACCATTGACTTCTGTTGCACAACCCGGCCATGTTATAGTTGCAGCATTAAGTATTGTAATGCTGAACTTTGTTGCCTTAGCGATTATAATGCCAGGAGTTTATGGAAGAATTGGCTGGATAGGAGGCTCTAGTCTTGTATTCTTAACGCTATATTTTATTTCAATCCGTGTGCTCTACAAGTATGAGAAAAAACATAGGTCACATAGTCAGCATATAAACACAGAAAACTACACCAAGAAAGAAGTTATTCAAAAGTACATCAAAAATGCCTTAATTGTAATGCTAGCTGCAATGGCATTGCCCTATTTTGGTGAGCATCTCGCTACAGCCAGTAATTTAGGTCAAAGCTTTTTTGGAACATTGTTTCTTGCTGGTTCAACATCTTTGCCTGAGATTGTGGTCTCTGTAGCAGCCATTAGAATGGGAACAATAGACTTAGCTATAGGCAACATATTTGGCAGTAATATATTTAATATAGGCATACTAGCCCTAGACGATATATTATACTTCAAAGGCCCAATATTAATGGACACAAGTCCCAATCATATTGTCCCAATTCTCGGGACTATTATAATTACCGCAATTGGTATTACTGGAATTGTTTTCAAAAGTGAAAGAAAATGGAAACTTGCTATCGATACCGTGCTCATTCTCTTAGTTTTTATCTTAATGATGGTCGTGTTATACTACAGAGTTAATCCCTCAAAATAATGAATTGGCATCTACTACCACTTACGGAGATTTCACAGCTATTAAATACAAGCACATCTGGTATTAACGCAACAGATGCTGCACAACGACTTGTAGAATATGGTAAAAATGAAATTGAGGATACAAAAAAGAAGACCATCTTAAAAATGCTGCTTCATCAGTTTACGGATTTTATGATTCTTATACTGATTGCAGCGGCCATAATATCTGGTGTTTTAGGAGATTTAATAGACACCATCATTATTCTTATTATTGTTGTACTCAATGCACTCGTTGGCTTTGTGCAAGAATATAGAGCAGAAAAAGCCATGGAAGCATTAAAAAGTATGGCTTCTAGTAATGCACGTGTTATAAGAAATGGCGAAACATTAGACATACCTGCTTCCGAATTGGTACAAGGAGATGTGGTGTCTCTTGAAGCGGGCAATATTCTTCCTGCTGATGTTCGCTTTTTCGAAACCTATCAAGTTAAAGTAGATGAATCTGCACTTACAGGTGAATCCCTTAATGTAGAGAAAAACCCAAATGAACTTCCCGAAAAAGATTATGTATTAGGAGACCGCATAAATATGGGTTTCAAAGGTACTTTTATTTCAAAAGGGAGAGCACTTGCCTATGTAGTAGCCACAGGAATGAAAACCGAATTGGGTCATATTGCCAAAATGATTCAAACCGATGAAATAGAAACCCCTTTACAAAAGCGACTAGACACATTTGGTAAAAAACTCTCTGTTATTATACTTATACTTTGTGCTGTAATCTTTGCAATTGGCTGGTTGCGTGGGGAAAGTATTCTAAATATGTTGATAATTTCAATTTCCCTTGCCGTTGCCGCTATACCAGAGGCAATGCCAGCTCTTGTAACTATAACACTGGCCTTTGGCGCCAAACGATTGGCTAAAAACAATGCCCTTATCAGAAAACTTCCAGCTGTTGAAACCTTAGGCTCGGTAACCTATATCTGCTCAGATAAAACAGGCACACTTACGTTGAATAAAATGACCGTTCAAGAAGTCTTTGAAACAATGGATGCCGAACCCTTATCCGTTTTTAAAAATAAAAATACGCTTCTAAATGCAATAGCTTTAAACAACGATGTTATAAGAGATAAAGATGGTAAATGGTTAGGAGATTCTACCGAAGTAGCATTAGTTCAGTATGCATACCATAAGGATGTTGAAAGAAATCGTCTTGAAAAAATAGTACCAAGAATAGCAGAATTACCTTTCGATTCTATTAGAAAGTGCATGACTACCTTTCACAAAACAGATAGTGGAATTCTTGCTATTACCAAAGGAGCTGTAGACGTTTTATTAGGAAAACTTGTTGATAAGCAAAAACCACATGTTCCTGAATTTGAATATAAGGCCAATAAAATGGCAGAAAGAGGCTATCGTATTTTAGGTTATGCCATAAGGCTATTGCCCTCACTTCCCAAAAGTTTAAACGCTTCTGAAATGGAAAAAGACCTTACTCTTATAGGCTTTGTAGGAATGATAGACCCACCGCGTGAGGAAGCTAAACAAGCAGTAAAAGAATGCAAGGATGCAGGTATTATACCCGTTATGATTACTGGTGACCATAAACTTACCGCCCAAGCCATTGCAAAACAACTTGGAATAATTTCTTCTTTGGAAGATATGATATTAAACGGCACTGAATTGGCCAAACTAAGTGAAGATAATTTTGAAAAGATTGTTGAAAAAGTACGTGTATATGCCAGAGTAAATCCAGAACAAAAGCTAAAAATCGTTAAAGCATTGCAAGACAAAAATCAATTTGTTGCGATGACGGGCGATGGTGTTAATGATGCGCCAGCACTTAAAAATGCAGATATAGGCGTTGCTATGGGTATTAATGGCACAGAGGTAACCAAAGAAGCCTCGCACATGATTTTATTAGATGATAATTTTGCTACTATTGTTGTAGCGGTAAAACATGGCAGAAAGATATTTGATAATATCCTAAAATTCATTAAATATATAATGACGGGCAATTCAAGTGAAATATGGGCCATATTACTTGCCCCATTTTTTGGATTACCAATACCACTTTTAGCCATACATATTTTATGGGTTAATCTTGTCACTGATGGTTTACCTGGACTCGCACTGGCATCAGAGCCCTCTGAATCTGATATCATGAAGCGCCCACCAAGACATCCAAAACAGAGTATCTTTGCAGATGGTATGGCAGCACATATTCTGTGGGTAGGTTTCTTTATGGGTTCTGTAACACTTGGTATGCAAGCATGGGCAATACATCATGAAAATATCAATTGGCAAACCATGACTTTTACCGTATTGTGTTTTAGCCAAATGGGGCACGTTATGGCTATTCGCTCAGAAAAGGAATCTATTTTTAAAATAGGCGTGTTTTCCAATAAGCCTATGTTAGGGGCATTATTAATAACCTTTGCGCTTCAACTTATCATAATCTATGTGCCATTCTTTAACAACATCTTCAAAACACAACCATTATCCTTGACAGAACTAGGTATTACATTAGCCGTATCGAGTGTTGTCTTTTGGGCTGTGGAATTAGAAAAATGGATTAAAAGATTAAAAGCTACTAAAGCGTAATGTTGCTATTAATTAAAATATAGTAATGGATAAAACTGAATAGATTCTGCATAAGTAGAAACTAAATATTGTTTAATTTAAGGGAAGAATATGAGGTGTGAATAATTACAAGACCTAAAACTTATTGAAGATTCAACCCAAAACATAAAAAACATTTATATCATGGCAATTGTAAACAAATTTGAATCAAGCGAACAACGAAATAATCTTGCTCATTTCGCATCCATAATAAATTTAGCAAAAGTTGATGGTACAATAAACGCTGAAGAGCAAGCGGTTATTCAGCGTTTTTCACAAAAGTTGGGAATATCAAAAGATGAATACAAAATGATAATAAAAAATCCTGAACAACACCCAATTTTACCTAATAATTCATTTGAAATTAGGCTAGAACTTCTATTTGATTTGTTTAAAATAATCTATGCAGATAACCGTATTGAGCCAAAAGAAAAAAGTCTTATTCTCAAATATGCTATTGGTTTAGGCTTTAATTCGGTAAAAGCAGAAGAAATAATAGAAAAATCAATTTTAATATTTGAAGGAAAATTAGATTTCGAGCAATATAGTAGTTTAATAAAAAATTGAGTTTTAGCATTTTTGAAATACAATTTAACGAACTGACCCACATCATTTCACAACCTCTAATTCTACAATATTTTAGCTATAGATAAATTGTATAACTTAAATATTAAAATTATGTCACTAGTAAAATTTAGAAACAGAATAAGACCATTTGGTGGTCTTGCAACCAGAGATTTTTTCGATACAGATGATTTTTTTGGCAATCGATTATGGAATGGCCCATCAATATTAGATGATTTTTGGAACGGAAATTCAAGTGAACCTGCTCTAAATATTAAAGAGGAAGATGATAAGTTTGAAATAGAACTTGCCGCACCTGGTTTCTCAAAAAAAGATTTTGAAGTCACCATTGATAATGGATGCCTTAATATTTCTGCGGAAAAATCAGATTCTAAAGAAGAGAAAGATGACAATTACACAAGACAAGAGTTTAGTTATAATTCGTTTTCTAGATCCTTACAGCTACCAGAAACCGTAAAAGAGGAAGATGTAAAGGCAAGATACCATGATGGAATTTTAAGTTTCGACCTCAAAAAAAAGGCAGAAGCCAAAAAACTAAAACCAAAGAAAATAGAAATTGCATAACAGCCTTCATTTCTAACTGAAGCAGTTCTTTTTTTGGTTATTAATCACCCTCTACTTAAAACATAGTAATCACTTAAAGTATTATGGTTTTGTAGAGGGTGATTTTTATATGTCACCCTTTTTAATAATTAAATTTTGAATTAAAACCGTTTCAAAATGACACCTAA
This sequence comes from Algibacter sp., assembly GCF_029245835.1. Classification (GTDB taxonomy): domain Bacteria; phylum Bacteroidota; class Bacteroidia; order Flavobacteriales; family Flavobacteriaceae; genus Algibacter_B. Next base: position 94,866 of record NZ_JAQWOO010000045.1, on the reverse strand, counting down.
TCCTTTTTCTAATTCTTTTCAAAATGTTGCAAAAAAACTAGAGACTAATATTGATAAAGGGTTAAGCTCTAAAGAAGCCGCAAAACGCCTGCTTCGATATAAACAAAATGATATCATCCAGCAGGCGAGACAAAATAAGTTTAAAATTTTAGCTAACCAATTCGCAGATCCCATCATTTATATTCTAACTGCCGCTACAATACTAGCATTCGGATTTCAAGACTGGCTAGAAGGCATTGCCATTCTTATTGTTATTTTAATTACAGTTGCAATTGGTTTTAGTATGGAGTTACAAGCAATACAATCACTTGAAGCGCTTCGCAAAATAGGTTTAAAATACGTAAAATCTCGTGTTCTTAGAGATGGAAATAACGTAAAAATAAAGATAACTTCGCTGGTTCCTGGTGATATTATAATCCTAGAAAGTGGTGATGTGGTGCCAGCCGATGCACGCTTGTGTGCTACTGAAAACTTATTAGTAAAAGAAGCTGTATTAACTGGAGAAAGTGCTTCAGTAGAAAAACAAACCAATGCTCTAGATAATAACATAGCTATTGTGTCACAGACCAATATGGTCTTCAAAGGCACTACTGTTCTTTCGGGAAGAGCAAAAGCAATCATCGTGGCAACTGGCATGTTAACCCAATTGGGAGAAATTCAACAAATGGCTATCAGCGCCAAACAAGAACGTACGCCTCTCGAAAAAAAATTAAGAAAATTGAGCAATCGCCTAATTTGGCTTACCTTATTTTTTGCTGCATTCATTATTATTTCAGGTATTATTACAGGAAAAGACATGCTGTTAATGATTGAAACAGGTATCGCTCTAGCAGTTGCAACTATTCCTGAAGGTCTTCCCATCGTTGCTACTATAGCCTTGGCGCATGGTATGATTAGGCTTTCAAAAAAAAAGGTCATCATCAAAAAACTGGAAGATGTAGAAACCTTAGGTGCCACCAATATTATTTGTACAGATAAAACAGGAACGCTTACCGAAGATGAAATGAAAGTACAAACACTGGAATTTGGCACACAATCCATTGAAAATATAAAGGATTATGAAACGCTACCAGTTTCAGAATTAAATCAAAATGATGCCTTTTATAAATTAGTAGTTACAGGTATCTTATGTAACGATGTGCAATTATCTTCTGATGATAGACATGGCGATGGCATAGATTTAGCGCTATTGGATTTTGCTGAGCAAAAAGGATTTAATTTGAAGGCAATTCGTAATAATTACTCAGAAATTGAAAAAGTACCGTTTAGTACTGAAAGTAAAATGATGTTGACCATTAATTCCAATCCTGATAAATCTGGTTATGGCGTATTTGTAAAAGGTGCTTTTGAAACAGTAGTTTCCAAATGCAATACACTATTGAAAAATGGTAAAATAAAACCTTTTAAAAACAAAGAAACATGGTCTGAAAAAGTAAATAATTTGGCATTAAAAGGGCTGCGTACTCTAGCTTTTGCCTATACAGAGACCAAAACAAAACCTAAAAATAAAGGACTAAACGAACAGCTTACGTTTATCGGTATTATTGGTTTTATAGACCCAGCAAGGAACGATGTAAAACCAATTATTGAAAGTTATAAAAAAGCGGGTATAAAGGTTATAATGATTACTGGTGATCATCCTGGAACTGCTAAAAAAATTGCAACAGACATTGGTCTGTTAGATGAGAAAACTTCAGAGACCAAGGTTCTTATTGGTAGCAATTTTCTAAATATTGAAGCGTTAAATAAAAATGAAAGAGAACAATTTCTCAAGGCTTCGGTTCTAGCAAGAGTGACACCAGAACAAAAAATAGCCATCATTACATTCTTTCAAAAAAACAACCATGTTGTTGGTATGCTTGGTGATGGTATTAATGATGTGCCTGCATTGAAAAAAGCAGATATTGGCATTGCCATGGGAATTAGAGGTACAGATGCTGCCAGAGAAGCAGCAGATATCATTTTATTAGACGATAAGTTTGCCGCAACAGAATTGGCCATAAAGCAAGGTCGCATTATTTTTCAGAATATACGCCAATTTGTTGTGTATTTATTATCAAGCAACTTTGCTGAAATACTTTCAGTTGGTGTTGCCGCAATTCTTTACTTACCGTCACCCTTGTTGCCTTTGCAAATATTGTTCTTAAACCTTATTACTGATATATTTCCTGCTTTAGCATTAGGATTAGGAAAAGGTGAAGATGATATTATGCAACTACCACCTAAAAATCCAAAGGAACCGCTTATGACAACCCAACTATGGCTAACAACCATTATTTATGGAATAACCATAAGTTTATCTGTTTTAGGCATAACGATGTATTCTTATTATGTATTGAATTTGTCGTCGATGCAAATTAATAACATGGCTTTTTTTACGCTCGTTTTTGCACAATTACTCAACGTTTTTAATATGCCTGCACGTCATTTGTCATTTTTTAAAAATGAAGTTACCACCAATATATGGGTTTGGCTGGCTATTATGCTATGTTCAATTTTAACCTATTTGGCATATAGTATTACTGCAGTTTCGCAAGCACTTTCGTTAATAACTTTGTCAGCTCAACAGTTTTTAATAATTGGTGCTTTTTCAATAGGCTCATTGGTTTTAGCACAAATTATTAAGCGCTTAGGTGGTACGATTTAATGCTGTTTTCTTGAAACCATATAAATCAAAAAAAAAAAAAACATTGAAATCAATAAATTCAATGTTCTTTTTTTAATGAAATTTTTTAAATCAGTAACGATATAAGTTGAAAACCTTATAAAAAATTACCATCTTCATCAGTTTTAACTCTAACGGTTTCTTCACCATTGGTCAATTTTAACTTATAGATTTTTTTAGAGTCCCATTCTGCTTCAGAATAACTCACCTTATAAATATCTTTGTCAACAGCCCAATTGGGAAACCTTTCAGCTAAGGCTTGACTTACAGCTAACGGTAGTTTAACGTTTTTATATCGCTCAATGGTTCTAATTAATTTGCCGTCTTCGTCGTAGGCTGCAATAGCATAACCTTCTGGTATCCTAAACGTTACTGAATAATTATCATAGTCATCACTGTAATACTCTTCTTTTCTTACATCAAACTTTGCAAGTGCTGTCTGTAAATTTTTTACGTTTTGATCAATATTATCATCTACAACTTCAAAAAGATATTTGTATTTGATAGGGCGAATTTCAACGGTATCGAGCACTATTATTTGCGCAAATACTGGTGTGATTAAACCACAAACCAATAAAAAAAGAACTAATTTTTTCATAATAATAAGTTTTTAAAGTTTATAATATCCAAAGTTACAAAGCAGCCTAACCATGCGAAATGACCTGGGTCAATAGCGCCATTTCGTTTCGAGTTTATACCCTTTATTCAAATACCTTTATTAAGATATTTTTAAATGCGTGCTTATGTTTTTTTGTCGTAGGTGAATTATTTTTCCAGACGAAACGGCTTTGCGTTGTTCCATAATAATTTGCGCTATCAAATAACAAATAGTAGATTCCGCACCTTGGTTTAAGTTTACATTTTCTTTTTCTAATCCATCATAACAGCCACCAGTATTTGGGTTGTACATAATCTGGTTAAGGTGATTTTTACCTAAAAACCAATTGAATGCGCTTTGCATTTTTGTTTTATACCTTAAGTCCTCAAAGGTTTTGTAAAAAAGTCTTAAAGTTTGTATGGTATATGAAACATCAATAGGTTGCTCGCCATAATCATTCGGTAACGCATCTTTTTTATACCAACCTTGGTTAGAAATCACTTTAAAATGTCCATTTATAAACATTTTAGACAATAGAAAATCAAAGGACTCTATAGCCACTCTTTTATAAGACTCTTTACCTGTTGCTAAATAACTATAAAGCATGGCTTCGGGCAAAATACTATTGGCATAGGTTAAATAGTTTTCAAACCACTTCCAGCTTTTTATGGCGTTAACATCGTATTTTGTAATAAGATTTTGTGATAGTTTTTCAATAATTGATATTGCAAATTTATCTTGTTCGCCAATATAATATAAATACGAGCCTTTTATTACAAACCCAATAGCTCTTGGCGATAATGTGTTTTGCATCCATTGTGTACTGTTTAGAAAACACAATATTGCTCTATTTACCATGGTTTCTGGTAAATGTTCCTTTAAGGAAATTAGTGTTCCCAAAGCCCAAATAGCGCGTGCATTAGAATCTTCCAGATTTACGTAGTTGTTTTTTATATGTTCGTTATTGTTTTCATCCACATAGTTTATGAAAGTGCCAGAGTCTGTTTGACAACGTTCTATAAAACACAAATAAGTATCTATATATGATAAGTCTGATGATTTCTTGAACTGCTCATAATGCATACACATAGCAATTAATGCACGTGCATTATCATCTAATGTATATCCAGAAGACATATCTGGTTCAGAAATTTTACTGAATTGAACGATCCCCAATGACGTCGTTAACCGCTTTATATGTTTTAAATTAATTGTTGGATGTTTAAATGGAATCGTTTCAAATGCATCAATATGCTTATTGTATGTATTCATGTGTTTTATGGCAACATTATCCCAAGACGATTCCCTTGTTTTCTGAAATGCGCTAATAGCCATAGATTTACGCCAAACATCATTTGCAAGAATGCTGTTTACTGCTTCAGAAAATTGTTCAGGTGCTTCAATATCTACAATAATACCAGTATCTGGTGTTAGCACCTCTCTGGTATGAGGTATTGAGGTTGCTACCATTGGGCAAGCACAACTCATGGCATAGGAAAACGTACCGCTCACAGCTTGGTTTGGGTCTTTTGAAGTAAATAAATACAGGTCTGTTGCTTTGAGGTAGTCCAAGAGTTCGTTAATCTCTAAATACCGGTCTATAAATTCAACATGGTTATTTAGATTATACATTTCTACTATATTTCTAAGATACTCACGATAATCATCAGTACCATTTTTAATGGTATTTGGATGCGATTTTCCAATAACCAAATAAAGAACATTAGGTGTTTGTTCGATAATTGCCGGTAATGCTTTTAGTGCTGTTTCAATGTTTTTACCAGAGCTTAAAAGCCCAAAAGTAGAGAGTATGGTACGATTTTCTAAATTGAATTTTTTCTTTGTTTCAGAGGGTTCTGCATAATTTACAATATGTGTACCATGAGGTATATAGGTAATTTTAGCATTTTCTGTTGCATAATCTTCAGTTAAAATTGATTGCGATTTCTTGGTCATAACAAAAATCAATTTCACATAAGACGTAAGTAATTTTACAAAGGATTTTAATTCTGAATCAGGATTAGGGATAACACTATGGAATGTAATAGCCACAGGTTTTTTTATGGTGTCGAGAAAATTGAGAATATAATTCCCATACGTGCCGCCAAACAGCCCAAACTCATGCTGAATATGTACCAATTTAATTGAAGGATCTTCGTTTATTTGATTAGCCAAAGTCCTATAAGCATCCTTGTCTTTTGGGTTGAGGCTAAAATGCCCATTACTTAATTTTGGATTATGGGTTAAATCGCAAAATAATGGTTCTATACTATCACCAAAACCATTATTTATAGCTGAAACTAGGTCTGATGTAAATGTTGCAATGCCACATTCTGTTGGCGGACATGTTGAAAGGAATACTACTTTTGATTTGGTTATTTTTTTCATATCATTTTTTTTTAAGTGCGTTTAATAGTTTATTTATATTAACAGATGCTACTGCAACACGGCTATCTGCCGCACCATAGTATATGTATAGGTCATCATCAAAAAGAGCTGTTCCAGTTGGGAACACCACATTGTTTACATATCCTTCTTTTTCATAGCGTTCTACAGGGGAAAACAAGGGTTCTTTTAACCTACCAATTATTGTTGTTGGGTGCTCTAGATGTAATAATGCAGCACAGGCATGATAGGTTAATCCGTCTGGTGAGTTCTGTACAGAATGGTAAATAAATAACCAGCCATCTTTGGTTTCAATTGGTGGACAACCACCACCAATATGGCTACTTTCATGCTTGCATTTTGGATGCAGTACAATATGCTTTTGCAAATTAGATATATAATCTTCCCAAAATGCTGGTGTTAACTCTTTTGGATCATTGAAATACATAACTTGAATAGACGGAAACAAACGATGTAAAACGGCAAATTTTCCATTGATTTTCTTCGGAAAAAAGATAATATTCTTGTCCCAAACATAAATTTTACCTTTCATTAATTCGGTTAACCTATAGCGAATAAAAAGGTCGTAAAACATAATGTGCAGGTCACTTATCTTTTCAAAGTTCTTTTTAACAAGGTTGGAATATTCTTCAAAAGTGAATTTGGGTGTAATAATACCTTGTCTTTCAAATGTTTTTAAATCTTTTGATGTTGCGTAGGCTCCAAATACATTAATACCATCATAAGCCGCATAAGACAAATAATAAGTATCTTCTATCTTCGTGATTCTTGGGTCTTCAACCCCTTGAAATTCCTCGGGTGTTTCAGGAAAAAAAAGAGGTTTTTTACTGCGTTCAACAACTTCTAAAGGCCCATCAAGTTTACAATATCCTATGGTAGAAAAATTACCATCACGAACAGCACGATATAGCATGTGTACCGTATTCCCTTCTTGCATAATTGCAGGATTAAAAACACCAAGATTCTCAAAGCTATTATCGGTCTTTTCTAAAATAACACCATATCTGGTCACTAAATCCATAGTTAAATTTTTCATGAAATTAGTTTTTGTAAAAATGAACAACAATGACCTAGGTCATTCCATAAATCATAGAACTGTAATAAGTTTATATAACTATTAAGAATTGAGTAATTCGTGAAAAATATTTATTCTTATGAAAGCTGTAAGCATCAAAGAACAATTAGAAGATAAAGGCATTACCAGTGCATTACTTTTAAAAGCCTTTCAAGATATACCTGAAGCCTTTTTATTATCAGAAACATTACACCCCTATTTTTATGAAGATATAAGAATCGAGAAAAATCAGGAAAAAACAGAACCCAGAGTTATTGTTGTTGCCAGAATGTTAGAACAGTTAAAGGTAAAAGAAGAAGAAAAAATTCTGATTACTGGAGTAGATTCTATTTATATTTTGGTAGTGCTTTCAAAAATATATAAAGAAGTTTATACGGTTGAAACCAATGAAACCTATGCAAATTGGGCCATAGAAGTGTTAAAAACTATAGACATTACTAATGTGCATATAAAAGTAGGTAAGCCAGAAATGGGTTGGAAAGAAAAAGGACCGTTTAATGCTATTTTGATTGCTTCAGAAATAGAAACCATTCCAAAAACCATTAAAGAACAGTTAAAAATTGATGCCAAATTATTGGTACCTATTGGTCCTGATTGGGCACACGTCATGCTACAAATTGTAAAACGAGTTGGAAAAGATGAATACGCTTCAAAAGCATTAAGGGACAGCTATTTTATTCCAAACCCAAAAATCCTTCCTGAAATTAGTACAGAAACGTATCCTGAAATAGAAATGATAGATGAAATTGGTATGAGTTCCATTCCGTTTAAAACAATCAAAAAATTCCCTATGGAAGCGTTGTTAGAACGAATTGGCGATGCCAAAGTAGTATTGTTAGGTGAAGCCTCTCATGGGACTTCGGAGTTTTATTTAACCAGACAAGAAATTACAAAGGCACTCATCGAAAAAAAAGGGTTCAATTTTGTATGTGCCGAGGCCGATTGGTCTGATGCCGAACAGATTAATAATTACGTAAGAAATCAATATAAAGTACAAGATTGGATGCCCTTTGCACGTTTTCCGCAGTGGATGTGGAAAAACAAAGAAGTACTCGATTTTGTAGAATGGCTAAAAAAGTACAATACCAAACACAATAATACCATTGGTTTTTATGGACTGGATTTGTATGGCTTAGAGAATTCTATAGACCTAGTTATTAAACACCTAGAAGATATGGATACTGATTTGGCAGAATTGGCAAAAACAAGATATGCCTGTATTACACCATATATGTCGCAACCTTCGGTTTATGGCAAATTGATAAAAAACAATAGACTTATAAGTTGCGAAAAAGAGATACTCAATATGTTGTTTGAATTGTTAAAGCATAAAAATAAACTCAACCATTCTCAAGCTTATTTTTATGCCTATCAAAATGCTACCGTTGTAGTTGATGCAGAACGGTATTACAAAGCCATGTACTATGGTAGTGCAGAGTCATGGAACTTACGCGATTTTCACATGTTCTATACCCTAAAATCTTTGTTATCTTATTTTGGAAAAGAGTCTAAAGCAGTTGTTTGGGCACATAATTCGCATATTGGCAATGCTTTGGCTACAGAAATGTATGCCAGAGGTGAAATAAATATTGGTCATTTATGTAAAGAACATTTCGGCACAAAATCTTATCATATTGGTTTTGGAACACATACAGGAACGGTTGCAGCTGCCAGAAATTGGGGAGAAAAAATGGAAGTAATAACGGTGAACGCATCTGTAGAAGACAGTTATGAGCATCTTTGCCATAAAACAAATGTTACCAATTTCACTTTGCCTTTACGCAAAACGCATACCCATAATAATCTGAGAGAGTTATTGGGCACACCCCGACTTCAAAGGGCCATTGGTGTTGTTTATAGACCAGAAACCGAACTTTTGAGTCATTACTTCAAGACGGTTTTACCATCGCAGTTTGATGAATACATTTGGTTTAATAAAACAAAAGCCATTACACCATTAATAACTAAAACAGAAACTTCAAAGCTCATGGATTTGCATCCGTTTGGATTATTGGATAGATAAGAAATGATTAAGCCATTAAAAAAAGCTTAATAGAATAAAATATTTAATAAACTGAATAACCTCATAGTTCAAAACCTAAGTTATCGTTTAAAATTTCTTTAAGTTTTGGGATGGACCTAGGATCAATTAAGTTTAGAGCTGTAACACCACATAATTTTTCAACCAATTCACTACCAGCAATAGTATTTGTAGAAACTCCTGTAACAACATCTGGTTTAATATTGAATGCTTTCATTAAACCATACACAGCATAAGAATCTGAAGCACTTAAAATAATACACTTAACATTTTCCCTTATGGCCTCAATAGCCAAATCACCGTTGTAAGGCTCTAAAGGTGAAGCCCCAATTTCAATTACTGCAACATCTGCATCTATACTGCTAATAAGGTTTTTCATGTACGCTACTTTTTTTAAATAGGTATCTTTTTCGCAGATAGATGAAGGTAGCCCAGCATCTACAAAATCAAAAACAGCATCTGCACCAACATCTTTAATGGCTAAAATATCCTTGTATCGTCCAGCACCTGTTATTTTCGCTCCAACAACTTTTAAACCTGCCATTTTAAAAATATTGGTAATTATTCGTGCCGAAGTGGTTTTACCAGCAGACATCGATGTTCCCACAAACAATACAACAGGAATAGTAAAGTCTTTTGGTTTTACGGGTTTTACAAAATCTTCCATTCTCAATTTTTCACCATTCCTAAAGGCATGTCCCAGATATTTTATAGTTGTCATTTCATGAATATAAACTGATTTTGATGTTAATTTTCCTAAGAGCCCACCACCAGTTAATACATGGAGGGTATCATCATCTTCAACAGCTCTCCAGGTACCGGTTGCTTCTAAAGTCGCATGCCGTTCTCCTAAAGCTCCAACAAGAGACTCCCCTCCCATTACACCGCGCATGCGTCCGTTTGGTAATTCTATTTTGAAAGAATCACTGCCTTTTGCAATGATTTTACAAACCACATAGTCTCCAGTTTGCCATTGTGATTTATCTAATTTTTCAACCTCAAAACCTTTACTCGACAAATCTGAGATTCGTGTTAAACTTGAATAGATATATTTGTATATCATAGCTTTTGTCTTTATTAATTAGTAGTTGATTTCTCCAGCAACAATAATGTTAATAAGGCTGTTCGTTCTATTAATTTATCAATATAGATAAACTCGTGTGTTGCGTGGGCGCCATCTCCTGTGGTACCTAAACCATCTAAAGTGGCTGTGTATAAGCTTGTGGTATTTCCGTCTGAACCTCCACCAGCCGATGCCTCTTCTAAAGAAAGACCTATTAATTTGGCATCTGCTTGTGCTAATTTCCATAGCTGTTGATTGCGAGATGTTTTTTCCATAGGCTGTCTGCCTATTCCGCCTGTAATTACAAGCTCTACATCATCAAGCATAGGTTTTAATTCATGGATTCTTTTAGTGATATAATCGCCATCTTTCTGATTATAAACTCTCACATCTATTACCGCATTACTTGCTGCCGCCACTACATTAGCCGAGGTACCACCTTCTATCAACCCTACGTTTACTGTGATTCCTTTATCAAAATCGTTCATAGCATGCAGTTTTTGCACTTGATGAGCGAGTTCTACAATGGCATTTATGCCTTTTTCTGGATCTAAACCTGCATGAGTGGCTCTGCCTTTTATAGTGACAGTAAAACGACCAATACCTTTTCTTTCGGTTTTTAACTTACCCTCAACACCTAAAGGTGGCTCTAGAATAAAGGCTCTACTTACAACTTTTGAAAGTCTTTTTATTATTGGAGTAGACTCATGGCTACCAACTTCTTCATCTGAATTTATTAAAACGATTGGTGTTTGAGACACATCTAGTTTCAAGGTTTTTATAGCTGAGAGAGAAAATATTATTTCCGTTAATCCTGCTTTCATATCGTAAACACCTGGACCAGTAAGTTTGCCTTTGCTTTCTGAAATTGGCATGGTGTTGAGGGTGTTCAAATCCCAAACCGTATCACAATGTCCCAGTAACAACTGGGATGGACTATTTTTTTCTTTATTTAAAGGGCGAGCATATAAATAGCCTCCTCCCTTTTCTCCTTTAACATGAATTGTATAAAATCCAAGTGACCTAAATTTGTCTTCAAGAAATTTGATAATATTATGAAGTGCCTCTTTATTATTTGATGGCGATTCTATAGCAACCATATCCTTTAAGAAATTCAACATGTCATGCCGATTATCTTCAAGATATTTTTTTATGGTATTGGCAATATGTTGTTTTGAATTGCTCACCGTTTAAAGTCTTTTGGAAAAGGGAAATTATAAGTTTCAGAAATTTTTGCGAATCGTCCTTGGGCTATATACACCAATATTGGATTTTCCTTAAGTTGTTGCTGCTCATCTTTTTCTGAAACTCTCAAATAATCTTTATGACAATATGCAGCTCTTATTGTTCCTGTAATTATACTGTTTTCATTAAATCCATCAATTATTTTGAAGAGTTTACATTCTAGAAACAAATAAGATTCTGCTAAAAATAACGCATCTATAGTTGATGCTTTTAAGGTGGGCAATATATCAATTATGGGTTTTGCTCCTAAATTTTCTTCACATCTTGGAGACGCACTTAAAGACGCCAATACCACTTGGTTGGGTAATGGGAAGCTGACTGTAAAATTCTTGGTTTTTTTTATATTATGGTAGGTTTTATGTTTAGGCGTACATACAAAACCAAAGTAATTATCAAACCCAATGGGTATGGCCATGTGTTTGGGAGCCAAGTCATATTTACTACCTTCTTTTGTGCCAATTACAACCAAAGGAGCAACTGTAAAAATTTGTTCCCATATTGGATTTGAAATATCTAATTTAAAATAGCCGTTTTCATGTAATCTTCTCATAACCAATATATAAATCACACTTTTAAACTATACAATTAACTTGTTAAATTAAATGATATTCATCAGTCATTAAACATTTTATAACATAGAAAATTGCATAAGTTGATGCTCGTTTTTCGGAATTTCACCTAACTGATTTTAAAATATTTTTTAAAATGCCATAACTATGAACAAGCAATTTATGCTACCGTTTCTTTGTTCAACAAGGCTTTTACTTCTGTATCATCCACTTGGTCAAAGTTTTTATAAAACTGGCCAACAGCCCTAAAATTTACAGGCGCTTTAAGACAAATAACATCATCAATAAAAGGAGTGTTTTTTAATTTTTGCAGTGCATTTTGTGAAGATACTGGGATAGCTACTATAATTTGTTTTGGCTTTTCGTCGTACAACATTTCTATAGTAGATAAAATTGTGTTACCAGTAGCAATGCCATCATCTACGACAATTAAAACTTTATCTTTTAGTTGAAGTGGTTTCTTTTTGCCGTAATACTCTTGGTATCGTTTGGTAAGCAATGTTCTAATTTTTTTGGTTTCTGCTTCAATATATTCTGAGGGTACCACCGAAGCTGCATCACTTAAAACCTTATGCTTTAGAGTTACAGCACCAATAGCAAATTCTTTATGTAACGGATGCCCAATTTTTTTTGAAAGCACAACCTCTAATGGTAAATGTAATTTTTCTGCTACTTGATAACCTATGGGTACACCACCTCTTGGTATCGCCATAATTATCGCATTTTCTGTTTTATAGGATTCTAATTTTGCTGCTAATAAATTCCCAGCTTCAATTCTGTCTTTAAATATCATTTTTTTAAGTATTTATTAAACCAATTACATGTTAATTTTGCCACCTCATCTAGCTTACCAGGTTCCGAAAACAAATGTGTGGCACCTTCAACAATTTCTAACTTCTTAATGCCGTCTAGTTTATTGTAAGCTTTTTTATTTAATTCTATAACAATACCATCATTACCGCCAACAATTAAAAGTGTAGGAATATCAACTTTATTTAACTTAGATTCTGCCATATCTGGTCGACCTCCACGAGATACAATAGCTTTTATTTTAGAATTTAATAATGTAGATGCATTTAATGCAGAAGCAGCACCTGTACTTGCACCAAAGAAGCCTATTGGAGCACTATTGGTATAGTTTTGTTTAGAAATCCATTGGGTGGCCTTAACTAAACGCATGGTTAGTAAATCAATATCAAATCGATTCTCATAAATTAGATCTTCAGAAGTGGTTAATAAATCAAAAAGCAAAGAAGAATAACCTTCGTTTTGCAACCAATCTGCAACGTAATTATTTCTGCTGCTTAACCGACTGCTACCACTTCCGTGCGAAAAGATAATAAGTCCTTTTTGATCTTTAACCAATCGTAAACGCCCTTTTAAGCTAACAGCATTTATAGGAATATCTATAGATTTATAATTCATTTGTATCTGATTTTTTTAAAGGTAATTTAATGCTTACATCCACATCTGGCCAAAGCTTGGATACACCATCTTCACCTTTATGCAATTCATAACATTCTGCGTTAAGGGTATTTAGGGCTTCTTTTGCATCCCAAAGGTTGAGGTCTAGATGTGTAAATAATGTAATAGTATCATTTTTAATCGCATAGGTATAAGGAATTTTACGAGACTTTTCATTCATTTGCAGTTTTATAAACCCTTCATCGCCTTTTGCGTTTAAAATGGTTCCTGTTATTGTTGAAGTATTAAAAACCTTAAAAAAGTAGGCATCCAATTTAAAATCTCTTATTGGGTTTTTTGTATTTACAGTTGAAGTAGGTATGATTAACTTCAAATTTCCTAGAATATCTTCAACAGCACCAGATTCCTTTTTTTTAGTAATCGTATAGTCGTTAAAAGTTCCAGAGACACCAACTTTATTAGTGAATTTATAAGCTGTCCAATCCATTGAAATTCCTGATGTATCAATTGAAAAAACAGCGCCTTTTTCAGCTATTTTAATATCATCAGTCTTATGTATTGATTTCTTATCTGAGTTATTACAGCAAAAAATCAACAAAATAATTAATAAGGAAATCGGATATTTTAAAAAACTGGGCATTGAAATATGATTATACTAAATACTACTTTTGGTTATTTTTTAAGAACGGTATGTAACACGTCATCTTTATCTAGTTTTTTAGTACAGAAAAACCAGTCTTTACAATCCAATTCATCTGTAGAAGTCATTCGCTCTTCTGCCACACCACAAGAACCTGCAGGAGACACAATAACATCATCACCAGGATTCCAATCTGCAGGTGTAGCTACATTAAAGGCATCAGCAGTTTGCATCGCTATGAGTGCTCTATATATTTCATCAAAATTTCGTCCTAAACTTAAAGGATAATATATAATGGCTCTAACAATACCTTCTGGGTCAATAAAAAATACGGCTCTTACAGCTTGTGTTTTACTTTCTCCAGGTTGTATCATTCCATACTTTTTGGCAACTTCCATGGTAATATCTTCAATTAAGGGGAACTTCACTTCAATATTCTTCATGCCATTAAATTCAATTTTGTCCTTAATGGTTCTTAACCAGGCAATGTGACTATATAGCCCGTCAATAGATAATCCAACCAGTTTACAATTTGCTTTACCAAACTTGTTTTCTAGCTTTGCAAATGTTATAAATTCGGAGGTGCAAACAGGTGTAAAATCTGCAGGATGGCTAAATAGAATAACCCATTGTCCAACATAATCACTAGGGAAATTAATATCTCCTTGTGTGGTTATTGCTTTAAAAGCTGGGGCATTATCACCTATTCTGGGCATTGTTGAGATTGCTTGTTCTTTCATTTCAGCTGTTTCCATTTTTTCTTTAATTACATTGTTAAAACTCAAAATTAAATCAGGTACTAATAACCTGAAATGACCTAGGTCATTCATACTGATAGATATCATTTTAAATGAGGTGGTTCTGTATTAGCTTTGATTAAAAATTAATGAACAGCTAAAAGATGTACCATGCCAGAACTTTGGTTAAAAAAAATAATAATAATTTCTATATGTATAGGTATTGGGCTTTTTTTACAATGGCTCATTTTTAGAATTATTAGGTTAAGTCATAAAAAAAAACCAACTATTTTAAAAGAACAGATTTTAAATCAGTTAAAAACACCTTTTAAATTTCTATTACCAATACTTGTAATATTTAGTGCTTTAAGTAGCTTGGAGTTCAGCTTTTTTTGGCAGAAGCTTATTGAGGTGGTTATTATCATTAATTTAACCTGGATATTACTTGCTTTTATACAAGCCATAGAGGTTGTTGTAAATCAGAAATTTCAAGTCTCTGGTTATATTAAGGCAAAAGAGCGTAAAGCATTAACGCAATTACGTTTTTTAAAAAGCCTTTCCTTTATTATTATAATTACGCTGGCCGTTGCATCTATTTTATGGAACATTCCTGAAGTTAAAAAAATAGGTACTACCATACTCACTTCGGCTGGTATAATAGGTATTATAGTTGGTGTTGCAGCCCAAAAATCGATTGCAAACCTTATTACCGGATTCCAAGTTGCCTTTACACAGCCCATAAAAATTGATGATGAAGTAGTGATAGAAGGCGAGTTTGGTACCGTAGAAGATATAACGCTAACTTATGTTGTTATAAAAACCTGGGACTGGCGACGTTTGGTTTTACCACTCAACTATTTTAACGACAAACCTTTTGTAAACTGGACCTTTAACTCTGCTGATATTATAGGTAGCGTTTTTTTGTATGTAGATTATTCGTTTCCGGTTAAGGATTTACGAACAGAATTAACTAAAATTTTAGAAACACACCCAGAATGGGACAAAAACTTAGCAGAACTACTAGTTACCAAAACCAACAAAAAAACTATAGAGCTTAGAGCTACATTTAGTGCAAAAAATGCTTCAGATATCTGGAATTTACGTTGCGCTGTAAGAGAAGAACTCATGGGGTTTATACAAGAGCACTATCCTGCATCCTTACCAAAATTAAGACGTATGGAAGTATTTAAAATTTAATTTTTTTTTAAATGCTAAAACATTAAATATTAAAATATATGTATGAATAAAATAACCAACAATAAAAATGAACCTAACAAAAACTATTAATAATATTAAGGTACTTAAAAAAACCATTAGAAACTATGATACCTTAATCAATAATCTACCGGGTATTGTTTACCGTTGCAAAAACAATAGAAATTGGGAGATGGAGTACATAAGTAAAGGGTGTCAGTATATAACAGGTTATAGTGCTGAAGAATTTATAAATGGGACTATCAATTTTACAGATATCACTTTAAAAGAAGACCAGGAGCAACTATGGAACAAGACCCAAAGAAGCTTAAACCAAAAAGAATCATTTAACCTGGAGTATAGAGTAAAAACTAAAGACGGTCAATTAAAATATCTTTGGGAACAAGGTGAAGGCATTTTTAATACCAAGGGTAAGCTTGTTGCCATAGAAGGCTATATTATTGATATCACCAAACAAAAAAAGGCAGAACAAACTATAAAAGCTAGTGAAGCAAAAACTAAAGCCTTGTTAGATGCCATTCCAGATATAATCTTTATTCAGGATTATGACGGTAATTATCTCGACTGCTATCTACCAGAAAATAAAAAATCAGTACTACTAGATGACATTATTGGTAAAAACATGAAAGATATCTTACCACGCAATGTCTTTGAAAAACTTCGGAAAGCTCAAAAAAAAGCAATCAAAGAAAAATGTTTGCAGCTAGCAGAATACAGCCTAAATGTAGACCATAAAACCACATATTTCGAAGCTAGAATATCTCCCTTAAACAACCATAGTCTTTTAACCATTGTTAGAGATGTATCAGAAGAGCATACAAAAGATGATTTAATTAAAACAAGAAATAATGCGCTAGCTTCTGCAAGTAACGGCATTATAATTACCGATGCACAACAACAAGACATACCTATTATTTATTGCAATGATGCTTTCGAAAGAATAACTGGGTATACCAAAGATGAAGTTTTGGGAAGAAACTGCCGGTTTTTGCAAAATGATGATCGCGACCAGAAAGAAATAAGTATTATAAAAAATGCCATTATTAAAGGTGAAGCCTGTAATGTGGTTTTGCGCAATTACAAAAAAGATGGAGATCTGTTTTGGAACGAACTTACTATTACACCCATACATAACGAAGCAAAAGAGCTCACTCACTTTATTGGCGTGCAAACTGATGTGACTCATAAAATAAAAGAAGAGCACCTTAAAGACCAAATACGAAAAATACTGGAGCTTATAGCACAAGACAAACCAATAAAAATTATTGGAGAAAAAATTATAGAAACTGCCGAAGCTCATTTTAAGAATTGTTTGGCCTCAATCTTAATATTAAACAAAACAAACAAAACCCTACAAACATTAGTAGCACCAAATGTTCCAAAGGATTTCAGTCAACTTTTAGAAGGTCTTAAAATTGGGCCTAAAGCAGGTTCTTGCGGTACAGCAGCCTTTATAAAAAAGGAAGTTATTGTATCAAACATAGAAACCAATATTCTTTGGGAAGACTACAAAGCAATTAAGGCAGCAGCCTCAAAAAACAGTATAAAAGCCTGTTGGTCATTCCCAATACTATCGCCAACCAACCAAGCACTAGGTACCTTTGCCATTTACGGTAAAAACGCTAGAAATCCACTACCTGAAGAAATAGAAATAATTTTAGATATGACCCATTTGGCAAGTGTGGCTATTGAAAAGCATAACACAATAATAGCCTTAAAGGAAAAGGAAATAGAAATAGAAAAATACACAAATAAGTTAGAAGAAATTGTACAATACCGCACTAAAGAAGTGATGTCCACAGTTCAAAAATTGGTAGAAACTAATTTAAATTTAGAAGATCAAATTCTGGTGGCAAAATTGGCAGAAAAAAAAGCAATAGCAAGCGAAACCTTGGCATCTGCAATAGCACAGAATTTCCCTAATGGTTTTATTGCAGTAGTAGATAAAAGCTTTAAAGTATTATTTGCTGAAGGGGAAGTATTATCACAGTTAGGACTAAAACAACTATTTTTTGATGGCATGACTATAGACGATATAGTTACATTCTCTGAAGCACGAAAAAAACGAATAAAAAACGATATTCTAAAAACACTTTCAGGAAATCATATCTCTTTTGAAATAGAATATAAAAAAAGATACTTCTCAGTTAACACAACACCTTTGTATGATGAAAATAAAGAGCTAAAAAGTGCCTTACTGGTTTACAACGATATTACACAACATAAAGCAGAAGAACAGAATATAATAAATGCATTAAAAAAAGAAAAGGAACTGAACGAGTTAAAATCGCGTTTTGTATCTATGGCATCTCACGAGTTTAGAACCCCATTAAGTGCTATTCTTACTTCGGCAGTTTTAATTGGTAAGCAAAATGGACCAGGAAAAGAATTTAAAAGAAAAAAATATTTAGCTCAAATAGAAAAGAACGTTAAAAACCTTGTTGTAATCCTCAACGATTTTCTCTCATTGGGTAAATTGGAAGAAGGAAAAATTGCGGGATTACCAAAACAATTCGATCTTATTCATTTTTCTAAAATGGTGCTAAAAGAAGTAAAATTAAGTCTAAAACAGAACCAAAATATTTATTTAAACACAAGTGTAGAAGAACTTACGGTAAAATTAGATCCCAAATTATTGCGGCATGTGTTTAACAATATTTTATCTAATGCCTCCAAATATTCATCAGAAAACACCAAAATTGATTTAAAGATTACTACAGACCAAAAAACAGTACGGATAGCAATTACAGATCAAGGTATGGGTATTCCGGAAGAAGAGCAAGAGGATTTGTTTCAACGCTTTTTTAGAGCAAAAAACGCCCTAAATATTGAAGGTACTGGGTTAGGATTAAACATTGTAAAACAATATGTAGAACTCATGAAAGGTAATATTAGTTTTAAAAGTGTGCTACATCAGGGTAGTACATTTTATATTGAATTACCAATAAATATGTTATAAAATGAAAAAAATACTAATAATTGAGGACAACCAGGATGTTAGAGAAAATACGGCAGACATCTTAGAATTGGCGAATTATGAAGTCATAACAGCCGAAAACGGTAAAATAGGTATTGTAAGCGCGAAGAAAAATAAACCCGATATCATTCTTTGCGATATTATGATGCCAGAAATAGACGGGTATGGTGTGCTTGATGTTTTAAGTAGTGATAAAAAAACAGCTAGTATTCCTTTTATCTTTTTAACAGCAAGAGCAGAAAAAAGTGATATGCGAAAAGGAATGAACTTAGGTGCCGACGATTACCTTACCAAACCTTTTAACGAAAAAGAGTTATTAGGAGCCATAGAAAGTCGACTTAAAAAACACAATTTCTTAAAAAAAGAGTTTTCAAGAACCATAGAAGGGATTTCCCAGTTTATTGAAGAAGCTTCAGACTATATGGACATAGACCATTTATCTAAGAATTATTCATCTCAAAAATACAAAAAAAACGAATTATTATTTATGGAGGGTAGTCCTGCAAACACCATGTTTTTTGTACAAAGCGGCGCACTAAAAACATATAGAACAACAGAAAAAGGTAAAGAATTTATAACTGGATTTTACAGTGCTGGGGATTTTATAGGACAATTGTCTTTATTAACAAGTAAAACCTATATTGAATCGGCTACGATTCTTGAAGATGCAGAGCTTTATGGTATTCCAAAAATAGAATTTACGACCTTGCTTCATGCTAATAAAGAAGTAGCTAACAAATTTGTAGCATTAATTTCTAATAATTTGGTAGAAGCACAAGAACAATTGGTAAATATGGCTTATGCAACTGTAAGACAGCGTGTTGCTAAAGCGTTGCTAGATCTGCATCAAAACGGTGTCTTGTGCGATAAAGACACAAGTGGTATTGGTATTGCAAGAGACGATTTTGCAGGTCTTATAGGAACTGCTACAGAAACAGCTATACGTATGCTAACCGAATTTAAAGACGAAGGACTGATAGCCATAGACTCCAGTAGAAAAATAATAATTAGAGATGAAAAAGCACTTGAAGATATTGTAGTTTTTAATTAAAATAGATTGAATAATTTAAACCAATTGACTGTAATCATTCCAAGTAATAATATAGCAAGTTATATTTACAAACAGAGCGGAATTAACGCGTTTAAAAAAAATGTATTCAAAGAATTATAATACAGAACAAAAACAGATTTATTTTAAGGCTTTCCAAAAATTATCACAATTAGAAATAGCCATAAATCATGCTAAAGAAACAGATGTTTCTACAACTCAAATTTCTATTCTAGGAAAAGTTTCCCAATATTATATCGATAAAGAAAAAGAACTAACTGAAGGCATTGATGTAATAAAAATATATTGGGAAAAAATATGGGGAAGTAAAGTTAGGTTTGGTAAGTTTAACAATCCTGAAATAGGCAATATTTTCATTGTTGGTAGTTTAACATCGACGTTCCTGCATCAAGTAAATGGTAAATCTTTGGCAACTTTATCATCTGGCCCTTATGGTATTTTAGAGGTATGGGTGTTAGTAAAGAGCGAGCCATAGCATACCTAAAAACTTTAAACAGTGGCAAGTATTTACTAATTGTAAGAGGTTATAAAGAAGATATTTGGCACCTAGAGCATATATTGGAAGAGGAAGATATAAAACCAAATATCTGATTTGTATTTTTGTATTTCTAACAATTAAGTTTAAAAACATATAAACTATTCTTTTTTAAACTCAATAATTCCAATTTTGCCTTGTCTTAAAATGGTTATGGGTATTTTATCACCGGTATCAAAATTTTCTAATTTTTCCTGTATTAAGCTTTGGAAATTGAGAGTATCAAAACTAATACCTGCAAAATCTAAAATAATATCACCTCCAATTATAAGGTCTTTACCATCTATATTCGCATCAATGGTACCTCCTCTAAGTCCTATTTTATTTGCTACGCCTTTAGAGGATAGTTTAAGAATAAGCAATCCGGATTCTCGAGGAATATTAAGGGCTTTTGCAATATTACTAGTAATTATTATGGATTCCATACCCGTCCAAATAGTTGGCGCTTCCATCAATAGCCTTTTTGCAGTGTTTGAGGATACTGCAAAACCAATACCCGTAAACCCACCATATACACTATAAATACAGCTAGTTATTCCAGCAACTTCACCTTTCATATTAAACATAGGACCACCAGAATTTCCGAGGTTTATAGCCGCATCCGTTTGTAAGAATTCTATATTTGAAAAATCATTGCTTAGGCTCTCTGGTATATGTCTCCATCCAGAAATTCCACTCTAACCAATTCAGCAGTTTGTACAACGTGGGATGCTGTCCAGATTAGACCTTCGTTAGAAACCAAAACACCAGAACCCTTTTGGGATTTGGTAACTAACGCCATAGTGTTGCCAGACGATTTGGGTTCTACACTTAATATATCAATAACAACAACTGAAGATTTCACTTCCTTATAGCGGTCGGATAGCATCTGTGTTATGCCAAAACTGCTTAAAAAAAGGCACATTATAACTAGTAATGGTTTCATTTAATTCAAATTTAATCTTGAAAATGTTTATAAAACAAAAACGGGAAGACAATGCCTTCCCGTTTCCTAATGAGACGATTAATTTTATGTATACCGCTAACCAATCCATTAAAATACCCTATCGCTAACATACTAGAATAAATTAATTTTGGTAACAACAATTTTAATCGCTTCATGTTGGCTGTACCTGTTTTACAACAGAAACTGACCAATATCCTAAATATTTTAAGATAATCTGGGGCAACTAAATGCCCCAGATTACTGGTGCAAAATTCTCTTTATAACCTTTTGGCATTACATATACTTTTTACAAAGTCAACATAATAACTTCAAAATCGTTAAGAACCTTTTACACTCTAGATTCTTCTGTACATCTACATTAAGAACCTATACCTTTATATTTTCAAAGAACAATCTAAAATTATACAGCTAATTTAAAGCCCTTTTTCAAAGTTTAAAATGACCCAAAGTCAGTTGTATTATTTTTTTAAAATAGAAACTGGAAGCCTAAACTTCCAGTTTCCTGTTGAGACGATTCATTTTATCTATACGTCCAACTAACCAATCAAAACTTCCATTTCTGGAATTTTTTAAAAAATCAATTTTTGTAAAACAAATTCAATCGTTTCAAACTGGTTTCGCTTGCCTTACAGCAATTGACAACCAATATTTTAAAATAATCTGGGACAACTAAATGTCCCAGATTACTGGTAAAAACTATTCTTTACAGTCTTAATCTGATATTGCATGCACTTCATTACAAAGTCAACACAAAAAGCTTAAAGCTTTCAAGCACAGTTTCGCACCAATGGTCTTTGTTACATTACTGCAACAAGAACCTTTATTTTTATTTCAAAGAACTCTCTTAATAATTTTACTGCTAATTTACAACCCTTATACAAGCTGCGAAATGACCTAGGTCAATTGCATCATTTTTTTTAAATAGAAACTGGAAGTCGAAACTTCCAGTTTCCTTATAAAGCAACTAACTCTTTATAACTCTAATTAATTTCTTTATACCATCAATTACTGATAAGCACAATTCAAATTAATTTTTGCCAAACAAGATTAATCACTTTATATCAACAAAAATTAATTAATAGCTTCTTTAATATTGTTAAGTTTCAAAGAACATTTGTTTTTATGATATGGCTAATATATAGCAGTTTTTAAATTCGCTATATGACCTAGGTCAGTTTGAATATATTTTTTAAAATTAATTCTATTACATAATAACTGATGCTGGTAAAATTGATTTTTCAGCTCTATTGATATTCTCTATACCTTGTAATAAAGCATCTGGATTAAAAGAAATACTATCAATGCCTTGGTTTACCAGAAATGCTGCAAATTCTGGAAAATCGCTAGGTGCTTGTCCACAAAGTCCAATTTTAGTATTTGTTTTTTTTGCTGATTTTATGGCCATGGCAACCATTTGTTTTGCAGCTTCATCGTTTTCATCAAAAAGTTTTCCCATGAGTTCAGAATCTCTGTCTATGCCTAAAGTAAGTTGTGTTAAATCATTTGAACCTATAGAAAAACCATCAAATATTTCAGCAAATTTTTCTGCCAAAACCACATTACTTGGTATTTCAACCATGGTATAGACTTCCAAACCATTATTACCACGTTTTAAGCCGTTTTCTTCCATGTTGGCAAGTACTTTTTCACCCTCTTTAATGGTTCTACAAAAAGGTACCATCACTTTTAAATTGGTAAGCCCCATAGCTTCCCTTACTTTTTTTATGGCTTTACACTCCAATGCAAATCCTTCTTTATACAACTCACTATAATATCGAGATGCGCCTCTAAAACCAAGCATTGGGTTTTCTTCTTTGGGTTCAAAATCATAACCCCCAATAAGATTTGCATATTCGTTGGTTTTAAAATCACTTAACCTTACAATAACTTCTTTAGGGTAGAAAGCGGCTGCAATAGTTGCTATACCTTGCGAGAGTTGGTCTATAAAGTAATCTTCCTTATTTTTATAGTTTTGGGTGATTTCGGCAATTTGTTTTCTGACTGAAATATCCTTGATTTTATCGAAACGTACTAATGCCATAGGATGTACTTTAACTAAATGCGTAATTATAAATTCCATTCGCAATAAACCCACACCATTATTTGGATAGAATGATAATTGAAAGGCATTTTCGGGGTCTGCCAGAATCATTTTAACTTCCGTTTTTGGCATTTTTATATTTGAAAAATCTATTTCCTTTTCTTCAAAAGAAAGTTCGCCTTTATAAATATATCCTGTTTTGCCTTGTGCGCATGATAAAGTAATAATTTCACCATCTTTAATTGTAGTAGTCGCATCACCGCAACCTACAATGGCAGGAACACCCAACTCACGGGCAACAATGGCTGCATGACTTGTTCTTCCTCCTTTATTGGTAATAATACCAGCCACTTGTTTTAATAACGGATCCCAATCTGGTGTTATAGTATCTGTAACAATAATGCTATTTTTGGCAAGTAGGTTCACATCCTTTGGCGATTTTAAATAACATGCTTTACCTACTCTTATTTTAGAACCTACTGCATTACCCTGAGACAAAACGGTTCCTTTTTCTAATAGTTTATATTCAATATGAATATTTTTATTTCGGATTTGGTGCACCGTTTCTGGTCGTGCTTGGGTAATATATAATTGATTTGTAATACCATCTTTAGCCCATTCTATATCCATAGGCTTTTTATAATGCGCTTCAATTTGTTTTGCCCATTGTCCAAGAGTTATAATTTCTTGATTAGATAACACAAACTGTTGCTGTTTAACTATTGGTGTATAAATATTTAAAGTAGATATTTTAGTTTTATCTTTTGCATAAATCATACATAGTTTCTTGTCTCCCAGTGTTTTCTGAATTATGGGGTTTTTGCCATTTTCCAAGTTTGGTTTAAATAAGTAAAACTCATCGGGGTTTACAGTACCTTGCACGATATTTTCACCCAATCCCCAAACACCAGAAAGTAGGATAACGTTATCAAAACCAGATTCTGGCTCTATGGTAAAACCAACGCCAGAGGAGGCTTTGTCAGATCGTACCATAAGCTGGACACCAACCGAAAGCGCAATAGTATGATGTTGAAATCCTTTGTCTTCTCTGTATTTGATAGCGCGATTGGTATATAAGGACGCAAAGCATTTTTTTACAGCTTTAAGTAATTCTTCATCTCCTTTTACATTCAAGTAGGTTTCGTGCTGTCCTGCAAAACTGGCATCTGGAAGGTCTTCGGCTGTTGCGCTACTTCTTACGGCCACTGCTTTTTTATCTTCACCACATAAATTAGTATAGGCTTTTATGATTTCTTCTGAAAATTCTTTGGAAAATATTCCTTTTAGAATATAATCGCGTGCTTGTTTCCCAATTGTTTCAAGGTTTGAGAATTCTTTTCTATCAAGTTGGCATAATAGTTCTTCTAAAGATTGCTGAATCTTATTCTCTTTTAAGAATTCCCAAAAGGCGAATGATGTTGTTGCAAAGCCATTGGGAACATTTACGCCCTTGGGTATTAATTGATTGTACATTTCACCTAAAGACGCATTTTTACCCCCTACAATTTCAATATCATTTATACCAATTTCGCTAAATTTTTTAATATGTGATTCCATATTTTTAATACTTTTTTGTTATTTAATTCTAAAAGCACTCATGTTTTAATCGTTTTAAAATAATGTAAATCAGAAAATCACGCTTTATTAAATGATGCTTTTTAGAGTTTTTATTTTAGACAAATCCTTTTTAATTACATAGAATAAGGTTAGATTTTACAGTATGCACGACCTTAATCTTTTAATATTTTTTTATGAATAGTACCCCTATTGGTTCTGACTTGTAATATGTATAGACCAGATTGCAAACCTTCTAGATTGAAATTCTTTTTTTGTGTTTGCATAGCCAAAACACCCGTAATACTGTAAATAGTTGCTGTTTTTAGCTGTAAATTGTTTTTTAAATCAATGGTTAAATAATCCGCAGCAGGATTTGGGTAAATGTTTAAGGAAGATGAAAGCATATTTTTAGTTAATGATAGCGTACAATCCTGATCAAAATAGGATTGGTCATCTATATTTGGCCAATTTGCTGTACTCCAAAATGCATCATCC
Organism: Algibacter sp.; assembly: GCF_029245835.1. Classification (GTDB taxonomy): domain Bacteria; phylum Bacteroidota; class Bacteroidia; order Flavobacteriales; family Flavobacteriaceae; genus Algibacter_B. The sequence goes on along the minus strand of NZ_JAQWOO010000045.1, from coordinate 69,567 downwards.
ACTTGGATGCAGTACAAGTCTGGATTATTAAGGGCATTAAAATTAATAGAAGGTGTAATATTTGAATTATTGCCATTTCGCACATTTAAGCTACTTAAATCATTATTAGTACAACTCAAAAATGTCAAGGCTGTATTAGTGCTTAAATCTAAACTGCTCAAGTTATTATTGTAACAAGCTAAAAAAGTTAAGGCTGTGTTATGACTTACATCTAAAACACTTAAATTATTGTTATTACAAAATAAGGACTCCAATGCAGAAAATTCCTCTATTCCTGTTAGGTCGTTTATACCTTCAAAAGCTATATATAAAGAGGTTAAGGTATTTATATTAGCGGTGCGTACATAATCATCTAACACATCATCATATCCAAGATCTATTAAGACTTGCTCAAATAAATTATCTGGTACATAGGTGAGATCGTAACCACAATATGCGCTAAAAAAAGATTGTGTATCAATATTATACCAATGCACATCGCTGTAAGCAACATCATCTACTTGTATACAGGTTAAATCTGGATTAAACTTGGCATTAAAATATGTAATATTATTGTTAGTACCATTCTTCACATTTAACTCAGTCAAGTTATTGGATTGACAGCTTAAAAAGGTTAATTCTGGATTGTTGCTCACATCTAAATGGTTTAAATTATTAAGAGCGCATCTTAAGGAATTTAGTAAGATATTGTTGCTCACGTCTAAACTGCTAATATTATTGGAATAACAAGATAAATATGTTAATTGGGTATTGTTGCTTACATCTAATTCACTAAGATTATTATCGTAACACGTTATATCCTCTAAAAGAGTATTATTACTTACATCTAAAGTGGCTAAGTTATTCTCGAAACATTGTAAATGAATTAGAGCAGTGTTATTAGTTATATCTAAAGCATTTAAATCGTTTTTATCACAATATAAATCTGTTAATAAAGTACTACTACTTATATCTAAAGCACTTAAATCATTAAAGAAACAAGATAAATAAGTTAAAGCACTATTAGTACTTACATCCAAACTGGTTAAATTATTATAGTCGCAAGACAAATAGGTTAATAAGGGATTACTACTCATATCTAATGTAGCCAATTCATTACTATAACAAGATAAATACGTTAAATCGGTGTTGCTACTAACGTCTAAATTGCTTATTTCATTTAAATAGCAAGACAAGGTGGTTAATGCTGTGTTGCTACTAATGTTTAAACTGGTTAGATTATTATCAGAACAATCCAATTCAGTCAATGCAATAAAATCTTCAATTCCAGTTAAATCACTGATGTTTTTGTTAGATACATTTAAATGAGCAACTGTATTAATTCTTGAGGTAAGCACATAATCATCTCCTGACACTCCATTTCCCATACTTGACGGGTCACCAACAGTCACAACTTCTCCATTTGCATTATGGTGTTCTAAATAACTTTCAAAAAAATTATCTGCCACATAGGTGGTTTGTGTATTACCCATAAAAGAAACCGCTATTAAACACGAGGTTATTAATAGTCTATAGCATAGTTTTATTTTCATGATTTGACGTTTTGTGAATTTGATATTTAAAAGTAACAATAGCAATCCTTACTTAAAATGACCTACGTCAATGAGATATTATTTTCTTTCACCTGACCTAGGTCATTTTCTAAAGCATATTCTATTTCTAATTTTGAAGTGTATTAATAAAATTAAATCAAAATATCATGTCAGTATTAAAAGTAATAGAAGTGTTGGGCAACTCAACGATTAGTTTTGAAGACGCCGTTAAAAATGTGGTTAAAGAAGCCGCAAAATCGGTTAAAAATATTAAATCAGTATATGTTAAAGACATGCAGGTTACCGTAAATAATAATGCGGTTGCAGAGTACCGAGTAACGACCAAAGTATGCTTTGGTATTATGGACAGCCTTTAATTAATTATTCAGTTTAGTTGGTGCTAGAAAGAGCTTTCTTAAAATATAAAACGTATATCACTACTTATTTTTTTAGAAGGCTCTTTCTTTTTGCTGCATCTAAAAAAAGAATCAAATTTTACTATCTAATTTCTTTGTGGCGTTAACAATACTTTTAGCATCTTTTTCAAATTTATATGTAATTTATTGAGTCTATTTAAATTTTTTACAATAAAATAACCCTGACTTTATAATTAAAATCAGAGTTATCTGGAATTGTACTTAAATAATAAATTATCTATGCATACGCTGCACGATACTGTACCTTAAGTTCGTTTTTAACATCATAAACACCTGGCGCATTATAGGCAGCGGTTTCAGCATCTTCTTTTTCTTTATAAGAATGTACCTTACCACGTAATGTCACTGTATTACCATGAGTTTCTAAAATAATACCATCTGCATCAAAGGCTGCCATTCTTTCAAATGCCCTTTTTATTTTTTCTTTTACTTCAGAAGGTTTTATGCTACTTTTCAGTGAAATCGAATTACTTACACCTTTAACACCCAACAGTTTTTCTACAGCTTTTTTTGCAGCATTTTTTTGATATAACCATTGCACTTCTCCTGTTAAGTAAACCCAACCATTTTCAACTTTTATGGTAATATCATCTTCAGGAACTGAAGAATTCCACTCAAAAGCATCTACTACAGCTTTTGCGATTTCTTTATCCGTTTTTTTAAAATCATTACCATATTTAACCTCAATATCAAGAGCAACCGCTTTTACTCCTTTAACGCTTTTTGCTGCTTTTTCAGCAGCTAGTTTTTTAGAGTAATTATTAACTACACCACTAAGTGTTACCACACCATTTTCCACAATAACCCCTATTTGAGTTTCATCCACATTTTGCTGCCATGCTAATTCGTCTAATACATCGTCTTTAATTTCTACATCTGTTTTCATAATTTTTATATTTTTAAAATTAATATATCCAAATCTACATGAGTTGTAATGTATTGAAAATGACCCAAATCAGTTGAGATAATTTTAACATTTTTTATTTCATAAACTTGCTGACCTAGGTCATTTTATTTTAAACAATAGTATTGCATTTTTACATTCTAAAAGAAACAATAAATGCGTAATAAAATAGTTTAAAATAGATATGGTATGACGACCTTAATTTCAAATCCGAAAGCAAAATTACTACTTGGTGCAGCATTGGACATACTACATTTTGAAAGCCGAGAATGGCTGGACACCATTGAATTTTTGAAAGACGAGATTCGGTTTTTTGAAAATTTATTGAAGCAAAAAGAATCCGAAGAGAGCAACAAACAAGAGTTTACTAAACTATTGAAAAATCTGGATAAAATACATATCGATTTTCTAGAAGACCTTGAAGACGATATTATACAGCACGAAAGCACATTATCTAAAATAGTAAAAGGTGAAAAAGGATTATCTGATGCCGTTTATAGAGATAAACATAGCCAGCTTGCAAAACGGATGAATACCTTCACCGAGAATTTTAAAACATTCAAAAAAATAATTTTTGATCATGCCAAAGATATTTAACAATAGAATGTCCTTTGGTATTATGTATCAACATTTAGTTTACTAATAGTCCGTTTTTAAAACCAACGTTATGGAAATTTTAATTTATCAAAAACAATATCATAAAGCTGATGCTATAGAAAACTTTCTGGATTTTTACTACAACATACAATTAAACCATTTAGCAAGTAATTTATTGAAAGAGGGCTTATCACCAGAACAGATTTCTGATGCGGTTTTAAAGGCCATAAACGTTGGGAAATCTTCGGGTTTAGAAATACAACAACATTTTATGCCCGTATTTACAGATTTAAAAAGCGACATTATTAACGATTGTAAACTCTCTAAATTGGGTTATGGTTTGGTTTTACTTAATGCTGATACAGAGGTCTCAACTGTAGGACAATGGCAGATTAAGGTTTTGGAAGCTTATTTTGATTAAACTAGGTTGTCTAGTATTAATAAAATATGAGATGATTACTAGGCGTTTTTTGGCAATGATAGATAAAATGTAGACCCTTTTCCTAATTCGCTTTTAAAAGTGATGTTACCTTCCAGCAAATTAACGTAGTGCTTTACAATACATAGACCAAGCCCAGTCCCTTGAATGTTAACAGCGTTTTTTGCTCTGAAAAATTTAGTAAATAGCTGTTTTTGTTCATCTTTTGGAATGCCAATGCCTTCGTCAATAAATGTAATATGCACAGTATCACTTTCAACTTTTGCATTAATAAAGATATCGGTGTTCGAGTATTTTATTGAATTGGTAATAAGGTTTACAAAAACGTTATGCAATATTTTTTTATCCATTACAACTTTTGAACTGCCCTTATATTGTAAATGAATTTGCTGGTTTTCTTTTAAGGACCATTTTAGTTCATCCAATATTTCCTTAATAAACAATTTTAAGTTAAAAGCCTCTTTGCTTGTGGTGACAATGCCACGATCTAGTTTATCCATGGAAAGAAAATCTTCCAAAATAGCAGTAAGCTGTTTTACAGAAGATTTAATCCGCTGCACATGTTGTGATTGTTTGTTATACTGTTGAAGAGCGTTATATTTTGCAATCAAAATAGCAGACGACAAAATAGTAGTCAATGGTGTGCGGAACTCGTGGGACGCCATGGAAACAAATGCTGTTTTCATTTCGTTGACCATTTTTTCGTTGCGTAAAGCTTCTGTCAATTTTTTGGTTCTTTGCTCTACAATAGTTTCGAGATTTTGTGTGTATTCTTCTTTTCGTTGCTCTGTTTTTTTTCGCTCGGTAATGTCTTCACCTGCCATTATAGTGCCTAAAAACCGACCCTTATTGTCTCTTAAGATACTATTGCTCCATGACATAATTATTTCATCATTAGACCTGCTTCTTAACTTACATTGAAAATTTTTAGGATAGACTGTACGTTTTTCACCGAAAGTAGCTTTTTCTTTTTCAAAACAATTGTTACCAATATCACAAATAAAACCTTTAAACCAACGTTTGCCAATTATTTCTTCTGCACTATGACCTGACAATTCACAGCCTTTTTTATTAACAATAACGACCTTATCATCGGCATCAAGCAATAAAAACACGAATGGTATCTCCGTCGGATTTCTTTTTAATAATTTCTGGAATAATTTTTTGTTCCACGACATCATAAGCCTCTTTATCCCTGAAAAATGAAGTGACACCAATCAGCAGTTCGTCAAATAATTTTTGAAGTTCTTCTTTGTTTTTTTGAAGATATTTTAGATAGTTCTCCAGTTTATCAATTTGGTTCAATGCCATCCGTTTCTCTATTCTGCGAATGACCGTACTGCTTTTGTAATCGCCAAATTTACAGCCGGTTTCATTACGCAATAGGATGAATATTTTTTCAAGAAGTTGATTTGTAGTTGAAACTATTTCGGGTTTCTCTTGAGGTTTAAATGTTCGGTTCTTTGCATATTTTACTAGTGCTTCTGGTATTTTTTTCACCTCAAGTATAAAATCCTCAACACCTGCCACTACCGCACTTCTTGGCATACCATCATATTTTGCAGTTTCTGGGTCTTGAACGATGGATAGTCCGCCTTGACCTTTAATGTCTTTTAAACCCAATGTACCTTCGGTACCTGTGCCTGATAAAATAATACCAATAGCCTTTTCCTGCTGGTCTTCTGTAAGCGAACGAAAGAAAAAGTCTATTGGTTTTCTAAATCCTCTGACTGCAGATGGTTCCATAAGGTGCAAAACACTATTAAAAATGGCCATATCCTTATTTGGTGGGATAACATAAACATTGTTGGGTAATACTTTAGTCTTGTCTTTAACTTCCTTAACCTGCATGTCTGTATGACTTTTTAAAAGTTGCACCATAAGGCTTTTATGTGTTGGGTCTAAATGTTGTACAATTACAAATGCCATACCCATATGTTTTGGTGCCGACTCAAAAAACTCTTTAAAAGCCTCTAAACCACCAGCAGATGCCCCATACCTACAATAAGAAAAGGGTTCGTTTTATTTTTTGGTACCGTATTTTTCTTTGCAGGCACTGGCTTTTCTTTATTTTTTGCTGTTGGTATTTTCTTTTTAGCCATGGGAAATAGTTCTATTTTTTAATGGTTTTAAAGGTACTTAAAGTATAAATATTTCATGAATTTTTGCGCGTTTTATGAATTAATTTCTAGTCCAATTGGACAATGGTCAGAACCATAGTATTCTGATAGAATATTAATGGTTTCTATTTTATTTATTAAATATTTACTCATCAAGAAATAATCAATACGCCAACCTATATTTCTCTCTCTTGCTTTAAAACGGTAGCTCCAATAGGTGTAAGCCTCTGCGTTAGAATGTATTTCTCTAAACGCATCTATAAATCCTGCATTGATAAAGTTATCCATACCATCTATTTCTACTTGGGTATAACCAGCCGTTTTGTTATAATTTGTTTTATCGTTTTTTAAATCGATAGTTTGATGTGCCACATTAAAATCGCCAGCCACGATTAAGGGTTTTTCCTTTTCAAGATGTTGCAAATACCTCAAAAAATCTTCATCCCATTGTTTTCGGTAATCCAACCGTTCTAAGTGTTGACCAGAATTTGGCACATAGACGTTAATAAGATAATAGTCTTTGTATTCAGCACAAATAATGCGTCCTTCTTTATCATGCTTAGGAATACCCATACCATACACAATGGAAATGGGTTTAATTTTTGAAAGAATTACTGTTCCAGAATAGCCTTTTTTAACTGCCGAATTCACATAGATATTATAATTTGATAATTGGAATAAACTTTTAGTTACCGCATCATCTTGTGCCTTTGTTTCTTGAATACAAAGGATGTCTGGATTCATCTTTTTTAAATCTTGAAAAAAATCTTTTTTTACAATGGCTCTTATGCCGTTAACGTTCCATGATATTATTTTCATAATAAGTTAGTATAAAATCTATTTAAAAAACGCTCTTAGTTTAGTTTTTGAAAATTAATTGTAAAATGACCCAAGTCATTTCTCTTGGTTAAAATAAAACCTAAATTTAAGTCATATACTTATTGTTTAAAATGATTCTAATCATAAAAAAGAAAATATCATGGCACTAAATTTCAATCAATTCGCGAAAGAAGCAAACAAATTTATAAATGACTATACTAAAGAATTAAATCTCAATGGCGATACAGAAAAAGCTGGACGTATATTGTCTTCTATATTACATGGACTACGAGAATTAATTTCTACTGAAGAATCAATACAGCTCATAGCACAATTTCCTATGTTTTTAAAAGCGGTTTATGTTAATGGATGGAGTCCTAAACAGAAAAAAACTAAGGTTAAAACCATGGACGATTTTATTGATTTAGTAAAAAGTTTTGATTCTCCCTCTGAGATCAGTGATTTTGGGTATGACAACGATTTGGCCGAAAATTATATTTACACAACATTTATTAAGCTTAGAAAGTATATTTCTTTAGGTGAAATTGAGGATATAAGATCTGAACTCCCAAAGGATTTAAAAGATATGGTTTACCATAGTATTATGTTTTAATTACATAATTAAAGGAACTTTTTTAATAGATATTTTACTTATTTTTAAATGTATATACAATACACGATTGAGAAAATGATTTGGGTCTGTTCAAATTTCTTTTTTTGATGGCATTTAAATTCTTTCTGAAAAATTTAATTATTTGAAGAATAATATTGTAGTTTTTTGATTGTATTTAATAAATAATTAAAATAGAATTCACTTCGAATAAAAATTACTTTTTTTTTGAAATAGGTGTCTCTAAAAGCTCAAAGAACTGATCTAATTTTGGTAATATCAGGATTTCATTTATGGCACGACCTCTAGCAGTTTCGTTGGTGGTTTTTGGCACATTATCTGTATGACCTTCAACCAGAATATCCAATTCCTTAGGATCGTTTATAATTTTGGCAATTTTACCAATAACGTTTTTAGCATTGTCGTTAATTTTATAACGACCAGATCGGAACAACATCTTATCTGAAATGGACACGTAAACCACGCCTTTTTTACTTCAATATTAATGTCCTCGTCATCAAAATAATCTAAAGACCGTTTAAGGTTCGTTACCAATACCAAGTTCAAGGAATTTTTACGTTGCATGAAACTGGTTAAAGCCTTAATGTATTTATTTTGTTGATTGAGCGCTTCCAAAGATTTTGTGATGTTTTAGGCACCAGATATACTGACTACGGATAAGTCTGATAATCGCTCTAAAAAATTGGTATTGGTGCTTTAAAAAAATAGTAAAACCAATGGATAAAAAATTGACTTTTTCATGCTTATAAGATTTTAAGATTTAAATCATTTTAAAGGCATTTCAAAACTAGATATATGCCGTAAAAAGGTAAATGACTTGGGTAAGTATGAAATTGAATGGTTTACGATAAATTTTAAATTTTATTCAAAAGCTGAATAGGAGTGTTTTTTGCGTGAGTGATTGCAATGGAAATCCCACAGCCTGACTGCAAGGAAGAGCGAGGAATTGCAATGGAAAGCACGACCCTTGTGGTCACGCCCAAATTAAAATACGATTTGGATACTTTGTTTAATTTTCATCGTGTTTGTCTTCAAAAAAAAGGCTTAAGAAGCGATGTTTTGCATGGTCAAATTTCTCTAGAAATAGAGTTTCATTTCTAGTAAGACCATCTTCCATGAGGTAACTTATTGGCACTAATGCATTAAAACTTCTAAAAACTTCTTTTGAAATTGCTAGTATGGGCAATGCTAAAATCATACCCGAAATGCCCCAAATTATGCCTCCTAAAAAAAGACCAACAATAATAAACAGCGGATTTACCTTAATACTGGAACCCATAACATTTGGTGAAATTAAATTCCCCTCTATTTGTTGTATTATAATATAAAGTATCACTACTGCCCATGGTTGCCAAAGTGTATTGCCAACCATTAGCATATAGGTGAATGGCAAAATACCGCCTATGGTTGTGCCTACGTAAGGAATAACCTCTAGAAAACCAGCTAAAAATCCCCAAAAAAAAGGATGAGGAACACCAATAGCCCACAGTCCCAATCCTATTAAAGTCCCTAGGATAATGACCATAATACCTTGACCTATCATATAGCGTTTAGTTAGTTTTTGAATCTGGTTAAAAAGATGGTTTAGTGTTTCCCTGTGTTTTGGTTTTGCTTGTGAAATAGCAAAGTTTTTAAAGGCTGTTTTATACAATAACAGAAAGTACGTAATCACAATTATTAAGATAAAATTGGCTATAAGAGTGGTGCCAGATTGAAAACTTTCTTGCAGGAAACCCATAGTGAGATCTAGTATGGATTTAAAATTTTCTGACAACCAAGTTGAGGAAGATTGAGCCTCTAGTGCAAATTTTTGATTGAACCAATCCACTAATTGATTGGCAATGGTAGTTAGTTTTACACTTATAGATGGCAAATCGCTAAACAAAGCTGAAGACTGATTGATGAAAAATAAAATCAGTGCTAGCAACGGTAATACAACTGTAAGATACGCAGCGAAGATAGCAACTATTTTGTTGCGCAGTTTGCCTTGAAAAAAATCAACTATAGGCTTTAACATTAAAGCAAAAAAAAACTAAAAATAATAGGTGCAAGAATTACTTTGCCCACTATTATCAAGTAAATGCCTAAAGCTATTATGCTCAAGAAATAAAATATGTTAGGTAAATTTAAAGTGTATTTTTTCATAGAGTCCAATATTAAATTAACCTTAATGAATTGACAATGATCTATATCAGTTTAGAAACTTATAAGCGCCCCTTGATAAGGAAGTTTAAAGCCAATAGGAACAAGCAAAGCAACTACATATATTTTGAAAGAAATCGGAAAAATTCTTTTTTTAAATCTGAATAGATTTGCCTCTGCGTTTCCATTTTATTTCGAAATTCAAGATGTTTTTTTACCAAAGTAGTATCAAGTGCATCTTTACCTTCTAAATTTAAACCAGCCATTTGTGTTTCATGAACTTCAATGGCTTCTTGCAGTTCATCTATTCTTTTGTCATGCAGTATAAATTCGTTTTGATAATGTTCTAATTTGGCTAGTACTTTTTTATCAGTCCAACGCGTAACTAATTCCTCTAATCTTTTATTGAAAGATTTTAACTCGTCTTCCCAAAACGAGAGTTCACGATTCCATTGTACATGCTCAAAATGTAAGTCTGAATTGTATAAAACTTGTGTTTCCATGATATTTGTTTTTTATTTAATCTTCTAAAACTGCAAATTGCTCTAAAGCTTCCATGGCTTCAGAACCGTACACAACGGCTGGTCCGCCACCCATAAGTACAGCAACACCAATAGTTTCTAAAATCTCTTGCGACGAAGCACCAGCTTTAAGTGCATCGTGTACATGAAATGCAATACAACCATCACATCTTACCGTGATTGCTATTCCCAAAGCAATGAGTTCTTTTGTTTTTGAAGTTAATGCGCCTTCTGCAATACCTGCTTTATGCAATGCATTAAAACTGTTCATTGTCTCTGGGATTTTATCACCTAATTCGCGCATTGATTTTGTGAGGTCGTTGTATTTTTTAGAATGATCTTTTATCATGATATAAAAATTTGAGTGTTAATGTTGATTCAAAAGTATTTTAAAAAAAGAGCTCTCAAAATGACCCAAGTCATTTTGGTACAGGTTGTTCTTTGTTTTCTTTGTGATAAGATTTGTACTAAATAAATGCGTCATGAAAAACAAAGGCTATGTTATTATTATGCTCTTAATGAGTTTTCTAACACTAGAGAGTTGTGGTCCTGTCGTAATTTCTTCTAGACCTGATGTGCCACCACCACCTTGGTTTTACCCCAATAGAGTTGAAGCTGTACGGTATGTTTATTTTCCCGAATACATGATTTATTACGATTTATCATTACGCAATTATCTCTATTTGAATAATGGTGCATGGGTAAGAGTCAGGGTTTTACCACAGCGATATAATGGTATTGATTTAAGACGAAGCAGATTTGTGCGCATAAAAGGTTACAGAGATGATAATATTTCAGGATATCATCGCGAAAACAACACTAGTCGCAGTAGTACATCTAGAAGACAAAGCAGTTCTAGAAGTAGCTCTAAAAGCAGAAGAAATTAAGCCTTAAAATGAATCGCTTGCCATTGTCTAATTATAAAATATATAAAAAATGAAACGTAGTATAATCTTATTGTTAGTATTGATGTTTATAGGCTGTAATCATCAAGTTAAAGAGAAAGAAGTTCCAGAAATTGATAGTTATGAAATTGCTCAAGATCATACAGCTGTAAAGCCTAAAGAAAAATGGGATGTTCGCAAAGAATATGATGAGTTTGGAAATCTAATTAAATATGATTCTATTTATTCTTGGTCGTATTCAGATATCAAAGGAGACTCTCTACGGGTAAATTTAGATAGCATCATGGACTCTTTCCAACGTTACTTAGGAGATAACATGCCTAATACATGGAACCAGGACTTTTCATATTTCCCTAAACACGACTCACTTTTTATGAATGATTTTTTTGAAGATGATTATTTTTTCAGAAACTGGCAAAATCAGCATTCCGAATTAGAGAGCATGATTAAGCACATGGACTCAACTCGTAATTTGTTCTTAAAACGATTTCATCCAGGATTATTAGAATCCAAAGAAATGGACTAAAAGTATATTCTAATTTGTGTTTTGGGGAAAGTAATAGTCCTAATAATTTATTACTTTACTATGGCGAATGGAGTCTTTTTGAAAATTTGTCCAATAATACTTTCCTTCTAAAATGCCTTTGGTTTCCCAATCGCCATACATGGCATTGGGCAATACGATATACTTGTTTCCAAAATAGGTTTTTAAACTATCTGCTTTACGATTTCTTACTTTTGTAGGTTGGCCATCAAATACTTCAGAAAAATCAGAAAGATTATCGCCAATCAGCATTACAATATCGTGAGATCGTTGTATTTTTTTTCGTCTTGTTTCTTTTCCGCCTTCATCAGTTCTTAATAAAATATGGTTTTCGTCCGCAAAAGGAAACCCCAACTGCTTAAGGTTTTCAAGAGTTTCACTTGTTTGAACTGATAATCGATTGGATAGATAGAACACTTCCACATTTTTATCTTGTGCATATTGAAAAAAGTGGAGAGAACCTGGAACTGCTTTTGCTTTCTTTTCTTTTCCCCATGCTATCCAACTTGTTTCAGAATAGTCTTCATTGCGTTCAATCAGCTTACCGTTGTAAGGGCTATTGTTTAATACGGTTTCGTCAATATCGGTTACGATAGCGAGTGGTTTTTCAATTTTTGTTTTGTTGGCCAGAATATCATCTAATTGAAGCTTTGCTGTGTTGAAAGCCTGATACGTTAATGCACGATATTCCGCTGCATGTTGTTGCCAAAGTACTGCCAATATGGAATATTCTTTAATAGGAATAGCAATCGTTTCGGTTTTGGATTTCTCCTTATTAATTGTTGTGACTTGCGTTTTACATCCTGTAAGCAATGTAAAGCTGAAAACGGCAATTAGAAGATTAACTCTCATAGTTTTATACAATATATATCAAATGTACTGAGACAGCATTTTTTATAAAATGACCTTAGTCATAGATTACAAAACTGACTTGAGTCATTGTTAAAAAAAATCAGGTTTTTTACCTTGAAATAATTCTAAAATGAACATCATATGAAACCAAATAATACATTTGACCAACTTGCGGCATTATCTTCCGAAATAAGACGACTAACCCTTAAAAGGCTTGAAGAAGTTCCTGAGGGGTTTATAAACTGGCGATTAAACAATACGGCTATGAGTTTTGCTCACTTGGTACAACATATCATTGATGTGGACAACATATTCTTTAGTCTTTCAACAACCAATAAAAGAACCTTCAAATGGGAAATGGGTTCTGAAGAACCTCACTTTAATGTTGATGAAACCATATACAAGTCCTTGATTGAAACCTTAAAGGCGAATGGCGAAAAAAGAAATATTATAATTTCAGAATTTAATGCTATAACCATTAAAGATTTGGTTCGTAATACAAAAGGCGAAGAAATGACATTTTGGTGGTTTATAATGCATCATGTACTAGAACATGAAACCTATCACAGAGGACAAATAGCTACTTATTTGAAAGTATTAAAAGGCGAATCTGCTAAAATTTAATGTGCTTTCTAAATCTTAATAATATCGGTTGGTGTTTCTACCAAAATAGTAACATCACCGCGCAACGCTATAGGCTGTTTCATGATCTCAGGATTATGTTGTATCATTTTTATCCAATCTCTTTCAGAAAAATCATGATGCTCAAAATGTGAGACATAAGCAGGATGATCCTGATTTACCAAGTCTTTTATCTCAATATTTAAGCGATCTGCTAGTTCTGTTATTTGTGTACCTGTAAGTGGCGTTTTTAAAATATCAATGTCTAGTATTGGTAAACCTTCGGCTTTTGCATACGCTAATGTTTGTTTTGCCCTAACCGATTTAGAATGATAAAATATAGTAATCTGCCTGTCTGAAGTAGCAATTTCTCCCATAATTATTTATTTTAATGAATTAAGTGTTTTTATTATTATGTGTTTCCAAATGATGTTTGAGCAGTTGCTTTAAACTCTCCAAATACTCTTCCATGACTTGTTTATCTACATTTGGATGATCTGTTTTAGGAATGGTTAATGGGTTCTCGTCCAAAGAGCGATATAGTTCTGGGTAATTGGTCTCTATGTTAGTGGTGAGTTGAGTGATTTCAGTTAATAGTTTTCTTAAATTTTTCATATCGTAATTTTCTTTAATTTATTCATATCTCAAGGCATCAATAGGGTTTAGTTTCGCAGCTTTTCGCGCAGGGAAATAACCAAAAACCACACCTACTAATACAGCGAACCCAAAGCCAATCAATACAGAGTAGGCAACTGTTGGTATGTAAAATCCAGTTGCTTTGAATATAATTTGATTTCCTATAATTCCAAGAATAATACCCAAAATACCACCTGTTAAACTCAACACAATAGCTTCAATTAAAAATTGGGTTAGAATATCACTTTCTCTGGCTCCAATTGCTAAACGCGTGCCAATTTCTCGGGTACGTTCTGTTACCGAAACTAGCATGATATTCATGATGCCAATACCGCCTACAATTAATGAAATACTAGCTATGGCACCCAATATTATTGTTAATATTCCCGTTACATTTCCAGTAATTTCCTGCAACTCAATTTGTGTAGTAATTTCAAAATCATCTTCATCTTGGTCTAATATTCTATGTGATTCTCGCAATAGCTCGGTAGCTTCAATTTCAGCGTCCAAAATATGGTCTTCACTCAAAGCACTAGCCATTATCATATTGTACCCTCTACGATGGCCAAATAACCTGTTTTGAACCGTTGTATAAGGTGCTATAACAATATCGTCTTGGTCTTGTCCCATTGTGCCTTCGCCTTCTTCCTTTAATAAACCAACTACTGTAAAAGGGACTTTATTTATTCGTATTTGTCTGCCTATAGGGTCTTGCCCTGGGAAAATTTCTTCTCTTATAGTTTCGCCTATAACGCAGAATTTTCTAGCGGTTGTAACGTCCTCTGCTGTAAATGCATTTCCTGAAACTATTTCCCGACTTAAAATATCAAAATATTGATTAGAGACACCGTAAACCGTTGTTGAAACATAACCAGCAGCGCCAATAACCTGTGCGCCAATAGCTACCAAAGGAGAAATTTTGGACATCCAAACAGAGCTTTTTTGTAAAATATCTAAATCCTTTTTCTCTATTGGTCTGCCCATTCTAACATTTATACCGCCTCTATGCTCTTCTTTTGTACTTATCATCAATAAATTAGTTCCTAATCCTGATATTTGATCTTGAACTTGTTGAGTTGCTCCTTCGCCTGCCGAAATCGTCATAATAACTGCAGCAACGCCAATAATAATGCCCAACATAGTAAGAATACTGCGAGTTCTATTTTTGTTGATGGCCTGAAAAGCGACCTTGAATATTTTTAGAAATTGCTTCATGTATTCGTTTTATCAACTTGTTAGTTCTAAATCTTTTAAAGCACTTTCTTTAGTGCTGCGATCTTTGATGATTTCATCGGTTAGAATACGACCATCGCGCATATAAATCATACGTTTAGCGAACTGTGCAATTTCGGGTTCGTGAGTAATCATTACTATGGTTTTTCCTTTATTGTTTAATCGTACAAATAGATCAGCTATGTCTATACTGGCTTTACTGTCTAAATTTCCTGTAGCTTCATCGGATAAGATAAGCGTTGGGTCGTTGACCAAGGCTCTTGCAATAGCTACACGTTGTTGTTGTCCGCCCGAAAGCTCATTAGTTTTATGATAAATACGATCTTGTAGTCCTACTTGCCCTAAGGCTTTTATTGCTATTTCTTTTGAGTTTGAAAACCTACCTGTTCTATCATAGACAAGTGGCAACTCCACATTTTCTAATGCGGTTGTTCGCGACAATAAATTATAACTTTGAAAAATAAAGCCTATTTTTTGATTTCGGATATCTGCCAACTGGTTTTTGTCCAATTTATTAACGTGTACATTATCTAAGTAATATTCGCCAGAAGTTGGTTGGTCTAGACAACCCAAAATATTTAGAAAAGTAGATTTTCCTGAACCAGAGGCTCCCATAAGGGCTACAAATTCTCCTTCCTCAATAATCAAATCAACATCTGTAAGCGCATGTACTTCTATATCACCATTTCTAAACACACGGCTTACTTTTTTGGTTTCTATAACTTTTTTTGTAGGCATCTCATTTTAATTTTTTGATTTAATGCCATTGATGACTTTCATACTTTCTGCTAATTCTGAGCCATCAAGAAATCTTTTAATTTCAGATTGTAAACCTGTCTTGACACCTATTTCAATAAATTTAAAATCTAATTTTCCGCTTTCATTTTTAAAAAAGAAACCATCTATATTAGAAGGCAGGTTTTTCTTAAAACTAACTGGTGTATAAGTTTCCTCATTGTTAATAGCAGTATTGAATTTTTGTTTTAGTGAATCGGGCAACATGTTATTAGCTTTTTCTTCCAAAACAGGCTTAATTTCTTTCAACATTGCTTCATTAGGTCTAAAACGTAATGCCGAATTATTAATAAGCAATACATTTTTGGCTGTATCTGTAATGAACTCAAGATTGGCAGTCATTCCAGGTAACAGCAATTCTTTCTTATTATCAACATCCACAACAACTTGGTAATTAACTACATTATTTATTTCAATGGGCTGCAACCGGATTTGACTTACAGTACCATAAAACTCTTTTTCAGGATAGGTCTGTACTTTAAAACGTACTTGCATACCGTCTTTTATATAGCCAATATCGCTTTCGTCCACATCAGCAAGAATTTGCATTTTAGATAAATCTTCGGCTATGATAAACATAGTAGGTGTAGCAAAAGAAGCTGCCACGGTTTGTCCCTCTTCAACACTTCGTTCTGTAATGGTTCCGCTTATTGGCGATGTAATGTGTGCAAAGCCAATATTGACTTTTGTGTTTTGTACAGCTGCTAGAGCTGCTTTTTTTGCACTCTCAATTTGATTATAGGTGTATTTGGAATTGAGATATTCTTGCTCTGAAATCACGCCTTTTTCAAACAAAATAGTGTTTCTGTCGTATGTGTCTTTTGCCTGATTTAATTGTGCCTGACTTACTGCTAAATTGGCTTGCGCACTGCTTAAGCTGGCATTAAGTAATTTGAGATCCATTTCTGCCAAAAGCTGTCCAGCTTTTACGTTATCATTATAATCGACATAAATTTTTTTAATAGTTCCTGAAATTTGGGTACCAACTTCAACGGTGTTTATAGCTTCAACAGTGCCTGTACTGGATATATCTGCCTCAATGTTTCCTTTTTCAATAATGGTATAAGTATAATCTAACTTTTTGCTATTTAGTTTTGGTTTTATGATGAAATAACCAATTAGTGCTATTGCTATTAAAGCAATTATAATTCGTGTAGATTTTTTCATTTTGTTATAAAGTGTGCTTAACGTATCAAAATTATAATGAAGTATTTAAAGTGCCAATGATATCGGTCAGTAATAAAACAGTGTGAATATGACCCAGGTCATTTATCACTAGGTATTTGACGTTTAAATTTGTCTATAAACATTACGAACAATAAAAAAAGATGAAAACAATTCTTTGTGCAACAGACTATTCTAAAAATTCTGAAGCTGCGTTAAAATATGCCCATTCATTAAGCTTAGAAATTGGTACGACCTTAAAAGTGGTTCATGTATTTGATTATCCTACGCTATTAGATAATTTGAGTTTAAAAGCAGAAGATGCCTTTCCAGATATTGAAGGTGATGCTTATAAAAAACACCATTCAAAACTTAAAAAATTTTGTACCAGAATCTTGAAAGCAGATTTGGATGACTTAAATATTGATATTGAAGCTATTGAAAACAAATCAGTAGTGCATGGCATTATTTCTAGCGTTAAGGAAGCACATGTATTTCTATTGGTAACAGGAATGAAAGGAGGTAGTGCATTAAGAGAATTATTAATGGGAAATACCACTAGGCATCTTATTGATACATCACCTTGTCCAGTATTGGCGATCCCAGAAGATGCAAGCTATAATCAAATAAAAACCATAGTATATGCCACGGATTTTGAAGATGAAGATATTGAAGCTATTAAGAAACTCGTTAAAATAGCCAAACCTCTTAATGCAGAAATTAAAGCATTACATATACATACGCAAAATGAAGACGCTTTTAAGATAAAGGAGAAAGGTTTCAAAAAAATGCTTGAAGAACAGGTTGAATATAATAAATTAAGCGTTGAAGTTCTACTTTCCGTAGCTACTTTTGATTCACTTAAAATCTATTTAGGTGATATAGATGCTGATTTAGTAGCCATGTTAGAAAGAAAAGAAAAAGGCATTAAGAAAAAATGGTTTCATAGAGATTTTGTAAAACGCATGGAAATTTATGGAAGGGTTCCTTTATTAAGTTTTAACGAATTAATTTTAGAGAAATTTAATAACATGTATTATGAGCAGAAGAATATTTAAAATAGTCATTGCAATTTCAATACTTATAGGCATTTATCTATATACTATTCGAGAAACACATACCAATAGTTTCTTAATTATTTCATCAAGTATTACTTTTCTAATATTAAGTTTCGGGATACATGGCTTAATTGCACATTCGTTACGTCCTAAATCCAAGGGTGATCTCATTGCCTATCCACTTTTAATGTGGATGCTTTGGGCTGTATTATTTTTACTGTTTGTGTTTTTTGTTATTCCAATTTTTTGTCCAGATTTTTTATTGAATTAAGTTTTGATAATAAGCTCATAAAAACTGTTTAATAAGCATATTTATAAAACACTTTGGCTTGTTTCATTTTTTATGGATATCTAAATAATAATGAAAGCTTTTTTTTGTAAACCTTTTTCAAACTGATTAAGGTCATTGGCAACACATTATTAATCAAGTAATTTCATAGTTCTAATAAAAGACTTATTATGAAACATTTAGTTTATCTTTTAGTAATTGTAATTATATATAGTTGCTCATCAGTAAAAATGGCAGATAGTTGGCGTAGTAGCCATTATAACTATTACAAACCTCAAAAAGTAATGATAATTGGTATTACCGAAAACCTCACAGCTCGTAAAAAATTTGAAGAACAGTTAAAAATTGAACTTCAGAATAGAGGTGTTGAAGCCGTAGAAAGTTATGATGTGTTCGAGCCCACTTTTACTAGTTTAAAACAGACGGAAGAAGATATCCAGAAAGAAATGAAACGCATAAAAAATGACGGTTTTGATTCGGTTTTAATTTCTGCTGTAAAAGGTATTGATGAAAAAACCAATTACTCTGGTGATACATATTTTAGAGATTATTATTGGAGACCCTGGGGGCGCTATTACTATTTGTACCAAGACGTTTATTTTATAGAAGGCTATTATAACCAATACAACGTCTATAATATCGAAGCTACATTATATGACCTCAAAATTGATGATGACAAATCATTAGTTTGGGTGGCTTCTTATAATATTGTAGACCCTGAAAGTATAAATACTACTGTTCAGGACTATGTGAGCGCCATTGTAAAATCTTTAGAATCAGAAGGTTTTATTGCTTCAAAGTAATATACTATTCCAATTAAATTTTATAATAAACTATAGGCTTTGTCGATATTGTGAAATTGAAATTATTTCATAAAAAAGGGATGTTTTTTTTAGATTATAACTTTAAATTTATTAGTCGGAACTGAACTCGAACCAGTGTCCTTAAGGTTATGAGCCTTATACAAAAACAAATTATTTCTGAATAGTTTTTATAGATACCATATTTACATGAATCAAGTCAAAAAGTTGTGGAGTATCTAAAAAAGGAAGATCTTTGAATGAAAAAATTCAATGTCATCAGATTCACTATTAGCCATAGCTAATTTATTACTTCCAGAAATACTTGTCAGGTATTTTGATTTAACCAAGCACGAAGTTAAAGGATAAGCACTACATTTTTATTTTACAGAACTAAACATGATTCCCGAAGAGTTTAATGGAACAAAACTCCATTCTAAAGGCTTCTTTCCCGAGGCAACAGTTCAAGACTTCCCTATACGAGGTAAAAATGTTTACCTCCATATAAAACGCCGCAGGTGGCTAGATAAAGCAACAAATGAAGTTGTCCAGAGAGATTGGAATTTAGTATCACAGGGAACGCGGATGACCACCGGATTCGCTGCTTTTTTAAAAGATATTAGTCAACACTAGGGCTTCCGACTGCCATACCATAGGGTTTTTCTATGGTGTTAACGGCAAGAAACTACAGCGGCAGTACAAAGATTACCTGAGCGATTTTAAATCATGGGATCAAAAAGAGCATGCACAGGATTGGCTGTTGTTTGCCGAAAACATAGGAAGCCATCTGTCGCTTGACGAAACCGCTTTTTGCAACGGCGAACTATATACTATTGTCACCAATAAAGGTGCTAAAGGAAAGAAAGGTGCGATAGTGGCCATGATTAAAGGGACCAAAGCTGAAACGGTTATAAAAATACTCCATAAAATTCCTGTAAAGCGAAGAAATAACGTTGAAGAAGTGACTCTGGACATGGCAGGAAACATGGGGCTTATTGTTAAAAAATCATTCCCAAACGCCTCCTTGGTCATAGACCGTTTTCACGTTCAGAAATTAGCTTTGGACGCCTTGCAGGAAATAAGAATCAAACACAGATGGGAAGCCATCGATTTTGAAAATAATGCCATAGAAAATGCTAGAAGTAAAAATCTAAAACACATACCAGAAATATTACCCAACGGAGATACACTAAAACAATTACTGGCAAGAAGTAGGTACCTGCTCTATAAACCAAGCAACAAATGGACTGAAAACCAATCTAAAAGAGCAGAAATACTCTTTAACCACTATCCTGATATAGAAAAAGCATATAAATTATGCCAAAACCTATCTTGGATATTTAACAATACAGATGATAAAACTTCAGCTCTGGTGCGATTGGCCAAATGGGATAAAAAAGTAAGGCAAGCAGCCTTTAAAAGTTTTAATACCATTGCTAGAACAATGTCTGTACACTATAAAAATATACTTAACTACTTCGATAACAGAAGTACAAATGCTTCTGCGGAATCTTTCAATGCTAAGATTAAAGCTTTTAGAGCGCAGTTCAGGGGAGTCAGGAACGTGAATTTTTTCCTGTATAGATTAACTACAATTTTTGCTTAATCCTGAAATCCCACAACTTTTTGACTTGATCCATCATATTTCCGTTATGATAAGCAATCAATTCTTTTAAGGTTTTGCTGGTATCGTCTTCTCCTAAATATCTGGACTTTATAGCATCGGCAGATACTATCTTGTCTTCTTCTAACAGTTCTTTGTGACATTGGAGCAGCTTATTATAAACACCATCCAAATAGGCGTTTAAAACTTTTATCCTTTCTGATTGCCCCCTACCTCTATTTTTGGTACTGTCCCACTGGTTTTGATCAATACTTCGTTTTAAACTTATTTCTGAGCGTTTGCCGTTTACAGTAATACGAACATAAATAGAAATTTGATTGGGGGTGCTTCTTGATTTTCTTGTAAAGAAAATAACTGTGAATGTACTTCTTGTTTTCATTTTAAATGACTTTTTGTTAAACATTAATTTGTATAGACGAAAGTCAAATCATGTCTCAAAAGCTCTTTAAAGTTACTAAAATTCTGGTGAATGATTGCACACCTAATTGCACACCTTTTTTACGGTTTTAGTTACCTTTATTTGATAGCAAATAAAATGTGTAAAAACAAAAAAACACTGATAATCATAAGATTAACAGTGTTTTGATTTAACCTATTACTAGGTTCGTCGGGGTGGCAGGATTCGAACCTGCGACCTCCGCGTCCCAAACGCGGCGCGATAACCGGGCTACGCTACACCCCGATTTGGTTATCAATTGTATTACAATTATTTGCGGAGAGACGGGGATTCGAACCCCGGGTACCCTTTTGGGGTACGACGATTTAGCAAACCGTTCCTTTCGGCCACTCAGGCACCTCTCCAATTGTTTTAATATGAACATCGCACTTATATTTAAATGCGGATGCAAATGTAGCTTTTCATCTTAAAGCATACAAGTATTTTTTTTGATTTTATTCTGGGTATTCAATTCGTAAATGATAAATATTTGCAAGCTTGTGTTTTAGCACTTTTTTTATTGATTGAATTTCTTTAAAAGTAATATTCGCATTTAAAAATTGCCCTTCTTCTATTTGTTTATTTATAATGTTTTCAACAAAAGCTTCAATTTTAGTAGATGTGGGTTCTTTTAAACTTTTTGATGCTGCTTCAATACTATCACACATCATTAAAATAGCGGTTTCTTTACTAAATGGCTTTGGTCCTGGGTAACTAAAATCTAATTTATCTACTTCATTTTCAGGAAAATCCTTTTTCTCTTGCATATAAAAATAATAGACTACACTCGTTCCGTGGTGGGTTCTAATAAAATCTATAACACGATCTGGTAAATTATTTTTTCTTGCAATTTCGATACCATTAATAACATGATCTGTAATTATTCTTGCGCTTTCTTTTGAAGATAACTCATCATGCGGATTGATACCTGTAGATTGATTTTCGGTATAATATGTAGGATTCTTCATTTTACCAATATCATGGTACAAAGCACCCACCCTAACCAACATAGCATTTGCTCCTATTTCATTTGCGGAAGCTTCGGCTAAATTCGCCACGTTTAAAGAATGATGAAAGGTTCCTGGTGCCTTATTGGATAACTCTTTAAGCAACTTGGTATTGGTATCTGACAACTCTAAAAGTGAAACATCAGAAACTAATCCAAAAAGCTTTTCATAAGCATATATTAAAGGCTGAACAAACAAGGTAGCTAATCCACATAAAATAAACCAGATAAACGTTTCCCATTTAAATGTTTCTACACTGCCTTCATGAATTACAAAAAATGCAAAATAGGCAATAATATAAATGAGCGTTATCTGCCCAACAGAAATAAACAAATTAGCACGTTTATATAACTCTGAAACTGTTAGAATAGTTACTATACCAGCTATTATTTGCAAAAACATATACTCATAACTATTAGGCACTATAAAGCCTAATAAAAGTACCGTAAGAACATGTGCAAACAGACCTAGACGTGCATCAAAAAACGCCTTAAAAACTAGAGGCAATATACAAATTGGAACAATATATATGTATTTAGCATCATAATTCACTACAAGTGTTGTAATGAATATCATTAATGAAATATTAAAAAATATAAAAGTGACTTTTG
The DNA here is from genome assembly GCF_029245835.1 of Algibacter sp. Lineage (GTDB taxonomy): Bacteria > Bacteroidota > Bacteroidia > Flavobacteriales > Flavobacteriaceae > Algibacter_B. The sequence continues at coordinate 46,850 of NZ_JAQWOO010000045.1, read as the reverse complement.
TGTTATTCTCAAAAACCTCTGACCTATACTTTCTTAAAAACAAGAGCAACATTAACAATGCTAATGCAACCAACAAGGTATATGCAAATAATACCCAATTATAATTTGCATCATTCCAAACTTGAGATTCGTATTCAGACTGCAAAGATTTTAGCGCTTGATACTTATCTCCTTCAACAACCTCACCTTTAGATACTATTAAGGTTTCTTTAGCGATACTTCCTCTGGTAAAAGAAATTCTACTTAGTTCATCTTGTATGGCTTTATCTGTAAGTGTTTTATTAAATACTATATTTGGCTCAATCAAATCAAAACAAAGCGCTACAAAGTCTGTTTTAAAATTTGATAGATTATTTTTAGCTAATACACTTTCTATAATGGCTGTAATTTCGTCTTGCTTAACTAAGTCTGAATAAAAACCATCGTATTTTCTTTCCCTTCCATCAAGAATTACAATAGATCTATCTTTAGAAAAATCGTGGACTTCACTTAAAATACCATATTTGTATAATTCTGAAACAATACGTTCTCCTGTTTTGAATAATTTATTTGAGACACTATTTGGTAAACTATCAGAAAATATAGCTTTAAACTGTTCTTTAAACGCATCGTTAACTTTTGGTTGTATAGAATTATCTATATCAAAATACAATATTGCATTATTGATAATGCTCTTTTTTTCTGATGCTATTTCTTCATCTGTTTTTTTAATAGCAAAATCAAAAGGTGCTTGTAAACTTTCAGATTGCCATGGTTTACCTTTTTCAAAATTATATTTAAACTTTCCACTTTTTGGAAATAAATAAACAATTAAGAAGGTTGTACATATAAATAATAACGCCTTATATATTAAGGAATGGTTTTTATATAATTTATTTATGAAGTCTTTCATGTGTTAATATTCATTCCTTTTTACTTGTCACATGTAACACCCATATAATCATTTCGTTAAATATTAAATTTTAGTTATGGATGTTTCATCTAGGTATCAAATGTAATAAATTTATAAGCTTTTACCATTTTTTTATAAACATCTAATCTTTTAAATTTCTACTAAAAAATCATTATTTTCGCAATGAACAAATCTTATTTTTTTCTATTGTACCGAAAAGTTTATTTTTTCGCACTGTAATGACATGTTTTTTTTCAATAGAACATAAGTTGTATCAAAAAAAAAGCAAAACTATATTGCAAAAAGTAACTTATTTAAAAATGAGGTAAGTTCAATAACTAAACTAAAACGTTATATTGATGAATAGAGAAGTCGTTATTGTTTCCGCAGCAAGAACTCCAATTGGAAGTTTTCTAGGAACGCTATCAACAATTCCTGCTCCTAAGCTAGGTGCTATTGCAATAAAAGGTGCTTTAGATAAAATAAATTTAAAACCTGAGTTAGTTGAAGAAGTATTAATGGGTAATGTAGTGCAAGCTGGCACAGGACAGGCTCCAGCAAGACAAGCTGCTATTTATGCTGACATACCAAATACGGTGCCTTGCACAACAATAAATAAAGTTTGCGCTTCGGGTATGAAAACCGTTATGCAAGCAGCTCAATCCATCGCTTTAGGCGATACTAATATTGTTGTTGCGGGAGGTATGGAAAACATGAGCCTTATACCACACTATCTATATGCCAGAAATGCAACGAAATTTGGACCAACGACATTAGTTGATGGCATGCAGAAAGATGGTTTAGTTGATGCTTATGATCAAAACGCTATGGGTGTATGTGCCGATGCCTGCGCAACTAAATATGAATTTTCTAGAGAAGAGCAAGATAATTATGCGATTCAATCTTATGAACGATCAGCTGCAGCTTGGAAAACTGGTAAATTTAACAATGAGGTCGTTTCTGTTGAAGTACCTCAGCGTCGTGGAGAACCTATAATGGTGGATAAAGATGAGGAATTCACCAATGTTAGAATGGATAAAATTCCGCAATTACGCCCTGCGTTCACTAAGGACGGTACAGTAACTGCTGCAAATGCTTCAACGATAAATGATGGTGCAGGTGCGATGGTTTTAATGAGTAAAGAAAAGGCTGAAGAACTAGGTTTAAAACCCCTGGCAACGATAAAAAGTTATGCAGATGCTGCACATGAACCTGAATGGTTTACAACGGCTCCTGCTAAAGCCTTACCAAAGGCAATTGATAAAGCTGGAATTAAGATACAAGATGTAGACTTTTTTGAATTTAATGAAGCTTTTGCTGTTGTAGGTTTAGCGAATATGAAAATTTTAGGTCTTACTGATAAAAACGTTAATGTTAATGGCGGTGCGGTTTCTCTTGGTCATCCCCTTGGATGCTCTGGCGTTAGAATTTTGATTACTTTATTAAGCATTTTGGAACAAAATGACGCTAAAATTGGTGCTGCCGCAATTTGCAATGGCGGTGGAGGAGCATCAGCAATGATTATAGAACGTAACTAAAAGTATTTAATGCAATACGGTATATGTAATTTAAGCATTGTTCCGCTTCGAGATGAACCTGCAGACACTAGTGAATTAGTTTCACAAGTGATATATGGTGACTTTTTTAAAATTTTAGAACAACGCAAGCAATGGATTAGAATTAGATTAGCTTTTGATAAATACGAAGGCTGGATAGATAACAAACAATATGTTGAAATATCTGAAGACCAATATAAATCCCTCAATAAAGAAACACCAAAATTATCTACAGACTTGGTAGAGTTTATTGAAGATAACAACAAACAAATATTCCCAATTACTATTGGGTCTAGCTTAAACGGTCTTTCTCTTTTAAACCATAAATATGACGGTAATTATATTGCTGACAAAAATGATAAATCCAATATTGTTCGAACGGCATTTACTTATTTAAGTTCACCATATTTGTGGGGAGGAAAAACACCATTTGGGATTGATTGCTCTGGTTTTACACAAATGGTTTACAAATTAAATGGCTACAAATTATTACGCGATGCGTCACAACAAGCTACGCAAGGAGAGGCCTTAAGTTTTATTGAAGAAAGCGAACCTGGTGATTTAGCTTTTTTTGATAATAATGAAGGTGCTATTATTCATGTAGGCATCATCATGAAAGACAACTATATTATTCATGCTCATGGTAAAGTTAGAATAGATCGTTTAGACCATTCTGGAATTTATAATGTGGATAAAAACATACACACACATAAACTGCGTGTTATTAAAAAAGTGATATAAAAAATGCCGCTAATTAGCGGCATTTTTTATATCACTTTTAATAATATCTAGTTTCCACCAGCAGCCTCAAGAGCATCGACTGTTGCTTTAATTTCTTTTTGTTTTTCTGATTCACCTAAAATGCTATATATATTCATTAATGTTTTTGCAGCACTCAAGTTTTTCGTATCTATTTCTAAGGCCTTAGATAAAAATGGAATAGCTTCCTTATATAAATTTTGTCGTTCTTCTCTTAATTCATCATAACGCATATCGTCAGCTTTAGAAGTTCCTAAACCATTCATTTCCTCAATAAGTGGCTGCTCTCTTCCTAGTACAAGTGCCGATATATTTATATATGCATTAACATAATTAGGATCTAACTCAATAGCTTTTTCATAATGGGCTTTTGCCTCTACTGGTTGACCTGACTCTGCTGCAATAACTCCCAAATTATATTGTAACTCAGGATTAGTAGGATCCATTTCTGTCGCTTTTTGCAAAAGGCTTTTAAACTCCTCTGTATTACCCATTTTATAATGAACGTTAGCCTCAGAAAGAATTAAATTAATATCATCTGGACTTTCTGCTCTTGCTTCCTGCATGGCAGCTATAGCCTTTTCATTATCTCCTTTACTAACATAAATTAATGCTACATTTTTAACTATTTCTGGTTTTTTAGAATCTGTTAAACGTTCTCCTGGTTTTATGTGACTTTTACCTTTTACATATAAATCACGAGTGTTTTTGTCTAAAACCTCTTCTTTTCCTGTTTCTACATTTGTTGCAAAATACTGTTTTACAATACCTGTATATCCTAAATTCTTAAGCTCTTCGTATAATACTAAAGCTCTATCATATTCCTTTACATTCACAGCAGTAGCTGCAGCATAATAAAGAAATAAAGTATCTCTTTCAGTAACTCTGTATGACTTTTCAAAATACTTAGAAGCATTAGAGTAATCATTTTTTTCGTAAGCAGCATTTCCTTTAGTTAACAATCCGTTAGAAATGGTTTGCTTTAAAGCGGTAATTTCAGAACCATAGTTACTTTCAGCTTTAGCAAAGCTTTCTAATATTGTTGAAATATCAGCATCAGAACCTTTTCCGTTTGCATACAAGGCTTGCGCCTTTAAATAATAAAATTTTGCTTTAGATTTTTCGTCCATGACAGATAGGAGTCCTTCTGCTTGATTAATACCTGCTTTAGCTTCTGCAAAATTGTTGCTTTTAATAGCTTTCTCAACTGTTTTCAATTCCTTCTTCTGTGCAAATGAAAATGCACTTATTGAAAAGGCTAAAGCTATGATTAATTGTTTTTTCATTTTAAATAATATTAAGTTTAAGATTCAGTGTTATTTTCGTTTATATCATTATCAAGAGTTGTGCCATCTTCTGTCACATCAGTGTTTTCAATACTTTCAGAAATTATTACATTTCCATCTTCATCCAATTCTACTTTATCTTCATCATGCATCACTTTTGCAACAGCAGCTATTGAATCGTTTCCTTTAAGATTAATTAACTTAACACCTTGAGTGGCTCTTCCCATAACTCTTAAATCCTTAACAGCCATTCTAATAGCTATGCCAGATTTATTGATAATCATTAAATCATCATCATCTGTTACATTCTTTATAGATACTAAGTTACCCGTTTTTTCTGTAATAGATATTGTTTTTACACCTTTACCACCACGATTGGTAATTCTATAATCTTCTAAGCTAGAACGTTTACCATAACCGTTCTCAGAAACTACAAGCACATTGCTTTCCATATCATCAACAGCTATCATACCAATAACTTCATCGGTTTTTTCATCTTGTAAACGAATCCCTCTTACACCAGAAGCACCTCGTCCCATTGGTCGCGTTTTAGCCTCTTCAAAACGGATGGCTTTTCCAGATTTTAATGCTAACATTACTTGGCTTTCACCAGTTGTAAGTTTAGCCTCTAATAATACATCATCGTCTTTAATTGTAATTGCATTAATTCCGTTTGTTCTCGGTCTTGAATACTGTTCTAATGATGTTTTCTTAACCTGACCTTTTTTGGTAGCCATAATCACATAATGACTATTTATGTAATCTTCATCTTTTAAATCTTGAGTACAGATAAAAGCCATGACTTTGTCGTCTTGCTCAATATTTATAAGGTTTTGAATAGCTCTACCTTTTGAGGTTTTACTCCCTTCTGGTATTTCATAAACACGCATCCAGAAACATTTTCCTTTTTGAGTAAAGAATAACATATACTGGTGGTTTGTTCCAACAAATAAATTTTCTAAGAAATCTTCATTTCGCGTTGTTGATGCTTTTTGACCAACCCCTCCTCTATGTTGTGTTTTGTATTCCGTTAAAGAGGTACGCTTAATATAACCCGCATGAGAAATTGTAATCACCACTTTTTCATTAGGAATCATATCTTCAATACTCAAATCACCTCCAGCATATTCAATAACTGAACGACGTTCATCTCCATATTTTTCTTTAACAACTTCCAACTCCTCTTTAATGATGTCCATACGACGCTCTTTCTTATCTAAGATGTCTTTAAGGTCGATAATGGTTTTCATTATTTCCTCATACTCTGCACGCAACTTATCTTGCTCTAAACCAGTAAGCTGACGCAATCGCATCTCTACAATAGCTTTAGCTTGTATTTCAGATAGCTTAAAACGTTCAATTAAATTAGCACGCGCTTCATCTGCATTGGATGAGGCTCTGATGATTTTTATTACTTCATCTATATTATCTGAGGCAATAATTAATCCTTCTAATATATGAGCGCGTTCTTCTGCTTTGCGCAATTCATAAGTAGTTCGTCTTACAACAACTTCATGTCTATGTTCAACAAAATAATGAATCAACTCTTTTAAGTTTAACATCTGCGGACGTCCATTAACTAACGCAATATTATTTACACTAAATGAGGACTGTAGAGCCGTATACTTAAATAATTTATTTAATACAATATTTGGAATAGCATCGCGCTTTAAAACGTAAACAATACGCATTCCATTTCTATCTGATTCATCACGAATAAGCGAAATACCTTCTAGTTTTTTATCGTTAACCAAGTCAGCAGTTTTCTTAATCATATCTGCTTTATTCACTTGATAAGGAATCTCATCAACAATAATACATTCACGACCATTAACCTCTTCAATATTAGTTTTGGCACGCATAACTATACGTCCACGCCCTGTATGAAAAGCTTCTTTAACCCCATCGTAACCATAAATAGTTCCACCTGTTGGAAAATCTGGCGCTTTAATGTGCGTAATTAATTCGTCAATTTCAATATCATTATTTTCTATATAAGCAATAGTTCCGTTTACCACCTCTGTTAAATTGTGAGGAGGCATATTCGTTGCCATGCCTACGGCAATGCCTGATGCACCATTAACTAAAAGCCCAGGAATACGCGTTGGTAAAACCGTTGGCTCTTGCAACGTGTCATCAAAATTTAATTTATGGTCTACAGTTTCTTTATCAATATCTGCCAACATGTCTTCAGATATTTTACGCATACGTGCTTCTGTATATCGCATTGCAGCAGGACTATCACCGTCAATAGAACCAAAGTTACCTTGCCCATCTACAAGCATATAACGCAAGCTCCACTCTTGAGCCATACGCACCATAGCGTCATAAACCGATGTATCACCATGTGGGTGATACTTACCTAAAACCTCTCCAACTATTCTTGCGGATTTTTTGTGTGCTGTATTTGCTCTAACACCCAGCTCATGCATACCATAAAGCACACGTCTGTGAACTGGTTTTAAGCCATCTCTTACATCTGGTAAAGCACGTGACACAATGACCGACATTGAATAGTCAATGTAAGCTGATTTCATCTCATCCTCAATATTAATAGGAATGACTTTTTCTCCTTCTGCCATAAATAATTTAATTTAGTTTTATGTAATTTTCAAAACATGCTAATATAAGAATTTCAGCAGTCATAGTAAGACTATCAGTGTTCATTTTTCATGTAATTTATTAACAATTTAACCGACTTATTTGGTTAATAAGTATGCATCATAAAATTTTGATTTTATAAAGATTTTTTCGTCAATTAGCACGAAACATATATTTTTAGGTATAGTTTTTGACTTTAGTTAAAATGTTTTACTATTTTTAATGCAGAAAGGACACATTTATGGATGATAATTTTTCCCCAAGAGTAAAAGATGTTATTGCTTACAGTAAAGAAGAAGCATTACGTTTAGGCCATGATTTTATTGGTACTGAACACCTAATGCTTGGACTCTTACGAGACGGCAACGGAAAAGCAATAAACATATTAAATGCTTTAGATATTGATTTAAATCATTTAAGACGAAAAGTTGAAATACTGAGTCCTGCAAACCCAAATACAACTGTAGCTTCAAATCAAAAAAAGAATTTACATCTTACAAGGCAAGCAGAACGCGCTTTAAAAACTACATTTTTAGAAGCCAAATTATTTCAAAGTACTTCGATAAATACCGCACACCTGTTGTTGTGTATTTTAAGAAATGAAAACGACCCCACTACCAAGCTTTTAAATAAGCTAAAAGTTGACTACGATAATGTTAAAGAACAATTTAAACTTATGATTACAAACGATAATGATTATATAGAACCAAAGTCTGAATTTCAAGACGACGACAACGCCCCTGAAGAAGAATCTTCAAAGGATAATATTTTTAATGCTCCAGCAGGAAAATCTAACAAGAAGTCAAAAACCCCCGTTTTAGACAATTTTGGACGCGATTTAACAGCTCAAGCTGAAGAAGGCAAACTCGACCCTGTTGTTGGTAGAGAAAAAGAAATTCAGCGTGTTTCTCAAGTTTTAAGTAGAAGAAAGAAAAACAATCCGCTTTTAATTGGCGAACCTGGTGTTGGTAAATCTGCCATTGCTGAAGGTTTAGCCCTTAGAATTGTAAAACGAAAAGTGTCACGTATTCTATTCAATAAACGTGTGGTAACTTTAGACTTGGCAAGCTTAGTTGCTGGAACAAAATATCGTGGACAATTTGAAGAGCGCATGAAAGCTGTAATGAACGAGCTTGAAAAAAATGATGACGTTATTTTGTTTATTGACGAAATACACACGATAGTTGGTGCTGGTGGAGCAACAGGCAGTTTAGATGCCTCAAACATGTTTAAACCCGCTTTAGCTAGAGGTGAAATTCAGTGTATTGGCGCTACAACTCTAGATGAATACAGACAGTATATAGAAAAAGACGGTGCTTTAGAGCGTCGCTTTCAAAAAGTTATTGTAGAGCCTACTACAGTTGAAGAAACGATTGAAATTCTTAATAACATAAAAGGAAAATACGAAGAACACCATAATGTAGATTATACTCCAGAAGCCATTGAAGCCTGTGTAAAATTAACGAACAGATACATGACGGAACGTTTTTTACCAGACAAAGCTATTGATGCTTTAGATGAAGCTGGGTCTCGTGTACATATTACCAACATAGACGTTCCTAAACAAGTTATTGAACTTGAAAAACAGCTAGAAGCGATTAAAGAATCTAAAAATGCTGTTGTTAGAAAACAGAAATATGAGGAAGCTGCAAAACTTAGAGATGATGAAAAACGCATTGAAAAAGAATTAGCTATTGCACAAGAAAAATGGGAAGAAGACACTAAACAGCATCGCGAAATTGTAACTGAAGACAATGTAGCTGATGTCGTTTCTATGATGACAGGCGTTCCTGTTAACAGAATTGCTCAAACTGAAATTAACAAATTAGCAGAATTACCAAACCTTATTAAAGGAAAAGTAATCGGACAAGACGAAGCCGTTGCAAAAGTAGTTAAGGCTATTCAGCGTAATCGTGCAGGACTTAAAGACCCCAATAAGCCGATTGGCTCATTTATATTTTTAGGGCAAACAGGCGTTGGTAAAACACAGTTAGCTAAGGTGCTATCTCGTGAGTTATTTGATAGCGAAGATTCTCTTGTTAGAATTGACATGAGTGAATACATGGAAAAATTCGCAATCTCTAGATTAATTGGAGCACCTCCAGGATACGTTGGATACGAAGAAGGTGGACAACTTACTGAAAAAGTAAGACGTAAACCTTACGCTGTTATTCTATTAGATGAAATTGAAAAAGCACATCCAGACGTCTTTAATATGCTACTTCAAGTACTTGATGATGGTTATTTAACCGATAGTTTAGGCAGAAAGATTGATTTTAGAAATACGATTATTATCATGACTTCCAATATTGGAGCTCGTAAACTTAAAGATTTTGGAACAGGTATTGGTTTTGGTACGGCGTCTCAAAAATCTCAAGAAGATGCCAATACTAGAAGTGTTATTGAAAATGCACTTAAAAAATCATTTGCACCAGAATTTTTGAATAGAATTGATGATGTTGTTGTATTTAATGCTTTAGAAAAAGAAGACATCAATAAAATTATTGATATTGAATTAGAGAAACTTTTAACCAGAATTAAAGGCTTAGGTTATATCTTAACACTTACTGAGAGTGCTAAAGATTATATAGCTGAAAAAGGTTTCGATAAACAATATGGAGCAAGACCTCTTAAAAGAGCGATTCAAAAATATGTTGAAGATGCTTTAGCTGAAGAGATTGTAGCTTCAAACCTTCAAGATGGTGATAAAATCAAAATTGATTTAGACAAAAAATCTGAAGAATTAAATATTAGTATTGAAAAAGCTGAAAAGCCTACGGAGTCTTAGTCTTATTTCTTAATTAAACATAAAAAATCCTGTAAATTGTAATTTTACAGGATTTTTTTATTAATGAATTGTCCTGTCCCGGAAAATTTGTTTTGTACGATGTTAGTTCTCACGGCTCATTACTCCTTATGTTGTCACCTATAAAGCTCTAACAATTAAACCTATAAGACTAAGACTCGAACTTTTAAAAGATATTTTTCTAGATGAACGGTGAATGAATAATTTTAGTTACTACTATTTATTTTTTTTCTAGGCACTCTAAACAAAAGAATAATCCCTGCTAAAAAAAAGATGAATAAAAATAGAATGCCATTACGCATACTTCCAGTAATTTGATCTATGAATGCGAAAATAACCATACCAATAACAATCCCAATTTTTTCTGCAACATCATAAAAACTAAAATACGATGTGGTATCTTCTGTTTCAGGCAAAAATTTTGAATATGTAGAACGTGCTAAAGATTGTACCCCTCCCATGACCAATCCCACAAAGCCTGCTGCTATATAAAAATCCATTGGGGTTTTCATTAAGTAAGCATAAAAACACAATGCCATCCATATACAGTTAACAACTATTAATGTTTTAATATTCCCGAATTTAGATGACGCTTTAGAAGTTAAATATGCACCTAAAATAGCGACTATCTGAATAACCAAAATACTAACAATTAAACCCATAGTTTTTTCACTGGCACCACCCCACGAAATTTCTTCTTCACCAAAATAAACAGCAACTAACATAATGGTTTGAACCGCCATACTAAATACAAAAAAGGCATACAAATACCGTTTTAGTCTCAGATTTAATTTTAGCGCTTTCCAAACAGCTCTCAACTCTTTTAAACCATTAAATATAACTGCTTTAGTAACTTTATGACCTGAAGAAACGCCTTTAGGCAGATAATAAAATGAGTATTGACTAAACAAAGCCCACCAAACTCCTACTGTAATAAAAGATATTTTCATAGCCTTAAAAGAAGCTAAATCTTTTGCTGCTTTTAAAGCTACATTTATTTCTGCCTCAGAACCGCTTTGTGTTATAGCATTAGATATACTAATATCAAATCCAAACCATTCTGGAAACATAACTATTAATAAATTGAAGACAAGTAAAAGTACACTACCCAGGTATCCAAGGGAAAATCCTTTCGCACTAACACGATCTTGTTGCTCTGGAAAAGCAATATCTGGCAAATAAGAATTATAAAACACCAAACTACCCCAATAGCCTATCAATCCCATAAAGTAGAATAGCAAACTTAAATGTATTTTCTCGGGCGTAATATCAAACCAATATAAACCTATACAGCCAGCACTTCCAACATAACAGAAAAATTTTAAAAAATGCTTTTTATTACCTACATAATCAGCAATACCAGAAAGAATTGGAGATGTTAAAGCTACTACCAAAAAAGTAAATGCAGTAACAAATGTAATAAGTGCCGTACTTTTAAATTCAAATCTAAAAGCTTGCACCGTTTTAATTTCAGAAACAAACAATGAAGAATAAAATATTGGAAATATTGACGACGCTATAGTAAGCGTATATACCGAGTTTGCCCAATCGTAAAAAGCCCATGCATTAAGAAGTTTTTTGCTTCCTTTTTTCAATACTGCCATAAAAAAAAGCTGCTCTTTTATAAGCAGCTTCTAAAGTAATACATTATTTTATTTATAAGGATGTATATTATTTTTTAAACGTTGTTACTCCAAACTTTTTAGCTTCCGCTCTCGCTTTAGGCGCCCACTCAGTAAGATTAGCAATTCTTGTATCGTTTGCAGGATGTGTACTCATAAATTCTGGTGGCGCTTGCCCACCGCTTTTAGCACTATTCGCTTTCATACGTCTCCATAATTGAGCTGCCTCATCTGGATTGTAACCCGCAATGGCCATTAAATAAATACCTATTTGATCAGATTCAGTTTCATGACCTCTACTAAAAGGCAACATAACACCTAACTGAGACCCTATACCGTAATATTGATTAAATGCGTTTCTCGCTTGGTCATCTTTAATAGCAATATTCCCTGCTACAGCTCCAAATTGCTGCAGCATTCCAGCACTCATACGTTGCTGACCATGATTTGCTAAAGCATGTGCCACCTCATGACCCATAATAGCAGCAACTCCTGCTTCATTTTCAGCTATTGGCAAAATACCCGTATAAAACACAATTTTACCACCAGGCATACACCAAGCATTAACCGTTTTATCATCCACTAAATTATATTCCCATTTATAGTCTTTTAAATAACTTTGATGTCCATTTGCATTTAACCATCTCTCTGCAGCTACAGCAATTCTTTGTCCTACTCTAGTTATCATTTCAGAATCTTTAGTTCCTGTAAGTACTTTATTTTCATTAAGAAACTGACTATATTGAGCAAAGGCCGTTGGAAATAATTGAGAATTTGGAACTAAAGCCATAGTTTTTTTTCCAGTAAAAGGATTAGTAGCACACGAAAAAACAAGACTTATTGTAACAATTAAAAAAAGTGTATTTCTTATTTTCATTATTCTAGGGTTTATTTAATTCTTAAAAATACAAAAACTGTACCTTAATTTTTAGACACTAAAGTTTTTTATTTGTCACATCATGTAAAAGTAAAAAAGATTGAATATTAATATGGACTTAAATCATATTTTATTTATCTTATATTTAATGTTATGTTTTATAAAACGAAACGACTTAAATATTAAAAATTGCTAATTATGAATAAATTATTAATGGGTTTTGTCCTAACACTATTTTTTAACTGTAATTCTACAGCACAAAAAAAAACACCCGAGGCAACAAAAACATTCGAGATTACTAAAACAGAAGCTGAATGGAAAGCGGAGTTATCAGCTAAAGAATTTCATGTTTTAAGACAAGCAGGTACCGAACGTGCTTTTTCTAGTCCACTAAACAAAAACAACGAGGCTGGAGTATACCTTTGTAAAGGATGCAATACACCTTTATTTAAAAGTGAACATAAATATGATTCTGGTTCTGGCTGGCCTAGTTTTGATAGAGAAATTGAAGGTCATGTTGCCTTTTCTACAGATTACGATTTAGGATATGCTAGAACAGAAGAACATTGCGCTACATGCGGTGGACACTTAGGGCATATTTTTAATGATGGCCCAAAGGAAACAACAGGCAAGCGTCATTGTATAAATGGAGTTGCTTTAAAATTTATTCCAAATCTTTAGTTTTACATTTATATTATAGTAAGCTATTAATAGGAGAAAATTGGAAACCACTATCTATCTCAAAAGTAGATTCTTTAAGTTTCAATAAAAATAAGTTTAACTAATAAAAAGAGAAGCGCCATTTTACGGATGATTTATGCTTTTAGTTTAAAGTAAAAACCCTCCAAAATTGAATTTGAAGGGTTTGTTTTAAAAAAAACTTATTTTGCTGACAATGCTTGCAATGTATAATAACCCGACTCGCGAATTATTTTACCTTCATCATTAAAATCATGAGTCAACATTAAGGGTAATTTTATTTTTTTACCATCAGATTTCCTAGTCATTCTTACTGTCCACCACGACTGTGCAACTTTACCATTACCTATCTCATACTCCAAATAATCCGGATATCCATTAACATCAATACTTTCAATAGTCCAACTTTCCAACATTTTTAGAAACCCTTCTTTTTCTTCCGAAACTGTATTAGATTCATCTGGTGCCATATCTAAATTAGTAAAGGTAGCATCTTCAGTAAAAAAGCTAAATCCTTTCTCAGCGTCACCATTTTCTAATGCCCCCATATAAATTCTTACTGTATTAATATTGTCATGGTTATTATAAATTGTACCGTTTGTTCTAGGTGCAAAACTTCTTCTTCTTTCTGCCCATGGTAAGTCATTATCATAAGTAATCATGACTTTAATTTTATTATCATCTGTCATTTGAAAAAGGCGATGTATTGGCATATCTAACTTAACCCCTGTTTTATTATCGAGTGCTTTCAAGTGATCCCATGTTTGCACCCATACACCATCATCATCCTTATAGTCAATAGCATCAGGATATGCACCTGGTGTTCTTTTGTAACTAATGTAAGACCAATTTTCTTTTACCCATTTTACGCTACTTAAAAACCACTCTTTATCCCTACCTTTTGCATCCTTATTAATACTGGTTCCTTGATAAGATTTAAAATCATCAGCTAAATAGCTGGCAACTTTATCTGCATCTCCATTAAAGTAGGCTTGTACCATGGCTTCAACTGCAACAATAGCAGGATGTTCATTGTAAACTGTTCCGTTTTTTTTCTTTTGAGAATACATGATAACTGTAAAAAGCATCATGAAAATAATGGCTTGTTTTTTCATTTTTGAGTTATTTTTGGTTAATTAATTGAATTCAATTTAAACAAAATAACTGATAAACAATGTTTTACATGTATATTATTAAAAAAAAAGCTAAAGAAACCAGAAATTTAGGGCTACAACTATAATTTAGCAAGTATCCCCTGCGAGAAGGATTGAACGGTTTGTTTGAGCTCCCTGACGTAGGAAGGAGCGAGTAGTGAAAGCCTGTTTGCCATTTTTTTGGCAACTCGCCCAAATCATTTTTACCCTTTAATTTTTTCTTAAACGGACGAATAATTAAACATGCCTCTCTATCAAAACGCACATAATTAAACTTCTTAAATTTAAAGACTGCGGTTTGGTTTTCATTGCCATACTATATTTTTCAACGTCTTTATTGTCGAAAAAATTTGTTATAGACCCTGAAGCCACAACTAAATAGTCAAATTTTAAATTACCAATATTTGTTTTTACCTTATTTTTTTTAGTGTCAATTTCTTCAACATTGGCTAGTCTGAAAAAAAAAGGAAAGTTTTTTAATATTTTTCTAATCGGATACGCATTAGAGTCTGGCTCTAATCAACCGGCAGACACTTGATGTAATAAAGGCTAAAATGTGTGGTAATTGTTTTTATTCAAAAGTACGACTTGCACGTCGCAGTTTGATAGTTTTTTTTTGCTAAGACAACACCTGCAAAACCACCGCCAATAATTATAATCCGAGGGAAACTCGTTATTGGTATATTCATAAATAAAAACTTACACCACAGAGGTAGTAAAACAAAGATAGATTTGATTCTTCAAGTGCATGACAAATACATCAATAACCATTTGATTATTATGTAATATTTTTTTTGGATTTATTAAGACTGTAAATTCTTTTTTCAAATTCGATTTCGTAAATTCGCAACTTAAACTTTAACAAATGAGTAAATACGATATTATTGTTCTTGGAAGTGGTCCTGGTGGTTATGTAACAGCTATCAGAGCATCACAATTAGGTTTTAAAACCGCTATTGTTGAAAAAGAAAACCTTGGTGGTGTATGTTTAAATTGGGGTTGTATTCCAACTAAAGCATTATTAAAATCAGCGCAAGTATTTGAATATCTTAAACATGCTGAAGATTATGGTTTAAAAGTTAAAGAGGCTCAACACGATTTTGATGCCGTTGTGAAACGTAGCCGTGGTGTTGCAGATGGCATGAGTAAAGGCGTTCAGTTTTTAATGAAAAAAAATAAAATTGACGTTATTGATGGCTTTGGAAAATTGAAACCAGGAAAGAAAGTTGATGTTGATGGCACTGAATATAGCGCAGATAATATTATAATTGCTACAGGAGCTCGCTCTCGTGAGTTACCAAGTTTACCACAAGATGGTGAAAAAGTGATAGGCTACAGACAAGCCATGACTTTAAAAGAACAACCTAAGAAAATGATTGTGGTTGG
This sequence comes from Algibacter sp., assembly GCF_029245835.1. Taxonomy (GTDB): domain Bacteria; phylum Bacteroidota; class Bacteroidia; order Flavobacteriales; family Flavobacteriaceae; genus Algibacter_B. Next base: position 31,212 of record NZ_JAQWOO010000045.1, on the reverse strand, counting down.
TTCTGGAGCTATTGGTGTGGAGTTTGCATATTTCTATAACTCTATGGGAACGGATGTCACTATAGTAGAATATTTACCAGGTATTGTTCCTGTTGAAGACGAAGACGTTTCTAAACAATTAGAAAAAAGCTTTAAAAAATCTGGAATTAATATCATGACCTCTGCAGAAGTTACTAAAGTAGATACTTCTGGAAAAGGTGTTAAAGCCACAGTAAAAACTAGTAAAGGCGAAGAAATTCTTGAAGCCGATATTATTTTAAGCGCCGTTGGTATTAAAACAAATATTGAAAATATTGGATTAGAAGATATTGGTATTGTTGTAGATAGAGATAAAGTTATTGTAAACGATTTTTACCAAACTAATATTCCTGGTTATTACGCTATTGGAGATATTACTCCTGGTCCTGCTTTAGCACATGTCGCTTCCGCGGAAGGGATTTTATGTGTAGAGAAGTTAGCAGGACTTCATGTTGAAGCTTTAGACTACGGAAACATTCCAGGATGCACCTATTGTTCTCCAGAAATTGCATCTGTTGGACTAACTGAAAAGCAAGCAAAAGATAAAGGCTTAGATATTAAAGTTGGAAAATTCCCATTCTCAGCATCAGGAAAAGCTAGTGCTGGAGGAAATAAAGAGGGCTTTGTAAAAGTTATTTTTGATGCTAAATATGGCGAATGGTTAGGCTGTCATATGATTGGTGCTGGTGTTACCGATATGATTGCTGAAGCTGTTTTAGGTAGAAAATTAGAAACCACAGGGCATGAAGTATTAAAAGCAATTCACCCACACCCAACTATGAGTGAGGCGGTAATGGAAGCTGTTGCAGCGGCTTATGATGAAGTAATACATTTATAAAAAGAAAGCCCTTCCTAGCCTCCCCAAAGGGGAGGAACTTTTACTCGGTTAAATAAAAAAAACAGGACTAGGTTAGCAATAAAAAATAAAAAAATGCGATTCGTTTGAATCGCATTTTTTTATAAGGTATGAGTAAGAATTCCTCCCCTTTGGGGAGGTTAGGTGGGGCTTAGTTTAGGTAGGACTCCTAAAAACTCTGAATAGCCAACTCATAACTCTGCAACCCAAAACCAAGAATTACACCCTTAGCATTTGGAGATATAAAAGATTGGTGCCTAAACTCTTCTCTATTAAACGTGTTAGAAATATGAACTTCTACAACTGGTGTTTCAATAGCTTTTACGGCATCGCCAATGCCTACAGAAGTGTGTGTATAGGCGGCAGCGTTTAAAACTATACCATCATATGTAAAACCTACTTCTTGAAGTTTATCAATCAATTCGCCTTCTATATTCGATTGAAAATAATCTATTGAAACCTTAGGGTATTTAATTTTTACTTCTTCTAAAAACTCAGTAAAAGATAGACTTCCATAAATATTAGGTTCTCTTTTTCCTAGTAAATTTAGGTTAGGGCCGTTAATGATGATTAGTTTTTTCATGGCTTAAAAATACAAAAAAGAGGTTTGATTTAATGTTTAAGAACATCTATTTGTGTAGTCTCGTTTTTCTTTAAATTAGATAGTGCTTTTATTTTATTGATGCCATCATCAATTTCAACAACAACTGTATTAGGAGAAATACTACCCTCGTTTACAGCTTTTATAACTATTGATGTTTTTCTTTTATCTAAATTTATATCTAAATACTTTTTCAGTTTATCAGCTTCGTAAGTATTTAATACTATATCATTATTTACTAAAATAGTAATTTTATCTCCATCCTCTTTTCCTCCATCATAAATAATGAATTTGATGCTGTTAGAATTGGTAAAAATACTCAGTGTTTGATTTTTTTTCAACATATTAATCTTAAAAGTATCCATCAAGTTTATTTCTCTTAATTTCTGTTTTAGACTGTCAGGAACTTTTTTAGATTTACTAATCTTATTGACTAATTTCTGAGCTCTTTCCTCTGCTTGTTCAAATGCATTTAATAAAATTTCACCATTAATGCATTCTGTATTATCTGAAAATAAACCAATAAAATTAGCTTTTACTTTTTTAGTTTTTCCAAATATAAAATTTTTAATTGTTGTATTCAAAAAACAAAAATCGTTTTGCGAAACAGTTGATTTTGTATACACAATACCCGTCTCTCTAAAACTTAATACTTTATTATCAACATCATATTCGCCAAAAATATTTGATTTTGTTTCATGCTCTCCCCCTATGTCAGTAATTGAGTATCCTTTTACTTCTCCATCAGATTCTGTAAACTTAATCTTATAAGAAATTAAAATAGTGTCACTTAACTTTACACCTCCAACATATTCGTGTTTATTTTGGGAAAAAGACACTAAAAAGAAAAAAAAGCTTACAAAAAAAGATAAGTAAATTCTGAGCATAATTAATATTTTTTTTATAAATTGCATGACAAACATAAACCAATTAATTATGAAAATTAAATTATTATTGTCTTTCATGGTAGTTTTATTAAGTTACTCTACCTGTTATGCTTCATTCCCTGTAAAGAGAACATCCACTGCAGAAACAACAGCAACAAACACTCAGGTTACACTATCTGAAACTTCTGATGAAGTCTATACTCCTTTAGCTGTTGTAAAGGCTAAAGATAAATGGGTTGGTGCTGCACTTTGGTTTTTATTAGGATGGCCTTTTGCTGCTCACAGATGGTATTACAACAAACCAGTTTGGGCAAACATATTGTTTATTTTAACAATTGGAGGTCTTGGTATTTGGGCTATAATAGATATAATAAATATCTTAACAGATAAATGGGATTAGCTTATTAATTCATTTATAAAAAAAACTACCAATTGGTAGTTTTTTTTTTGCTTATTTTTAAGGTATGAAATGGCAAAACGCACTGAAAGACTATCAACTTTATCTAAAAATAGAACGCGGATTGTCTAAAAACTCTATCGATAATTATGCTTTAGATATAAAAAAACTTATCGGCTTTTTAGAAACTAACAGCATTAATAATTCTCCTATTAATATTAGCTCAGAAATAATCCAGCAATTTATTTACGATATTGCCAAAACCATAAATGCAAGATCTCAATCTAGACTATTATCTGGCTTAAGGAGCTTTTTTAATTACTTAGTATTTGAAGATTACAGAAAAGACAACCCTTTAGAACTTATAGAATCGCCTAAAATAGGCAGAAAACTTCCTGACACACTATCTGAAGAAGAAATAGACCGTATTATTAAAGCCATTGATTTAAGTAAACCAGAAGGCGAACGCAATAGAGCGATACTAGAAACCTTATATGGTTGCGGGTTGCGCGTGAGCGAGCTCATAAATCTTAAAATATCAGATTTATTTTTTGATGAAGGTTTTATAAAGGTGACTGGTAAAGGAGACAAACAGCGCTTTGTACCTATTATTGATATCACTCAAAAATATATTAATATTTATAGAAACGAAATCCGCGTTCATTTAAATATTAAACCCGGACATGAAGACACCTTGTTTTTAAATAGACGTGGTAAGCAACTAACACGCGCCATGATATTTACAATTATAAAACAACTAGCTGTGAAAATAGAACTCAAAAAAAAGATATCACCACATACGTTTAGGCATTCATTTGCAACTCACCTACTCCAGAATGATGCAGATTTAAGATCCATTCAACTTATGCTAGGACATGAAAGCATCACTACTACCGAAATCTATGTGCATCTAGATAAAAGTCATTTAACTAAGGTTGTAGAGAAGTATCATCCAAGGAAATAACTGTAAACTGTTTGTAAAAAATGGACTTTTTACTTTTTACTTTTAACTTTTAACTTTTAACTTTTAACTTTTAACTTTTAACAAAACTAAAAAATCCAGCTAGTGCTGGATTTTTCTGATAATAAAAATTTAGTATTTATCATAAGACTCCTGTTTTCACAGGAATTTGTTACTTAGCAATATTAACCGCTCTTGTTTCTCGAATTACAGTGACTTTAACCTGACCTGGATAAGTCATATCTGTCTGAACTTTTTGAGAAATACTGAATGATAAATCTGCAGCCTTTTGATCGTCTACTTTTTCACTTTCAACAATCACACGAAGCTCTCTACCTGCTTGAATAGCATAAGCTTTTTTAACACCGTTAAATCCGAAAGCAATATCTTCCAAATCTTTTAAACGTTGAATATAGCTATCTAATACTTGACGTCTTGCTCCTGGTCTTGCTCCTGAAATAGCATCACAAACTTGAATAATTGGCGCTAATAATGATTTCATTTCTACTTCATCATGGTGTGCTCCAATAGCGTTACAAACATCTGGTTTCTCACCAAATTTCTCAGCCCATTGCATACCTAATATCGCGTGAGGCGTCTCCATATCTGCTTCTGCATCTGGCACTTTTCCAATATCGTGTAATAATCCTGCGCGTTTTGCCATCTTTGGGTTTAAGCCTAATTCTGCTGCCATCACACCACAAAGCTTAGCAACCTCTCTCGAGTGCTGTAGTAAGTTTTGACCGTAAGATGAGCGGTATTTCATTCTACCGACCATTTTAATTAACTCTGGGTTTAAATTATGAATCCCTAAATCTATAACAGTTCGTTTTCCAACTTCAATTATTTCTTGTTCTATTTGCTTTTGAGTTTTCTTAACAATTTCTTCAATTCTAGCAGGGTGAATTCTACCATCGGTAACCAGTTTATGTAAGGATAAGCGAGCTACTTCTCGTCTCACAGAATCAAAGCATGATAAAATAATGGCTTCGGGTGTATCATCGACTATAATCTCTACACCTGTTGCTGCTTCAATCGCTCTAATATTTCGTCCTTCACGTCCAATAATACGACCCTTTACATCATCCGATTCTATATTAAATACAGATACACAATTATCTACAGCCTCTTCAGTACCTATACGTTGTATGGTGTTTATAATGATTTTCTTCGCGTCTTGTTCAGCTGTTAATTTAGCTTCCTCTAATGAGCTTTGAACATAAGCCATCGCATCGTTTTTAGCTTCTCCTTTTAAAGATTCTACTAATTGTTCTTTAGCTTCTTCAGCCGAAAGGCTGGAAATAACCTCTAACTGTTGTACTTGACTTTTATGTAATTTATCAACGGCTTCTTGTTTCTTTTCAAGCACATCTACCCTATGATTGTAATCTTTAATTTTACTCTCAAGACTATCATTAAGCTTTTTGCTTTTTGATAATTCACTAGAGATTTGAGATTCTTTATCACGGGTACGCTTTTCAGATTCAGCCATTTTCTTATCGCGAGATAAAATGACTTTTTCATGTTCTGATTTAAGTTCTATAAACTTTTCTTTAGCCTGAAGTATTTTATCCTTTTTAAGCGTCTCGCCTTCACTTTTAGCTTCTTTAAGTATTAAAGTTGCGTTTTTCTTTGCTTCTTTAACAAGTTTAGAAGCATTATTTTTCTCTAGTGTTTTTGCTATTACAAAGCCTATTATCAGCCCTAATACAACACCGCCTACTGCAAATATAATTGAGTTATCCATCTTTTGTTTAGTTGATTATAATATATAAAAAAGCCTACACCAGTATAAAGTTTTGTATAAACTCCTTAAAAACAAGTTTAGGGCTAACAAGCTGATCAAGGGTCTGCTCGAGATACTGAAATTAAATTCAGTACTAGCAGCATGCTTTTACAACTTAAACTCACCCTTTTTAAAGAATTAACGTTGAGTTTATCAAAAAAAATAACCAATGTAGGCAGTAACTTTTATTTTATTTTATTTTAAAGAACGTTAAGAGACTATATGCGAATGCAACAATTCATTTAAAGCCTTTAGCTTTTCTTCAACATGCTCATTAACACTTGCTTTATCAATAGACTTCTGTTCTACTTGAGATGCAAATTGTAAAGCACACATGGCTAATACATCTTGTTTATCTCGAACGGAATAACTTTGCTCAAATTGCTTTATCATAGCCTCAATATTTTTAGCCGCTTTACGCAATCCTTCTTCTTGACTTGATTCAATGGTTAAAGGATACACTCTATTAGCTATTGATAGCTTTATTTTAAGCTTTTCTGACATTGAGTTTATTTAACATTAATCAGCGAGTTGAGCAATACAATGGTCAATATCTCTGATTAAGGCGTTTATTTTAAGCTTAGTTTCTCTTTTATTTTCGTCACTACCAAGTATTGTATTTGCCATTTTAAGCGCTTCGTATTTTTCTTCCCAATTTGCAATATGCTTTTGTTGGGTTAAATTTTCTTGCTTTGAAACCTCTAATTCTTCATTTAATTTCAAATTAGCAAGTTTTAAAAGCTCTAGTTTGTGTAATACCTTACTAATCTTGTTTTCTAATGAATCTACAATATCTTCAATATTACTCATTTACAAATTTCAATACTTATCAAACAAAGTTAATACTCCTATCTATAAATAACAATTGTTTTATCATAAAATTTCACTTAGGTGAGTTATGACCAACAACATAACATAATGGCTTGATTTTTGTTTTATTCTTTGCGTTTTCATATCAAATTGATAATTTAGCCACAATACTTACTTATGCGATATATACTGTCCCTCTTTCTAGTTTTTTCATTTTTTTTAGATGCACAAAACAATTATCCACAAGATTATTTTAACAATCCATTAGATATTCCGCTAGTATTATCTGGCACTTTTGCAGAGTTACGCTCTAATCATTTTCACTCTGGGTTGGATATTAAGACGCAACAACGTACCGGATTAAAAGTAAAAGCTTCAGCAAATGGTTTTGTTAGTAGAATAAAAGTATCGCATTATGGCTACGGAAAAGCGCTTTATATTACGCATCCAAATGGCTACACAACAGTATATGCGCATCTTCAAAAATTTTCTCCAGATATTGAAGCCTTTGTAAAAAAACATCAATACAAAAAAGAATCTTATGAGGTCGAACTATTTCCCAAAGCTGAGGAACTACCTGTTTTAAAAGACACTCTTGTTGCTTACAGCGGAAATTCAGGGGGTTCTGGTGGCCCACATTTACATTTTGAAATTAGAGATAAAAATGAGCGCCCAATGAATCCGATGCTTTTCGGAATCGACATTAAAGACACCACCAACCCTATAATCAAGTCTATTTATGCATATCCCTTAGATGAAAATTCATTTATAAATAGTTCAAACACCAAACAAAAACTAAGATTAACACCTTTAAAAAATGGCGATTACAATGCTGAAAATATTGAGGCTATCGGGAATATTGGTTTTGCAGTGAGTACTATTGATAGGCAGGATTTAGCAGCAAATTCAAATGGTGTTTATAATATTCAAACTTTTATTAATGGTAGCAAAAATTTTGAAATAGATTTTAAACGCTTTTCATTTGAAGAAACAAAACACATCAATCAGCTTATAGATTATGAGCTTTTTTCAACAAAAAAACAACGTATTCAGAAATTATTCAAAAAAAACAATCCTTTAAGCCTTTTTAAATCAACACTTAACGATGGTGTGATTAAAGTTGAAGATAGCACATACGCCATCTATAAAATTAGAGTTGCTGACTACAAAAACAATGAAGCTTGGGTTACCGTTCATATTAAAGGCGTAAAAAATAATTTAGCAAAACCTGAAAAAAAAATAGTAACTCCATATTTTATTAAAGCAGATCAATCTACAAATTTAAAAAAAGAGGGGATTTCTGTTGATTTTTATAATGACACTTTTTACAATGATTTTTATATAGATTTTGAAGTAAAAAATGACACACTTACACTTCATGAAGATATTAAGGCTGCAAAGAAGAATTTCTCTATAACTTATGATATTAGCAAATATTCAAACGAAGACAAAAACAAACTCTATATTGCCAGATTAGTAGGTTATAAAAATTACCCTGCCTACACATATACAAAAAGAAAAGACCATATATTAATAGCTAGCACAAAGAAACTAGGGACTTACGCACTTACTATGGATCTTGCAAAACCGACTATTTCACCTGTAAACTTTAAGAGTAAGCAATGGTTGAGTAAGTATAGGTACTTAAAAATTAAAATTGATGATGAGGGCTCAGGCGTATCAAATTATCGAGCAACCATTAATGGGAAATGGATTTTAATGGAGTACGATTACAAAACGAAAACACTTACTCACGATTTTAATGATGGTATTATTACAGATACTAAAAACAATTTAAAAGTAATTGTTACTGATAATGTTGGAAATAATTCTACTTTTGAAACGTTATTTTACAGAAAATAAACTTTTTACACTCTTGAAAGCAAAACAACTACTAACTACTATTCTATTTTTTTCAGTTCTAACCTTAAGTTTTGCACAAAATGCAATTATTAAAGGAATTATTCTAGATGAGAATAATAAACCTATCGAAAAAGTAAGCATAAAAACTGATGATAACGGTACAGAAACCAATACTAATGGTTTTTACAACATTACAATTCCTGCTAATAAAGATATCACAATAGCGTTTACACATCTTTCACACAAAAAAGTGATGAGTACTTTCAATTTAAAAAATGGAGAAGTTTACGAATTCAATCCTGTAATGAGTACTTCCATAGAACAAATAGCAACTGTTATAATTAGTGGTAATAGACGTAAAGAAGTTGAAGGTATTATTACTATAAAACCAGAAGTTATTAGAAAAATACCTGGAGCTAATGCTGGGGTTGAAAATTTACTTTTAACCCTACCAGGAGTAAGTAATAATAACGAGTTAAGCACCCAATACTCGGTTCGTGGAGGAAATTATGATGAAAATTTAGTGTATGTAAATGGTATTGAAGTGTATCGCCCTTTTTTGGTGCGTTCTGGACAGCAAGAAGGTTTAAGTTTTGTAAATACAGATTTGGTTCAGAACGTAGATTTTTCTGCTGGTGGTTTTCAAGCTAAATATGGCGATAAATTATCGTCCGTTTTAGATATTACTTATAAAAACCCTTATCAATTTGAAGTCCATGCAGACATGAGTTTATTAGGTGGTAGTCTTTCGGTTGAAAACATAAGTAAAGATTCAAAGTTTACTGGTATTGTTGGACTTCGTTATCGCGATAATAGCTTATTAGTAAATGCTAAAGAAACCGAAACTAATTTTAGACCAACATTTGCTGATGCTCAAGGGTATTTTACTTATAAATTTTCTAATAAATTTCATTTAAGTTTTCTGGGAAGTGCTTCAATAAATAAATATAATTTTGAACCACAAACACGTCAAACTAATTTTGGAACATTAAGCGATCCTGTGGCATTATTAGTCTTTTATGATGGCCAAGAAAAAGACAGATATCAAACACTATTTGGCGCTTTTAAAGGCTCTTATTTTGCAAATAATGATTTAACATTGCATTTAATTGCTTCAACATACCATACCACAGAAGAAGAGTATTTTGATATTTTAGCACAATACAGATTAGGTGAAGTGAATAGTAGTATTGGTGATGAAAATTTGGGTGAAGTAGAATTTAGCCAAGGGATTGGTAGCCAACTTAACCACGGAAGAAATGACTTAGATGCACTTATTACCAACATAGAACACAAAGGTGATTTTAAAATTAAAGATAATAGATTTGAGTGGTCTGTAAAATATACCAATGAAGATATTAGAGACCGTTTGATTGAATGGGAAGTCATTGATTCAGCAGGGTTTTCAGTAAGACCACCAAAGACATTTCCTAACGATCAACCGTACGAGCCTTTTAGTGGCCCGCTAGAACCTTTTCAAAATGTAAGAGCAACAAATAGCACACAAATAAACAGATTTCAAGCCTATGCACAATGGAGTAAACGCAGTACTTTAGGAACTAGCGATGTTTGGTATAATGCTGGAGTTCGTGCTCATAACTGGTCGGTTAGTGGAGACGGGATTTCATCAACAAATCAAACCGTTTTTAGCCCTCGTGCTCAATTTGCTATAAAGCCTAATTGGGAAAAAGACATGCTGTTTCGTGTTGCAGGAGGTTTATATTACCAACCGCCTTTTTACAGAGAACTTCGTGATCGTAATGGTGTGATTCAACCTAATGTAAAAGCCCAAAAATCATTTCATTTCGTTCTAGGAAACGATTATAGTTTCAAAATGTGGGACAGACCATTTAAATTAACTTCTGAAGTATATTATAAAAACCTATCAGATGTTAACCCATACACACTTGAAAATGTTCGTATTCGCTATAGAGCCAATAATAGTGCTAAAGCTTATGCTTATGGTTTAGATATGCGCCTAAATGGGGAGTTTGTTCCAGGTACTGAATCTTGGTTTAGTTTTGGGTATTTAAAAACAGAAGAAAATATAGAAAATCGAGGTTATATATCTCGGCCTACAGACCAGCGTTTAAAGTTTGCAGCTCTATTTCAAGATTATGTACCAAACATGCCAAATTTAAAAATGTATTTAAATTTAGTTTTCAATACAGGATTACCAGGAGGGTCCCCCAGTTATGCTGACCCTTATGAATTTCAAAACAGATTACCATCTTACAAACGAGCTGATTTTGGCTTACAATATGTGTTAGTAGATTCGGAAAAACAATTTAAACATGGTTGGAAAAAACCTTTTAAAGCGCTTTCTTTTGGTTTTGAAATTTTCAACCTCTTTGATGTTCAAAATTCTATAACCAATACTTGGGTGAGAGATGTGAGTAGTAAAAGACAAATTGCTATACCTAATTATTTAACACCTCGTGTTTTTAATGTAAGGACTACTATGACGTTTTAAATTATTCGATAAACGCTTTTAAAACAGCCACAACATAATCTATTTCTTGTTTAGTATTAAAAACACTAAATGAAAACCTAATGGATGGTTTTTGTAAATCATTAGCATTTAAAATTTCTGCTAAAACATGTGATTTTTGGGAGCTTCCACTTTGGCATGCACTCCCTTTAGAACAAGCAATACCTTTTAAATCTAGTTGAAATAATAACATCGCAGATTTATCTGGAGGTATAGGTAAACAAACATTTACTAGCGTATAAGTGCTTTTTTCTGAACTATCAGAGTAACCATTATATATTACGTCTGGTATGGCTTTTTTAAGTTCATCAATAAAATAATGCTTTAAAGTAGTAATGTAAAGCATCTCGTTCTCTAAATTATCATAAGCACTTTTCATGGCAACTTCCATACCTACAATATTATGAATACTTTCAGTGCCCGCGCGTAAACCTCGCTCTTGCTCTCCACCAACTATTAAAGGTTTTAAACCAGAGTTTTTTCTAATAAAAGTAAAACCAACTCCTTTTGGTCCGTGAAACTTATGTGCCGAAGCCGCCAAAAAATCAACTTGAATATCTTGTAAGTCCATTTTATAATGCCCTACAGATTGCACAGCATCACTATGAAACCATGCATTATTAGCTTGACACAAACTAGCAACACGTTTAATATCTAAAATAGTTCCAATCTCATTATTTATATGCATTAAACTCACTAGCGTCTTATCTTCAGTTTTTAATAAAGCTTCTAAATGCTTATAATCAATATCCCCTTTTGTTGTGATATTAACATAACTAACAGCTACTCCATAGTTATTTTTAAGTGCCTCTACAGTATGCAATACAGCATGATGCTCAATCTTAGAAGTAATAATATGAGCCATTTTTAAATCTCTAACTACGCTATTTAAAACCAAATTATCAGCTTCTGTCCCTCCCGATGTAAAAATGATTTCGCCAGCAGAAACATTTAAAAAATTTGCTATAGATTTTCTAGACTTTTCTACTAAAGCCTTTGAAGATCTTCCAAAACTATGTGAAGATGAAGGGTTTCCAAAATTACTTTTCATAACTTCTGAAACAGCATGAATCACCTCATCGCGCATGGGTGTTGTTGCTGCATTATCAAAATAAACGGATTTCATAGTAGTTACAAATATTTAAAAGCAAAGTTTACAATACGCCAAAGCTACTTTAGGTGTCAAAAATACTTGAAATAAAATTATTAACAATAACAAGCGTTATAAATAACAATTCTATTATTTTTGCCTAAAAACCAAATACGATGCGTCAATTATTTTTTCTATTTCTAATCTTAAACACAATAGTACTAAACTCTTGTGATGATGGTGATATTATTACTGTTGAATTAGATTTTGATAATACTTTTAAAGTTTGTGACGGTGGTGACGATTTGGTTTTTTACAAAACAAAAAACGATCCATCTGAATCCTTATCATTAAAATTAAGTAATACAAACCTAGAAGATGTTCTAGCTGTTGATGAAGCTGGTGTTTTTGAAAACACATACACTATAAGCACATCTAACCCCTTTAATTACCGTAGCTATAGCAATGCATCATTGCCCTCTGATTTATTTTGTAATGTGATACCTAACGCAGAAATAAATATTAATCAGGATATAGAAAGTACTAGCGGTACTGCAACTTTAAAAACGACATTAACTGAGGATGACAATGATAATATTGCTGCTGAATTAGAAAACCAAGACCCCAATGGTGATGGCGATTTTACGGATGCTCAAGATACCGACGGTGATGGTTTACCTGATTATATTGATGCCGATGATGACGGAGATAATATACTAACCAAGAATGAAGACCCCGACCCAAATAACGATGGCGATTTAAGTGATGCTTTAGATACTGATGGTGACGGCATACCAAATTATTTAGACGCTGATGATGATGGCGATGGTATTGACACCAGAGATGAAGAAAATGATAGTCAAGATCAGAATCCAGCAAATGATATTACAGTTAGTGAGTTTGGTGCAGATTATTTAAACAAAGATGTTGCAAATACAGGAACACCGGCTGCTGTGGCATATAGACAACATACCATATCTCAAACATATACAGTTACTCTTATCATTTCTGATATAGATTTAGAACTTATCTCACTTGATATTTTTGATTTTGGTACTTTAGATAATAGTGTGACTTCGGATAGTAGACAGGTTACTCCAGTTTTTCCTTAATTAATTTTGATAAATATAAACTTCGGTAGCACCTAAGCCATACTTTTGGTAATTGGCATCATAGAACTTTAGGTTTTGGTAACGTCCAAATAAATACTCCAACTCCATCTTTAAAACCCCCTCGCCTACACCGTGTATAAAAACTATTTTTTGAATGCGCTTATTTATAGCGAATTCTAATTTGCGCTTTGCCGTGTCTAACTGCAATGTTAACATATCATGGTTAGACATACTTCGTGTAGAATTCACTAATTGATTGATGTGTAAATCGACTTCCATTGTAGGCTCATACCTATCTTTAGATCTAACTTTAGGTTGGTTTTTCCGTTTAGGAATTTCTTTTTCTGAAACAACGGCATCAATATTTGAGTTTGAGAATATTTCTGATGCTATAGATTCTTTTTTATCTTTCAAAATTAATTCATTGGCTTGAAAATCTAGTAAAAACCCATCATCAGTTTCAATTGAAACGGTACTGCCTTTTATATTTTTAACAACACCTGATAAGTCTTCATCTAAAACCAAAACAGAATCCCCTGAGTTAAATGCCATAACTAATTGTTTTCAGAATTATTTTCATTTTCACTATTATGCCTGCTTGGAATATTTCTAGACACTCTATAAACCCCAAGTATCAGTATAACTATACCTCCAATTAAAATATATTGGTTTTGGTCTGTACCTGTTTTTGCATACATAGCAATAAAAGCACCAATAATAATTAAAATATAATTTACATATTTCATAGCTATTTACTTAATGTTTTTTATTTGCAACATGTTCCATCCATAAAGTCACTGCGCTTAGGTATTAAACTTTTAGTTATGGATGTTTCATATTAAAAACCAATCCTGATTGAGCAAGCAAATTACGCTAAAATTAGATTTTTCATATCAAAAAAATCATTAATATTTGACTAAAAACACCGATTAAATACATTTAAATACGTTAAAATGCGTTTTTATAAAAAAAATTAATATATTTGCGCTTTGTATCCCAAAAAAATATGCTTAACAAATTAATCATTTTCACATTATTTATTTATAACCTAAGTTTTTCACAACTTTCGGTTCGCAACAACGCATACATTTTTGTAGACAATGAAGTTGTTTTTGTAGAAGATGATATCAATTTAAATGAAGCTTCTAGCAGTATATACCTTCGTAACGAATCTCAACTCATTCAAGGAGCGGGAACAACAGGAAACTCTGGTATTGGCGAGTTAAGTGTTTATCAAGAGGCAAATGCTGGAGAGTATGAATATAATTATTGGTGTTCGCCAATTGGAGATAAAACCAACAACTTAATTAACAACCCTTTTGGCATTTCGTTGTTAAATGATGCTACAGGGTTAATCACCTCAACACCTGCCACTTTTGTAAGTTCTGCTTCATTTAATGGTACTTCTACCCCTTTAAACATAGAACCTTATTGGGTATGGAAATTCATTTCTTCTAATGGGTATTCAGAATGGATTCACATAAAAGGTAGCACAGCAATTAATCCTGGCGAAGGCTTTACAATGAAAGGAACAGCAGGTTCTGGAAATGCACAACGTTATGATTTTAGAGGCAAGCCAAACAATGGCACTATTGCTGTTGCCGTTTTAAATAATCATTTTACCTTGGCAGGTAACCCCTACCCTTCTGCCATGGATGCTGCTGCTTACTTACACGATACCCAAAACGCTGCGGTTATTAATGGCTCTTTATATTTTTGGGAACAAGACCAAACTATAAACTCGCATGCTTTAGATGAATATAGTGGAGGCTATGCTAGCTATACTATAAACGCTGCAGGAACGGTAGAAACATTTGTTTCAGCGGTATTTAATACTTACAACGACGACGGGACTATAAATGTAACTAATACTGGTACAGGTAATAATGTTGCAAGAAGATATATTCCAATAGGACAAGGTTTTATGGTTGAAGGCGTTGCAAATGGTATGGTAAGAGCAAAAAACGAACATCGCGCTTTTATAAAAGAAAGCGCAGGGAATAGTCAGTTTTTTAGACCTTCAGAGAAAAAAGAAAAAAACACTACAAATGAAAATAGGTTTTCTGAAGTACCAGACGATTATAAACGTTTTAGACTGAATATTGACTTCAATAACAGATATACGAGACAGTTAGTACAAACGTTTCATGATACTGCAAATAAAGGTTTTGATTATGGTTTAGAATCATATATAAATTCAAGTGATATTCTTTCATCTGATGCCTACTGGACCATAGATAATAACTCTTATATCTCTGAGGCACTTCCACTTGATATCGATTTAAAAATCCCATTAGTTATTCAAACAAATGAAAATGTTCCTATCAGAATAAGAATAGCCGATATTCAAAATTTTGATTCTGCTTCACCTATTTATATTCATGACATTGAAAAGGATACGTTTATCAATCTGAAAGATCAAGACTTTGAAATTAATCTTGAAAGTGGCGCGTATAAAGAACGTTTTGAAATTACTTTTAGCAAAACCGTTTTAAATAACACTGAAGACACTTTTAAAAATTTAAAAATATTTCAGAACAATAGAACATCACAACTTAAGGTATTAAACAAAAGCAATCTTGAAATTAAAACATTTAGTTTATACGATGTTACAGGCAAACAAGTTATGAATGACCGTATGGCTTCATCAAAAAGTAAATATACCTACTCAACAAAAACACTAAATAGTGGTGTTTACATTGTAAAAATTGAACTGAAAAACCAACAAGTTTTCAACAAAAAAATCATTATTAATTAATAGAAATTAGTATATGATGTATTTTCTTAACTAGGTTTTATTATTTTAGCTCTAAAATATATTTTTTTAAAATTTATGGAAGAGTTCATGCTACCCTGTTTAAACAAAAAACTTCTAGGAATAGAATGTATGGGCTGCGGTATGCAACGTGCTATAGCATTGATTTTCCAGGGCGAGTTTATAGCTGCTTTTCAAATGTACCCTGCCATATATAGCTTAATTGCTCTTTTTTTATATATTGGCATTAATATTTTCTTTAAATTTAAACATTCAAATAAAATAATTGGAGCGCTTGCCATAATAACAGTTTCAATAATTATTACAAGTTTTATTATTAAAATAATCAATTAAATTTAACACATGGAACAACAAAAACTCAACCCAACTCTTGTATACGTTTTAGCTATATTAGGACTTTTATGCTGCTGCTTTGGCGGAATAGGCTTTATATTAGCAGGTATTGCATTTTTCATTGCTCAAAGCAAATTGAAAGAAGCTAAATTAGACCCAGAAAATTTTACCCCTGCAAGTGTAAAAGCAATGAATACAGCTAAAATTGTAGCTATGGTTATTTTAATCTTAAATATTCTTTACTTAGTAATGACCATTTATAGAATATCTACTGTTGGATGGGATGAGTTAATGAGGCAATCTCAAGAAATGATGGAGCAAATGCAAAATCAATAGTTTAAAAACACCTATTATATATAATAAAAACGGCGGCCAATAGGTCGCCGTTTTTATTAACTTTCAAATTGTTTAAGCGTTTTCTTTATAATATCTACGCAGTCTAATAATTGTGTTTCTGTCATCACTAAAGGGGGTGCAAAACGAATAATATTACCATGTGTTGGTTTTGCTAGTAAACCATTATCTCTTAGTGCTAAACAAATATTCCAAGCGGTATCACTATCCTCAGAGTCATTAATAACTATCGCGTTAAGCAAGCCTTTACCCCTAACTAATTTTACAATATTACTGGTTTCTATAAATTTATCTAATTCACTTCGGAATAAATTACCTAGTACAAAAGCATTTTCAGCTAAGTTCTCATCTCTTACTACTTTAAGAGCAGCGATAGCCACTGCAGCTGCCACTGGATTTCCTCCAAATGTGCTTCCGTGATTTCCTGGTTTTATAACATTCATAACGCTATCATTTGCTAAAACCGCAGAAACAGGATACACACCACCACTTATAGCTTTTCCAAGAATTAAAACATCGGGTTTTACATCTGGTGTATCTGAGCAATTTTTGTTGTCGCAAGTACAATTACCACATGTTGCTAATAAACGTCCTGTTCGAGCAATACCTGTTTGTACTTCATCAGCAATAAATAACACGTTATACTGTTCGCAAAGTGCTTTGGCTTTTAGTAAATAATCGTCACTTGGCACATAAACACCAGCTTCACCTTGAATAGGTTCAACTAGAAAACCAGCTGCATTGGGATTGCTTTTTAAAACGTCTTCTAAAGCATTTAAATTATTGTATTCAATTTTGATGAATCCTTTGGTATAAGGCCCAAAGTTTTTTCGAGCTACGGGGTCATTCGAAAATGATATTATAGTTGTTGTTCTTCCATGAAAATTGTTTTCACAAACAATAATTTCTGCTTTATTTTCATCAATACCTTTTACTTCATAAGCCCATTTTCTACATAGTTTCAAAGCCGTTTCTACAGCTTCGGCTCCCGTATTCATGGGTAAAAGTTTATCAAAGCCAAAAAATTCGCAAGCAAACTTCTCGTACTTTCCTAACATATCATTATAAAATGCTCTTGAAGTTAGTGCTAGCGTTTGCGCTTGTTCCACCATAGCATTCACTATTTTTGGATGAGAATGCCCTTGATTTACCGCCGAATAAGCTGATAAAAAATCATAATATTTTTTGCCTTCAACATCCCATACATACACGCCTGCTCCACGGCTTAATACTACAGGCAATGGATGGTAATTATGTGCACCATACTTGTTTTCTAAATCTATCGCTTGTTGCGAAGTTAATTGGTTTAAAACAGCCATTTTAAAAAAATTTAAACGTTTTTATCCAAACAAATGGATATTTAAAAAAATAACCATTCCTTCTGTACCTTTATCCTTCCGAAAAGTATCGAAAATTCAGCGTGGGAGAGAAATCATCCCTAGGAGGTTGCAAATTAATAAATATTATTTGCTTCTAAAAATGTTATTTAGACATTCTACCTGATAAAGAGGAAATTTGTATCTCTAAGCGCTTCATTTCCCGAAACAAAGCATTTTTATCCATTTGCATCCATGCAAACACTTTTAGCATACTAACACCTAGCAAAAAGACAACACTTCCTAATTCCCATTTTAATAAATCTTTGGTGGCTTCTACCTTAAGAAATTGCACTAAACAATAAATAAAAAGTCCGAAAAAAATCAGAGTAACCAAATTCATTACATACATGAACCATTTATTTTTTCCTTCAAACAAACCAAATAGCATTTGTATCATATTTTGTTCTTCCAAATCATCATAGAATTTAGACGCTTGCTCTGTGAGTGTTTCTTTAATTAATTTGTCGATATTTTCCATATTATTTTTCATGATTGTAGCGTTTTTAAAAGTTATTTTAGTTTTTATCCTCTTCATTTGAAAGCATTTTAAACAAACTAGCCACTTCCATTTTGGGTATATTAATAATTCGTTTATGCATGTTTACAACCTGGATTACTACTCTAAAGACGGTAAAAAACTAAAAAGGTTCATTTTATTTTAAGTGAATATGAATTTCCTTTAAAGTTAATAGAAATAATGTCATATTAATTACTTGCTATTATTATTTTTGCAGCATGTCTAGAAGAAGTAAACAGAGAAAACAAGTTTTTGAAAATGTAGAAGTAATTGATGCAGCTGCTAAAGGAAAAACTATAGCCAAAGCACCTGATGGAAAGGTAATTTTTCTATCTAATGCCGTTCCTGGAGATGTTGTAGATGCTCAAACTTTTAAAAAACGAAAAGCGTATTATGAAGCAAAAGCAACGGTGTTTCATACACTCTCAGATAAAAGAACAGAACCTGCTTGCGAACATTTTGGAACCTGTGGTGGTTGTAAATGGCAAGACATGGGTTATGAGCATCAATTGTATTATAAGCAAAAAGAAGTTACTAATAACTTAACGCGCATTGGGCACATAGAACTTCCTGAAATCACACCTATTTTAGGTTCGGAAGAACACTATTTCTACAGAAATAAAATGGAATTTTCATTTAGCGATAGCCGTTGGTTAACCCTTGAAGAAATTCAATCTGACAGAGATTTAGGAGATAGAAATGCATTAGGATTTCATATTCCTGGTATGTGGGATAAAATTTTAGACATAAAAAAATGCCATTTACAAGCAAACCCTTCCAACGCTATTAGAAACGCAGTGAAGCAATTTGCTATTGATAACGATTTAGAATTCTTTAATACTAGAAATCAAACTGGACTGTTAAGAACCATGATGATTAGAACGTCTAGCACAGGCGATATTATGGTGATGATTCAGTTTTTTAAAGAAGATAAAACCAAACGTGAATTAATCCTCGATTTTATTGCTGAAAAATTTCCAGAAATAACCGCATTGCAATATGTTATTAACGGGAAAGCAAACGATACCATTTACGATCAAGAGGTGATTTGCTATAAAGGTGCCGACCATATTTTTGAAGATATGGAAGGTTTAAAATTTAAGATTAATGCGAAATCATTCTATCAAACCAACTCTAATCAAGCTTTTGAACTTTATAAAATTACAAGAGATTTTGCAGGTTTAACAGGTAACGAATTGGTTTATGATTTATATACAGGAACCGGAACCATAGCGCAGTTTGTTGCAAAACAAGCCAGTAAAGTTATTGGTGTAGAATCTGTTCCTGATGCTATTACCGCTGCCAAAGAAAATGCACAATTAAATAACATTACTAACGTTGAATTCTTTGTTGGCGATATGAAACAGGTTTTTAATGATATATTTATTAAAACGCATGGACAGCCAGATGTTATAATTACCGATCCGCCACGAGATGGCATGCATAAAGATGTCGTGCAACAAATATTAAACATTGCTCCAAAACGAGTCGTGTATGTAAGTTGTAACAGCGCTACGCAAGCTAGAGATTTAGCGCTAATGGATGCACAATACAAAGTGATAAAAACCCAAGCTGTAGATATGTTTCCGCAAACTTTTCATGTGGAAAATGTAGTATTACTTGAAAAACGTTAGAGGTTTATTTGTTTAAAAAAGTTTATTTGTTTAAAATGAAAACGTATTCATTTGAAAAATTAGAAGTTTGGAAAGAGTCTATAGAGTTGGTAAAGACCATTTATAAAATAACTAATACCTTCCCTTCGGAAGAAAAATTTGGTTTAATAAGTCAATTAAGGCGTGCATCAATTTCAATGTCATCAAATCTATCTGAGGGAACATCCAGAAACACAAATAAAGATAAAGCACATTTTACAACAATATCTTTCAGTTCTGCAATGGAAGTATTAAATCAATTAATAATTTCAAAAGAATTAAATTTTATTTCTGAAAATGATTATATATTAGTCAGAGCTAAAATTGAAAAAATAACGAATATGCTAAATGCGCTAAGGCATTCTCAACTAAACGGATAAACAAATAAACGCATATACAAAACAATTAATGAAAAAAACAAGCCTACTTCTAATAACACTCATTTTAGCAATAAGCAATTATAGCTGCGAACGCGACGATATTTGTCCAGCGTCTACCCCAACTACTCCAAGATTATTAATAGATTTATTAGATTCGGCAAATTCAGATAACTCAAAAAATGTATTCGATTTGGTGGTTATTGGAGCTGATAATGAGAATTTTTTACCAGGCTATATTTTTCAAGATACAGATAATCTAGTTTTGCCATTAAAAACAGATGATAACACCACGGAGTATATTTTAGTAAAAGAAGCCACTGTAAATGATGCTGGCACACCTGATGATACCGCTGATGATTTTATTGACGGTAATCAGGATCGTATTATTATAAATTACAGTCGCGAGCAAGTATTTGTATCTCGTGCCTGTGGTTTTAAAACTATTTTTAAAAACGTAACACTTACCATTGTTGATGATGGTGATAATTGGATGCTTTCAAGACAACCTTTAACCGACAATCAATCTGTAGAAGATGAGACAACAACACACTTTAATATATCGCATTAGTAGCTTAATATGCTCGTTTTTTTTGTGTGTATTAGTTAACGCTCAAAATGACAGTATTGTTAGTACCGCTAACGATTCTACTAAAATCAAACTAAAATATGGACTTCGAGTAGGTGGGGATATTGGTAAACTGATAAGAACTACTATAGATGATGATTATACAGGGTTTGAAATTATGGCAGATTACCGTCTAAAAGAGAAATTATATGTAGCCGGTGAAATTGGTTTTGAAGAAAAAAACACCATTAACGATTTTTTAAACATCACCACCAAAGGCAGTTACATAAAAGGCGGTTTTGATTATAATATGTATGAAAACTGGCTGAATATGGACAACATGATTTATTCTGGGTTCCGAGTTGGAGCAAGCACCTTTAGTCATGATTTAAATAGTTTTCAAGTGTATAGCATAGACCAATATTGGGCACCACAACTCATATCAGAAACAAAACAAGAACTAACAGGGCTAACTGCGTTTTGGGCAGAAATTATATTAGGAATAAAAGCAGAAATACTCAACAACCTGTACTTAGGCTTGAATGTGCAATTAAAAATAGCTGTAAGCCAAACGGTCCCAGACAATTTTGATAATGTTTATATACCAGGTTTTGGTAAAACTTACGATACTAGCAGAATTGGCGCAGGCTATAGCTACTTCTTAGCCTATAGAATTCCACTCTATAAGAAGGTAAAGTAGTAAATTATTAATTTGGGCGTTCCCCGAAAAGGGTCGGGCTATCCGTTATATCTTTTTTAAACGTCATAACGAGAACGAAGCACGTGGCTATCTGTTAAATGAAAGTTCAAAATAAAGTTTGTGTTTCTTATTAAAAAAGGATGCCACTACTATCCCTAACGCGGGTCAATCCGCCAAAGTCTGTCATCAAACCAGGTACATTTTACCTCTAACTCATGTTAATTACTATTTCTGCATAATGCTCTACAGGGAAATTACAAGAATTAGCAATAAAACATAAACTATTAGCTTTTGTGTGAAGCGTTTTGGCAAGTTCTTTTTTTGAAGCATCTTGTATGGTTACCACAGGATTTAAAATCACTTTTCTAAAACACCCACTCCCCGACGCTTCAACTTCTAAAACAGCTTCGGCGTTATCCTCATAGTCTAAAACTTCAATGTTATGCTGTGTGCAAACGTATAAATAAGACATCATATGGCAGGAAGCCAAAGCAGATAATAACAGGTCTTCTGGATTATAAAGGGCTTCATCCCCTCTAAACGCTTTTGCTGCAGACACCTCTAGAGGTATTTTTTTATTGGCTATAGTTACCACATGGTTTCTACTAAAACCTTTGGGGTTTTGTGTGGTTTCGTTATGAGCCAATTGCCAATTTACTTTGGCTTTTAAAATGTGGTTGAATGCCATGGATTTTTTTCTGAAAGGTACGGAACTGTTAATTTATAATATTGATTGTTGATAATTACATATAAGTAAGCATTGCTTTTTTAGTCAGAAAATTCTAACTTCGCTAACTTGTGCTGAACTTGTTTCAGTATCGAACGATATAGTTCATTTCAATGGAACCATATCTAAATGTTGTAAGTAATGTAAGCCAAAATCTCAAACAAATGAATCTATATCAACTTCCTGCACCTAATAATGAAGACTTGTTTGAAGATGCTATTTGTGAATTATTCGACAATATCGAAAAGACAAGCACATTTAAAAAATTTGGTCGAAAAGGACATAATCAAAAAGGAATTGACATCTTTTCTGCCCAGAAAAACATAGCTATTCAATGCAAAAAAAAGGATTTAAGTAGGAGAGATATACTTTTAAAAAAGGAACTTTTAGATGATATCGAAAAAGACGTAAAAAAAATATTAGACAATGATTTAAAAATTAAGTTTGATATTCTTTACTTCACTTCTACATTCAAAGATAACCCAGAAATAGATGAATATTGCGAAGTTCTAAAGGAAGAGCTGAAAACTGCCTTTGAAATTATTTATTTTGGTTGGGATACACTTCAATCAAAATTTATGGACCACAATAATTTATTACAGAAATTTTGGCCCAAATTCATTATTAATGAAGATATTAAAGAACTGAAATTAAAAAGAAATTTAGGATTAAAGAAAAGAATATCTAAAGACTTTTCTGAATGGATAAATTACTCTCAAAGAGATAGAAAAAGACGTTCAAGAATGATATTACGTGCTTATGATGCAAGTCAATATCCTACAAGTAATAAACCTAACGATTATGGTGAATATTCTTGGTTTGCTGCCGAAATTAAATCACTTTATTACAATGGAATGGAATTTATTATTGGAATTGAAACCATTCAAGTTTATGAAGATAATTCTTGGGATTATGCTTATCAAGACACAGAAATAACAGGAGAATTATTGAGCGTAATAAAAATTGGACAAATAAATTTTTCGGACATAGTTGAATATGATATCGAAGGTGATGATTATTATAATTGTCCTCACATTTTTTGTAAATTTAGGTTTGAGGGACTTCCTTTTGAAAATGTTTATTACCAACACGTTTATAAATCCTATCGCAAATATGATTTGAATAACAGGAAAGAATAAAAACACTACTGCAAAAACGGTAATCGTTGCACAAAGCACTTAAAAAAATAAATAATAAATCAAAAGCCCTCGATACCGCTAAGCTCCGCTTAGTGGCGTAACAGAAATTACCAATACAGTTTTCTAATCTAATTTTAGGATTAATAAAAACATGTCTTTTTAGAACTAGAACATCTTGCGACCTCTAAGTGGAGCTTAGCAGCAACGAAAGGGATTTTTTTTTGAAAGCTACGGAACTGTTAATTTATAATATTCATTGTTGATAATTTCATATAAGTACGCATTCCTTTTTTAGTCAGAAAATTCCATCTTCGCTTACTTGTGCTGTACTTGTTTCAGTATCGAACGATATAGTTTATTACAATGGAACCATATCTAAATGTTGTATGCAATTTGAGGAATTTGGTCATTATACCAATTTTTGGTATATTTGATTTAAATTAGTACTAAAATGAGTAAAAACACATCTATATCACTCGGAAATTATTTCGACCAATTTGTCCAAAGTAGCATTAGAGAAGGGAGATTTAAAAATGTTAGCGAAGTTATTCGTGCTGGATTAAGACTTTTAGAAGAAGAAGAAAGTAAAGTGATTGCTTTGAAAAAAGCAATTCAAGAAGGCATTGACAGCGGAATAGCTCACGATTTTGATCCAAAAAAACATCTTGAATCTCTAAAAGCAAAAAAACACTCGAATGGCTGAATATAAGTTGACCAACAATGCTGTTGAAGATTTATCAAAGATTTGGGAGTATACATTTGAAATTTGGTCGGAAATGCAAGCTGACAAATATTACGATGGACTTATTTCTAATTGTCAAGAAATTGCAGAGAATCCAGATTCAGGAAAATACTACGGCGGAATATCAGAACAACTTCTGGGATTAAAGGCAAATCGACATATAATATTTTACAGAACTTTAAACGAAAATTATGTTGAGATAACGAGAATTTTGCACGAAAGAATGGATTTGAAAAATAGAATAATGGAATAAAAACTACACACAATAGCATGTATAATTAATGGCTAGTTCTCGCCTACTTACGAAAATCCTCGCGAATTTTATCGCGTTCTTTTTTGTTTACTAAATTAGTTGCTGAAACACGCAACTAACCATACACAAAACCAATAAGCGGAGACCAAAATTATTTACGAAATAACAGTTTACTCCCCCTACCGCTAAGCGCCGCTTAGTGGCGTAACAGAAATATCGAATACAGTTTTCTAATCTAATTTTAGGATTATTAAAAACATGTCTTTTTAGAATTAGAACATCTTGCGGCCATTAAACGGAGCTTAGCTGTAGCGAAACCATTTAATATAGTAATTCTAAAAAAACAAGAAGAATTCTTCATAGCATATAAAACCAAATTCCAAACATAAAACTGTAACTTTACTTCCAAAACCTTAACCATGTCAACCACATTTGCAGCCATAGACTTCGAGACCGCAAAAAGCCACCACATTTGTTCTGTTGGTATTGTAACGTTTAAAGATGGTGTTATTATTGACGAGTTTCATGCGTTAATACAACCACCAAACAACGCTTATAATTGGCACAACCAGCAAGTGCATGGTATTACTGAAGATGACACGCAGTTTTCTCCAAACTTTAGAGGCGTTTATCCAGAGATTAAAAAGCGTATTTCGGGTATCGTTACCGTAGCACATAATGAGTCTTTTGACAGAACCGTTTTACTAAAAACGATGAAAGATTATAACATTCCGCAGTCTGATTTAATCATGCCCGAGCGTTGGGAATGTACACTTAAAATGTATCGTAAAAAAGGGTATAAACCTGCAAAGTTAGATGCGTGTTGTAAAGTGCATAACATTGCTTTAAAACACCATGATGCATTGTCTGATGCGCGTGCTTGTGGTAAGTTGTTTTTAATTGCGCAGTTTGAGCGGTTGCCTTTGTTTTAATTAATCCGTCATTGCGAGGAGGTACGACGTGGCAATCTCTTAATTAAAAACTAGAACTTTATTAATAACTCTAAACAAACAGATTGCTTCGTGCCTCACAATGACGATTCAATTCATGAGATTCCTGCTGTAGTTTATCTTGAACGCAGTCGAAAGGAAGGAATTTAGTTATTCATATACTTCCCCTTCTTACTCCCTTCGTACATCACATATTTTACTAAACGCGATTCTAGTTTCGCATTAAATAAATGTATTTTTCTTGAAGGGCGCAATCCTACATGCTTTAGTGCATCGAGGTTTGAGGTAATAAACCAAGCATCTGTACCTGGATAGTTTTGTTTTAGCGTATCGCCAATATTGGCGTAAAATTCTTCCATATCGATATTTAAACGCTCGCCGTATGGCGGGTTAAATACCATATGAAGTTTCTCGTCGCCTCCCTTTTGGGTTTTAAAAAAATCTTCGTGCTTAACGTCTATAAAATCTTCTAGTTGAGCGTTTTTTACATTTTCTATGGCTTTGGATACGGCACTTGGTGCTTTATCGTAACCTGTGATTTTATGATGAAAATCACGAGTTTTTCCGAGTAGGGATGCTTCAATTTTTTCGAATAGCTCCACATCCCAATCTTGCCAGCGCTCGAATGCAAATTCTTTTCGCATAAGGTTTGGCGGAATATTACAGGCTATCATAGCGGCTTCTATGAGCATGGTTCCGGAACCGCACATGGGATCCATAAAATCGGTTTGTCCGTCCCAACCAGATAGCATGATGAGTCCTGCTGCCAGAACTTCGTTTATGGGTGCAATATTGGTGGCGGTTTTATAGCCACGTTTATGAAGAGAATCGCCTGATGAATCTAGGGATATGGTACATTTTCTCCTATCGATATGCACGTTTATTTTTAGGTCTGGGAATTTGAGGTCTACGTTTGGTCGTTGTCCGTCGGTTTCTCTAAACTTATCAACTATGGCGTCTTTTGTTTTTTGTGCGATGTATAGCGAGTGCGAAAACAAATCGGAATGTATGGTGGCATCTACCGCCAATGTTCCTGTTGGTTTTAAATACTGCGACCAATCCATGGCGTAAATTTTATCGTATAAATCTTTTTCATTTTTTACGGTAAAGGAATGGATGGGTTTTAGGATTTTTACTGCGGTACGCAATGCTAAATTGCATTTGTACATAAACCCTTTATCGCCTGAAAAAGCGACGTTTCGGACGCCTTTTTTTACGTACATAGCGCCAAGTTGTGTGAGTTCTTTTTCTAATAAATCTTCGAAGCCAAATAGGGTTTTGGCTACCATGTTAAAATTTTCTGCCATTTTTTAAGTCTGATAGACTATTTACGTCTAATAGATTGCAAAAATAATGTAATTTTGCGGCAAACGTAAAGTTTATTGATAATTCGGGTTAAGGATTGCAGTGGAAAGCCCACAGCTTTTGCGCCTAAGCGCAGAAGCGAGGACTTGTAACGGAAAGCCTGACCCCGCTTTTGGGCGGGGTAACCCCAAAAAAAACATATGACTAACAACACAACGGCTTGGTTTACTTCTTGGTTTGACACGCCATTTTATCACATTTTATATAAAGACAGGGATGATACCGAAGCGCATGCTTTTATGGATACGCTTACCAATTACTTAAATATTCCGGAGGGTGGTACTATTTTAGATTTGGCTTGCGGAAAGGGGCGACATGCTTTATACCTTAATAAAATTGGATTTGATGTAACGGGTGTGGATTTAAGTGCGAATAGCATTGATTTTGCAAAACAGTTTGAAAACCACCGCTTGCGTTTTGATGTGCATGATATGTGTACCCCTTACCACAAAACGTTTGACGCGGTTTTTAATCTGTTTACCAGTTTTGGGTATTTTGAGGATGATGCGGATAATTTGAAAACTATTGAGGCTATTAAAGCAGAATTAAACCCCTTTGGTTTTGGGGTTATTGATTTTATGAATAGTGAGTTTGTGATTGATAATTTAGTGCCTGAAGAGGTTAAAACGGTTGAGGATATTGATTTCCATTTAAAACGCTACGTGGAAGATGGATATATTATAAAAGATATTACTTTTACGGCTGATGAAAGGTTGTACAATTTTCAGGAGCGTGTGCGTGGTTTTACCTTAGCTGATTTTGAAGCGCTTTTTGAACAGGCTGGTGTATATTTATTAGATGTTTTTGGTGATTATAAGTTGCATAAGTTTAACCCAAAAACTTCGGAACGTTTAGTTATGATTTTTAAATAGGTTGATAATCGACATTTAATTATTAGTAATGTGGTGAATTTTATTGATAATTGGCTTTATCAATAATTTTTAAAAAAATATTTAATGTCTGGTCGGGCGCAGTCGAGACCTAATAAAAATATCGGATTTAAAGAACCTCTCGACTGCGATCGAGGGGACATAAGTAATAATAATTACAGTATTATTTTAAATGAATAAGTTTCTTTTTCCCATACTTGCAGTGGTTTTAGGCTTTGTTTTAGCTTTTTTTAGTAAAAAACAAAAGTCTTGGAACACCAAGCTCCTACTCTCTTTTAGTGGTGCCTTTTTATTGGCTTTAACCCTTTTTGAATTGCTTCCGGAGGTTTATAGTCATTTAAACACCAAGCTTACTGGCCTTTTTATTATGTGCGGTATTATGCTACAAATTGTGTTGGAGTTATTCTCGAAGGGGGCAGAACATGGGCATGTGCATATTCATAAACACGATACCGCTTTTCCGTGGTTGCTCTTTATCAGTTTATGTATCCATAGTTTTTTAGAAGGCTTTTCTATTCATGACCACAATGATATGGTGTATGGGGTTTTGGTGCATAAAATACCCATTGCTACGTTAATTACTATGTTTTTATTACAGTCTAATTATACTAAAATACAGATTGGAAGCTTTTTGTTGGTATTTGCATTAATGACACCGTTGGGCACTTGGATTTCACATTCGTCCATTATGATTGCTGAATATGCGCATGTTATTAACGCCATAGTTATTGGGATATTTTTCCATATTTCCACCACCATTTTGTTTGAAAGTGGCGAAGGGCATAAATTCAACTTATCTAAGTTTATTTCTATTATACTTGGGGTTGGGGTGGCTTATTTGGTATAGAGGCCTTTCCCTACCCTCTTTCCAAAGGAAAGGGAACTGTTATGGATAACGAAATGTAAAAATTATAAGTATAAATTATTAACACAAAAGTGTTTCCTTCCCTTTGGGAAGGATTAAGGAAGGGCTTTTAAATGTTCTCTAAAGAAGAATCGCGCATATTAAGACAAGAATTTTGGACAAGCTTTGGGAAATCGTTCCCACGGAAATGGGTTTTGTATGATACCAAACTGAAAGGCTTAAGTTTTAAATTTCATTTTGATAATAAAACAGCTTTAGTGGCTTTAGATTTAGAGGATGATTTAGAAAACCGTATTAATTTTTGGGAAAAGTTAGTTGCCTTAAAATCGATTCTTTTAGAGGAATATCTTCCTGAAGCTATTTATGAGGAGGCATATTTTTTAGAAAACAAAAAGGAAATTTCAAGAATCTATGTGCCTCTTGAACAAAAGGTTTCTATACATAATAAAAACTCTTGGCGCGATGTTATGGAATTCTTCAATAAAAACATGAGCTTGTTTGAAGCTTTTTTTGAGGAATATAAGGAGGTTATTGAAGGGTGAAATTAAAATGAAACGTCTTTGCGAAACATTTGAAAAATGTTGTGGCAATCTGTTTTATCGCTTTCATCTAATTACACATTGAAATTCAATTGAAAAGATTACCACGTCACTGAGCTCCTCGTAATGACATAAGACATCAAACCTTTTTCACCATCTCATAATCATCCATTACAAAGCCATTTCCTATATCGGTAACCAATGGTCGTACATTTACAAAACCTAATTTTTCGTAAGCTTTAATTGCATTGCTATTATTCTTATTGACCGTTAACCTAATACGTTCCAAATTATAAGCTTTCACTTTGTTTTCTATAAACGGCATGGCAGTCTTACCTATTTTTTTACCTCTGTAGCTACTCAGTATATATAGTTTACTTAAAAACAAAGCCTTAACTTCTTGTTTTATGGACATATAGCCAACTGGAGTTCCATAATAAATTAAAAAGAAATACTCAAAACCTTCTTCAACTTGTTTTTCAATAGCTTTCGCAGATTGAAATTTATCTAACATATAATCTATTTGCGGTTTTCCAACTATGGGAATGTAATGCGCTCTCCAAATAGTATCTGCTAAAGCTTCTATTTGATGATAGCCTGAAGTTGTATTGGCTCGTTTAATGGTAATCATAGAAAATTATAATATCATTATATTACATACAAGTAAATCATGAAAAAGTGACAAATAGCGCCTGCCAAAACAAACAGATGCCAAATCACATGGTTAAATGGTATTTTTTGAATCGCATAAAAAACAATACCGACTGTGTAGGATAATCCGCCTGCAAATAAGAATAATATACCAGGGTTACCTATAGTTTCAGCTAAATTAGAAAAGTCAAAAATAATGAGCCAGCCCATGACTAAATAAAGCAGCGTTGAAAATAATTCAAACTTTCCTGTAAAAAAAAGTTTTAAAATCACACCAAAAGCTGCAATCCCCCAAACGACGAAAAAGAGTGTCCACCCTAAAGTATGCTCTAAAGCGATTAAACAAACTGGCGTGTAGGTTCCCGCTATTAAGAAATAAATACTGATGTGGTCTACAATTCTAAAATAGTGCTTTCGCTTCTCCCCTTTTACGGCGTGGTAAAATGTTGAAGCCATAAATAAGATGATGATTGAAGTACCGTAAACAATGACGCTAAATAAGCTCCAACTCGTTTTACTCGTTTCCTTTAAGATGAGTAAAACTAGGGCTGCAATACCAAACAAAGCACCAATGGCATGAGATATGGCATTGAGTTTTTCTTCGAATGGAGTTTGAACACGCATTTATTCGGGTGTATTTTGATGAACCCACTTATTTGTTAAATCGTAAAAATCGAATTTAATAGCTGATTTTTGACGTTCTAATCGTCCGCTTTGAAAGTTACGTTGCAAGACATCTTCAATTAAATAATCCTCTTTTTGGTTTAGTGGGTCAAATTCTCGTTTTAGTGAAATATCAAACATACTGGCAGTTGTATTATACCAAAAGGCACGCCAACCACTTCGTAATTCCTTTATTAAATCAAACGCTGTTTTTCCTATTTGGCGGTGTATGAGTTTTACTAAAATTTGCCCTTCTGTACGCGACATTTTTTTTAATTCCTCAGAGAACTCACCCTCAATATATTTTTGAATACGTTTTGTATAACGTTTCTTTTCACGATTCCTAGTAAGTGTTGCTAACCTTGTATTCATAGAATCTAAGCGTTCTGCTGCCATTTTAGCATACGGGTATACTTTGATGGTTTTTCGTCTTAAAATTAAATACCGGATTCTATCGTCTCTACTATCAAACTTGAGCTTATGTAAAAGCATCACTTCATCTAAATCTATAGATGTTCTAGGTACTGAATCGCCTTCAATAATAAGATATTCTTTAGGTATAGAATCTTGTTTAATGTCCTTTATCTGAGCAATCAGCATGAAAGGGCAAATTATTAGTATGTATTTTAAGTCGTTCATCTAATAAATAATGGGACATTTATTATGCCAAAAATACTGAATTTCTGAAAACTGGATAGGTTAGGTTTGAAATTATAAGAACAGTTGAGTTTATCAGAAAAAAAGTAAACTTAAGTCGTTTAAACCTGAGTTCGATTAATATTTAGATAAGTTTTAATAGTAAAAAAGATAGATTTTTAGTAAATTAAAGTACTGAAATTCAATTTATTAATCTAAAAACCTATCTATGTTTTGTTACTCTAAAATTACAGATTTATTTTG